>NZ_CABPUX010000001.1:924732-1092911 GCF_902460715.1 Campylobacter concisus | reverse complement strand
AGATAAATGACGAGCTAGAAGCCGATCTAAAAGCTATGATACTTGGAGTATCAAATATGGGTGAAGTAATTTGCACTATGCTAAACTCAAATTTAAATGATGCCAAGATGCTTGAAGAAAAGGCTACAACCTTGGCTTTGGCTATGAAAGAGCTTACACAAGGTGCTAGCACACAAGCAAGCTCACTTCAAGAATCTGCAGCAGCAGTTGAGCAAATGAGTAGCTCAATGAATGCCATCTCTCAAAAGACAGCTGATGTTATAAGACAAAGTGATGAAATCAAAAACATCATAACTATCATTAGAGATATAGCAGATCAAACAAACCTTCTAGCACTTAATGCTGCAATAGAAGCTGCACGTGCAGGAGAGCATGGTAGAGGGTTTGCAGTTGTTGCTGATGAAGTTAGAAAACTAGCAGAAAGAACTCAAAAATCACTTGGTGAGATAGAAGCAAATACAAATGTATTAGCTCAATCAATAAATGAGATGAGTGAATCTATAAAAGAGCAAAGTGAAGGAATAAATATGATAAATCAATCAGTTGCTCAAATAGATAATCTAACAAAAGAGAATGTTGTAATAGCCAATAAAGCCAATGAAGTAACAAGCGATGTTGATAACATGGCCAAGACAATAGTAAGTGAAGTAAGAAAGAATAAATTTTAATCAAACTACTTCATCAATCTTCATAAATTCCAACCTAGTTTAGACTGGGTTGGAATTTTAATATTTTTAAATTTAATTTTTATCCAACTGCTTTAAATTTAATAATCAAAAAGCTTAAACAAAAATGCATGCAGTGCTTTAGCGCAATTGCATGCCACCTCTAACGTGCGAGGGGATTTTACTCGGGCTTTGCCTCGTAACTGCAAGCAGAAGAGGGATTTAAAAAGGGGGATAAGGGGACGGCCTCGTAATTCAAGTCCCCTTGTCTCCCTTTTGGATAAAAGAGTTTATAAATTTAAAGTTGAGATTTCAAAAATAGAAATTTGCTATTTTTACAAATTTTAAAATTTCATGAACGAGTAATTTCGGCTCTAAAATTTGAGCTAAGCTGTAAGCGAAGCCAAATTTTAGTAGTCAATTCTTGCGAGTGAGCGAAAATTTAAAATTTGCAAAGCAATCTAATCAAATTTAAATGTTTGTTTTTCTTTGTTAAGGGGGAAGAGGCTTGAATTACGACGTCGCTCTCTTCCCCCTTAACGATCCCCTAACTCCGACAACGTTAGAGGTGCATGCTTCAGTGCTTCGCACTGCATGTGATTTATTTTTAAGAAATTTCTAGCAAATTTTAAAATTTCATGAACGAGCAATTTCGGCTTTAAAATTTGAGCTAAGCGCTAAGCGAAGCCAAATTTTAGCAGTCAATTCTTGCGAGTGAATGGAATTTTAAAATTTACAAAATAGCTTGATTAAATTTGTAAATTTCTTTTTATTCAAAAGGGAGTTAAATTTCACCTCACCTTATAATGCACACTACCGCCATATGCGATATCTTCGGCTTTTACGTCATCGCTTGTTAAAATCTCACTTATCTTGCCGTTTGCTTCAAGCCTCTCTCTATTCTCTTGAGCGTCTTCTTGGTAGCTATAAACCATCGCAACGCTCACCACGCCGCTAATGCCCTCTATCATCTTAAAAACTCTGATCTCATCTTCAATGCTCTCTGAGCTAACGACCACCACGATCCTATCTTCTGCGTCAGTGATGATCTCGCACTCTTTTAGCTTGCTTATCTCGCCTTTTACGCTCTCATTTTTATTATCCGTATAGACTATCAGGCTTGAAATATTCATCTAACTCTCCAAAATAAAATTTTCTTCTCATAAGCAGAGGTTACGACCTCGTTGTCGCTTATGAAAACTATGCTATTTATCGTGCTTTGACCAGTTTTTAGCATCGCGATCTTATCCAAAGTCACGCTATCAACCAAATTTACATCGCTCATCTCATCGCTCATATAAGCTGCGATCTTGCCATCGCTACTAAGTCCTACGCCATAAACCAAAAAGCCAGTATTTATCTTTTTTAGCGTCCCAGCTGAGAAGATGCCAGCGATCCTGTCGGTGCCTCCGCTGATCATGACGCCATTTTTATAGGCAATGTCGTAGATATTATCAGTGTGGATGTCTAAAATTTTGTCCATTTTTTTAGTATGAACGTTGTAAAAATAGACCTTGCCACTCTCACAAGCGATCGCTAGCGTGCCTCTATCTTCGCTTATCTCCATGTCTGAGAGCATTGCGATAGAGATCTTAAAACTATCATAAATTTCGCCACTTTTTAGGTTTAAAAAGTAAATTTCATTGCTGATTGACGCAAGTGCGACGTGCTCATCATCTAAAAATAGCGCCTTTTTTGTCGCTTGATTAGCCATTTTTATGCTTCTCATCTGCCCATTTTCTCTTATATAAAGCACCTTTGTAGCGTAGTCGCCCTCGCTTAGGATGAGCATCTTGCCATTTAGCTCATCGACATTTAAAATTTTTGGCCTTTCATGGTCGCTAACGTAGGTTTTTATATCATCCATTTTGATGATCTCATCAAATTTAGACTCTTTTGGATCGTAAATTTCAACCGTGCCACCATCAGTTGCGATAAAAAGTTTGCCATTTATCAGCGTGGTGCCAAGCACATTTGCACTAGCTTCTATCTCTTTAATAGGCGTTGTGATCTCATTTGCAAAGACAAAATTTAGCAAGCAAAAAAGAAAAAATAAAACTCTCATAAAGCCTCCATCTCAAGCGAATTTTTAAAACAAACATCAAAGCACTCGCCGCAGCTTACGCAATTTTGATTGATTATAGGGCGAAAAACACCAAGAAACTCAACCGCTTTAAATTTACAAGCATCAAGGCAGTTGTAGCAAATCGTGTCATTCCACGCTAGGCAGCTAGCGACATTGATGCTAACCTTTGCGTTTATGCTCTTTGGTGAGCTTAAATTTAGCGTCGCGTGACCGCTACTTTGACAAGCTTTCGCGCACTCTTCGCAAAAGTCGCAGCCTAGCTTTTTAACTTTAAAAACAACTCTTTCATTTTCAAAGCTAAGAAGCTCTTTTTCACAGGCACTTACGCAGCCAGCCTCACAGCCAGCGCAGTCAAATTCTCCGCTAAAAAATGGTGGATCTATAAATTTGGGAGCAGGTTTTGCCCCCAAAATTTTACTAATTAACTCGCGCCTGCTTTGCATTACTTAACGCCGTCATTTAAAACGTCTAGTAAATTTGACTTATGTGAGCCGTTTTTATCTCTAAAGTCAGGCTTAAATTTGTTGCCAACAAGCTGCGTTACGCCATTTTGTTGCTCGACGTGGCAAGTTGTGCAGTTATATCTCTCATCATCAAGCTTACCTGCAAGATCTTTTTTATTTCTGATGTCATAAAGGTGAGAAGCTGGGATCGCAGTTGCTCCGCTATCTTTTGCAAACTCAGGCATGTGGCAGGTTACGCACATATTTGAATCTTTTGTGATAGGCACCAAACCCTCAGTGTCGTGTGGGATAAATGGAGGTGCATTTTCAAAAGATCTATCAAATCTCTTTGCCATACCTGCTGGCTCTTTTGTGTAGTTGATGTCTTTTAAAACAACGTCTTTATCATCTAACAAATCAACATTTCTAAGGCCGATTTGCGAATCACTAATGCTTGGATTATTCAATGCACATGCCGCTAAAAAGGCAGCGCATAGTGCTCCAAGCGCCATTATTTTCATTTTCATTTTTCTCTCCTTAAATTTCTAATACTAAAATTTAACGCCCCGTCGCCGCAAACGTCGATGCATCTACCGCAGCTTATGCACTCGCTTGAGCTAACCGCGCGGCTCTCTTTACCGATCATATCTAGCACTTGCACCTCTGGGCAGACGAGCTTACACTTCATGCATTTTGTGCAGGCATTTGCGTCGTGTTTTACTCTGATGAGTGCAAATTTTGATATCACCGCGTAAAATGCACCAAGCGGGCAGACGTATGAGCAAATTCCGCGCTTTAGCACGAACATATCAAAGGCAACTATGCCAATGGCGATGCCAATGGCGCTAACTGAGCCATAGATGATGCCACGCTGGATGATACCTATAAAGCTAATGCTCTCAAAAGCTGGCACTGACAGAGCAAGGCTTAAGATAAGAGCAAGTGCTAGCAAGTAGTAACGCAAATTTTTACTTACGTTTAAAATTTTCTCACCCTTAAAGCCAAATTTCTCTCTTAGCTTGTAAGCAATGTCGGTTAGTAAATTTACTGGGCAAACCCACGAGCAAAATGCCCTAGAAGCGACGAGCGCGTAAAATGCAAAGACTATGATCGCGCCAATTATTGCATTTATGCCTACGCTAAAGCCTGCTAGTAAAATTTGAAGCACCGCAAATGGATCGCTTAGTGGAATTTGTCCAAAAAGCGAAGATGAGCTTAAATTTCCGCTAAGTATCTTAACTCCATAAACATTTCCTAGGATAAATAGCACTAGGATAGAAATTTGAGTTATTCGTCTTAAGATTAAAAATTTCATAGCTCACCACCATTTAGATAGTCAGTCGCCTTTTTGATGTCGAGCTTTATCTTGCTGTCGGCATCGTCCACGCGCCTTTCATCTTCTTTTATCCAGCCTTTGACGTAGTTATCGCCAACTTTGCCAAGCACAACTTCGCGGTTTAGCACGGTAATGGCTGCTTTTTCGGTGATACAGGCTCGCTCGCACACGCCGCATCCCGTGCAGATATCGCTATCAACTACTGGGAGTAAAAACGCATGCTTTTGCGTCCTTTCGTTGCGGCGATACTCAAGATACAAGGCCTTATCTATGAGCGGACAGGATCTGTAACAAGCATCGCACTGTATGCCCCAGTATGCCACGCAGTTTTTCATATCGACCACTGCAACGCCCATTTTGGCTTTATTTATATCTAGTTTGCCAGCTGTGCTTACTAAATTTGCATCCAGCGCACCAGTCGGACAGGCTGGCACGCAAGGGATATGCTCGCACATATGACAAGGAATTTTTCTAGGCTCAAAATAAGGCGTACCGACACTTATACCATCTTCAAGAGTTGCAAGCTTTAGCGTATCAAATGGACAGGCCTCTACGCAAAGCCCGCACCTAATACAGCTTTTCAAAAACTGCTTCTCCGCTTTCGCACCAGGCGGTCTAAGAAGTACAAGCGGTGAGGCTTTGGCACTAAGTGACCATATAAAGCCTCCGCCAAGAGCTAAGATCGCCGCCTTAGCTCCAAATTTCAAAGCTTCACGCCTACTTGAAAATTCCATATCAGCCACTTTTATGCCTTGTAAATTTTAACCGCGCACTTTTTATAGTCTGTCTCTTTTGAGATTGGACAAGTAGCGTCAAGGCAGACTTTATTTATAAATACGTTTTCATCAAAGAAAGGCACATAGACAAGACCTACTGGCGGCTTATTTCTACCTTTTAGATCTACTCTTGCTTTTACTTTGCCACGGCGTGACTCGACCCAAACGATCTCATTTTGCATTACGCCAAGCTTTTTAGCGTCATCTTCGTGCATGTAGCAAAGTGCCTCTGGGACGGCTCTATAAAGCTCAGGAACACGCATAGTCATCGTGCCTGTATGCCAGTGCTCTAGAACACGGCCAGTACATAGCCAGAATGGATAATCTTTGCTTGGCATCTCGCATGGATCCATGTAAGGGCGGAAGAAAATTTTTGCTTTGTTTGCAAGAGGAGTTTTCTCTTGATTTTTTACGCCTTTTAGATCGCCTGTTGGAAGAGCTGCGTTTTTGTTGCCGTAGAATGCAAATTTATCATTTGGAGCAGCTTTTTTAGCGTATGGGTCAAATTTAGTGTTAAATCTCCACTGAGTCTCTTTACCATCGACAACTGGCCATCTAAGACCTCTTACTCTGTGGTAAGTGTCAAAGTCAGCTAGGTCGTGACCGTGACCAACGCCAAATTTTCTATACTCCTCCCAAAGATATTTGTGGATGAAAAATCCATATCCTTTAAATTCTTTACCATCTGAGCCGATCACTTTTCTGCTGTCGCCAAAGACCTCAGTATTGTCATAGTTTTCCATGATCGGATCGTTTGCGCTAAATTTCTTAGCATCTTCGTTTGCAAAAAGCACGTCAAATAGCGTATCTTCTTCGCTATATCCCATAGCTTTTGCAGCTTCAAGCACGCTTGGAAGTGTCACTTTGTCATTTAGCTTTTTCTCGCCCCAAACATCTTTTAGTTTAAAGCGCTTACTAAATTCAAGCATCTGCCAGATATCAGGCATCGCTTCGCCAACAGGGAGCACTTGCTGTCTCCAGTGCTGTGTCCTTCTCTCAGCATTACCGTATGCGCCCCATTTTTCGTAAATCATCGCAGTTGGAAGGATAAGGTCAGCTACTTTTGCAGAAATTCCTGGATAAGGGTCACTTACGACGATGAAGTTGTCCATTTCGCGAGCTGCTTTGATCCAGTGGTTTGCGTTTGCAGTGTTTTGCCATGGGTTATTTACTTGAACCCAGATAAATTTAACCTTGCCATCTTCAAGATCACGCATCATTTTTACGTAGTGTGAGCCTGGTACGGCATTTAGTGTGCCAGCAGGTAGTTTCCAAAGTTTTTCAGTGATCTCTCTATGTTTTGGATTGCCGACAACCATATCAGCTGGCAAGCGGTGAACGAATGTTCCAACCTCTCTTGCAGTTCCGCACGCACTTGGTTGGCCAGTTAGAGAAAAGGCACCTGAGCCTGGAAGTGCTTGCTTACCAAGTAAGAAATGCACCATATAAGCTTGCTCATTTACCCATGTGCCGCGTTGGTGTTGGTTAAAACCCATCGTCCAGAAGCTAACGACTTTGCGGTTTTTCTCGATGTAAAGATCAGCAAGTGCTTTTAGTTTTTTCTTAAATTCATTGATATCTTCGTTAGGATCGCCTTTTGCTACCTTAGCTGTAAAGTCAAGTGTGTAAGGCGCAAGAGCTTTTTTAAACTCTTCAAATGTTATTTGCCAGTGATCGCCAGCTTTTGCAGCATTTTTATTTTCTAGTGTATCGCCAGCTTTTAGGCCAAGGTAAGAAAGCGTAACGCCCTCAGCCTCGCTTAGCACCTTTGACTTCTCAGTCGCAGCTGTGTCTAGCTCGCTTGGAGCATATTTTTTGTGGTGGATGTCTGGACGAAGACCATATCCAATGTCAGCTGGCCCAGCTGTGAAGACGCAGTGTTTTTTAACAAATTCTTCATCTATCATCTCTGGGTGGTTATAAACTATCTCACGAGCGATGTAGTTCCATATAGCAAGGTCAGATGATGGAGCAAAAATGATCTCGATATCAGCTAAATTTGATGTTCTAGTTGAGTAAGTACTTAAATTTACGACCTTTACTCTATCAGGATCGCTAAGCTTTCTATCGCTCACGCGCGCCCAAAGGATCGGGTGCATCTCAGCCATATTTGCGCCCCAAGCTATGACAGTATCAGTTAGCTCGATGTCATCAAAGCAGCCTGCTGGCTCATCGATGCCAAAAACTTGCATAAAGCCAAGAACCGCACTTGCCATACAGTGTCTTGCGTTTGGATCGATGCTGTTGCTTCTAAAGCCGCCTTTCATAAGCTTAACTGCTGTGTAGCCCTCTGGGATTGTGTATTGACCAGAGCCAAGCACGCCAACGCCGTGAGGTCCAAGCTCGTCATAAGTCTTTCTAAACTGAGCTTCCATCACGTCAAATGCTTGCTTCCAGCTTACTTGCTTAAATTTGCCTTTTTTGTCAAATTCACCCTTTTCATTTACACGTAAAAGTGGATGAGTTATCCTATCTTCGCCGTACATGATCTTAGCGTTAAAGTAGCCTTTGATACAGTTTAGACCGCGGTTTACTGGTGCTTCTGGATCGCCTTTTACAGCTACTATCTTGCCCTCTTTTGTAGCAACCATGATGCCACATCCGGTTCCACAAAATCTACAGGCAGCCTTATCCCAACGCCAGCCTTTTTCAGCTTCGTTTGCCGCACTTAGCGAGCTTGGCACAGCGATACCGGCACTAGCACAAGCAGCACTAGCTGCAGCACTTTTGATGAAATCTCGTCGATTCATTTTTTCTCCTTAAAAGATTTAAACAAATTTAATAGATATTATCCTCATTAAACTTATTTACCCCTGATTTACATAGATAAAATTTTTAATAAACTTAAAACATAAAATTACATATTAGTTTAAGAAAATTTATATAAACAGCCCTTGATAAAAGAGATGATGCGATAGTTTAAAGCAATTTTTCTACATATTTATTGGGATTTTACAAGTCAATCTTAAAAAAATAAATTATAATTTTATTTAAATAGTTGAGTAGAAATGTAACACATATAATAGGATGAAAATTATGTTTTATTTGGTAAATAGTGTAAATTTTATTAAATATCTTAATTATTTTTATAAATTAAATTTAAAGCCCTCCTCAAGCATAAACCTGGTGAGAGGTGGGACAAAAAAGAGGATAAGGGGGCTTCTTTACTTCGTAGGCTCGTAACTGCAAGTAGAGCGTAACTCAAGCCTCCTTGTCTCCATTTTGAATAAAAAGAAATTTACAAATTTAATAAAGCTTTCTTTGCAAATTTTAAACTTTCGTTCACTCGTAAGAGTTGGCTACTGATTTTAGGTCTCGCAAAGCTTGCCACTAAAATCAGAGCCGAAATTACTCGCTCATTAAATTTTAAAATTACTGGAATTTCAATAAATTGCATACATCGCAAGACAAATTTTAAATCTTACTCGCTCGCCCTAACAACTTACTAAATTTAGGGCTCATAGCCATTCGCCACTAAATTTAGAAGCATGATATGCCAGCTCTAATTTTAAAATTTATCCTAGTTTTTGAAACGCATGCAGTGCGTTAGCACTAAAGTATGCACCTCTAACGTGCGAGGGGTTTAGGGGATTTAAAAAGGGGGATAAGGGGACGGCCTCGTAACTCGAGTCCCCTTGTCCCCCTTTGGATAAAAAAGCTAGAATCTCTTCTTCCTAACCTCTTCAACTATGGCTTTAGCCATCTCATCTACTTCTGATGTTACTTCGTTTGCTTGGTTTGCAATTACCACGTTTTCTTTTGTTAGGTGATCTATTTGAGCAACTGATTGATTTATCATGTTAATTCCTTCACTTTGCTCTTTTATAGATTCACTCATCTCATTTATTGATTGAGCTAATACATTTGTATTTGCTTCTATCTCACCAAGTGATTTTTGAGTTCTTTCTGCTAGTTTTCTAACTTCATCAGCAACAACGGCAAATCCTCTACCATGTTCTCCTGCACGTGCTGCTTCTATAGCAGCATTAAGAGCAAGTAAATTTGTTTGATCTGCTATATCTCTAATGATAGTTATGATGTTTTTAATTTCATCACTTTGTCTTATAACATCAGCTGTCTTTTGAGAGATGGCATTCATTGAGCTAGACATTTGCTCTACTGCAGCTGCAGATTCTTGTAAGCTATTTGCTTGAGTGTTTGCTGAGCTAGCTACTTTTGATACAGATTCAGCTAGAAGTTTAGCTTTTTCTTCTAGTACTTGAGCTTGGTTTAGATTGTCATTTAGCATTTTAGAGATTTCAATGCCAAGAGAGTTTATACCACTTGCTATCTTACCATCATCATCAAGTCTTTTTGTAAAGTCTTGGTTTTTATAAGTATTTAGTAGATCAAGTACATCTTTACCATTACTTGAGATTGCATTTTTAAGAGCAAGTTGTAGATCTTTAAATGTGCTTTTTAGTTGATTTAGAGCTGGGTTATTAGTATCAGCTTCTAAGCTTGCTTCATAGTTGCCATCTTTTATCTCATTTACAAAGGTGTTGGCTTTTTGGATGAAGGTGTTCTCTTTTTCTTTAGATGTTTGGATTTTTTGGATGTTTTCATTTATAAGAGAAGACATAACGCCAAATTCATCTTTAGAAACGATATTTGACTTAACTGGCTCTTTGATCTCGTAGTTTAGAAATTTAAAGAACGAAATAAGCGAATCAGATATATTTGAGAGTGGCTTAAGCGATCTGCTAACGATAAATATAAGAAGCGCTACAATGACTACTATAAATATAACTGAAGAGATGACTTGTGAGACAAGTGTTTTGCTAAGGCTTCCGTCATAATCGCTCCAAGAGTTTGCAGAACATACAAGCCAGTTTGCTTGATCGTAAAGCTCGCAAGCAAGAAGTCTCTCTGTGCCTCTGAGGTTATAAGTAAATGTTTTATCGCCATTTTTCTTATACTCGTTTGAGTAGTCGTCAATGATCTTCATAGCTTCGCTAGCATCAGATAAAACAAGATCCTTATGAACAAAATGAATTATCTTTTTATGTTCTAAATCAAATAAAGCTATCGCGCTACTTGGAGTTGGTTTTATCTTATTAAGCTCATTATCAAGCTTATCTATGCCCATATCCACGCCAAAGACACCAACGACCTTGCCATCAACAACTATCTTTTTAGCGATAGTTAAATTTAAGCCACCAGCTGAGCTTGTGTATGGAGCTGAAAAGATGATGCCCTCTTTTGCAATAGCGTCCTTGTACCAGCCTTTAACCCTCGCATCATAGTTTTTTCTCTGATCAAAAACCATAAATTTACGCTCTTTGCCATCAAGCACAGCGTTATAAACAGCACCATCAGCCGCATAACCAAAGTAAAATTCAGAAAAATCAGTAACCTGCGCTGCGTTCATCAGCACTTTTTCTAAAGCCTCTTTGTCATCCAAAATTTGCGGATGCGCCTCGATGTAACTAGCAAAATTTTGAACGGCTGCAAGCTTGTCTTCAAAAAATGCATTCATATAAAACTGCAAAACTTTTGAAGATGAAGTCTTAGACTCCTTTGCTAGATCGTAAATCCTCTCCTTGGTATTTGTGTAATTCACCGTTGAAAACACGCCAAGCGAGACAACTAAAAGCACCACAATAATGAGTGCTATCTTGTTTGCTGCTTTTTTCATAAACAAAATCCCTTTGTGTAAATTTTATGTTTATATCGGCAAAAATTTTTTATGGTTAATAGCTATTTACAATTATTGAGGTATAAAATTTCAAGCTAAATTTCATATAAAGCCTAGTTTCTAGCATCTGCTAAAACAAGTGCAAAAAGCACATCAATGCCTGCTTTTTGAAGTGTATCTCTAGCTTCTAGTATCGTTGTGCCAGTGGTTACGATGTCATCGACTAAGATAACTGGCGCAGTGATCTTTTTTAAAATTTTAAAATTTCTTGGATTGTTTTGTCTAAATTTAAGATCCTTGCCGCTGTAGCTGACACTGCTTGTCGCATGCAGGGCGTGAAAGATAGGTTTAAGGTTTTTAGCACGAAGTTCATTTGCCAAAATAGCCGTGTGCGAGTAGCCGTGATGCACTCTATCATCTATCGGCAGGGCGTAAATTTGCTCTGGGAAGCTAAAGCTTTTAGCAAATTTCTTAAATGCAAATTTGGCTAAATTTTTATAGATAAAAAGTCCGTGCATTTGGTGCTTTGAGTGGATGAGCTCTTTGATCTCAGAGTAGCCATAGAAGCTATAAATTTTAAAGCCCTCTAGCTCTCTTACCAAAGGGCTTGGCTCGCTTAAAATTTGCGAGCAGGTTTTACAAAATGTCTTTAGCGTAAAGCTCTTGCAAAACGCACAAAACATCAGCTATTTAAGATAGCGATCGCAGAGCGTTTAACGGCGTCGTTGATGATGTCTGTTAAGAATGGCTTAAATGCTCCGCCAGTGCGAACTAGCTCAAATTTGGTTTGGTTGTTTGAGATATTTTTGATGATGCTTTGATCGCCTTTTTGGATTTTAAGAGTGATCTTTATCTTGCCCCTTGTGTTGTCGCTGTTGTATCCGCTCATATTTGCTTCAAATTCGTTTATGAAAACTTCAACCACAACGCCACCCATGCCATTTACATTTGCACCATGAGCTATGAGCTCTTTTTTAAGAGAATCGCCAAAATAGGTCGCGAGATCGTTTTGAAGCACGACGTATTCATCCACGGTACCCTTATCATCAGTTATGGTTGCAATAATGCTTTTGTTTTTGCGACTATCATGCACCGCACTTATATAGACCTCAAAACCATTGCTTTGTTGATTTGAAACAATAGCCTTATAAGGATCAAACGCAAGCACCGTCTGAGTAGGCGCACAACCGCTCAAAAATAGGACAAAAAGTCCAAAGATAGCTAGAAATTTAAATTTACTCATATTTTTCCTTTCAAAGTTTAGTGATCTCATCAGCCACTTTTATGGCAGCTTGCTTGACTAAAAGCGCGATAAAGAAGTCAAACTGACCACTTTTTGACGCCTCAAGCTCCTCCACGTGGTGTCTAGTCGAGATAGGGATTCGTTTTTTGAAATTTATATCTGAAAGCACAAGCTCGCCGTATAGATGTCCGTTTAAAATTTCAGAGCTTCTTGAGTAAGTGCCTCTAAGCTCGTCAAATCTAAAATCAAGCCTATATGTATAAGGCGATGTTTGCGTATCCACGACCACGATGCCACGCGAATTTAGCTCACGTTTTAAAAACATATAAAAGAGCACTTCAAGGCGTGGGTTTGAGTTAAAGACTACGCCGCTACCATCTTCTCTTGTGTAATAAATCGACCTTGCACTGCTTCTAGCATCCACAATCCTATGAAAATAGACCTTTTTTAGTCCAACATTTATGTCGATCATATTTTTTTCTAAGCAGCAATTTATCGCCACGTCACTTCTATACTTGACGCCATTTATAAAGACGCCATCGCCCCTGCCCTTACAAGCGCTGCAGTCAGCTGGGATCCTCATAACCTCTTCAAAATAGGTCTTATCTTGGCTGCTTATGCTCGAACTTTGCACGCCGTCTATGCCCTCGCACGATAGACAAAGGCTAGCTTTTGCCACGCAGCCAGTTAGAAAGATGGCTGCAAAAACTGCTAATAATGTCGCTCTTAGCATTTCACTTCCTTTTGCTCCTTTTGTTTTTTGCGGAGATTTTTCACGCTCTCGCCTGCGATGCCGTAGTTGTTCGTATCGATCTCATCGATAATGACAACGGTATTTTGAGCGCTTCTACCTAAAATTTCGCTTATTAGCTTTGTAACTCCGCTTATCATCTTCTCTTTTTGCTCCACACTTGGGCTATCATTCTCTTTTGTCACGCAAATTTTCACAAACGGCATAGCACTCCTTTTTGTAAATTTAGCATTTAAACCTATAAAAACAGCATAAGACAAGTCATAATGTCGTGAGATGATTTTGGATGTTGCGCATAAATTTTCGATCAAGATAGGACAAATAGTCCATCGAAGAGAGAAAATTTAAAGCTCATTCAAAGGCGCTCACGACACGCCGCTAGTCTATTTTTAAGACAGAGAGAAATGCCTCCTGCGGCAAATTCACCTTACCTATCGCCTTCATCCTCTTCTTACCCTCTTTTTGCTTTTCAAGCAACTTTCTCTTACGCGTGATATCGCCGCCATAACACTTGGCTGTGACGTTTTTACCCATTGATTTCACGGTCTCACGAGCGATTATTTTATTGCCGATACTAGCTTGTATCGCCACTTCAAAGAGCTGACGAGGCACGATCTCTTTCATCGCCTTTACAAAGTCTCTACCCTTTGTCTGCGCCTTGCTCTCAGGCACGATGATAGAGAGCGCATCGACCGTCTCGCCGGCCACTTTGACATCAAGCTTCACTAGATCGCCCACGCGGTAGTCGCTTGGCTCGTAGTCAAAACTCGCGTAGCCTTTGGTGCTTGACTTTAGCTTGTCATAAAAATCCATAACGATCTCGTTCATCGGTATATCATACTCGAGTAAAACGCGGTCAGTCGTGATGTAGTCCATCTTTGTTTGTATGCCGCGGCGGTTGTTTAAGAGCGTGATGATGTTGCCCAAAAACTCGCTTGGCGTGATGATAGTAGCTTTCACGTATGGCTCAAGGATCGAGTCTATTTTATTTACAGGCGGCAACTGGCTTGGGTTTTGAATTTTTAAATTTAGCCCATCAGTTTGGATGACTTCATAAGTCACAGTCGGCGCTGTGGCGATGAGATCTAGGTCAAACTCGCGCTCCAGCCTCTCTTTGACGACCTCCATGTGAAGAAGGCCTAAAAAGCCAACCCTAAAGCCAAATCCAAGTGCGACCGAGGTCTCTGGCTCATAGCTTATAGAGCTGTCATTTAGCTTTAGCTTATCCAGCGCATCACGCAGATCTTCAAATTTATCAGTTTCAATAGGATAAAGTCCCGCAAAAACAAATGGCTTAGCCCTCTCAAAGCCGCCAACTGGCTCTTTTAGCGGATTTCTTGACTGCGTTATCGTATCACCAACTTGCACGTCGCTAACGTTTTTAAGCCCCAAAACAACGATGCCAACCTCGCCAGCGCTAAGCGTTTTGGTCTTGATCGGAGCTATAGGATTTGGATACATGAGGTCTAGCACGATGTGTTTTTTGCCCGTGCCCATGACCAAAATTTCGTCATTTTTTGAAATTTCACCATCATAAACACGCACAAGAGCAAGCGCGCCAAGGTAGTTGTCGAACCAACTATCGTAGATTAGCGCCTTTGTAGGCTTGCTTGCGTCGCCATTTGGCGCAGGGATCCTCGTGATGATCGCTTCAAGCAGCTCTTTTATGCCAACGCCCGTTTTTGCGCTCACTTCGATCGCTCCTGAGCAGTCAAGTCCGATGATGTGCTCGATCTCGTCTTTTACCCTAGCAGGGTCAGCCGCTGGTAGGTCGATCTTGTTGATGACTGGGATGATCTCTAGGTTGTTTTCAAGCGCGATATAGACGTTTGCGATGGTTTGCGCCTCCACGCCCTGGCTGGCATCCACAACAAGCAGCGCGCCCTCGCAGCTAGCTAGGCTACGGCTCACCTCATAGCTAAAATCGACGTGTCCTGGGGTGTCTATCAAATTTAGAACAAAATTTTGCCCATTTAGTGCGTAGTTTAGGCGGACAGACTGGGCCTTGATCGTGATGCCACGCTCTTTTTCGATGTCCATCGTGTCCATGATTTGCGAGCTCATCTCACGGTCGCTTACAGCGCCACACTCCTGAATGAGGCGATCAGCAAGCGTGCTTTTGCCGTGGTCGATGTGAGCGATGATGCTAAAGTTTCTAATGTTTTTCATGAAATCCCTAGTTAAATTTTAGGCGATTTTATAAAAAAAATCGTTAAAGTTGAGTAAAAATGAGTTTGCTAGGCTAGCAAGGCTTAAATTTAAAGCTCAAATTTAGCTCTTAAACTTTTACGCAAAGCGCAGAGCACAACGCAAAGTGAATATAAAAAATAAAGATAAGCAAGAAGTGGCAAAAAAGCAAGAAAAGCTGAAGCATAAACTAAAGCGCTAAGCCCGTATGTCGCAGTTGCCAGCGCTGGCACGTGATAAGTCCAAAGCTCTGGTTGTTCGAACGGAGCATCTATGGCATTAAAATAAATATATAATCCTTTTTCATACAAAATAGAGCGCATATCAAGGCTACTACGAAATTTACTGCGATAAGAGGAACCATATCCATAAAAATACCAAGCAAGCACATAGCCACGACTACTAGATATTCATTTTTTATGCGAAACATTAAATTTAAACCTTTTGCGTCAAATTTTAGTGATAATGCCCAAAATGCTCGTCTTTATGCGCACTTTTTAGCTCGCAGATGAGATCGTCTTTATGTCCAAGGCTCTCGCTCTCAAACTGAAGCGTGACATGGCCGATGCCAACGTGAGAAAGCTCGTGCTCGATGCGCTTTATCATCTTTGAAATTTCAGCCACGCTTAACGCATCATCCACCACCACGTGGGCTATGAGCGCGTTTGTGCCAGCATTTATCGCCCAGATATGCAGGTCATGCACGATTTTAACGCCATCTACACCCTTTATAACGCCTAAAATTTCATCCGTATCAAGCTTAAGCGGCACCGCTTCGATCAGGATATTAAAGCTATCTTTTAGCAAGCTAGCGCCACTTTTTATGATGAGTAGCGAGACAAAGATACTTGCGATGCTATCGGCCTGCGTGAAGTTAAATTTCATCACAAGAATCGCCGCAATAATGGCGCCAACTGAGCCAAGCGTGTCGCCAAGCACGTGCAAATAAGCACCTTTCATGTTTAAATTTTCTTTTGTATCAGCGCTTTTATGCATATAAATGGCTACGACTAAATTTACCACAAGCCCCAAAATGCTAACAAAAAGCATCGTTTCAGCCTCTATCTCTGGCTCGTTAAAAAGCCTGATGATCGCTTCGACTATGACAAAAACGGCAAGCGCGATAAGAGCGATAGCATTTATGAAAGCGGCGATGATCTCGACCCTTTTGTAGCCAAAGGTCTTTTGTAAATTTGCCTTTTTTTCTGCGATCTTAAAAGCGACCAGCGACAAAAAGAGAGCCGCAGCGTCTGAGAGCATGTGAAATGCGTCGCTAATGAGCGCAAGCGAGTTTGAAACGAAGCCAAAAACGGCCTCAACTATCATAAACGTGAAAATTAGAAAAAATGAATTTCTAAGAACGCTCTTGTTGTGCATCATTATCCTTCTTTTGGGCGTCGATCCTCTTGCCTATATCTTTTAAATTTGAAAACTCCTCGATGAGCTTTGGTGAGTCGTCAAGACTGATGACGAAATTCCATATATAGGTCATCACAGAGTAGATGTGGCCGGCATTTGTCTGCTGCGAGCTTAGCACTATTATCGCCACCAAAAAGAGTAGCGAAGCGCTAATGCCGATGATAAAATAGCTCAACGCCTCCCTGTTTGAGATCGCTATACGAAATTTAGAAACGACATCGTAGTGCCTATTTAGCGTGCTTTTATTAAAAACACCTATAACCTTTGCCTCTTTTTCTAGGCGGTCATTTAAGCGAAGATAAAGGTCGTCATTTTTCTTGATATATCTTGGCAAAAATATAAGAAAAAAGGTCATCACTACAAAGCACGCCATAGCGACCTTTGGCTCGACAAAAATGAGCATAAACGCTGAGCCGATGATCGAAATGACCGATGTAAAAAACATAGGAAAATGCATCTCAAAGAAATTTACAAACTCTCGCGAGAGCGCTACTCTGGCGATGATGGCGGAGTCGTCTTTGGCATTTTGTTTTTCATTCATGATGACATTTACAGCAAGCTTTGCGTAGATATTTGCAAAAACTTGCGTATCCACGCGGCGTCTAATGGCTCCTACAAGCCACGCTATGAGCACAAAAAGTGCGTAAATAAGGGAATTTGATGTGTTTCCTTGCATGATTGCGTTGATCGCAAAGCCCGCAAATATTGGGTATGCTAGAAAAAGTCCGTTCTCTGCTAGCACCAAAGCAAAGGTCAAAATGAGCTTTTTGTTATGCTCGGTCGCTATGCTCTTTAGCGTTTTAAAGGCGTTATTTTGCAAATTTACTCCTAAAATTTTCGCGAATTCTAGCCAAAATTTATAAATTTTGAAAAATTTTTGTTGTAACTCTTGACATTACAACAAAAAATCACTATACTTCGCTCATCAGTTGTAAATAAAAATATTACAACATAAAAAACAAGGAGAATAAAATGAAAAATTATCAAGTTGCAAAGGTCGCAAACGAGCCAAGAGTCGAGCTAAAAGAGGCTTTAAATTTAACTGGCTGTGAGGTATCTATAAACGAATTTGCGGCAAATGTGAGCGTGCCATTTGTCCATGCGCACAAGCAAAACGAGGAGCTTTACATCATCACTGATGGCGATGGCGAGCTCTTCATCGATGGCGAAGTGATAAAAGTAGGCAAAGGCGACGCAGTGCGCATAGATCCAGATGGCAAAAGGTGCTTTAAAGCTGGCAAAAACGGTATCAAAATGATCTGCATCCAGACAAAACGCGGTAGTCTAGAGCAATACACCATGACTGACGGCGTGATAGTTGAAGACGTAAAGCCAAGCTGGCTGTAAATTTAGCGAGGCAAGAACACAAAGTGCGAGCGTAAATTTAAAATGCGTATCGACTGTGCGATCAAACAAATCAAATTTAAAGGAGAAACAATGAATATAGCAATCATAGGTGCAAACGGCAAAAGCGGCGCAAATTTAGTAAAAGAAGCGCTAAAACAAGGTTACGACGTTACTGCGATCGTTAGAAACAAAGAGTATAAAAACGAAGGCGTAAAGGTTGTTTATAAAGATATTTTCGAGCTTACAAAGGCTGATTTAACTGGCTTTGACGCAGTTATCAGCGCATTTGCAGCATGGAGCGAAAAGACTTTCCCGCTTCACAAAAAAGTGGCCGCTCACCTAGTAAATTTACTAGAAGGCACTAACACAAGGCTCATCGTAGTTGGCGGCGCTGGCACGTTATTTGTTGATAGCAAAGGCACTATGCTCATGGACACCCCAGACTTTCCAGCTGCATATATGGGCGTGGCAAAGGCTACGGCAGAGTCTTATTTTGAGCTAAAAGGTAGCACAAATGTGCTTTGGACATACGTAAGTCCAGCAGGAGACTACGACGCAAACGGCGCTCGCACGGGCAAATACGTGCTTGGCGGGGATGATCTCATACTAAACTCAAAAAATGAGAGCTACATAAGCTACGCAGACCTTGCGCTTGCGATCATTGACGAGCTAAAAAACAAGAAATTTATCCAAAAGCGTTTTACTGCGGTCGGCGAGAGAGCGTAAGTTTATAAATTTGAGAGCTGCGAAGGCTCGTAAGTCAAATTTAGCTGGCTATTTTTGGCAGAAAATTTAAGTATAATCACGAAAAATTTAAGGACGATCATGCAAATTGGCATTAAATTTTCAACCGCGATACACGCGCTTTTGTGTGCTAAATTTTTTGAAAATGAGAAGGTTACTAGCGAATTTATAGCTGGCAGCATAAACACAAACCCAGTTATCGTTAGGCGCCTACTTGGCACACTAAAGGCTGCAGGACTCGTAAATGTCGCAGCTGGAGTTGGTGGGGTGAGCCTTACAAAAGAGCCAAAAGATATAAATTTGCTTGAAATTTTTAACGCAGTAAACGACAAAGAAAAACTTTTTAAAATTCACTCTGACTCGCCCAAAGCCTGCCCAGTCGGCGGTAGGATAGAGGAGCTTTTGTCTGGGCACTTTTTAAGAGCACAAACTGCCCTAGAAAACGAGCTAAAAAACGTTACTTTGCAAGATTTATTAGACGAGCTTGCAAGATAAATTTAGACTAGAAGCTTAATCCTTTCTAGCCTAAAAATAAATTTACAAACTACTCCTGCATCATGGTCCATTTTTGTGCGATCCTAACGGCATTTGTCGCAGCTCCAACACGGATCTGATCGGCACTGCACCAAAGGTGAAGCACATTTGCTCTAAAGTTATCAACCCTGATCCTGCCAACATAAGTCTCGTTTGTATCGCTTGAGATAGTAGGCATCGGATACTCTTTTTTAGCTGGATTATCGACTACGACGACACTTGGAGCTTTGCTTAAAACCTCTCTTGCTGCATCTGCGCTCACGTCTTTGTCAAAGTGGATGGTGATCGCCTCAGAGTGGCTTCTAAGCACTGGCACACGCACACATGTCGCGCTCACTTCGATATCTTTGTGAAGAATTTTTTGCGTTTCATTGACCATTTTCATCTCTTCTTTTGTGTAGTCATTATCCAAAAAGACGTCGATGTGAGGGATCACATTTAGCGCTAGGCGGTGCGCAAAGACCTTTGGCTCGCACTCATCAAGCTTAAATTCAAAAAACTTTTGCATCTGAACAACAAGCTCCTCCATGCCCTCTTTGCCAGCGCCGCTTGCTGCTTGATAGGTAGAAACATCGACCCTATTGATGCCAAAAGCGTCATTTAGTGGTTTTAAAATTTGAACCATTTGGATAGTTGAGCAGTTTGGATTAGCGATAATGCCGCGGTTTTTCCACATGGCGATGTCACTTGGATTGCACTCAGGCACGACTAGCGGGATATCTTTATCCATCCTAAAATGGCTAGTATTGTCGATAACTACCGCGCCGCTGTCAGCTGCAAATTTGGCAAATTTCTCTGAAACTGAGCCACCTGCACTAAAAAATGCGATATCGATCTCGTGCTCGCTAAAAACTTTCTCGGTTAGCTCTTTTACTTTGTAGTGTTTGCCCTTAAATTCGATCTCCATGCCAACGCTCTTTGCACTTGCAAGTGGCAAAAGCTCACCAACTGGGAAATCAACCTCCTCCATAACTCTAAAAAGCTCTTCGCCGACCGCTCCAGTAGCACCAACGACCGCTACGTTAAATTTTCTCATCTGCTCTCCTTGGTTTCTTTTAATTTTCTTAATTTGCATAATTTTACTAGCCAAAAACTTAAATTTTTACCTATTTTTTACTTCTTGCTTGCAAAAATAGATCTTTTGGCAAAATTTCATCGCCCTCGCTTAGTATCGCTGCACGCTGCACGACTGAGATGAGCTCTCTTATGTTGCCTGGGTAGTCATAGACCAAAAGCTCCTCTTTGGCTGCTTTTGAGAAATTTTTAGCCTCAAAGCCATACTCTTTGCAGCATTTGTCCAAAGCATCCTGCGCGATAGGCAAAATTTCATCCTTTCGCTCGCGAAGTGGCGGGATGAAAAGTGGGATCGTGTTTAGGCGGTAGAAAAGATCCTCTCTAAACCTACCCTCTTTCATCGCAAGCTCTAAATTTGCATTTGTAGCGCAGATGATGCGAACGTCTATCTTTTCGCTCTTTGTAGCGCCAAGTCTTGTTATCTCGCGCTCCTGCAAGGCACGAAGCAATTTTGGCTGTAAATTTATAGGCATCTCGCCGATCTCGTCTAAAAATAGCGTTCCGCCATTTGCCAGCTCAAACTGCCCTTTTTTGGTGGTCGCAGCGTCAGTAAAGGCGCCCTTTTCAAAGCCAAAAAGCTCACTTTCTATCAAATTTTCAGGGATCGCAGCCATATTTAAAGCGATAAATGCAGCGTCTTTTCTAGGTGAGTTTGCGTGGATAAATTTAGCAAAGACCTCCTTGCCAACGCCACTTTCACCACTAAGCATGACAGAAGCGTCTGTTCTTGCAGCTTTTAGCGCGATATTTAGCGTCGCTTCAAGCGCCTTTGAAGTGGCTAAAAAGCCGTTATTTTCGCTTTTGGTTTCAACTTTTTTTATGCTTTTTGGAGTCTTTTGCTTTAGCGCCTCTACCCTTTTTATCGCTTCATATAGCGTTGAGACGTCAAATGGCTTTGTTAAAAAGTCTTTCACGCCGAGCCTAACGCTCTCGATCGCCTTGTTAAGTGTCGCGTTACCAGTCATTATGATGACGTCAAATTTGCCGTTTAGCTCTTTAATGAACTCAAGTCCGTCCATCTTTGGCATGTTTATGTCGGTGATGATTAGATCAGTGTCGTCACTTAGCTTTTTTAGAGCTTCAACTGCGCTCTTGTAGCTCTTGATGTTTAGCTCTTCATACTCGCCAAGTGCGATCTCAAGCGACTTTCGCATATTGATGTCATCTTCTACTATGACGATATTCATTTGATCTCTTTTTTATTGAAGTGTGCCGATGATAGCGGATTTTGGCTTAAATTCCACCATAAATCTAACTGGCAAAATTTTCAAATTTGAAGCATTTGTGACCTGCGCATTTTTGACATTTAGCTCATTTTTTATCATCACTTTTCTTAAGGCAAAGCAGTCAAAAATTTCATCTTTGTGTAAATTTAAAAAGCCAAGAGTTGTGGTGTTTTCATCTTTAAAAGCATCTATCTGACAAAGAAATTTTGGTTTTGGATTTGGCGAGAGAGTCATCGCCTTTGAAAATGAAATTTCCTCAAAGGAAACTATTTGATTTTTTGTATCGACCTTCGCCCAGAAGATAAACTCCTCTAGGCAAAAGGCGAAATTTAAAAGTATCGTTAGTAAGAAAAGACTTCTCGCCACTTATCTTCGTCTATCTTAAGCTCCATATTTACCTTATAAAGCCCGTCTTTGAAATTTTCATTCACGATCCTTGCGTTTTTGACAAGACCTTGAACCTTTGAAGTGATAGATGAGTCGTTTAGCATCGCGTCTCTTACGGTGTCTTCAGCGTTGATCTTTACGCCGTAAAGCTTACCAGCAAGCTGCGAATAAGCATCAGCCATCGCTGCTCTTTTTGCAAGAGTGACTGACTGAGCGTATGAGAGCGAATTTAGCGGAGCTATGCCCTCGCCTGTGGCTCTAAAAGTGGTCTCTCTTGGAGCGCTATCATATATCATCTTCTCTTTTTTCATCACCTCTCTAAGATCGTCTTTATCGACCTTTTGGATGACTACGTTGCGGTTTGATGTGCTAGTTGGCTCGCCCATAAAGCCATTAAATGAGCAACCACCAAAAATAGCGATCATCAAAGCAAAAGATAAAATTTTAACCTTCATAAACAACCTTTTTTATGCTTTTATTTAAAATTTAATAGCAAAATTTATTCCAAAAGCCCCATATCTTCGCTTGGTGCTTCGTCCTCATCTTCGCCATCATCTGCCTTAGGGCATCTTGCGATACTTACAACATCATCGCCATCTACATTTACGACGATAACGCCGCTTGTGTTACGTCCTGCTTTGCGGATGCTTTGCATATCAACTCTTATCATCTTGCCGCTTGATGTTAGAGCCATAAGATCTTGCTCTTCATCAACCATCACAACGCCCACTAGATCGCCTGTTCTACTTGTTAGCTTCATGCAGATGACGCCTTTGCCGCCGCGGTTTGTCAAGCGGTACTCATCAGCGGTTGTGCGCTTACCGATACCTTTTTGAGATATGCTTAAAATTTCTTGATCATTGCTTTCGATGACTGCTGCACCTACGACCTCATCGCCTGGCTCTTTAAATTTGATACCAGTTACGCCGCGTGCAGTTCTTCCCATTTGACGAACTTTGCTGATCTTAAATTTAAGGCACATACCTTTTTTGGTAACGACAAATAGCATTGTCTCATCGCCTGAGTTTGCGTCCTCTTCGGCATTTACATTATCTTCATCGATCTCGTTTTGAAGCTCTTCAACTTCAAGCACCTCTGTCTCAACGCTTAGCTCATTTTCAGGGTCAGTTACTGGCATATCATCGTATGTTTGGGCGATGAGTGCAGTTACTAGCTCGTCGTTCTCATCAAGGCTTATAGCTCTTACGCCAACTGAGCGGATGTTTTTAAACTCGCTTAAATTTGTGCGTTTTACGATGCCATTTTTAGTGAAGAACGCTAGCGATTTACTCTCGTCAAAGTCGGTCGTTGGGATGATCGCTTTGATCTTCTCATCAGGCTGCAACTGGATCAAATTTACAACTGCTTTGCCTTTTGCTGTGCGGCTTCCCTCTGGGATTTTATAGACTTTTAGCCAGTAGAGCTGTCCGCGGTCAGTCACAAACATAAGCGTATCGTGGGTATTTGAAGTAAAGAAGCTCTCTATAAAATCATCATCGTATGTCGTAACCGCTACTTTGCCCTTGCCGCCGCGTTTTTGCTTCTCATACTGCTTGCTTGGCACACGCTTGATGTAGCCGCGGTGAGTTATGGTTACGACCATATTTTCATTTGGTATGAGATCTTCGATGTCGATATCATCGTAGTCATCAACGATCTCAGTCACTCTTGGTACTTTAAATTTATTTTTGATCTCAAGAAGCTCTTCTTTGATCAAATTTTCAAGCAATGTCTCGCTCTTTAAAATTTCATCAAGTCTTGCGATCTCAGCCATAAGCTCAGCTAGTTCGGCCTCTAGTTTTTCTCTCTCTAGGCCTGTAAGCTTGCTTAGACGCATATCAAGGATAGCGTTTGCTTGAAGCTCTGAGAGGTTAAATTTACTCATCAAGCCTTCTCTAGCAACGGCTGTATCGGCACTATTTCTAATAAGCTCGATCACCTCGTCGATGTTATCAAGTGCGATCTTTAGACCTTCTAAGATGTGGGCTCTTGCGCGCGCTTTTTCAAGCTCAAATATCGTTCTTCTAATGATGACTGTTTTTCTGTGATTTAAAAATAGCTTAAGTAGTTCAATAAGGTTAAATACCTTTGGCTCTTTGTTATTAATAGCAAGCATAATAACGCCAAAAGTGCTCTCCATCGTGGTTGATTTAAAGAGATTATTTAGCACGATGTCGCTCATCGCGTCGCGTTTTAGCTCGATGACTACGCGAATGCCGTCCTTATCAGACTCATCTCTAACCTCGCTTATGCCATCTATCTGCTTATCTTTTACAAGCTCAGCGATCTGCTCGATAAGCCTTGCTTTGTTTGTTTGATAAGGTAGCTCGTCGATTACTATGACATCTTTGTTTGGCTTTTTTTCTATGTGAGTTTTGGCTCTTAGTTTGACCCTGCCACGACCTGTGCGGTAGGCCTCTATGATGCCTTTTTTACCAAAGATGATACCGCCAGTTGGGAAGTCTGGACCTTTTATAAATTCCATCACCTCTTCAAGTGTCGCCTCTTTGTTTTCAAGAAGTAGCAAAAGACCGTCTATTAGCTCATCAAGGCTGTGTGGTGGGATATTTGTCGCCATACCGACCGCAATACCGCTTGAGCCGTTTAATAATAAATTTGGCACACGGCTAGGCAAAACATCTGGCTCGACCTCTCTATCGTCGTAGTTTGGTACAAAATCAACCGTATCTTTGTCAATATCTTTTAAAAGCTCTTCAGTAAGCATGGTCATTCTAGCTTCGGTATAACGCATCGCAGCTGCGCTGTCACCATCAATCGAGCCAAAGTTTCCTTGTCCATCAACGACTGGATAACGCATAGAAAATTTCTGAGCCATACGAACAAGTGCGTCATAAACCGCTGTGTCGCCGTGTGGGTGGTACTTACCGATGACTTCGCCGACGATACGAGCTGACTTCATATAGGCACTTCTGCTGCCAACACCGAGGTTATCCATAGCGTATAAAATTCTTCTATGAACTGGCTTTAGTCCGTCTCTAGCGTCAGGCAAAGCACGTCCGACGATGACGCTCATAGAGTAGTCAAGATAGCTATTTTTTATAGAATCTTCGATATCAACTGAAGCGATATCTTGAGTTAATTCAAGTAGATTGTCTTTCATTTTTATCCTTAAATTTAGCTTGTGGGATTTTAGCCAAAAATTGATAAAAACTTTCTAAGGGCAAAGCGGCCTGGGTTAAATTTAACCCTTAAGCACGCTCGTAATATGTAGCTCCGTTTGAAAAACGCTTTGTGTAAAGTGGGGTGTATGGCACAAGATCAGCGTGTCCTGCGTAGAGCCTGCCCTCTGGTTTAAGTAGTTTGTGAAGTCTTTCTACGCACTTTAGCCTAAACGCATCGTCAAAATATATCATCATATTTCTTGAAAGGACGATGTCAAATTTACCAAGATTAAACATCGCATCGTCAAAGACATTTAAAATTTTAAACTCACACCTTGGCAAAATTTCTTTTTTGATGAAAAATTTGTCATCTTTTTTTGTAAAAAATCTCTCTTTTTGAAACTCGCTTAGCCTGTGTAAGCTCCTCTCGCCATAGCATCCGACGCTACAAGCTTGTATAGCTTCTGAGTTTATGTCGATGCCAGTTAGCTGGATATCACTTTGTTTAAGGCCAAATTCATAAGCAAGCATCGCAAGCGAATAGACCTCATCGCCAGTTGAGCAAGGCGCACATAAAATTCTAGCCTCCCCAAGCTCTTTTGCGTAGTAGATCACGTCTTTTAGCTGGGCTAGCTCTCTATAAAAATATGTCTCATTTACGGTGACTAAATTTAAAAGATCTTGCCTGAGTAGCGTGTCAAATCTTATCATCGAAACTAGATCTTTAAAGCTTTTTATCTGGCGATTTTTGGCAAATATACTAACTCTTTGCAGTGTGATGTCTCTCTTTGGCTCCAGATCGACCCCACAAAGCGTCTTTATAGTGCTCATAAATTCGTTAAATCCTTCCATGTCGCTTGGTGCTTTTGCCTCTAAAACTTCGCTTTGTTTATTCACTTTGTTAAAAAGCATTTAAAAACTCCTCAAGCTCTTTTCTTATCATCATTAAATTTAACGATTTTAAATTTTGATTTAGCTCCTTAGCACGCTTTGGCATGCCATAAACTATGGCGCTCTCTTCGTTTTCAGCTATGCATTTTGCGCCTGCTTTGTAGAGCTTATCAAGCCCAGCTGCACCATCATCGCCGATACCAGTTAGCAAGATCGCTAGTAAATTTACATTTTTGGCGATCTGCGTGCCTGAGTTAAAAAGCACATCAACATTTGGCGTGTATATCGTTTTTATCTCAGGTTGTGGCTTTGCGCTAACTGGCAAAGTCGCTGAAATTTCAAAATTTTGATCACAGATATAGACGATATTTTCTCTTAAATTTGTCTTTTCGCTTAGAATTTCAACATTTATATTGCACTCCCTGCCCATTTGCGTGACAAATGAGTTTATAAACATCTTATTCATATGCTGAGCTATGACGACCATCGCACCATTTAAATTTATATCTTTTAATAGTTTTTTTATATGACCTGGGCCTCCTGTAGAAGCCCCTATTAAGACCAGTTTTTGAGCCACTAATTGCCTTTAAATTTAAAATTTACCACACAAATCAAGTTCTAAATTCGCCAAGTTTTGCATTTAGCGTATCTGTCATCTTGTTTAGATGCTCAGCAGCTGAAGCTATCTCTTCTACGCTTCTTGCACTTTGAGATGAAATTTGACTTATGCCCTCCATGTTTTTTACTATATCGTCAATATCCTTGCCGGTCTTTATATAGTCCTCGATAGTTTTATCAGATAGTCCTATGGCTGATCTCATGATATCACTCATATCTCGTATGGTCTTTTGCGCGTTGTTTGCCACGCCTATTAGCTCGCTTATTTGCTTAGAGTTTATACTCATTTGCTCGCTACTTTCATTTATCGCTTGAACGATGACGTTGATAGTTGCGTTTATCTCAGTGAGGCTCTTTTGAGTGCGCTCAGCTAGCTTTCTAACCTCATCTGCAACGACTGCAAATCCACGTCCATGCTCGCCTGCACGTGCTGCTTCAATGGCTGCATTAAGGGCTAGTAAATTTGTCTGATCTGCTATGTCGTTGATAACCACAAGGACTGATTTAACCTGCTCGGCATCACGGCTAAGCTGCTCGATCTTGCCAGCCATTTGATTTTCTATATCTGATGTCTGAGCGATCTCTGAAGATAAATTTGAGATGGTATTTAGCGTCTCATCAACGTAGCTTAGCGCCTTTTGAAGATCATCTTTGCCGCCTTTTGCAACTTCGATTGACTCTTTCATATATGATTGTATCTCAGTGCAATCCTTCCCAGCGTCCTCAACTATCTTGCTTGAGTTTTCTACCCCGCGACCAGTTTGGACTGAGGTTGAGCTAAGCTCGTTTGCGATAGAACTGTTTTCGTTTGAGATATTTTTAGCTTCTGAGATCAAAACCCTTACTTTTTCTATAAATTTATTTATGGCTTCGCTTGCCTTTGCTATCTCATCTTTGCCTACAACTTCTAGTTTTCTTGTTAGATCGCCATCGCCGCTTGAGAGGTTTGTAGCTCGCAAGATTAGCTCATTTAGCGGTTTTGTGATAGAAAATTTAGAGTAGAGCATGGCAACTATTAGTGAGATGATTAAAACTATGACGGCTATGACGATGAAATTTGTAGTGTTTGCATTGGCATCATTTTGCATGGTAGCTGAAATTTTATCTATCTCTTTATACATGCCCTCAAGATCAACAACAGACATCAAAAGCACATCCTCATGAAATAAATTTAGCTTTTGTCCACGTGCTATCTTTCTTATAGTATTGCCATCCTTTGACTTCGCAACAAAATTTACAAAGTCTCCATTACTATTTTGCTTAGCCTTTTCGATAAGCTCTTTTACATATTTATAGCCATTTGCATCAGTTGCATCAAGCCTATTTTGTCCATTAAATTCAGGTATACCAGGGTTTGCAATAACCACACCATCTATTGTTGAGAGACTAAAGTAACCAAGCTTACCATCACCAAATCTAGCCCTTGAGAGATAGTCGATGATATCTTCTTTTTGATCTTCTATGGTCTCGTTTGCGTCGTCATAGACCTCTTGAATTTTTAGCAAAATGTTTGAAACGATATCCATCTCTTCACTTAAAGCTGCCCTTTTATCGGCTAAGACCGTTTCAGTCAGCTGTTTGGTAGAAAATTCTATCGCTTTGTTTTGCTCGTAAATGTTTAGAAAGACTAAAATGGCTCCAAGCACCAGTAGGGACGAGACGATCATCATCGTCACTTTTGATGAAATCTTCATAATACCTCCTTTTTAATGTTTAAATTTCCCTAATTTTGAGATTATAGCACTATTAAAGTGCAATATTTACTTTTTATTTGTGATCTTATATAAAAAGCTAAATATCTCGGCCACCGCCTTATATAAATTTGGCGGTATCTCTTGATCGACCTCGACCTTGCTTAAAATTTCAATAAGATCAGGGTCCTCTTTGATAGGTATGTCATGCTCTTTTGCTAGGCTTATTATCTTATTTGCTATCTCGCCAGCACCGCTTGCAAGCACCTTTGGAGCGTTATCTTGCGATCTGTTGTAGCCAAGAGCGACGGCTTTTTTCTTATTTACTTGCATCAAATTTTCTTATCAAAGCCCACATCAAGGCCGCCAAAATTTTTAAATCTATCGTTTAGCTTCACCTTTGGCAAGGTTTTGATGTTAAAATTTGAAACGATCAGTCCAAGCTTTGAGATAGCCTGCTTTAGCTCGCTTGAATTTCCTAAGATAAGCTCTTTAAACTCATTTGTCTGCGTTGCTACCGATAGATCGATATAGCGTTTATCCACAAGCCCAACCATCACATTTATCTGGCCAAATTTCTTGAAATTTAGATCGATCTGGGCATAAAATTTATCCTTTTTGCCCTGCTTAAATGCGACATTTCCGCCCTCCACGCCGTCCCAGATATATGGCATATAAGTTTGTATGCCCCCTTGCAAGCTTGAGACCATCTGGTGCATCTCGATCTGCGAGATCATCTTGTTTGCGGCATTTACGGTTTGGGGGTTTTGGCTCTTTTCGCTTATGTTTAAAAGCGTGCTTTTTACATCTTGATTTAGCACCTTTGAAATTTCACTCTGGCTCTTTGTCGTGATGTTATTTATATCATTTGTGGCTAGTTTTAGTTGCTTTAAAAGCGCCTTACTTTCGGCTAGATCGCTTTTTGCCGTGCTTGCTTCTGGATCTGCTAGGCTAAGGCTATGAGCGAGGCGTCTTGCCGCACTTTGGAGCTTATCTTGCAAGCTACCCTCTTTTGAGACGTCGCTAAGCTCGTTAAACGCCTTTACAAGTCCAGCCTCATCGCCTATATTATTTAGCATTTTTAGATCGTTTTTTAGGCTCTCAAGGATAGCTTTTAGCTCTTTGTGGTTTGAGCTAAAAGCCGCACTTTGATTTAGCTTTTCGCTAGCTAAATTTGCTACCTTCTCGCTTAAATTTGAGATGAAATTCTCCATCTTGCTGGTCTGATTTTTTACCGCGTCTGCGCTTTGCTCTTTTGAGAAGTTTTTATCTAGAAATTTAGCCACATTATCAAGCTTATCCACATCTTTTAAAAGCGTTTTTATACTTGAGTTATCAAGGATGTTTTTAGCGTCACCGCTCGCTTTTTCAAGCATCGAAGTAAGCTTCATAAATGAGTTTTGATTATCCAAGCTCTCATCATTTAGGGTTAAAATTTGACTAAGTAAATTTTGATTTGAGAGATTTTTTATATCGCTTAGTAGCTTTTGTATCGAGCTTGGCAGCTTCTCTGGAGTAAGTGCATCTTTTAAATTTGCTTCAAGCATGACGCCTGAGTTTTTGATCTGATCATTTAGCGAGCCAGCTTTAAGATCAGCTATTGGCTTTAGAAATTCTTTTAGTTTTAGAGCAAGGCTCTTTATCTCAGGGCTTTCATTTTGCGCCGCTTCTGCCTCTAAGCTTTTGGCAAGGTCAGAGAGCTCGCTAGCTAAATTTGGAGCGATCTTTGTATCTTTTGCCTGAGATAAAATTTGCTCAGCCTTACTAAGGCTTGAAGCACTTTTTAGATCATCAAGCACCCTTGCAACTAGCTTGCCAACGTTATCAAGCGCGTTTGAGACACTCTGCTCACTTGGCGTCCCAACTGGCTGATTTTTAAAAAGCAAACCCTCGTTTTTACGGACAGGCGCGTTTTGGGTGGCGTTTTGCCCAGTTTGAACCGAGGTGTTTGATATGTTTAGAGAATTTGCTACGTCCATTTTCTACTTTTTATTTTCTCTATCGGCAAAATTGCCATTTTGCTGAATAGTCGCGATGCCAGCCGTCCTTGCAACAAGCCTGTCGTTGTAGTCTTTTCTCATGTGCTGTGGTATGGTCTTTTGCGTTAGTGCAAATAAAATGAGCCCAACATAAAGCACCAAATAGACATAGATAAAGCCAAATGCGCCAAAAATTTTCATCGCATAGCTCATAAGAAGCGGCGAGAAAAGCGAGGCAAAAGAGTAGCTAAAAAGCAGCGCGCGTGCCACTTGGACGCTCTTTGTCTTGTCTGTGATCTCGTCATTTGCCCTAGCGAGCGAAAGTCCGTATGTACAAAAAATGCCGCCACCAAAGAAAAATGAGAGGACGTACTGAACTATCAAATTTGAGCCATTTAGCAAAAATAAAGCCGCACTGATTAAAGATACAACGCTACAAAGCAAGAGCGCTGGGCGTCTGCCATATTTATCTGAAAAGCCTCCGATAAATGTTTGAGCCAAAAAGCCCCCAGCCATCGCTATAGTCATAAAAAATGACGCCTCTTTTGCGCTATATCCTTGAAGCAAGACAAAGAGGCTTGCCATAGAAAAAAAGCCATTTATCGCAAGTCCTGCAACAAGCGCTCCCACAAGGGCTAGTGGGACGATACCAAAAATTTTTGGGATGTTTATGGGTTGGCGCTGCGGGATTTGGGGCTGGTTGATGCGGATTAAATTTAAAGGTATGCTTGAGAGCATGATAAAGGCTGCGCTGATGATGAAAATTTCAAATGCGCTAAGATCAAGTGCTAAGATCAAAATTCCAAGTCCAAAGCTCGTGTAGAAAACGCACTCGTAAAAGGCGATGACGCGCGATCTTATCTTGTTTGGGATCTTAGCATTTAGCCAGCTTTCTATAACCATCAAAAGTGCGTAGTAGCAATATCCCAAAAAGGCTCGCAAAATCGCCCAAAAGATCAAATTTTCACTTATGGCGTGAAGCATGGCTGAGACTGCAAATATAGCTGAAAAGATAGCAAAAGCTCTGATGTGGCCAGTGGTTGAGATGACTCTGTGCGCTGTGATCGTGCTAATTAACGCTCCTATAAAAAATCCAGTGTTAATTAGTCCAATCGCAAGCTCGCCTACGCCATTTTGCTTAAGTAGCGCACTACAAGATGCGATGACTAGGCCATTGCCTATAAAAAGCAGGCTCATGCCCAAAAATAGCGGTCCCATCGAGCGAATGATCCTAAAGCTACTTGCCATCTTCGTCCTTTTTTAAATTATTTTGCATTATCCCAAAGATAAAAGCTCCAATAGGCATCGGAGCAAGCCCCACTAAAAAGCCAGGTACGTTTAGTAAATTTTCATTTTTTAAAAATATAAATCCAAAAAAAAGTATCGCATACGCAACCAAGCGATATGGCATAAATGCCGCTGCAAAACTCCTATCTTTAAAAGAAAATTTCTGCTTTTTTAGCCTTGCTTTTTCATCTTTTAGGCTAAATTCTTTTGCCTCTTTTTGGGGCAAAATTTCTTCATCCTCTTCGTCCTCTTCTTCTATCTTGGCTAAAATTTCATCTCTAGCATTTTCTAGCCTTGAGTTTATGCGATTTTTATAGGCAAAAAAGCTAGCCGTTAGAATGATAAGCGAGGCAAAAAATGAAATTTGCGAGCTTATAAAAAATTGATTTGATATAAATTTGCCAACCACGCTAAGGGCTAGCCAAAGCGCAAAATAGCAAAGAAAAAGCCTGCTAATCGTCCTCGTCATCATCGTCTTTTTTATAGCCTTTATATCTTGTCTCATCCTTTAGTTCATCTAGGCTTTTAACCTGCGCTTTGTAGGCTTTATAGACATTTAAAATGGCAGCTGCGATGCCAAAGGCAAGCCCTATCCAAAGCGCTGGCGTGAAATTTGTAGCCTTTTTTACAAGATATCCTAGCCCAGTGCCGATCACCACAGCCACGACCATCGATATGCCAAGGCTTAGCTGCTCAGCCCCTGCTACGATATCTTTTATCTTAAATTTTGCCATTAAGCTTTTATCTCCAAAAATGCCTCTTTAGCTGCATTTACCGCTAGATCGATATCCGCTTCACTCATCGCGTTGCAGATAAATCCCGTCTCAAACTGACTTGGTGCAAGATAAATTCCGCGTCTAAGCATCGCTTGGTGAAATTTAGCAAAGAGTTTTGTGTCGCTCTTTAGCGCATCGTCGTAGTTTTTTACTGCATGATTAGTAAAAAAGTAGCCAAACATAGAGCCACGAACCTCGGTTTGGATAGTGATGCCAGCGCTTTTTGCAGCCTCTTTGAAGCCGTCCATTAGTCTTAGGGCTAGTTTTTCAAGTCTAGCGTATAAATTTGCGTCGCTATTTATCTTTGAAATAGCCGCTATGCCAGCGCTCATCGCCACTGGGTTGCCACTTAACGTACCTGCTTGATAGACAGCGCCATCTGGGCTTAGGCAGTCCATGATCTCCGCCTTGCCACCAAATGCAGCGACGTTCATGCCACCGCCTATAACCTTGCCAAATGTGACAAGATCGGCATCTACTTCGTGAAATGGATATGAGCCAAGGCGAGAAGCTCTAAAACCACTCATAACCTCATCAAGGATAAGCACTGCGCCAAATTTATCGCAAAGCACTCTAAGCTCACGTAAAAATTTCTTATCAGCTGGCACAAGTCCCATATTTCCAGCGATTGGCTCGATTATGACGACACCTATTTTGTCTTTATTATTTTCAAAAATAGCTTTTACGCTCTCTATATCGTTGTAGATAGCTAAAAATGTATTTTTCACAACATCTTGTGGCACGCCGCCGCTTGAAGCGTTGCCATATGTCGTAGCGCCACTTCCTGCTTTGATAAGAAGTGCGTCGCTGTGTCCGTGGTAGCAGCCTTCAAATTTGATAAGTCCGTCTTTTTTGGCATATCCTCTAGCCACTCTGATAGCGCTCATGGTGGCCTCTGTGCCAGAGCTAACGAAGCGAATTTTATCTATTTGTTTAAACTCATCACATATTAGCTTTGCTAGAGCGGTCTCTTTTGGTGAGGGAGCGCCGTAAGATACGCCTTGTTTTACAGCAGAGATGATCGCTTCTTCGATATCTTTGTCGCAGTGACCAAAGATGAGCGGACCCCAGCTTTGGATGAAGTCAAGGTACTTTTTACCCTCGACGTCGTATAGATAAGCGCCCTTTGCGTGATCTATCATCACAGGCTCACCTCCAACGCTGCCAAATGCACGAACAGGTGAATTTACGCCGCCTGGGATATATTTTTTAGCTTCACTAAATGCCTCTTTATTTGTCATTTTTTATCCTTTTGATTTTGTGTTTTTAAATTTGTCTTTTGATTATCTTTTTGATTTGCTGCTGGTTTTGTTGGTGACTTTGGTGCCTGCGTGCTAGCTGGCTTTGCAGGCTCAGCTGGTTTTGCAGGAGCGCTCTTGGCTGGCTCTGCTGCTTTTGCGCTTGTGGCAGCTTTAGCAGGTTGCTCTGGCTGTTTTTGCGTAGCAGCAGGAGCGGCTGGCTTAGCTAAATTTTGCGATTTTGCCGCTTTTGCAGGAGGTTTCATCTGATTTGTGATGTATTCATAAAGGATGGTCGTCTCCTCGTCTGTCAAAAAGTAGCTTGGCATGACGCCTTTTGGCTTTGTAAGAGCTGCTTTAAAGCTTTCAAAATCTATATCATTTATCTTTGGCGCTCTAAGCTCATCATCGACCGTTTTGTTAGCTTTTTTGTCAAAATGCTTGTATTTAGAGATTAGGCTGCCTTCGCCCTTTGCGCCGTGACATTTATCACAGCCTATGCCACGCGGATTTAGGTAGAGCATCTTGGCGTACTCGGTCTTTGTGATAAAATCAGCACCAAAAATCGCCACGCAAAAAAGCAAAATCAAAAAAACAGACCTCATAAACCTCTCTTTTAAAAATTTAATTTATTTTTAGGTATGATACCACCCTTGTGATTAAAAAAGCTTTTAAGTAAGGATCGAATATGAAAATTTTAGACGGAAAAGCCGTATCTTTAAAGGTCAAAGAAAGCGTAAAAGTAAGAGCTGATGAGCTAAAGAAATTTGGTATCGAGCCAACCTTGGCCGTCGTCTTGGTCGGTGAAGATAAGGCATCTCAAACATACGTTAGAGCCAAAGAGAAAGCCTGCAACGAATACGGCATAAAAAGCGTGGCTCACCGTCTAAGCGAAAATACAACCCAAAACGAGCTACTTGCCCTTATAAACGTGCTAAATTTAGACGATAGCATCCATGGCATCTTGGTTCAACTGCCACTGCCAAAGCATATCGATACAAACGTCGTGCTCGCAGCGATCGATCCACAAAAAGACGTAGACGGCTTTCACGCTGTAAATGTTGGCAAACTTGTTAGCGGACTTGATGGCTTTGTCCCTTGCACACCACTTGGCGTTATGGAAATTTTAAAAGAGTATGGCATAGATGTAGCTGGACTAAATGCGGTGGTGATCGGCAGAAGCAACATCGTTGGCAAGCCTATGGCAAATTTACTCCTAAATGCCTCTGCAACGGTTACGGTGACACACAGCAAGACTAAAAATTTAAAAGAAATTTGCAAAAATGCTGACCTCATAGTTGCAGCCATTGGCAAGCCATTTTTCTTAAAGGCTGATATGGTAAAAGATGGCGCGGTAGTCGTTGATGTGGGCATAAACAGACTTGATGATGGCAGGCTTGTGGGCGATGTGGATTTTGAAGAGGTCGCACCAAAATGCTCATACATCACGCCCGTTCCTGGCGGCGTTGGTCCGATGACCATAGCCATGCTTTTAAACAACACAATCCTTGCTGCACAAGCAAAGATAGCTAAAAATTAAAGAGTGAGATAATGAAGAGAGCTTTTACTAAATTTTATGACTTTTGCTCGAGCTGGACAGGCACGGTTATCATCGTTTTGCTTGTCATTTTCTTTGTGGCTCAAGCCTTTGTGATCCCGTCTGGTTCGATGAAAAACACGCTTTTGGTTGGGGATTTTTTATTTGCTAAAAAGTATGTTTATGGCATACCAACGCCTAGGATCCCGTGGATCGAGACAAGAGTGCTTCCAGAGCTAAACAATAACGGCCACATGATAACAGGCGAGGGCCCGGCAAGGGGCGATATAGTCGTATTTCGCTATCCAAAAGAGGAGAAAACTCACTTTGTAAAGCGCTGCTTTGCAACTAGCGAGGACGAGATCGTTTTTACTGAAAAAGCCCTCTATCTGCGCCCAAAAGAGGGAGATAGCTTCATAAAGGCAAACTGCCGTGAAAATTTAAATGGCAAAGAGAGTAAATTTGGCTACTCATGCAGCGACATAGCCGAGCTTGATGGCAAACTTTTCATAAAAGAGCCATATAGATTTAGCGGCATCCACTACGATGAAAATGTAAATTTATTTGAGCAGATGGTTTTCATGCTAAATACAAACAAATCAAACGTTTTTATGAAGCCAGCACTCATTAGCTCACTACCGCAAAATCCAAATTTTAACTTTAATGCATTTTACGTAAAAGTGCCAAAGGATGAGTACTTTATGATAGGCGACAACCGCGATCACTCAAACGACAGCCGTTTTTGGGGAAGCGTGGCTTACAAGGACATAGTCGGTCAGCCTTGGTTTATTTATTTTAGCTGGGACAATAACTACAATGTGCGCTGGGAGCGTATCGGACGCTTTGTAGATACGATAGAAAACGATGAGTTTTTCACAAAACAAGCTCTAAAAGAGGGAGAAGTTGATGGACTTCACTAATTTTGACCCCATAAAGGTCGCCACTATCGTCATATCTTTAATAATCGCCATCGTAGGCCACGAGATCGCTCACGGATATGTCGCTTATAAATTTGGCGACAACACCGCAAAAAGCCTTGGCAGACTTAGCATAAATCCCATAAAACACATCGATCCTATCGGCACTATCATCGTGCCACTGGTGCTTTATCTAAGCACTGGCATGATGTTTGGCTGGGCAAAACCAGTGCCTGTAAATACCTACACAGTCGTGCGAAATGGCGGATACAAGGCAGCTATCTACGTAAGTCTAGCTGGTATTTGTTACAACATCATCCTAGGCATCTTATCGCTTTTTGTGCTAAAGGCTTTGCTAAATATAGAAACCTTTGAAATTTTACTTCAGTTTTTATTTACGCTTGCGCTTTTAAATTTGATGTTAGCCATCTTTAACCTCTATCCGATCCCACCACTTGATGGCTTTCACGCGCTCGAGTATGCGCTTAGAAATTTTGGCTTTCACGCACTAGCAGAAAAGCTTGAGGGTATCTCAAGATATGGATTTGTCATCCTTATCATCATCCTCATTTCGCCTTTAAAAGATACTATCTTTTATCCGACAAGATACATTTTAGATATCGCAAGCGCCTTTATAAATGGCTAAATTTAGAGCAAAATTGCTCTAAATTTTTGGCTTTGTGATCTTATAAGAGTACTCTTTTTTAAATTCCTCTTTTGGTGCAAGGCTAAATTTAAGCTCCACCTTGCCATCTTTGCTGATATCTTTTTTATCAAATCCCTTTATCTCGATCTTTACCGCCTCGTCGGCAGATACTGGCATACGATCGACCAAAGTGACCTCAACGCTCTTGCTTGAGTTATTTTTGACACTTATCTCATAGCCCTCTTCGCTTATGCGGTCTTTGCCAAGAAGCGAGCTCTTTTTAAATTTATTTAAGCGCTCTTTTTTAAGCTCGATTAGCTCGTTTTGTCCCAAAAATAACTGCGCTGGCTCATCTTTTGCTTTCATCTCAAACTCGCTTGGACTGCCAACGCTCACACCATTAACGTAAAACTGCGTTTTAGCTGGCGTTAGATCATCATTTAGCTTAAAGCTAGCTACGTTATAAGCCTTTAGCGAGCCGTAAAAATCAGCAAAAACGCTAAAATTTGCGTCCATTTTTTGCGTATCATAAGTTATATATTTGCTCTCGCCTTTTGCTAAATTTAGCCCATCTATCTTCCAAATTTTGGCAAACTCATTCTCATCTCTTTGCACACGCATATCAGCGACCTCAGCGGCGACTTTCGCGGCTCTTAGCATATTTTTCGAAGCGCCGTAACCATCAGCCTCCGCCTCGCTCTCCTCGTACCAAGGGTAAAATTTACTTGGAGCAAGCGCCTTTTGATATCTGGTTGGATAGATGGCGAGCTTTAAATTTTTAACTTCACTGGCAAATGGGTTGGTTAGTAAAATTTCTTGTTTTATCAAGATATTTTTGTTTTTTGTGTCTGCATAAATTTCATTTAGCGTCTTTGGGGCCTCATCATCCATGTATGATAGCGTCGCCTCTTTTGGACTGCAAGCAAATTTCATATCAAGCTGCAAAAATCCAGCCATTTCGCTCTTTGGCTCATTTTCTTTAAGCACTTCAAGCTCACTTTTAGCAGCTGAAATTTTCTCGATATTTTCTAGGCTAAATTTATAAAACTCATCAGCTCTTTTTGTCACATCGTTACTTTTGTTTTCTTCTACTAAAGCTTGCTCTATAAACCTACCTCTCGCATTTAGCGCCTCAAGCTTATTGTTTAAATTTGCAACTTCTTGCTTCCATTTTATGTAACTTGGGCTATTTTCTTCGCTGATCTTTTTTAGATAAGCATTTGCGTCACAATCCCCATTTATAGTGATGTTCTCACTCTGCACACCCTCTGGCACAAAGGCGCTAAAAGAGCTATTTGCGTCACTAAATTTTTGAGTGATGATGGTTTGATCTGTGTAGATCTCTATTAGATTTTCATTTGCAAAGGCTAGCGTAGAAGCCACTAAAAAGAGCGCTTTTTTCACATTTTCTCCTTTAAATTTTTGGTAAATTATAGCTTCATTTTGGCTGAGAGTAAAATTTTATTTTAATGCAACTTTGACTATAATCAACAAAAAATTTAACGGACTTTTCATGAAGATAGACAAAGTTTTCCTAGCTAGCGATCACGCTGGTTTTGAGCTAAAAAACGAGCTTAAAGAGGCTATTAAAGGGCTTGGATACGAAGTGGTTGATCTTGGTACAAACGATAAAAATAGCGTTGATTACCCTGATTATGCGCATTTGCTAGCGAGCAAGCTTGAGCCTAACTGCTACGGCGTGCTAGTTTGTGGCACTGGCATAGGCATATCAATAGCTGCAAACAGGCATGAAAACGTAAGATGTGCCCTTTGCCACGACGAATTTACCGCTAGACTTGCCAGAGAGCACAACGACGCAAACGTGATCGCTTTTGGCGCAAGAGTTATCGGTGCAGGCGTAGCTATCTCGGCGGTTGAAGCGTTTTTAAAGACTGAGTTTGCAGGCGGCAGGCACGAAAGAAGAGTCAAAAAAATCGAGCTTGAGGCATGCAAATGATAGGCGAGTGGATCGTTTTTACCGCTCTTGTTTGTGCTGCGATCTACCTAACCGTCATGGTTTTTTACTTCAAAACGCTTCTAAAAAAAGAGCGTGCGACAAAAGATTTTATGAAAAATAACCTCCAAGATACCGAGGTCGTCATAAGAAAATTTCAGATCCAACTCCAACGAAGTCTAGGCAACATCGACATCTTGACAGATGAGCTAAACAAAACTAAAAACGACGTAACCTCACTTCGCACAAGAAATTCACAGTACCGCTTAGAAAACGACAAGCTAAGACAACGAATTCGTGAGCTTGAAGGCAAGATCGAAGCGCTACTTTAACATCAAATTTAAGGAAATTTATGAAAATTTTAGATCAAAAGGGCAAAGAATTTTTACTAAACTCTATTCGCTGCATAAACGATTTTCCAAAGCCTGGCATAGTCTTTCGCGACATCACGACGCTACTAAACAACAAAGAGGCATTTAACTTTTTGATAGATCATTTGGTGGCTAGATATGAGGACGCAAAGATTGACTACATCGCTGGCATCGAGTCACGTGGCTTCATCTTTGGCGCAGCGCTTGCAGCAAGACTAAGGCTGCCTTTTGTGCCTATTCGCAAGCCAAAAAAACTGCCTTTTATCACGCTTTCTCAAAAATATAGCCTAGAATACGGCGTCGATGAAGTGCAAATTCACATCGATGCTTTTGGAGAAAAAGCAGGCGCTAGAGTGCTTTTGATGGACGATCTCATCGCGACTGGAGGCACTGCAAAAGCTTCAGTTGAGCTTATCGATCAAACTAACGCAACCTGCGTAGAAGCGTGCTTTCTCATAGATCTAGTAGATCTAAAAGGTAGCGAAAAGCTAAAGTCGCTTACTAAAATTTACAGCGTTTTAGAGGTTTAGGATGGAAGAGTTTTTTATAGAACTGCTTAAAGAGTACGGCTACATCATACTTTTTGTCTGGTGTATCATGGAGGGCGAGATGGCCTTAATAATGGCTGGAATTCTCGCTCACACCACGCACATGCACATCGCGCTTGCTATCTTTGTGGCTGGACTTGGAGGCTTTGTGGGAGATCAAATTTACTTCTACCTTGGCCGTTACAATAAAAAATACATCGCAAAAAGGCTTCACACGCAGCGGAGAAAATTTGCAGTGGCGCACATAATGCTGAAAAAATACGGCTGGCCGATCATCTTTTTGCAACGCTATATGTATGGCTTTCGTGTCATCATACCGCTTTGCATAGGACTTACCGGCTATGACGCCAAAAAATATGCCTTTATAAATTTGATCAGCGCTTGGTGCTGGGCGGCGATCACCACCATACCTGCTTGGATACTTGGTGAGCATATACTTGTGCTACTTCAAAAAGCAAAAGAGCACTGGTATGTCGCTATCCCAGTGGTTGCCATATTTATGGGGCTTTTGATATATACATTTAAGCGCATCGAAAATAAAATTTTAAACGAAAGGAGAGATAGAAGACATGCAGTTTCAAATAGTTGATAAAAAATTAAAAGATATAAAAGCTGATATTGAACTAATTTTCGTAGTAGATAAGGAGTTAAAACATAAATTTATAGGCGATAAAGAGGCTATTAAATTTAACAATTACAAAGGCGATAGCGTCCTCATCCTAAGCGAGGCAAAAAGAGCTTACGTGCCACTTTCTAAGCTTGATCTTGATGAGCTTAGAGTTGCGGCAGCTAAAGCTTACAACGCACTAAAGTCGTTAAATATTAAGAGCATAAAGCTAGCTTCTTACGTAGCGCAGTGCCAAAAACTAAGCTTTGAGGCGTTAGCTGAGGGCTTTTTACTTGGAAGCTATGAATTTAACAAGTATAAAGAGAAAAAAGAAAAATACACACTTGAAAAGGTACTCTTTAGCACAGAAGAATTTAGCGCCCAAAAGATCGATTTAAAGGCGGCAGAAGAGGGCTTTAAAGAAGCAGTGATCATCGCTGAGGCTACAAATTTCACAAAAGATATCGTAAATGAAATTCCAGAAATTTATACACCGCAAAAGATGGCGCAGGACGCTTTAAATTTAGCCAAAAACATCGCAAGCATAAAGTGCGAGGTCTATGACGAGAAATTTTTAGCCAAAGAGAATATGAACGCATTTTTGGCGGTAAATCGCGCAAGCGTGCATAAACCAAGGCTCATCCACCTAACCTACAAGCCTAAAAAATCTAAAAAACGCATCATCTTTGTCGGCAAAGGGCTAACATACGATAGCGGCGGACTTAGCTTAAAGCCGGCTGATTATATGCTCACTATGAAATCAGACAAAAGCGGCGCAGCAGCAGCTCTTGGCATCATAAAAGGTGCAGCGGAGTTAAATTTACCATTTGAAATTCACGCCATTTTGGGCGCAACTGAAAATATGATCGGCGGAAATGCCTACAAGCCTGATGACGTGCTTATTTCAAGAAGTGGCGTTAGTATAGAAGTAAGAAACACCGATGCAGAGGGACGTTTGGTGCTGGCTGATTGCCTAAGCTACGCGCAAGACTTTAAGCCAGACATCCTAATCGACATGGCAACCCTAACTGGCGCTTGCGTCGTGGGACTTGGCGAATACACAACAGGCATCATGGGCAACAGCGAGAGCCTAAAAAGCGAGTTTAAAAACAAGATAAAAGATAGCGGCGAGCTAGCGACTACGCTTGATTTTAACCCTTATCTTAGCGAGCTTATCAAAAGCCAGATCGCAGACGTTAGCAATTGCGCCTCAAGCAGATATGGCGGCGCGATCACAGCTGGCATGTTTCTAGCTAAATTTATCAAAGATGAGTATAAAGATAAGTGGCTACACCTTGATATCGCAGGCCCGGCATACCGCGAAAAGGCTTGGGGATACAACCAAGCAGGTGCGAGCGGAGCAGGAGTTAGGATGAATTTATACTTTTTACAAGCACTTAGCAAGGAGAATTGATGGGACTTTCAGTTGGAATAGTAGGCCTACCAAATGTGGGCAAATCAACGACATTTAACGCACTTACAAAGGCGCAAAATGCCGAGAGTGCGAACTATCCGTTTTGCACGATCGAGCCAAACAAAGCCATCGTGCCAGTGCCTGATAAGCGCCTAAATGAGCTTGCAAAGATAGTAAGTCCTAATAAAATTCAATATTCAACCATCGAATTTGTAGATATCGCAGGCCTTGTAAAAGGGGCAAGCTCTGGCGAGGGTCTTGGCAATAAATTTTTATCAAACATCAGAGAGACCGAGCTTATTTTACACATAGTTCGCTGCTTTGAGGATGAGAACATCACTCACGTCGAGGGTAGCGTCGATCCAGTAAGAGACATCGAGATCATCCAAACCGAGCTGATACTAGCTGACATCGAGCAGCTTAATAAAAAGATAGAAAAGCTCACAAGAGAGGCAAAAGCAAATGCAAAAGGCGCAAAAGAGGCGCTTGAGATAGCAAATTTGCTTCTAGCTCACCTAAACGATGGCAAAAGTGCAAGTAGCTTTGAGCAAAGAGATAGTGAGGCGTTTTTGGTACTAAACAAAGAGCTGAGACTTCTAAGCGCAAAAGAGGTAGTTTATGGCGCAAACGTCGATGAAGAGGGACTTAGCGAAGATAATAAATTTGTAAAAGCGCTAAAAGAGTATGCTAAAGCTTCAGACCACGAGGTGATAAAGCTTTGCGCCAAGGTCGAAGAGGAGCTAATAGGTCTAAGCGATGAGGAGGCTCACGAGTTTTTAGCATCTCTTGGAACGAGTGAGAGCGGCCTTGAAAAGATCATCAAAACGTCTTTTGCAAAGCTAAATTTGATAAGCTATTTCACCGCTGGCGTCGTGGAAGTAAGAGCTTGGACGATCACAAATGGCTGGAAAGCGCCAAAAGCAGCAAGCGTCATCCACAACGACTTTGAGAGGGGCTTTATCAGAGCTGAAGTGATAAGCTACGAGGACTATATCGCACATAGCGGCGAAAACGGAGCTAAAGAGGCTGGCAAGATGAGACTTGAGGGCAAAGACTACATCGTGCAAGATGGCGATGTTATGCACTTTAGGTTTAATGTCTAAATTTAGCCCTTTTTGGGCTAAATAGCTAAAATTTGCGCATTAGATATTTAAGCCTTGGGTTGCAAGGCAAAAATAAATTTTTTATAACAAGTTTTAAAAAATACGATAAGTCATAATCTTATATCTTATTAATATATTTAAATAATGTAAAAGCTATCGACTTAGTAAAAACAAATACCAGCTTACAGATGAGCCAATCAAATCTTAGTCCTAGAGAAATTTTGGTAGATAAAATAATGCGCTCATCTTCTTTTACAAGCCTTCATACCTATAATATTTTGAAGGCTATAACTCATATTGTAATGAATATATAAAAATTTATTCATATGCTTAGCGTATTTATTTTATAAGTCTGATCGCTTAAGCAAATTTTAGCTCTTTGTTTTCAAAGATGTTAAATTTGGTCGCATCATTTTCGCTAATATGACGATAGTTAAGCTAAACTCAAAATTTCTAGGCGCTCGCCCTTTTTGATGTGTAAATTTTCATACTCATAAATTTGCGTAAAATTTGCCACCACATTTGTTTGGATGCGTTCATCAAAGCAAAATTTCATCTTGCTAGCGTTTAGTGCGCCTACGAAAATAGGATCGTTACAACTAGGATAAATTTATCTTGACATTAGTTATTCTTTTTAAAGCCAAACAATACAAATTTGCTTTTGCAGATTGATTTAAACCTTTTAAATTTAATAAATTTATCTCTCTTTCTTTTGCAAACTATTTTTATGATCCTTATACGCCATAAAGCATGCAAATATAAAAACGACGATAGTTATGGCTAGGATCAAATTTTGTCCTGGCATGAAAGCTCCTGATTTGTAAATCTAAACCTCTTTTGCGCTGTTTTTAAAGACATTTACCACACTGGCTCGTTTGTGGCAAATTTCAGCATACTCTTTTTCGCTCTTTGAGTCATAGACTATGCCAGCTCCAGCTCCGACAAAGACGTCGCTAAAGCCGTTTTTAGCTGGCACAAAGATGGCTGAGCGGATGAGGATCGCCACCTGAGCGTCGCCATTAAAATGCAAAAATCCAATGCCCCCACCATAGATATTCCGCTCAAAAATTTCAAGCTCGTTAATTATCTGCATCGCTCTGATCTTTGGCGCACCGCTTAGCGTGCCAGCTGGGAAGATGCTAGCTAGCACGTCAAAAAGGTTAAGCTCCCTAGCGCACTTGCCATAGACGTCGCTAACGATATGCATCACTTTTTCAAATTTCTGGATATGCATCGCATTTTTCACGACCACACTCTTTGGCTCTGAGACCCTGCCGATGTCATTTCTGGCAAGATCGATTAGCATCTTATGTTCAGCTAGCTCCTTTTCATCGCTTAGTAGCTCATTTTCAAGTGCCAAGTCAGCATTTGCATCGCTGCCTCTTGGTCTTGTGCCAGCGATCGGTGCTACAAAAATTTGCTCGCTTTTCATCTCAAAAACAAGCTCAGGCGACGAGCCGACCACGTCACCATAAGGCGTAGGAAAATGAAACATATATGGGCTAGGATTTGCGTTAGCTAGCTTTTTGTAAAAGTCCAAACTGCTCATATTTGTTGAAATTTCAAGTAGCTCCCCAAGCACCACCTGAAAGACGTCGCCGCTTCTTATGTATTCTTTTGCCACTTCAACCATATCTTCAAAGTGTTTCTTTTCTTCACTTAGATCAGTTTTTACGCTAAATTCACACTCTTTTTTGAGCTCACCTTCTGCCTTTAAATTTAGCAAAAAGTCATAATACCTCTCTTTATCTCCATAAAAAGTGTAAATTTTACTCATCTTATCAAAGTGTAGATATGCTTTAGCATCAGCGTAGATAAATTTTGGAAATTCATACTTTTTAGCCTTTTCTTCACCGATATACTCAAAGTATCTCACGCCATCATATGCAAAAACGCCAAAAAGTCCAGCAAAAGGTGCGAGTGATCTGTTACGATTAGTATCAAAGTAGCTTCTAAGTCCATAAAAGTCCATATCTTTTTCATCGATATATTCGCAGTCGATGCCGATTATCGTTTGCGTCTTGTCTTCAGCAAGGTAGCTATTTTTAAATTTTTCTCTGATCGCTTCATAATAAAAAAGTGGTTGTTCTAAGAGCATCTTTTTCCTTTTAAATTTTTATTGATTATAAAAAATTTTCGCTTTTACTTTTTAGAATTTTGGCTAAATTTATAAATTTACGCCTTTTTTACTATTTTTTTAAGAGCCCCTTGGCTAAAATTTGCACCAGTCAAGGGAGAAAAAATGCTTTTTGTAGAACTATTTATAATCGGTATCGGCGTTGGTTACATCGCTGGGTTTTTTGGCATCGGTGGCGGCACGGTCGTCGTTCCTATCATGGTCGCATTTGGTTACGACGTGAAAACAGCCATTGGCATAAGCGTCATGCAGATGATCTTTAGTGCGACATTTGGCTCGTATCTAAACTACAAAGCTGGGCTTTTAAAGCTAGATCGTGGCGTGGTTTTGGGGCTTGGAGGCTTGGTTGGAGCCAGCTTTAGTGGCATCATCGTATCGCACGCACCTGCACTCTTACTTGAGTCTATGCTTCTAGCAACTTTTGTCTTCTCACTTATCAAGTTATACTTTTCACCAAACAGCGACGGCTCAAATGCGAATAATTCGCTCTTTTTGCTATTTTTAGTTGGCGTTTTTGTTGGCGTTTTTGCCATTAGTATCGGCATCGGCGGAGGCGTCTTTATCGCTCCTATCTTGGTTGGCTTTTTACGTTATGAGCTGAAAAAAGCCGTTTCTATGGGCGTGTTTTTCGTTATGTTTGCAGCCATTGCCGGCTTCATCTCGCTCTCGCTAAATGGTCACATCTCATACGCTGAGGGCACATTTTTAGGTCTTGGCTCGCTAATAGGCGCATACTTTGGCACCAAAAAGACGCAACATACCGACAAAAAAACACTTAAAAAATGGTTTTTGGTCTTTTACATAGCGATGATATGTTTGATATTAAAAGATATGTTTTTTGAGTAAGAGCATGGCTAAATTTGCCACGCTCTTTTTTTAAATTTCTTCAAAAAAGTAAGCTTCACTTAGTTTAAAAGCAAGCTCTTTTAGCTCATCTTCGCTTAAATTTACGCCCTTTGAGATCTCTTTAAGGCTGGCCTTGCCGTCAAATTTCAATGCAGCTTTGATCTCCTCAACGCTTAAACTAAGCTTGCCATTTAGCTCGTTTGCCAAAGAAATAACTGGTGAGCTAGCCTCCAAAAAATAACCAAGATAGGCCGCAGCTCTAGGCTTTAGCCTAGTTTTTTTAGGCTCATAAGCAAGTGCAGCAAGCTTTGAGGATGAAATTTTGGTGTTTTGATCATTTAAAATTTCAAGTAGCCCCATAAATGCTTCACTCTCGCTCTCACCAAGTGCAGCCTTTACTTCACTTAAATTTAGGCTTTGCGGATAGGCTTTGCTTAAAATTTCTTGCGTTTTTGTCCTTGGCTGCTCACTAAAATATGCAAAATAAATTCTATCAAGCTCGCTCTCGCCAAGCACCGCGTCAAAGTCCTCAGCGCCATTTAGCCTTTCTTTGTGCGCGATAAGGCTTTTTCTAAATGATCTATTAAACAAAAAGTCGTTTATCTGCTCTTTTTTGATGCGAGTGTTGTAGCTTTGCTCGATGTGCGCGTCAAAGCGGTAGATCCCGGTTGAGCTTGCAAAGATATCGTTTAGCGAGGCGTCTATGACGTAGCAAAGCCCGTGTTTGTCGATGTGTTTGGCAAATTTATGAAAGTAAGTTGGCTCGTTGCTAGCCTCCAAAAAGTCGTGCAAAATGTAATAATCACTCCCCTTTGCGATGATGCCTTGTAAGAAATTTAGCTGCGTCAAAAGTAGTTTCATGCTGTCTTTATAGACGACGTCGTTTTGGTTTTGCAGGCTAAATTTCAAATAATCCTGCAAGAAATTTAGCTCATCTTTGACGTGAGAAAGTGCCTCTTTGCTCTCCTTGCCAGCGCTTGCAAAGAGCATGAAGTCCCTTAAAATATCAAGGCTTTTCCAGCCTGGGTAGGTATTATAAGAGACGTAGGCGATGCCATCTTTGCTAAGTAGCGCCTTTATCGTTGCAAGTAGCGCGTCTCTCACGTTTGGGCTCACCCAGCTATAAACGCCGTGAGCGATGATGTAGTCAAACTCGCCAAGCTCCTTGATATCGTGCTCATTCATGTGCAAAAAGTCACGCTCAAGAATGGTGAAATTTTTTAATTTCATCTTCTTTGCGATCTTGTTGCCCTCTTCTACTTGGTGGCTTGAGATGTCGATACCAACGACCTTTGCCTCTTTGCGAGAAGCTGCAAATGGCAAGATATTGCCACCGTATGACGAGCCAAGTTCAAGCACTCTAGCATCTTTTAAATTTGCCACCTTTAGCCCAAGAAATTTAGCCACCGCCTCTATCCTAACAGGCGAGCAGTCGCTAAATGCAGCTGAGAAATAAGGAATTTCGTCGTAAGCTTTTTTTGCCTTGTTCATCAGCCGTGCTTTCTGGCAAATTCTCTCATGAACTCGCCAAGTTTCTCAACGTCGCTTTGACTAACAGCGTTGTAAATAGAGGCTCTTATGCCGCCAAGATGTCTGTGACCTTTTAGCCCTAGCATGCCCTCTTTTAGCGCTTCTTCGACGAAAACTGGCTCAAGCGCATGATCTTTTGGTATCGTAAAGCTCACGTTCATATCTGACCTGCTTGATTTTTTGGCGTGACCCACGTAAAAGCCATTTGAGCTATCTATGATGTTATAAAGCGTGCTTGCTTTTTTGGCGTTTATCTTCTCAACCTCGGCAAGTCCGCCAAGATCTAGCAGGTGCTGCATGGTTAAATTTAAGAGATAAATTCCAAAAGTTGGCGGTGTGTTGTAAAGTGAGTTTGCCTCTACGTGCGTTTTGTAGCGCAAAAACATAGGGACGTTTTGGCTACTCACGCGATCAACTAGGTCTTTTCTTAAAATGACGATAGTCACGCCGCTTGGGCCTGCATTTTTCTGAGCGCCACCATAAAGCAAGCCGATACTGCTAAAATCAAGTGGTCTAGCGAAAAAGTCGCTCGAAGCATCGACGACAAGGGGCGATTTGGTCTTTGGCATAGCCTTATACTGCGTGCCGTAAATCGTGTTGTTTGAGCAGATGTAGGCATAGTCGGCGTCATCGCTAAATTTAAACTCAGGGATGTAAGAGAAATTTTCATCCTCACTGCTTGCTACGACATCCACATTTACGCCAAGCACTTTTGCCTCTTTGATCGCTTTGTTTGTCCAAACGCCGGTGTTTGCATATTCAGCCCTGCCACCTTGATATAAATTCATCGGTATCATGCTAAATTGCAAGTGTGCGCCGCCTTGAAGAAATAAAATTTCATACTCATCGCCGATGCCGTAAAGCTTTCTTATCTTCTCCATCGCGCCAAAGTGGATCTCCTCAAAGGTCTTGCTTCTGTGGCTGATCTCCATGATCGAGTAGCCCTCGCCTCTGTAGTCGGTAAATTCGGCTTTTGCGTGCTCTAAAACATCTAATGGTATCGCGCTTGGGCCTGCACTAAAGTTGATTTTTCTACTCATTTTTACTCCTTGATAATTGCTTTTTTATGTGTATTTTGCGAGATAAGCTCGATCTCATCATTCAAATTTAAATCCCTAAGATCAGCTCTCTTGCCATCTTTTCTAACCTCGATAAGCCCCTTCGTGCTCTCAAAAAAGAGCTCCCTCATCTCATAAGCCTTCTCTAGCGAGCCAAGGGCCGAGCTAAGAAGCAAGATCTTTCTTTGCACGGCGTTTGTTAGGGCATTTTGTTTGTTTGCCACCTCGCTAAATTTTAGCTCGATCCTAGCTTTTAGAGCGTTTGATGAAAATTTAGAAAGTAGTAAATTTAGCAGATTTTGCTTCTTTGTGATCTTTAAATTTAAAGCACTATCAAGATCGTCGCTGAGTCTATCAAGATACTGGAAAAACGCCTCTTCATCAGGCAACAGATCAAGCATAGCTGCACTTGGCGTAAGAGATCTGCGGTCTGCCACAAAGTCACTTATAACGTAGTCTATCTCATGTCCGATAGCGCTTATGACTGGCGTTTTGGTGGCATAAATTTCACGTGCCAGGCCCTCGTCGTTAAAGCACCAAAGATCCTCTTTGCTGCCACCTCCTCTAGCTAAAACGATCACATCTACGCCGTATTTATCGGCTCTGCGTAAGGCTTTTATAAGCGAGCTTGGAGCACTTTCGCCCTGAGTTAGCGCGTCAAATATATAAATTTCACTTAGCCTCCAGCGACTTCTTACCACCTTTAGCATATCCTGAAGTGCAGCTGAAGTGGCACTTGTGACAAGGGCTATTTTTTTAGGTAAATTTGGTATCTCTTTTTTTGCGCCGATGTCAAAAAGCCCCTCGTTTTCGAGCTTTTCTTTAAGCTGCCTAAACGCAAGCTCAAGCTCGCCCTCGCCATCAGGCAGCATCGCACTAGCCACTAGCTGATACGACCCACTTGTCGAATAAATGGTCACTTTGCCATAAATTTTGACCTTCAAGCCCTCTTTTGGCAAGAATTTCACCTTTTGGTTATTCATGCGGTACATCACAGCTGAGATGCTTGACTTTTCGTCCTTTAGCGTGAAGTACCAGTGCCCAGAGGCATGCTTTGTAAGGCGCGAAATTTCGCCACTAACCTCGACGTAGTCAAGGGTTGCTTCAAGCAGCGCCTTTGCTTTTTCGTTTAGCTCAGATACGCTAAGCATTGATCTCTTTGACCTTTTTAGCGATAAATAGCGTCGAGATGTCCATGCTAAAGCCCTTGCAAAGCTCTATCTCAAAGCCAACTTCAACCAGCTCATCGCAAAAGCTCTTTGCGTCCAAGAAATTTTCGATCGAGCTTGGCAGATACTCGTATGCCTCTTTGTTTTTTGAGATAAAGCCCCCGATACTTGGCAAAATTTTACTTAGGTAAAAATCTCTTAGCGCAGTTATAAAGCCCTTTTTCTGGCGCTTTGTAAATTCAAGCACTACGACGTAGCCGCCATCAGCCAAGACCCTGTTAAACTCCCTAAGCGCAGCCTTTCGCTCGACCACGTTTCTGATGCCGTAGCTTATGCTTAAAATTTGAGCCTCACCGCTTGCAAGCGTTGTATTATCAGCATATGCCTCTATAAATTTAAAATTTGGAAATTTCGTCCTCGCCTCTTTTAGCATGCCACTTGATGGGTCGATGCCAGTTAGGCTTTTTATCTCTACGCCAAATTCTTTTGAAATTTCACTCCAAAGCCCCATCATATCGCCAGTGCCGCATGCCACATCCACGATATTTATACTTTTATTTTTAAAAATTTCTAGCATATATCTGCAGGCAAATTTCCTCCAGCTCACGTCCACGCCAAGGCTTAAAACCCTGTTTGCGACGTCGTAAGTCGGGGCGATCTGGTTAAACATATCAACTATTTTTTCTTGTTTTTGCATAAATTTTAGACCTTTATATGTAGTAAATTTTTAAATTTCGCGAGATCTTGCGAGTTGCTTTTATAAATTTAAGCCGTTTTTTTAGTATCTCTTCTCTGGTTTTGTAAATTTGTTTATAGATTTTGCTCTCAAGTTTTTCCTTGCCAGCAGCTTCTGGCAAACGCTCTAAGATACCCAGCCAGACGTCATAGTCTTGAAGCGCACCAAAGATCTCTTGCATATCTTTTAGCCGCTCTTCATACTTTTTAAGCCCGTCAAAATAAAAAATCTCACTCAAAAACTCGTAGGTATATCTCACCTTTTTAAGCTCGATCCTGATCTTGTGAAAGCTCTCATTTGGGCAGTCTTGATCTAGGCTTTTTAGCCTCTTTTGAGCCAAAACTAGAAGCGTTCTTAGTTTAAACGAGCCAAGGCGCGAAAGGCTTACATCAAAGAGCCTTGATCTATAAAACTCGCCCTCATTTAAAAATATCTCCCACTCTTTTAAAAATGCGTAGTTTTCCTCGTCGCTTAGGTAGCTTTTAACGTTTTCATACTCTAAATTTAAAGCCTTTTGCACAAAGTAAATTAGCTCATTTGCATGCTTTTGCTCGCTTAAAAAGCCTAAAAATATGTCTAAGTCTCGCTTTTTGTTGGTTGAATTTGCCAAAATTTTAAAATTCTCACCAAAAAAAAGCGTCACTTTCTCATCAAAAACTCCGTTAAAAATTTTAAGTAGCGACCTAACTTTTCTTAAATTTACTCGCAAGTTGTGTAAAATTTCTTCGTCGTGATCTTGCAGATAGTCACTCTTTAGCCTCTTTATCTCTTTATATATGCTTAAAAATAAAGCTCTAAGTGCCTCGCCGCTTTTTAAATTCGCAGTAAAATTTGGCGAAATTTCTTTGTTTTTAAAGACATTGTAGGCTCTTTTGTAGTCGATTTGTTCATTTTCGTTTGCGTGAATAGCAAGAAATTTGTTTTTATATCTTTTATCGCAGGTGACATCAGCTTGGCAAAACTGCTCCAAAAATGATGGCAGTTTAAAATAGACAGCCTCATTTTCATCACTAAATTCGATCTCAAACGTGCAAAGCCCGTTTAAGCCGTCTTTAAAAACGTCAATGTTGCAGGGATTATTATTTAGCCGAAAAATATATCTATCTTTTGTGATGACGTGTCCGATGCGGTTTTTTAGAGCCTTTTTAAACTCCGCCTTTTCGCAAAATTCCTCATTTTCTTCTCTTATAAGATCTTTGCCAACCTTGATCGTTTTTATAAATTTATCCTCTTCGCTTCTGAAGCGGATCTCTTCATTTTGCGTGATCTTGGTGTAAAACTGAGAAATTTCAAGGTGCTTAAAAACTACTCCAGCTTCTTTTAGAAAATCTAGAATTTGAGAATTTTTGAGTAAAAATTTACGCTCTATCTCCAAACCCACATTTTTCTCCGAAATTTTTTGCTTATTTTAGCGAGTTAGTGCTTAAAATAATGAGAAAAAAGCTAATTTCAGGCTTGTTTGAAGTGTTTTATGAAGAAAAATAAAAATTTATGTTGCGTAGTGCAACATAAATTTTGCCTTATCGGCAGTGTTTACAGCTTTTTACGCTAGCAACGATATTTAGGCGCTCGATGATGTTACCGATCTTTTTTTCAAGCGCTTCTTGATATTTGCCAAGCTCTGAGTCATCATAGCTCATATCCTCGACGCTACCGCAGTTTTCGCAAACCACGTGGATGTGCGGATGCTCGTAAATGTCGTATCTCGCCTTTTGATTGACGATATTTACTTCAACCACCAACCCCTCGTCTTTTAGAGTGTTTAGGTTTTTATAGACAGTTGCGAGCGAAACTGATGGATTTTCTTTTAAAATTTCATCATAAAGCTCATCGATCGTTGGATGTGTGTGACGATCAAGAATTCTCAAAACGCTAAGACGCTGCGGCGTTACTTTAAGCCCAGACTGTTTTAGCAACGATACATATTGCATAATTTTCCCCTATACAAATTTTTGCTTTATGCTAGCAAAAGTAATATTAAACGTTTCTTTATTAAATGATATTAATTATTCTCTAGTAATTTTTGGGTAATTTGCTCAGCGCTTATGCCAAGGCTCTTTTCGACCTCAGCTGTCGAACCGTGCTGGATAAATTTATCATCATACTCAAAGCTAACAACGCTTACATTTGAGATGCCATTTTCTTGTAAAAAGGCACTTACGATCTCGCCAACGCCGCCTTTTTTGGCGCTATCACTAAAGATGTACCACTTTTTAGTGCGTTTTGCTAGCTCACATAAAAGCTCGCTATCAAGCGGCTTTACAAAGACTAGATCGACTAAGATCACCTCAAGCTTGCCGGCTAGTAAATTTCTAACCAAATTTGCCTTGCCAACGCCGTTGCCATAGCCTAAAAATGCGATGTAGCTCTTTGTGTCAGCCAAAATTTCACCCTTGCCAAACTCTAACGGTTTAGCTTTAAACTCATCTCTTAAGATAAACGCCCCACGCGGATATCTAAAAGCGCTAACGCCTTTGTAAGAGTAGGCAAATTCCATAACATTTTTCATGCTCTCTTCGCACCTTGGAGCAAAAAGAACCATGTTTGGCACAGCGTTTAAAAAGCTGATATCAAAAGCGCCCTGATGTGTTTCGCCGTCCTCGCCCACGATGCCTGCTCTATCCATCGCAAATGTGATGTTTAAATTTAGTATAGAAGCGTCGTGAATGACCTGATCGTATGCCCTTTGCATAAAGGTCGAATATATCGCGACAAATGGCTTAAAGCCCTCTTTTGCCATGGCTGACATCGATGTAACTGCGTGCTGCTCGGCTATCGCCACGTCCCAAAAGCGGTCTGGAAACTCATGTATGAGCGCGTCCATACCAGTGCCTGTTGGCATCGCAGCCGTTACACCAACGATGTCGCTGTGCTCTCTTGCCATCTTTAAAAGCTGCTCGCTAAAGATCGCCGTGGCTGACTTGTTTGACTGTCTTTTTATAAATTCGCCACTTTTTAGATCAAACGGCCCAACTCCGTGCCAATTTTCATAGTAACCCTCGGCAAATTCATACCCTTTGCCCTTTAGCGTCTGCACGTGCACGATGACTGGTTTTTTCATGTTTTTGGCAGTTTCAAATGTGCTAAGAAGCGCTGCGAGGTCGTGGCCATCGACTGGGCCTATATACTCAAGTCCAAGCTCTTCAAAAAACATACCAGGAGTGATGAGCCTGATGCCCTCCTCCATGCGTCTAGCCATGTAGGCTGCAGAGTCTGGCATATAGCTTAAAAAGCGCTCGACCCTGCCTTTAAATTTTTGATAAAACTGCCCAGCCATCATCTGGCTTAGATACTTGCTAAGAGCGCCTATTGGCTTACTTATGCTCATTTCGTTGTCATTTAGGATGATGACGCAAGGATATTTTCTGTCCCCAAGCTCATTTAGCGCCTCGTATGCCATTCCACCACTTAGCGAGCCGTCGCCTATGACAGCTACTGGCAAGCGCTCTTCATTTTTTAGTTTGATCGCCTTTGCAGCGCCAACTGCAAGTGAAATGGATGTCGAGCTATGGCCTGCCACAAAGTAGTCAAATTTGCTCTCGCTTGGCTTTGTGTAGCCGCTGATGCCGTTAAATTTTCTAAGCGTATCAAATTTGTCCCAGCGCCCAGTCAGTAGCTTGTGCGCGTAGCTTTGGTGGCTCACGTCAAAGATAAATGGATCTTTTGTAACGTCAAAAATTTTGTGCATCGCAACGATGATCTCGACTGCGCCGATGTTTGAGCTAAGATGGCCGCCATTTTTACTAACGGTGGATAGAATTTTATCTCTTATGTCGTGGCAAAGCGCGTTTAGCTCATCGACATTTAGGCTTTTAAGATCTTTATTCATTATTTACCAGCATTTTTAGCTTCTCAAGCCTTGTTTGCATCGTCGCATCGATGTTTCCACCCTCGCTTATTATCACCACGCCACCTTTGCTTATAGCATCATCAGCACTTACTTTTACGCGCTCATTTTTACTAAACTGCTCTTTTAGATAGTCACTATCTTCAGGATTTACGCGAATTTCTATATTTTTTACGTCGCTTAGCTCTTTTATAAGCGAATTTGCTAGGTGATGAGCGATCTGACTAGATGCGCTTGAAACCTCTTTTTCTATCACCTCTTTTGCGATCTTTATCGCAGTTTGTCCAAGCTCTTCCTCACTCTTTTTCAAAAACTCATCAAATTTAACGTACTGCTCATCTAGCTTTGCAGCTGAAGCGCTAAATTTAGCCTCAAGCTCCTTTATCTTTGCCTCGTTTGCAGCATTTGTTTGAGCGATGCCTTCATTTTTGCCATCCTCTTTTGCACGAGCGATCTCAGCTTCAAGGCGCTTTGCAAATTCACTCTCTTGATTTTCTATTTGCATTTGAAGTTTGATGATATTGCTGCTTAGCTCATCTGTCTTTTTAAGCAGCTCCTCAACAAAACTCGAGTCAAATCCAGGCTGGTGGGCTGGCTGAGGCTGAGAGCCAAAATGGCTTTGCATACTTGGCTGCACTGGGTGCGGCATCTGAGGTGCAAAATTTTCACCACCTTGCTCTAAATTTTGCTCATTTAGCTCTTCACTAAGGTTGTTCTCTTCTATCAAAACAGGTGCGCTATCTTGGGCTCTTTCGTTACTCCCAAGCACCTTAAATCTATAATTTTCTATAAAGTGAGCTGGCGAGGTCTCACTTGTTATTACGCTACTTTTCATTCTATCATCTCATCTGCTTCGCCAACTTGGAAGACGCCTTGATCAGCTAGACCTTGGACAACCTCAACGATGCGTCTTTGCGCCTCTTCAACATCTTTTACACGAACAGCGCCAAGGTATTGCATCTCCTCTTTAAAGGCTTCGGCTGCACGCTGAGACATATTTGATAAAAATTTATCTTTAATGCCGTCACTAGCCCCTTTAAATGCAATCATAAGATCTTTTTTATCGACATTTTTGAGAATTTCTCTGATCGCTGTTGCGTTAAGATTGATAATATCTTCAAATGTAAACATAAGCTCTTTGATCGTTGTGGCAAGCTTATCGTCGTTTTGTTCGATGCGCTCAATGGTGCTTTTGCTAGCTTTTTGACCAAGTCTGTTAAGCACTTCTGCCACAGCTCTTGGGCCACCAACCTCAACCTTGTAAGATGTGAGGCTTTCAAGTTTGCCCTCAAGCACGGTTGAGACACGCTTGATGACTGAAGGGCTGATCTCGCCAAGATTTGCCATCCTGATCACTACCTCACTTCTTAGCTCATCTGAGAAGAAGCTTAGTGTCTCGGCAGCACTTGTTGAGTCCATGTGGGCTAGGATTAGTGCGATAGTTTGAGGGTGCTCTTTTACGATGAAGTCTGCGAGCTGCTGTGGCTTTATCTTATCAAGATAGCCAAAGCTCTTTGAGTTTTCCATGCTTTTAGCAAGCTTGTCTAAAATTTTCTGAGCAGCCTCTGGGCCAAATGTGCGGTATAAAATTTCTTTTGCATACTCTAAACCGCCGCTTCTCATATATTGATTTGACTGCATTAGTGCATAAAATTCTTCCAAAATAGCACCAGCAACTTGTTTGTCTATATTTTTTGCAGTTGCTATGTAGCCTGAAATTTCGGTGATGACATCAACATCCATGTGTGAAAATATAAGAGCTGTCGCCTCTTCGCCAAGCTGTATTAGTAAAATAGCGATCTTTTCTGGCATCGAAAGATCGTCATATATCATCTTTTGCTTATCGGTTAGTTTTATAGACATCAAATTTCCTTACGCATGTTAAAGTCACTATCGTTTTTAACCATATCTTGGAGTAAATTTGAAATTTCCTCACTTCGTTCAGTGACTACTATCTTCATCTTTTCAAGAAGGACATCGTATTTTAGCTCATCTTCGTTAAATTCACCGCTAAGACCAAGCTGCTCCTCGACTTTCTTACGAGCAGCTTTAAATTTCTCAAGCGTATCTTCAGCATCCACCTCGATATCTTCAAGATCGTCCTGGGCTTGCTCCTCTTCTTCTTTCGTCTCTTCAAGCATCTTTTGCATAAATGGCACGATGACTTTTTTGTAGAATATGTAAAGTAGCAGTGCTGCAAAGATGTATTTAAGCAGCGGCAAGAAAGGCATCACGTAGTTGTTCATAAAGCCATCCATCTTCTCGCCAGTGCTGACATCTTTGCCAGTTTTAAACTCGAAGTTATCCAAGCTTACCTCATCGCCTCTATTTTGATTGTAGCCGATTGATTGCTTGATTAAATTTGTGATTGACTCTCTTTGCTCTTTGGTGAGCGGGGCAAATTCAAGCTCGCCAGTTGGTTTGCCGTCTTTATCCTTTTTGCTTTGATAAAGTCCGTCTATAACGACAGCTGCGCTCACTCTGTTTATGCTAGCAAACTGCCCTTTGACATTTGTCACTTTCTTTGAAATTTCGTAGTTTGTCTGCTGCGAACTTTTGTTGTACTGCTCTTTTAAGGTGCTGTCATCTAGCCCTTGAACAGGGCCTATGTTGCTAACTGCACCTGGTACGCCACCGACTTCATTTGGAGCTGAGCCTTGGCGCTTTTCTTCGATGTTGCTCTCGCTTCTTACGACGTTATTTGGGTCATAAACCTCGCTTTTTGTATCTTTTTTATCAAAGTCAAAGTCGATATTTACCTTTGCTACGACCTTATCTGCCCCGCCCACGATAGGAGCTAGCACATTTACGATCTTTTGCTCGTAATTATTTTCAAACTCGCGCTTATAGCGGATCTGCTGAGCTATGGCATCACTATCAAATTCACCGTCTTCATCGCCAAGTGCGACGCCGTCTTGATTGACAATCTTTACATTTTCTGTGCTTAAATTTGTAACAGAGGCGGCGACTAGGTTTTTAATGCCAAAAATTTGCTTCGCATTTAGACTAACGCCTGGCTTTAGCTCAACCACGATAGAAGCGGTCGGCAGTGCTTGTCTTTCAGTAAAAACGCTCTCTTTTGGTATGGCTATTCTTACGGTTGCTTTTTGGATAGATGAGAGGCTCTCGATCGTTCTAGCTAGCTCACCCTCAAGCGCTCTTTGAAATTTAACTCTCTGCTCAGCGTCTGTTGCGCCAAATTCTTGCTTGTCAAAAATTTCAAAACCGATCTTGCTCTCTTTTGGTATGCCAAGCGTTGCAACAGCGATACGCTCTTTATATACATCGCTTGTTGGCACCAGTATTGTGCCTTCATTTGCTAATTTATACTTGATGCCATCTTTGTTTAGCTGATCGACTATTAAGGCTGAGTCGCTTGGGCTGATGTTTTCAAAAAGGACGCTATATCCTGCAAAGCTATCACTTTTGCTTTTGTAAAGCGTTAAAAATACCAAAAAAGCCACAACTAAGACGATCGAGCTGCCTGCGACGATCTTTTGTTTTAGTGAAAGCTTTTGATAAATTTGACTTATTTGATGAAGTAATGCCTTAAAATCCATATCCCTACTTTAAAATTTGCTCTAACTCTTCAAAAACTCTATCGTTTTGCCATGCCTGACCGATGGTGATTCTCACTGCATTTAAGGCATAGCTTTTTAAATCTCGTAAAATTATACCTTTTTTTAGCATCTTTTCGCATATCTGGCTTGATTTTGGCTCTTTAAATTTAAAAGTGATGAAATTTGTGTAGCTTGGGATAAACTCGATGCCATTTTGCTTTGCAAACTCCTCATATCTCTTCATCTGCTCGAAGTTGTTTTGCATAGTTTTATGCACAAACTCATCATCTCCAAGTGCTACGATCGCTGCTCTTAGGCTTGGTGTCGTGATGTTAAATGGAGCTCTTAGCTTTGAAAGAGCGCCTATAATCTCTTCATTTGCCACGCCGTATCCCACGCGCATGCCGCCAAGTGCGTAGGCCTTTGAGAAAGTGCCAAGATAGATGGCATTTTTAAATTTCACCACCTCGCTTGGCTTTATCTCTTTTTTGCTATCTTTAAAATTAGCAAATTCGTTGTAAGCACAATCAAGCACCACAAGCGTGTTTTCACCAATGTTTTTTATAAATTTATAGACCTCATCGGCATCGATGCACTCGCCTAATGGGTTGTTTGGCAAGCAAAGAAAAATGACAGAAATTTCATCTTTGTGCGCGTTATAAATTTCTAAAAACTCGCTCAAATTATGCTCCACACTCTTTGTGCGGTAAATTTTAGCCCCTGTTTGTTTTGCATAAATTTCATACATCGCAAATGTCACGCCAGCCATCAAAACACCACTTTGCTTGTTCGCCTTTGCGTGAAGTGCAAACTCTATGATCTGGTCGCTTCCAGAGCCGATGATTAGATTTTTGCTAGTTACGCCAAATTTCTTAGCCAGCCCCTCTTTTAGCTCAAAGTAGCTATCGTCTGGATAGAGATGTGCGTTTTTAGCGACCTCTTTTAGCGCCTCTTCTACGCGTTTGCTCGTGCCAAAAGGGTTTTCATTACTCGCTAGCTTTATCACATCTTTTGCATCGATGCCAAACTCTCTAACTACAAGCTCGATCGGCTTTCCAGCCTCGTAATTTACTAGATCATCTAAAAAGTCATTAAATTTCATTACTCTTCTCCGTTTAAATAGCTTCCAAGCCAAGTTATCTCAGCGCCGCTCTCTTTTGCAAGTTCAAAGGCGTTTTGCACCTTCTCATCGTCGATATGCCCTTCAAAGTCAAGGTAAAAAATTGACTTAAATTCGCGCTGTTTGATAGGACGTGACTCAAGTTTTGTGATATTGATATTTTCATTTTTAAAGATAGAAAGCAGATCAGCAAGGCGTCCTGGACTGTGATCAGTTTTAGCTAGGATCGAAGTTTTCGAGTTTTCAACCTTGGCGTTTTTAAAATCACTTAAGATCAAAAATCTCGTCCTATTTGCCATATTATCTTCAATAGTCTCATAGACGATTGGCACATTGTAAATTTTAGCTGCGATTTTTGAGCAAATGGCGGCTGATTCTCTATCCATAGATGCCATATATGCAGCTGCTGCGGTTGATTTGGCTGGGACAAATTCGACCTCATTTAGCAAGTGATCTTCTAAAAATTTACGGCACTGGTTGTAGCCTTGCGGATGCGAGTAAATTCGCTTTATCTCTTTTAAATTTTCATTTATGCTAACAAAGCTGTGGTGGATATCTACGTAGAGCTCTGCCACTATCTTTATATCATCAAATTTACTCAAACAATCAAGCGTAGCTCCAACAGCGCCTTCAGTGTTGTTTTCGATAGGCACGACGCCGTATTTTGCCTCTTTTTGAGCTAGCTTCGTAAAAACTGCCTCGATAGTAGCAAGTGGTAAATATGCACTCATTGCACCAAATCTACTTTGCGCCGCTTGATGCGTATAAGTGCCCTCAGGCCCTAGATAGACGATCTTTTGAGGCATCTCTAAATTTCTACTAACAGCAAAAATTTCAAGATAAATGGCCTCGATCGCAGCCTTATTTAAAGCTTTATCTTTGCTAAGGCTAGTTAAGCGGTTTATGATAGCTCGCTCACGCTCAGGACGATATATAGGCGTCCCAGTCGTTTGCTTTAGCTTGCCGATCTGCTCGACAAGCTTCATTCTTTCATTTAATTTATTTAAGATGAGATCATCGATACTATCAATCTCTTTTCTAAGCTCATTTAGCTCTTGCATCAGCGCTCTCCAAAAACTCAATCTCAGGTGCCACGACGTCCTCAAAGCACTCACGTCTTCTTATCAGCCTATCTTTGCCATCAAGCACGCAAACTTCAGCGGCTCTGTTTCTTGTATTGTAGTTTGAACTCATGCTAAATCCATAAGCTCCAGCCCCTTTAACCACGATGACGTCGCCACTCTTGCACTCTGGCAGCTTGATATCTTTTGCTAAAAAGTCGCCGCTTTCACAAACTGGACCGACCACATCGCAAGTGCCTAAATTTTCGTCTTTACCATCGACAAAAATTTTGTGATGTGCGCCATAAAGGCTTGGTCTTATAAGATCATTCATCGCGCCATCAGTGATGACAAATCTCTTTTTGCCATTAAATTTCTCATATAAAACGCTTGCGACAAAGTAGCCAGCATTGCCCACGATAAAGCGTCCTGGCTCGCAAACTATGGTCACATCTTGACCCTTTAGCGCACCTAAAATTCCTTGTGCGTAGTCGTATAAATTTATCTCTTTTTCATCGTTGTAGATGATGCCAAGTCCGCCGCCAACATCAAAGAATTTGATATCGATCTCAAGCGCTCTTAGCTCTCTTAAAAGCTCACTAACGATCTTTGCAGCGTCTATTATCGGGCTTAGTGAAGTTAGCTGCGAGCCGATGTGGAAGTGTATGCCAGTTGGCTCAAGAAACTCTGAAGCTTTAGCGTGGATATACATCTTTTTAGCCGTCTGCGCATCAACGCCAAATTTGTTTTCATTTAGCCCTGTCGAGATATATGGGTGAGTTTTTGCATCAACGCCTGGATTTACCCTGATGCTAATCCTAGCCTTTAAATTTAGCCCTTTTGCTATCTCTTCAAGCCTTAAAAGCTCGGCAAAGCTCTCAACATTTATAAGCAAAATTTCATTTTCTAAAGCCTCTTTTAGCTCTTCATCGCTCTTGCCAACGCCGCTAAATATGATCTGATATCTCTTAGCACCTGCAAGAAGCGCCCTTTTGACCTCGCCGATGCTCACGCAGTCAAATCCAGCTCCAAGATCAGCCAGAAATTTTAAAACACTTAAATTTGAGTTTGCCTTTACAGCGTAGCAAACTAGAGATTTTCTAGCGTAAAATGCGTTTTTTAGCGCCTCGTAGCGCTCTTTAATGTAGTTAAAATCATAAACGTAAAGTGGGGTTTTGTATTTGCTTGCAAGCTCTTTAAAATCCATAAAATAGCCTTTTTTAAAATGGCTTGATTTTACAAAAAAGTTGCCAAAATTTGGCTTAACGATGCGATTTTATGAGATAAATGGCGTATGCAAAAAGCAAAATAACAGGGACAACCATGCCGATTTCTGGCAAGATGACAGAAGTTTGAGCAAATTTGGTTAAGATAAAGAGAAGCCCCCAAACTACGAGTGTTATGACGACAAAGATAAATGTTGAGAGTGCGAGGTTGAAAAACCTGCCAGTCACTGGCAAATGATAGTAGAAAATAAGCAATAAAAATGGCGCAAAAAATGGCGTGATGGCAAGGTTATAAAATGCAGTCCTTGCGCTATCAAGCCCTATGCCTTCGTTTTTAAATGTCTTTATAAAATTTATCGCGTCAGGTATGTTAAATTTCGAGTTTTCAACGCTTGCAGCACTCTCGATGCTCTTTGGTTTAAATCCTCTTAATGCATCTAAATTTTCGCTTTTTACCTTGCTAAAGCCATTTTCGCCAAGCTCTAAGCTTTGAGGCAAAAAGGTCTGATTTACATCCTCTAAAACCCACTCATTGTCTTTAAATTTAGCGTGGTCGGCAAAAGTTGTCGAGAGCAAGTCAGTTCCATTAATGTCAAAAATTCTCACGTCATTTGCTCTTTGCTTGGCTGAATTTAGCTCTTTTATATAGATAAATTTGCCTTCAAACTTCAAAAATGAGTCATTTGTACTTTTTGAAAAAGCGGTGTTTTTAGCGATACTTTTTTGATAGTCATGCGCATAAGCAAATGGCGTAAAATTTAGCCCAACGTAAAAAATCGTCACAAAAAATGCGATAAGAAATGGCGGTAAAATGAGCTTGTTTTTACTGATGCCAAGAGCATAAAAGCTGATTAGCTCGTTTGAGCGAACCATATTTACATGCAAAATTATTAGCGCGAAAATGAGTGAAAGTGGCAAAACATAGCTAATGGCACTTAGTGCAGTAAGGCCAACATAGAGTAGCTGAAGGTTGGCAGATGGCGGCAGATCTTTTAAATTTGTAAGCAAATCGATGCCAACATAAAATAGCTCAAGCGCTAAAAATACGATAAGAAAAGATTTTATATAGACCCAGCCAACGTATCTGGCGTATAGTTTCATTTGATAAGACCTTTTTTTATCGTAAATTTTTGTGAAATTTCGTTGATGTCGCTCTTTAGCAGCTCACAAACCGCATTTTTTGTATAGGCTAAAATTTCATCTAAAGCCTTTTTCTCATCATCACTAAACTCGCCAAGGACAAAATTTTTAGCATCGCCCTCATGTCCTATGCCAACGCGCACTCTTTCGTAGTCGTTGCCTATTAGATTATCGATCGATTTTATGCCGTTATGTCCGCCGCTACTGCCGCCTTTTTTAAATTTAACCGCGCCAAAACTAAGATCAAGATCGTCGTGGATGACGATTATCCTATCTGGTTTATAAAAGTCTTTTACTGCTTTTACGCTTTGGCCCGAGAGGTTCATAAAGGTTGTTGGTTTTAGCAAGATAATGTCGTTAAATTTAAAAACTTCGCCTTGAAATTTGGCTGAGCTAACATCTTTGAAATTTGAGTCTTTTAGGAGGTCTATAAGCATAAAGCCTATGTTGTGTCTAGTGTTTTCGTATTTGGGGCCAGGATTTCCCAGCCCCGCTATTAGTGTCACAAAGGCCCTTTTTATTTAGCTTTAATAACTCCAAGTACCGCAACACGGTCAGCGTCAATGATAGTAACGCCTTTAGGAGCTGTGATATCACGAACCAAAATCGTATCATCAATGTCAAGTTTGCTTACATCAACGTCAAATGAATTTGGTAAATTTTCAGCCGTGCATTTTACGCAAAGACGTCTTTTTGACTGAATCAAAACGCCCTTATTTTTAAGACCAATAGGTGTTCCAACTGGCTTAACTGGGATCATATATTTTGATAAAACGCCTGGAAGTGCTACTTTTAGATCTACATGTTTAAGATCACTTGTAACAACATCTCTTTGGTAATCAACAATAACGACATTATAAACTTTTCCGCCTACTTTTACATCAAAAGCAAGGCTCTCTTTTTTGCGTGCCTCTTTGATAAAGTCATTGACTTTAAAAGCAGCTGCAACATTCTCTAATCCCTTGCCATAAATGTTGGCGATTAGATAACCATCTCTTCTCAAAGCCTTCGCAGACTTCTTACCGATACTCTCTCTAACGATACCCTCTAACATCGTTTTCCTTTCATAAAAAATAGGTGCTGATTTTATCTAATGCTTTATAAATTTCACATAAAGCTTACTAAATTTCTTTAAGTGCGATCACTTCAGGTTGATCTTGTTTGCTTTGAGGTTTGCCAAAATTTACACCATTTTCAAAGCTAAAACCTGTCACATTTGAGCTTTTTATCTTAAGCTGCAAATCGCCTCTGTTACTAGCATTATCAAGCGCTACTTCGGCACTAATTATCTTATTTTCATAAAGCTCAAGCAAGTGCTGATCAAAAGTTTGCATGCCGTAAGTATTTTTTGACTCAGCTATGGCAAGATCGATCTCGTCAAATTTTTCTTCAGATATGAGCTCTTTTATGCGAGTATTTTTTCTCATGATCTCTACTGCTGGGCGCCTTGTGCCAAAAAGTGTCTTAACTAGCCTTTGTGAGATGACGCAGGCAAGGACTGAAGAAAACATAAGACTGACCTTATCTCGCTCGCCTTGTGGGAAGCTATTTACTATCCTATTTACGCTCTCTTTTGCGTCAAGCGTGTGAAGCGTCGAAAGCACCAAGTGTCCAGTCTCTGCAGCCCTAATGGCAGTCTCAATAGTCTCAAGATCTCTCATCTCGCCCACCAAGATGATGTCAGGATCTTCTCTGAGCGAAGCCCTCAGTGCGTCTGAGAAATTTAGCGCATCTGCGCCTATAGAGCGCTGGTTGATTATGCTTTTATCGTCGTTAAATACATACTCAATCGGATCTTCGATAGTCACGATGTGCGATCTTTTTGTTTGGTTTATGAAATTTATCATGCTTGCAAGCGTTGTCGTCTTGCCGCTTCCAGTTGGGCCAGTCACTAGGATGATGCCACGAGTGGTCTCGGTGCAAATTTTTTCTATCACACTTGGTAAATTTAGATCTTTTATGGTTGGAATTTTCGTTGGAGTGACACGAAAGACAGCAGAAATTCCATTTATCTGCAAAAACATATTTACACGAAAGCAGTACTCGTCATTTAGTTTATAAGAAAAATCTATGTCTTTTTTATCCATAAACTCATCAAATTTAGCCCCCAAAAGCTCTTTTGCGATAGCTACTGCATCACTAGGGCCCAAATTTTCTTCGCTAAGTGGCATGATCTCACCATTAAATCTGCCATAAACAAGGCTTGCAGACTTTAGATGAAGATCGCTGCCGCCTTTATCCACTAAAGAGCACAGATATGAGTCTAGGTCTTTTTTGGTCATTAAAGTGATTTCATAATGTCGTCAAATGCTGCAACAAACTGCTTTAAGCCGTCATTTAAAAGCTCTTTATAAGTAGCATTTATATCGATCTCATTATTTTTTATGATGTGAAAAAAGCTTGAGATATTCTCTTTGCTAGGGGCATTTTTTGCCTCAGCTTTTTCTTTTATAAATTCTTTTATCGTATCTATCGGAGCTGTGTTTATAGAGTTTTTATACATTAGCTCCCTAACGTAATAATCCCCTCTTAAGCCACCACCTTTTACGCCAGTACTTGCAAAAAGTGTCCTTACGTTTTCTAAGCCAAAGTCCTCAATGATATGATAGATATTTGCAGCGTTCATTATGCCGATCTGCCCTGTTGGTAGGCTCTTTGCAGACATTGTCTCATCAAGCTTTCTATCAAATCTACTAACAAAAACGCTGATCACACCTTTTGGCATCGTCGTATCCACAAAGCGGCTTGCATAAGCTTTGCTACCCTCTTTAAAGGCCTCTAGGCAGTTTTTAGCCTGATCTGGCGAGAAAATGAGCGTCGCATTTACGCTGATGCCTCTTGCTATAAGCGCGCTCATCGCCTCGTAGCCCTCTTTTGTGGCTGGAATTTTTATCATAACATTTGGCATTGAGATAAGGTTATGAAGCCTGATGCCCTCTTCTATCGTCGCAGCTGTTTCGCCACTTAAATTTGGATCAACCTCGATACTAACAAAGCCATCGTCGCCATTTGCGTAGTTTTTTAGCATTTTACATGCGGCGATCTTGATATCTTGGGTCGCTAAAATTTCATAAAGATCTTTTGGGTGACGCTTGTTGCTATTTTGTATGATCTGTTTATAAGCAGGTGATGCAAAAGCTGTTTTAAAGATAGCTGGATTGCTTGTAGCTCCGTTTATAACGCCTTTTTCTAATAAAGAGTTGAATTCGTTTTGTAAAAAGTCTCTCTCTATAAAGTCGCACCAAAGAGAAAATTTAGCTTCATTGTCATACATTTTTTCACCTTATATATTTTAAAATTTCACGCAGATCCTTGGCATCCACGCAATGCGTCGCCTCTTTTTTTAAAATTTCTTTCGCACAAAAGGCAATTTTTAAATCACATTTTCTAAACATTGACACGTCATTAGCTCCGTCGCCAACGCACATAATCTCACTTTTATCTAAATTTAATAGCCCCTTTAAGCGATCTATCATCTCGCCTTTTGAGCTACCAAACATCATCTCTCCGCCGACTTCACCTGTTAAAATTCCATCTTTGTGGTGCAAGATATTTGCAAAATTTGCATCAAATTTAAGTTTTTCTTGCATCTTATCAGTTGCGATGTGAAAACCACCACTAAATACCACAACCTTTACGCCCTTTTGCTTTAGAGCAGCTATAAGCTCGCTAGCTCCTTGCATGATGGGTAAATTTTTACAAATTTCATCTGCTTTTGAAAGTGGCATTCCTTTTAAAAATTTTACTCTTGCTGTAAGACTTTCAAAAAAATCAAGTTCGCCGTTCATCGAACGCTTCGTTATGCTAGCCACCTCATCACTGGCGTTATTAGCGGCGGCGAGGATGTCAATCGTCTCGCCGTCCATTATCGTAGAGTCAAAGTCAAAAACACAAAGTTTTATCAAACTATGCCCTAAAAATCACGCTTTAAAAGGCTTTCAACCTTTAAAATCGTAAGGATGTTTTGATCGCGTTTGCCGATACCATAGATCATGCCTTTGTCTTTTACTAAAGTCTCTGGCGGCGGATCGATCCTGTTGCGGTCTATTCTGATAGCCTCCGTTAAGCGGTCTATCACGAAGCCTGCGATATTATCCTCATCTTTCATGACGATATATCTTGTATTTGAGCTTTGCTTTGTAACATTTAGTGAAAAACGTTTTCGCAAATCAATAAGCGGGATAACGTTTCCACGCAAGTTAAATACACCAAGGACATAGTCAGGCACGCTAGGAACACGAGTGTATTCGATAGGTTTGATTATCTCTTGGATATTTAAAATAGGTATCGCATACTCTTCCTCGCCAACAACGAAGCCTACAAGTTGGACTATATCTTCGTTGTTTTTTATCTCAGGCTCGTCAATTTGCTGTTTTTGTTTGCTTAAAACTTGGTTTAGTTTATCATTCATCGCCTAACCCCTAACCTAATTTAATATTTTTTCTAACAACGTTTTCAAGGTATTCTGACGAATATGGTTTTGTGATATATTCTGTCATACCAACCTCTACTCCGCGCAATCTATCAGTTTTAGACGTTCTTGATGTTACTGCTATTAGCGGTAAAGTGCGATACTTAGAGTATTTGCGAATTTCACCAGCTAGAGTATATCCGTCCATCCTTGGCATCTCAATATCAATGAGCACCGCATCAAATGCATGCTCGCCTGATTTAATTATATTGAGTGCTTCTACTCCGTTAGTTGCTTCTATTATTGTGACGCCGATTGGCTCGAGCGATTTTTGCATGATGGTTCTATCCATCTTAGAGTCATCAACGATTAGAACCTTATAATCGCTTGGTTTCTCTTTTGCTTTAGTGCTATCTTCCATTTCGGCTCTAATATTTACCTTAATATCCTTTGCCATCTCCATCATAGCACCAACGTCTATGATAAGAGTTACGCGGCCATCGCCTCTTATAGTAGCTCCAGCGATACCTGGGATATTTTGTAGATAATCACCCATTGACTTAATAACAATCTCTTCTTGACCAACTAAAGTATCTACTATGATGCCCAGTTTTGCCTCAGCAACGCCGATGATAACGACATAAGTTTGATCTCCACCGTCAAAGACTTTATTGACACCAAAGACATCTGAAAGTCTAACAAGAGATAAGACCTCATCTCTTAATCTTAGAACGTTTTTACCATCGATCGTGTAAATATCATCGATCGGCACGCGAACAGTCTCAAGAACGCTCGCAAGTGGTATCGCATAAAATTCCTCTTGTGTTCCGACAAGAAGTGACTGAATAATCGCAAGTGTGAGTGGAATTTTAAGCTTCATAACTGTACCTTTTCCAACTTCACTCTCGATATCAATGATACCATTTAGTTTTTCAATGTTTGTCTTAACAACGTCCATGCCAACGCCACGACCAGATACGTTTGTAACCTTGGCTGCAGTTGAAAATCCTGGCTTAAATATAAGACCAAATGCCTCTTTCTCACTCATCGCATCAGCTTCACGCTCAGTGATGATGCCTTTTTCTATCGACTTAGCTTTAAGCATATCAGCATCCAAGCCCTTACCATCATCAACTATCTCAACAACGATATGGTTGCCCTCGTTGTAAGCTTTTAGCTGAACAAGGCCTTTTTCAGGTTTGCCCATTGCCTTTCTTGTCTCAGGATCTTCGATACCGTGGTCGCATGAATTTCTGATGATGTGAACTAGCGGATCGCCGATCTCTTCAACGATTGATTTATCAAGCTCAGTCTCTTCACCTGAAATTTCAAGGTCTATTTGCTTGCCAAGCTCACGGCTTAAATCACGTATCATACGTGGGAATTTATTAAAGACTTTTGCTATTGGAAGCATTCTTGTCTTCATAACAGCTAGCTGGATATCAGTCGTAACTAGACTTAGGCTTGAGACTACTTGATTTAGCTCTTCAAGGAATTTCTCGCCCTCATATCTCTCTTCTACGTCATCATAAATTTTTAGTAGACGGTTTTTGCCAAGGACGAGCTCGCCGATTAAATTCATCAAGTGATCAAGTCTTTTTACTTCAACACGTATCGTTTGCTCTTGTGCTACTGCACTGCTGCTACTAGCTGCTGGCACTTTTTTATCTGCATCTCTTTCTCTACTAGGAGCTGGCTTAGGTGCAGGTGCTGGTGCAGCGCTTGCGGCTGGAGCTATCTCTTCAGGAGATTTTGGAGCTATGCCTTTTGAAGCACGTCTTGCTTGATCTTCTGCTTTTCTAACTTTTAAAAGTCTCTCTATCTCAGCTTCAACCTCAGAGTCACTTAGCTTTGAAAGCTCAGCATCGCTTACTTCAGGAGCTGCTTCTTCAGCTGGCGCGACAGGTTCTGGCTCTTTTACCGGCTCAGGAGCTGGAGCTGCTGGAGCTTCTGGGGCTGCACTTGGGGCTTCACCTTCAGAAATTTGTGTCAAGCTAGCGCAGATATTTTTGATATCAATGCCAGCGGCTGCGTCACTACCGTTATCTCTAATGCTCTCAAGTAGTCCTTTCATCATATCAACTGACTCAAGAACAACGTCCATGATATCTGGAGTGATCTTTAGCTCGCCTTTTCTAGCTTTGTTTAAAACATCCTCCATGTGGTGAGTAAGTTCTGTTAAAACGTCAAAATTTAAAAAGCTTGAGCTACCTTTTACTGTGTGAGCAACACGGAAAATTCTATTTAAAAGCTCCAAATCTTCAGGGTTTGCCTCTAGTTCAACAAGGTCATGGTCTATCTGCTCAATAAGTTCGAAAGCCTCTATTAAAAAGTCTTCCATTATTTCTTTCATATCATCCATACTTCACCTCACTTCGCAGATTTAGAATGTGCTTCAATCACTTTTAGCACCTCTTGATAAAATACACCAGCATCAAATTTTGTAAGATACGCAGCACCACCGGCTTCTTTACTCTTAACCTCACTAAATTCATTGCTTAATGAAGAGTTAAACACAACTGGAACATCTTTAAATCTATCATCATTTTTAATAGTTGAAGCAAAGCGGTATCCATCCATTTGTGGCATTTCGATATCACTTAAGATAACTCTAAGCTCTTTTGTTAAGTTATCTCCATATCTTTGATAAAGCTCTTCCATCCTCTCTAAGCCCTCAACGCCGTTTTTAGCTTCAACCACGCTAAGACCCATCTTCTCAAGTGCGTCTTTTACTAGCTTTCTAGCAGTTGAGCTATCATCTAGAACTAAAGCAGCACCTTTGATCTTTTGATCGTCTGTTACGTCAAATTCGATCTTTGGTGAGTAAATTCCTAGCTCTTCAACGATGCTTTCAAGATCAAGGATAAGAAGTACTTCGTCGTTTTCTATTCTTGTTACACCTGTGATCTTGCCTTTATCCAGAGTACCAGCTCCAGCAGCAAAATTTGCAGGCTCTATGTCTTTCCAGTTTATACGTCTGATCCTCTTGGCCTCATGGACGATAAAACCGATTAATATACCGCTAAATTCAGCGATAATAACACGTGGTTTTATGACTACACCCTCAGTTGGCTCGATGATATTCATCCATCTTGCCAAATTTATAACAGGGATAACCACACCTCTTAAATCAAAAATTCCCTCGATATACTCAGGAACGCCAGGAAGCTCGGTAAGATTTGGCATCTTAATGATCTCCCGCACCTTTGCGACATTGACTCCGTATATTCCTTCATATACTTTGTTTTCGGCCTTTTTAAAGATACGAAAATCAACAAGTTCCATCTCGTTTGAGCCCGTTTTTAGTACGTTGTCTCCAAACATCAATGTCCTTTCAAACTCATTTTGAGCAAATTCAACTTTTGCTGGGCGTATTCTACAACAAAATAACTTTGCTCGCATGCAAAACAAGGTAAATTTATATAAAATCTATCGTAAATATCAAATAGCTCACCTTGATGATAGTGTCCCTCTATCACTATACTTGCGTCAAAGCCCTGCAAATGCTTGCTCATTAGCTCCTTGAAGTTTGAAATTTTATAGTGCAGATTTTTCTTAATAAGTTTAGCTAGTATCGCTTTTGAAATTTTAAAATCCAAAATTTTATCAAGCGCGTTCATAAATTTCAAAAACCATCTAAGCCTTAAAAACCTAAGCGCATACTTATCTATAAAAGGCAAAAATATATCGCCATGCGCGATCTGGACGTGCTCGCCACTCATAGTTCTAAATTTCACTGGCTGAGCGCTAATGTCATAGACCTTTACTCCCTCAAAGCTTAGCCTCTCGCCTTTGTCCCAAAAATCTCTAGTTTTATTAAATAAATTTGAAAGTCTAAAATCGTGGTTGCCCTCGAAGTAAAAAATTTCCACCTTTTGTGAAATTTTATTTATAAGCCTTAAGTGCTCAGCGTAAAATTTTTGCGTATATTCGCCCTCGCCCGTTAAAAAATCAAATATATCGCCAAGCAAGAAAATCTGCGGTGGCTCCTTGATCTCTTTGCTATCAACGGCGCGCAAGAATTTCAAAAAACCATCTCTATTTACATTTTCATGCGCATCAGCCAAAAAGATCGCGCCTTTTTTTATAACGGGGGCATATAGGTATTCGCTCAAATTTTGCCTTAATTAAAAATTAGCAGAGCCAAAAAGCAGCTTTTAGCTCTTCGCCTCATCTTTTTAGTCAAATTTTATAGGCTTATAGCAAATTTTCACGATCTCAACGTCGCTTCTGCCCTTTGGTAAATTTAGCGCGACCTCATCGCCCTCAGCCTTGCCTAAAAGCTGCTTTGCAAGAGGCGAGTTTATCGAGATATAGCCCTTGTCTAGGTCACTTTCGCTCACACCAACTATCGTGTAAGTATGCTCTACCTCGGTCTCTTCATCCATTATCGTCACACTAGAGCCAAACCTCACTCTGTCATGCTCGTAGCTACTTGGATCGATCACCTCTGCGTTTGCCAAAAGTGCGCTAAGCTCAGCGATCCTAGCGTCTATAAAGGCTTGCTTCTCTTTTGCAGCGTGATACTCAGCGTTTTCTTTTAGATCGCCATGGCTTCTTGCGATGTCGATCTCTGTTACGATTTGTGGGCGCTGCACTAGCCTTAGATCCTTTAGCTCAGCTTCTATCTTCTCGTATCCGTGCATTGTCATTGGTTCACTCATTTTTTACTCCATATTTTTTAAAATTTTTACTACATTTTTACTGCTGCCATGCCCTAGGTAAGCCCTTAGCTCATCGCAGCCTTTTAAGAATTTTTGCCTATCACAGCTTTCATAAGCTCTTAGCAAATTTTCAGCCGTTGCAAACTCTTGGATAAACTCCTCATGAAGTGGCTCTTTGCCCATGAAGTCAAACATTATATTTGCAAGTCCCGCGTGCTTGATCTTTACAAATTTTCTAGCGATGAAAACATCTATCGCTTTTGCCTTATATGCTAGCACAAATGGCGTGCCAATGAGCGCTGCCTCAAGCGTAGCAGTGCCAGAGCAAACAAAGGCAAAGTCGCTCTCATACAAGGCTTCAGGCGTGTTTGAGACGATCTCAAAATCACTTGTGTCGCCATAAATTTCGCCCATTTTATCAAGCAAAAATGGCGGCACTACAAGCAGCCTTTTTGCTTCTATCTTTTTAGCAAGCTCTCTATAAACTGGCATCAGCCTTAAAATCTCTGACCTTCTTGATCCCGGCAAAAACGCCACTTTGCCGCTGCTACTTAGGCTAGTTTTCTTAAGCTTTATCTCATCCATCAAAGGATGGCCCACGTAGGTCGAGCGGCTATAAAATTTAGAGTCAAATGGCAGGATCGAAGCTAGGTTGTCACAATACCTCTCCACAACGCTCACTCTTTTTGGCTTCCACGCCCAAACTTGAGGCAAGATGTAGTATGTCACGGCTGCTTTTGCACCGGCCTCTTTTATCGCCTTTGCAAGCGGCAGATTAAAGGCTGGACTGTCTATTAGCAGCACTGCATCAGCCTCTTTTGCCATCTGGCTCATCACTTTCATCGCCTTTTTTGCCTTAAAAATGAGTGGCAAAACCTCGACAAAGCCCATCGCTGAAAACTCGCTGCTTTTCATATATGGCGTGCCAAGCTCTTCGCTAAAAATACCCATTAGCTCAAATTCGCCCTCAAAATTTTTCAAAATTTCTTTTAAATGCAAATTTGCCGATGGCTCAAGAGCGGAGACTAAAATTTTCATTTTTACACTTTCATCAGGTCTTTTTTTGGGGGCATTATACGCAAAAATTCTTTAAAATTTTAAGAAAGCTGTGATAAAATCCAACCCTTTAAAGGATAAAATTTGAAAGAAATTTTGATAACAAATGACGATGGATTTGAGGCGGCTGGACTGCTTGCCTTAAAAGAAGCTTTAAGCGAGCTAGATGACGTAAATGTCACGATCGTAGCTCCAAGCTCTGAAAAATCAGCCTGCGCTCACTCTTTGACACTCACAAGACCGCTTAGGTTTATAAAACTTGATGATAACTTTTTTAAACTTGACGACGCAACGCCCAGCGACTGCGTCTATCTCGCGCTTCACGCACTTTATAATAAAAAACCAGATCTAGTGATAAGCGGCATAAATCACGGGGCAAATTTGGGCGAAGATATCACCTACTCTGGCACGTGTGGAGCAGCGATGGAGGGCGTTTTACAAGGCATTAGAAGCATCGCTTTTTCGCAGTTTTATGAAAACAACTCACTAAATGAACTTGGCTTTGAGCTGGCAAAAGAGGTGGTGAAATTTATCGTACCGAAAGTGCTAAATGATGAAATTTCGCTAAATCAAAGAGAATTTCTAAACGTAAATATCCCAGCCACAACTAGCAAAAATTTCAAAGGTTATGCCGTCGTGCCAGCTGGCAGACGCACCTACGCCACGCATGCCACGCTTAATCGCAACCCAAGAGGCATCGAGTACTACTGGCTTGGAAACGCCGCACTTGAATATGAAAAAGGCGAGACAAGCGACATCAGCAAGGTAAATGAGGGCTTTGCCACGATAACGCCCATAAAACTAAACATGACTTCATACGAGAGCTTGGAGGGCTTAAAAGGGAAATTTGATGCTAAATGATAGATTTACAAGGATAAGATGGCTCTTTGGCGAGGATGGTTTTAGCAAGCTTCAAAGTGCAAAAGTGCTAGTTTGCGGAGCTGGAGGCGTTGGCGGGATGTGCGTGGATGCGCTTGCTAGAAGCGGGGTCGGAAGCATCACTCTAATCGATAAAGACATCTTTGACGTGACAAATCAAAACCGCCAAATTTACAGCGAAAATGTGGGCGGCGTAAAGGTGGAGGAGTTTGCCAAAATTTATCCTTGCATCACACCTATGCAGACGCTGATTACGCCTGAGTTTGTCACTGGCTTTGACTTTAGTAAATTTGACGTAGTGATTGATGCTATCGATGATATCGCCGCCAAGATCGCTCTTGCGAATGCAGTAGATCCTAGCAAATTTATTGCCTCGATGGGTGGTGCAAAAAGGGTTGATCCAACAAAAATAAAGGTGGCTAGCGTTTGGAAAACCTCGGTCGATCCGCTAGCTAGAAAATATAGATATGAGCTAAAAAGATCAGGCTTTAGTGGTAAATTTGACGTCGTCTTTTCAACAGAAGAGCCACTTTGCAAGCCACTTGGAAGCTTCATGGGCGTGACTGCTTGCTTTGGACTAAATTTAGCCTCATTAGCTGTTAAAAAGATAGTTGAGCAGTAAGTCTAAATTTACACTCCGAGCAAAATTTCAAATTAGAGCTGGCTATCGCGGTTTTAAATTTAATGGTGAGCCTACGGAGCAAAAGAGCTCTCTTTCGCCTAAGCCTAACCCAGACGATGTTAAATTTAGCATGTTTTAGTGCTAAAGCACTGCATGCGATTATAAAATTCTATCAAATTTTAAAATTTCATAAACTAGCATATCACGCTTCTAAATTTACGAAATCACTAAGGCGAGCGAGTAAGATTTTAAAATTTACTTTGTAAAGTCAGATAAATTTCGAGTAAATTTGAAAATTTCATGAGCGAGTAATTTCGCTCTAAAATTTGAGCTAAACTGCAAGCGAAGCCAAATTTTAGTAGTCAATTCTTACGAGTGAATGGAATTTTAAAGTTTGAAAAGACAACTTGATTAAATTTATAGATTTCTTTTATTTAAAAGGGAGACAAGGGGACTTGAGTTACGTTCTGCTTGCAGTTACGAGACGAAGCCCGAGTAAAAACCCTCGCACATTAGAGATGCATGCGATAGCACTATCGTACCGTATGCGTTTCACTCGAAAACTCGTGTAAATTTTAAAATTTCATGAACGAGGATTTTTAATAGTAAATTCTTATGGGTAAGCGAAGTTTGAAAATTTGCTAGATAGTAAAATTCTAAATATAGCTTTAAATTTATAAGTCCTAAATTTTAGTAACTAGCTTAAATAAAAATTTAAAATGTACATAGAGTTTGCATGCTTGTCTGATTATGTTGCTCTACTTTGTATAATCAAGTGTGTTTTACTCTTTAAAATTTATCTCATCTTTTTTATATTTTCTAAGTAGCTCGTTTATCTGGTTTTCAAATTTCACCCATCTTGCTTCGCTGCCGTGCTTTGTGAAGAGCTTTTTGGCATGAGAGATCAAAATTTCACTTTTATCTTTTATCAAAAGATATTCGTAGAGCTGATTTATCGCCGCAAGGCCGTTTTGTTCGAGCATTAGCTCTATTAAATTTGTTTCAGAGCTATTTTGCTCAAAAAATTTAAAAACAAAGCCAAGATCGTTTGCTAAATTTTCATAAATTTTAGCCACGTTGTTATCTGGCTCTAGCTCGTAGTATGCAGCAGATGTGCGAGTGATTTCATGTGCTCTAGCTCTGTAATGACACTCATACTCTTTTGGCTTGCTAAGCGCTTCTTTGCCAAGGGTAGCCTCTATAAAAGGGGCGTAAATGCCGCAATTTATATAAAATCTCGTGCGCTCTGAGCTATTGCCACTACTTTTTTGAAAATTTATAACATAGATAAAATTTGGAGTATTTTTGTAGAAATTTAAAGCGCTCTTACTAAAGCCATTATCCTTAAATAGCGGCTTTAGCAGAGCGATAAGCTCGTCAAATTTCTCTTTCATAAATTTAACGTGCCAGATGTATGGTTATTTATTTGCGCGCTCGATGTACTCACCACGAACTGTATCAACGCGGATGACCTCGCCTTCTAGTACGTGAAATGGTATCTGAACTACCGCGCCACTCTCAAGAGTAGCTGGCTTTTTGCCGCCTTGTGTGTCACCCTTGAAATTTGGTGGAGTTTCAACTATCTTGAGCTCGACTACTTGTGGCACTTCAACGCCGATAGCATTGCCGTTGTGAAATAAAATTTCAACCATCATGCCATCGATCATCCATTTTTTAACATCGCCCACATCCTCGTCGCTGATCGCAACTTGCTCGTAAGTAGTCGTGTCCATAAACTGGCAAAACTCACCATCATCATAGAGGTACTGCATCTCTTTTTCTTCAAGATGCGGCTGCTCGCACTTGTCACCTGCGTGAAAAGTCTTTTCAAGAACCTTTCCATCGACAAAAGATTTGATCTTTGCACGAACAAAAGCTGCACCCTTGCCCGGTTTAACGTGTTGATATTCTACGATTTTATAAGGAACGCCGTCGATCTCGATCTTTAGTCCCTTTTTTAGATCGCCCATTGAATATGAAGCCATTTTTTATCCTTTCGTAATTTGTTATATAACTGCGTATTGAGCCCAAACACAAGCTTCAAGTGCGTTTAATCTCTCTAGCGTTTCTGTTTTTATATGTTCATCAACCAAGATGACCGCAAGCGCCATGCCGTGCTCATCTCTACCAAGACGGAAGTCAGCGATGTTTATCTTCTCGTCAGCTAAAATTTTACTGATCTGAGCGATAACGCCTGGTACGTCGTGGTTTTTAAAGATGATCATCTTACCTTTTGGCTTGAAGTCAGTCTTAAAGCCATTTACGGTTACTATACGTTGTTGATTTTCCCCAAAGACCGTGCCACCAACGCTTACGATGCCGTTTTCAGTCGTAAGACGAACTGTGATCTTGTTTTTGAATATACTATCTCCACCTGTGCTAGTTTCGGTAGTTATGCCTTTTTCGTCGCATAAAAATTTAGCATTTACGTAGTTTATCGCATCGCCAAGACTCTCTTTTAAAGCACCCACGATAGCAAAAGTTAGCATTGAGTTTGCATATTCACTAATCTGCCCGTGAGTCTCTATGCGGATAGCCTTGATAGCGCTTTTGTTTATCTGAGCTGCAAGAAATGCCATCTTGCTTGTAAGATCGATATAAGGCTCAACAAATGGCGGTAGATCTTCTGTTTTTATAGGTAAATTTAGAGCGTTTGGATAGCTTATACCGCGTGCTGCCAAGATGGCTTGCTCGACTGCCTCTACTGCGATATTTCGCTGCGACTCAAGAGTATTTGCCCCGAGGTGTGGCGTGACGCTTACATTATTTAGATCAAGAAGCGGATGGCTTGTAGCTGGCTCTTTTGTAAAAACATCGATACCAGCAAATGCTATCTTGCCGCTTTTTAGCCCTTCATAAAGCGCCTCTTCGTTATAAAGACCACCTCTAGCGCAGTTTATAAGCCTTACGCCATCTTTCATCTTTGCTATCTCTTTAGCGCCGATCATATCAGTTGTCTCTTTGGTCTTTGGAGTGTGGATCGTGATGAAGTCGCATGCCAAGATGTCATCAAAATTTTTAGTATAAGTGCCGCCCATATCGATGACTTTAGATGGATCGATATATGGGTCGTATGCGATGATATCCATGCCAAAAGCTTTTGCGCGAGCTGCTACTCTTGAGCCGATGTTGCCAAAACCGATCACACCTAGCTTTTTCTTAAACAGCTCAACTCCATACCACTTCTCGCGTTTCCAAATTCTATCTAGTTTTAGATCGTTGTGAGCGTATTCAAGTGATCTTGCAGCTGCTAGCATGTGTGCCATAGTTAGCTCAACTGCTGCTATAGTATTTGCAGTTGGGACGTTCATAGCGATGATGCCTCTTCTTGAACAGCCATCTATATCAACATTATCCACGCCAACACCAGCTCTAACGATAGCTTTTAGTTTTTTACCAGCTTCTAAAAACGCTTCATTTACCTCAGTCGAGCTTCTAGTGATCGCTACATCAGCCTCGCCTAAAATTTTTAAAAGCTCATCTTTTGGGGTATTAACTGCGTCTATTACATTTATATCTTGTTCTTTTTTTAAAAGTTCAAAACCTACTGGGTGTATCGCATCGCAAACAATGATAGTTTTCATAATTTTACCTCTCTCACACTTGAGTGGATATCGTAAACCCTTAGCTGCAAAATGATATTTTGCAAAAGCCTTGAGTCTTGGGTATTTAAAAAGATCTGGCTCTTAGCGCCATCTCTTACTACAGTAAAATCAACCTCACTATTTCGCAAAGTCTGCATCAAGCAGAACATAGAGTAGATGTCGTTTTTATCTATCATAAGTTCATATGCTGTGATCTTTGGCTTTTCTATCTTAGGTCGGTTGTATTCTATAAAAATTTCATTTACGGGCAATACGTAATCTTTTTTCTTAATAGTTGCCAGCTCGTTGATCCAGTTTTCACTACCGGCTGTATTTTTGGTTATATTTTGCTCACTTGTAATATTTTTTTCAGTAGTTTGGCTGAAATTTACACTTGCAAATTTAACAAGATAAACTCCAACCAAACCTAACATCACAAAGAGCAGAACAACTACTAATAAAAGCGTGCGTCTGCCCATTTATACTAGCGTAATTGTTCTTTTATGATGTCGCCAAGTGTTACTTTGTCGTCGTTGTCGTTGATCTCATTTAACACTTCACGCTCTTTTTGTTTTGCTAAACGGCGTATGCTTAGGCGAATTCTATTTTTCTTCTCATCGATAAATGCGATAGCAGCCTCGATCTCATCGCCGATCTTTAACGTGCTAGCATCTACACTACCTAGATCTTCTTTGCGGATTAGCGCATCGACATTATCGCCAAGCTCAACAAATACGCCAAACTCTTTAACGTCACGGATCGTTCCTTTTACGATGTCGCCTACACTAAATTTATTAGCAAATGCTTGAACTGGGCTTTGTTTTAGATCTTTTAGGCTTAGAGAAATTTTTTGCTCAGCGCTGTCGATTTTGATGATCTTTACCTCAAGCTCGTCGCCAGCTTTGAACATATCTTTGCATTTGTCGTTTCTATCCCAAGAAGCGTCTTCATTGTGTAGCAAGCCCTCAACGCAGCCTACTCTAACAAATGCACCAAAATTTGTGATAGTTGTTACAACGCCTTTTACTACGTCGCCCTCTTTAAATTTAGCTTTAAATTCGTCAAATGGCTTTGGAAGTAAATTTTTAAGGCTCACTCTTAAGCGGTGTCCTTTTGCGTCTATTTCAATAACCTCAACATCGATCTCTTGGCCTTCGCTGATGTGATCTTTTGGATTTTTGATATTTTTGTCCCATGAAATTTCAGATATATGTAAAAATCCTTCAATATCATTTCCAAGATCGACAAATGCGCCATAAGGCTCGATATTGCTAACTGTTACCTTGATAGTGTCGCCAACTTCTAGTCCATCATTTATGATCTCTTCCCAAGGATCTGGAGTAGCAGCCTTGATAGATAGAGATAAGTGACGCTTTTCGTTATCATAGCTGATAACTTTAACTAAAACTTTATCGCCTTCTTTGTATAAAGAGCTAGGATTTACTGGACCTTTGTAGCTTATCTCGCTGTAATGCACAAGTCCGTCTACACCACCAACATCAACAAACATACCATAAGTTGTGATCTTCTTAACTGTGCCCTCTATAACACTATCGTTTTCTACTATGTTTGATAGAGCTTCTTTACGTTTTTTGCGGTCGTCATCTAAAATTTTCTTTCTTGAGACAACGATACTATTCTCTTCTTTATCAACTTTTATAACTCTTACTTTGTATGATTTTCCAACTATGCCCTCAGCGTTTTTAAATCCGCTGTGCGTTCTTGGTAAGAAAAATTCTACGCCATTTGCGTCTTGAGTGATAAAACCACCTTTATTTTTTCCAACTACTTTTACGTCGATTTCGCCAGAATTTTCAGGATCGTAAGCTTCGATGAAAGCTTTAACTTTCTCTTTTCTAAGTGCTTTTTTGTGCGACACTATAGGTCTTCCATTTCTTGATCCAGTTATTACAACTTTGATCGTATCGCCAACTTTATGCGTCAGGTTGCCGTTTGCGTCAGTGATCTCAGAAACATTTAAAATGCCTTCTGACTTCTTGCCAACGTCGATTAAAACCTCATCACCATTGATACTGACGATCTTTGCGTCACTATCTTCTTCAGTCTTTTTAAAAGACTCCTCTAACATCGCAGCAAAATCGATATCTTCGATATCTTCGTCTTTTGCTTTTCCTAATTGAACACTTTTGTTCACAGCCATCTTGATCCTTTAAATTTTATTATGCCAGTAGAGGCAAATTGGCTTATTATAGTTAATTGTGGCTTTAGCTAGGATAAATTTTATACTTTTTTGATTCTATCAACGACTTTTTGTATGATCCAGTCAGGTGTGCTAGCACCAGCACTTATACCACACAAATTTTTGCCCTCAAACCATGATCTTTCAAGCTCTTCTTCACTTTCTATAAGATAGCTATCTTCGCAGAAATTTTTAGATATTAGGTAGAGTTGTTTTGTGTTTGAGCTGTTTTTTCCGCCGATTATTATCATCACGTCAGCTCTTTTTGCTAAATTTTTAGCAGCCTCTTGGTTTTCAAATGTCGCGTTGCAGATCGTATTAAAAACGCGCAGCTCTTTTACATGAAGCATGAGATAGTTTGCGATCTGCATAAATTTCTCAACTTTTCTAGTAGTTTGGCTAACAAGCGCGACCTTTTGCTTAAATTTAATGCCCTCAAGCTCGCTCTCTTCAAGCACGACATAGACATTGCCCTTAGCATACGACTTCACCCCTTTTACCTCTGGGTGGTGCATGTCGCCAAAGATCACCACATCATAGCCCTCTTCGCTCATTTTTTCACAAATTTGTTGTGGCTTTGTCACAAACGGACAAGTTGCATCGATCACTTTTATATCGGTTTTTTTTAGCTCTGCAAGGTCGTTTTTAGTGATGCCATGAGTGCGAATGATCGCCTTTTTCTCATCTTTTAGTTCATCTATGCCCTCAAGCGTCTTTACATTGTAGTTTTTCTCTAGCCTGTTTATCTCTTCGTTGTTATGGATGAGCGGACCGATAGTTGCGGCATCTCCAGCGTTTTCAGCTATCTTTATCGCCCTTTTTACGCCAAAGCAAAATCCATAACTACTAGCAAGCTCGATCTTCAACTCTAGCTCCCATTTTCTTTAAAATTTCAGCAAAATTTGGAAACGAAGTGGCGATAAATTCGCTCTTTTCTATCTGCATGCCACATTTTAGTCCAAGTATGGCAAAGCTCATGGCGATCCTGTGATCTCCGTGGCTATCTATCGTGGCAAATTTAGCCTCAGAGCCATTTATGATAAAGCCATCTTCAAGCTCGCTAGCATCGACACCGCACTGCTTTAGCGCATTTATCGTGACGGCTATCCTGTCGCTCTCTTTTACACGAAGTTCTTTTGCATTTGTTAGCTTGCTTTGGCCCTTGGCGCATGCAAATGCGATGGCTAAAGCTGGGGCTTCGTCGATGAGCCACGAGATATTTTCGCTAACCTCTACACCTTTTAAATTTGGCGAGTATCTAACCTCAATATCGCCGATATCTTCGTATTTACTTGAGGTTTTGTGAAATTTTATCTCAGCGCCCATTTTTTCTAAAACCTTGTAAGCTTCGATGCGAGTTTTATTTAGCAAGATATTTTTTAAAATGATATGCGAATTTGGGATGATTAGAGCTGCGACCGCGAAGAAAAATGCCGAGCTTGGGTCATTTGGCACGTCTATATCAAGTGGCGCAAGTGGGCCTTTCATCGGCTCCAGAGTGATCTCTAGCTCGTCACGCTTTATATCAGCTCCCATGCCAGCAAGCATGCGCTCAGTGTGGTCTCTGCTTAGCTCAGGCTCGCTAAATTTGCAGCCATTTGAGTAAAGAGCTGCTAGCAAAAGTGCGCTTTTTACCTGAGCTGAGGCGATCTTGCTATCAAAACTAAATCTTTCAAATTTAGTCCCTCTTATGCAAAGAGGAGCGTTGTTTGCGTCGTTTGCACCATCTATCTTTGCACCCATCTCATTTAGAGGCTTTGCTATCCTTGCCATCGGACGAGAATTTAAGTATTTATCGCCACTTAGCACAAAAAAGCCCTCCTGCGCGGCTAATAGCCCCATAAAAAGCCTCATCGCCGTACCTGAGTTGCCACACTCCAAAATTTCATTTGGCTCTTTTATCTTTTGTGGCGGAGTGATCGTTATTTCAGCGCCGTTATCTTCGATCTTTGCGCCAAGGAGCTCGACTATTTTTAAGGTATTTAGCGTGTCGCCTGCTCTTAGGTAGTTTCTAACGCGAGATGGCTTGTCGCTTAAAAGCGAAAACATCGCGCATCTATGCGAGATAGACTTGTCGGCTGCGATGTCATCGATAGTTAAATTTAGACTTTTTTCTAATGGATAAATTCTCATCTTATTCCGATATTTAGTTTCTCTTTTAGCTCGCTTAAAATTTTATCCATAAGTGCGTTTATATCGTCATCTTCAAGCGTTTTTTCCATATCTTGAAATGTAAATTTAAGGCTAAGGCTAATCGCGCCGTTTAGTTTTGCATCTTTATAGATATCAACCGGCAAGAACTCTTTTAGCTCTTTTAAATTTAGCCCTCTTATGCACTCATAAATGCGTCCAGCCTCGAAATTTTCAGGCACGATGAGGCTAAGATCTCTTGTCGTGCTTTGGAATTTTGAGTATGGCACTGCTAAGATCGGCTCAAATTTAAGCTTCGCAAAATCAATCTCACAGACATAAGTTTTAGGCAGATCTCTTTTTGCCTCTACTCTTGCATCGACTCTGCCGATATAGCCGATCTTTTCTCCGTTTTGATAGATACGCGCTTGCTCGTATGGGCTAAGATATGAGATGCTCTGGCAAGGTTTTAGCTCAAATTTACCTATGACATTTTGCACCATCGCTGCAAATGCGTAGAAATTTGCCTCCTCGCCCTTTGCGCCGTTTATAAGTGTTGGCTCTTTTAAAAGGCCTGATACGACAAAGCCTAAATTTAAGCCTTGATTTGCATTTTCGTCAAAGACTTCTCCAAGCTCAAAAAGCCTAACCGAGCGCTTTGAGTTTTTGATATTTTTCTCGCTCGAGCTTAGAAGGTGGTTTGCAAGTGCTGGTCTAAGCGTGTTTAGCTCGTTGTTTATAGGATTTAGTATCTTGATCTTGCAAGGTTTGAAATTTAGCTCACTAAGCTCATCAAGGCTGTCAAATACGTAGTGCACGCTTTCAAAAAAGCCATTGTCGGCTGCACGACGCCTTAAATTTAAAGCATTTTTATAGTCAAAATATGTCTTATTTAGTCTATTTTTCTCAGAGAAATTTAGCGGCGTTGAGGCGATATTGTCGATGCCTATTATCCTTACGATCTCCTCGCATATATCATGAGAATTTACGATATCATGGCGAAATAACGGCACTTTTACATTAAAACTCTCTTGCTCGACATTTACGCTGATCTCAAAGCCAAGTTTCTTTAAAATTTTAACAACGTCGTTTCTTGCAACCTCTTGACCGATCATATTTTTAAGCTCACCAAGTGAGATGCTAAGCGTTATAGGCTCGGTGTTTAGAAGTGATTGCTGAGAGCCTGCAAAAAGGCTTAGACTATCTTTAAAGCTAGCTAGCCTTTTAAAAAGATAGTCCGCCCCGTAAGTTAAATTTGGCTCGCTACCGCGGCTTGAGCGATAAACTTGATCGCCTTTTGGTAAATTTTTATTTTCATATATCGCCTTTGAGATGACGTCTGGTTTTACATAGCTAGCCTCGACTACGATGACCTTTGAGCCTTCATTAAGCCTTGCTTCGTCGCTTTGATAAATTCCAGCTATGCCTAAATTTTTATCCCCGCAGCAAACCACACACTCGCCGTTTTCGCCATTTTTGATGTCAAAAACAGCTTTTTCGCCCTCACCCACAAGCTTAGTGTGATCATAAGCTCTAAATAAAACGCCCGTGCAAAATGTCGCGTATTCAAGCAGTCTTTCTACTAAATTTGTCTTTTGGCACTCAATTAAAGCTAGCCTCAAGCGAGTTAGTAAATTTTCATTTAGACCGCTTTTTAGCTCAAATGCTTTATACAAAAACGAGCCATTTACCTTATCTTCGGTTCGCACAGACGCGATCCTGCCGATGCCTAGTAAATTTTCGCTATCTTCATTTTCATGGATATCTTTCATATTTAGATCAAGTGCGGTGCAAATTTCTCTTGCGATGCCGTGTAAATTTTGGCAGTCGCCCCTATTTGCTGTGACATCAACCTCGATGATCACATCTTTAAACGCTTCAAATTCACCAAGACTTGTGCCAAGTTTTAGCTTGCCGATACTCTCATCAAGTGGCAAGATACCGTCATTTGTCTTAGGTAGTCCTAGCTCAGTTGAAGAGCAGATCATACCACATGACTCGATGCCTCTTAGCTTTGCCTTTTTGATCTCAAGACCATTTGGCATCGTTGTGCCAATGAGCGCAACTGGCACAAACTGGCCAGCCTCGACGTTTTTAGCTCCACACACGATCTGAAGCGTTTCGCTGCCAACATCAACCTGACAAACGCTTAGCTTATCGGCGTCTGGGTGCTTTTCTCTACTTTTTACGTAGCCCACTACAACGCTTTTTGGTAAATTTATCTCTTTATAGCTATCAACTTCTAAACCGATAGAGTTTAATGTCTTTGAAAGTGTCTCGCCGCTAATCTCGCTAAGGTCGACCCACTCGTTTAACCAATGCTTTGAAATTATCATTTAAACTGCTCCAACAATCTTAAATCTCCCTCAAAAAGTGACCTTAGATCAGGCACTCTATGAAGCAACATCGCAAATCTCTCAACGCCAAGGCCAAAGGCATATCCACTTACATTTTTATAGCCAACCGCCTTAAATACATTTGGATCAACGACGCCGCATCCAAGCACCTCAAGCCAAGTAGTCTGCTTGCACACCCTGCAGCCCTTGCCGTGGCAGAATATACAACTAATATCAACCTCTGCGCTAGGCTCCGTAAATGGGAAGAAGCTAGGGCGAAAACGCACTTCAACGTCGCCAAACATGTGCTTTAAAAAGCCCTCTAGCATTGATTTTAAATTTGCAAAGCTAACTTTCTCAGCATCCTCCACCACAAGACCCTCGACCTGGTGAAACATCGGTGTATGCGTTAAGTCCATATCACGTCTAAAGACCGTACCTGGCGCTATCATGCGAATAGGCGGCTTTTGATTTAGCATAGTTCGCACCTGAACTGGGCTCGTATGCGTCCTTAAAAGTCTAAAATCATCTAGGTAAAATGTATCTTGCATATCCCTTGCTGGGTGGTATTTTGGTAAATTTAGCGCCTCAAAGTTGTGAAAATCATCTTCTATAAGCGGCCCAGTCTCGAGCGAGAAATTTAGAGCTAAAAAGTACTCAATTATCTTATCCATCGTGGCCATCACAGGATGCAGCGCCCCGCTAGCAACAGGCTCGTTAAAGAGCGTGATATCAGCGGCCTCTTTTTTCATCTTATTATCTATCTCTTGCTCGCTAAGCTCAGCCTTTTTGGCTTCTATAAGCGCGCTTAGCTCATCTCTTTGCTTGTTTAAATTTGCTGCAAATTCCTTTTTCTCATCCTCGCCAAGCTCTTTTAGCTTTGCAAAGCCTTGCGCCAAGATGCCCTTTTTGCCAAAAATTTCTACCCTGACCTTCTCAAGATCATCAAGAGTTGAAATTTCATTTTTGATTTTGTTAATGAAATCTTGCAATTTTTTACCTTTAGAAATTTTTTAGTCGATTTTATAGAAAAAGAGTTAAAATCAAGATAAAAAGCGCGAAATTTAAGCACACTTTGATATAATTTCTCAAACTTTCAAAGGAGCTAAAATGACCATATTTGAAAAGATCGTTGCTGGTGAAATTCCTTGTAACAAAGTGCTTGAAAGCGAGAAATTTCTAGCTTTTAACGACATCAACCCAAAAGCGCCGATCCACATCCTCATCATCCCTAAAAAACACTACAAAAACTTCCAAGAGATGGATCCAGTTTTGATGGGTGAGATGACTAAATTTATCCAAGAAGTGGCGAGCTTAATGGGCGTTGATAAGAGTGGTTACCGCCTCATAACAAACTGCGGCGAAAACGGCGGTCAAGAGGTTATGCACCTACACTTTCACCTACTTGCTGGTGCAAAACTTGGCTGGAGTGAAGGCGTAGCTGATCCACAAAGCACATTTTAAAAATAAAATTTAGACTCTTTTTGAGTCTAAATTCTTTGAAATTTTACTTCAAACATCAAACCTTAAATTTTATAAACTTAAAGTTGCTCTTTAGTTCATTTTGTGTCGAATTTATCTCGCCAAGCTCTGATTTTACGAAGTTTGTAAGCTCTATCTTGCTCACGCTTGGAGATAGAATTTTTATATACTCTTTTTGGTTTTTAAGCTCTAAATTATTGCTAAAAAGAAGCACTCTAGCATCTAGTTTTAGCCCAGATCTAAGCTCAGATATCGTAGCTAAAAGCTCTTTTATATCAAAGCCCTCCGCCGCTTCATCCACAAGCGCTAGCGAGCAAGGTTTTGTCTTTATCTTTATCAAAAACTCACTAAAGCTATTTGCCACCTCAAGCGTGTTTTGAAACTCGCCAAGAGCGCCAGCAAATATCTTATTTTCAAGCTTCGTGCTCTTGTAAATCACTATGTTTTCATTTTTACTAAAGTATCTATTTTCTTTGCTTGGCTTATAGTTTTTTATAAATTTAGGCAAAATTTGATTTAGCTCATCTTTGCTAAAAGGCTTTTTGATCTTCTCATCAAACGCTGGCAGTAGCTCTCTTTCAGGGATATTTGAGGTGTTTGAGACCACAGCGACTAAATTTATCTTCTCTTCTTGAAGCGATCTTATCTCTTTTACGAAATTTGCCACGCCATTTTCAAAAAATGAAGTATCAATAAAGACTGCGTTAAATCTATTTAAAAGCAGTGCTTGCTTAAGCTCTTTGTGGCTGCTAACGCCTATGACCTCGCAGTCTAAGAAGCTAAAAGCACGCGAAAACATCTCAAGGCTAAGTGGGTTTTTATCGCAAAGCAAAAAGAGCACCTTCTCTTCAGCCAAGCTCTCGCCCCTATTTTTCTCCATATAGACAAGCCGTGCAACGCTAAGTGGCGTGAGCGGATCTTTTAGCAAGACCGCATTTTTTATATTTATATTTTTACTCGCACTCTGCCTTGCAAAGACGATATCGTAGTTTTTAGCTTGTGCTTGGTTGTTTGAGATGATATTTTGAAACCTAAGTCCCATATCTTCTAAAGTAGCTGCGAAAAATTCATTATATTTTGCATTTATATCAGGCAGATACGCGATCCTTAGCTCGTGATTTAGGCTGAAATTTTGCAGTTTTTGCACCTTTTTTAGACTAAGGATAAATTTAAACTCATTACCAGCTCCGCCAAGCGTGCTTATATCAAGGCTTGAGTTAAAAAGCTTTAGATAAAAGCTGGCAAGTCTTAGATAAAACTCGCTCTCTTCATCGTTTATCTCATTTTCATCTTCTGCGCTTAAAGCTTTTATCTGCTCTTCATTTATGAAAATTTGATTTGTCCTTATCTTTGTTTCGATGAGCAAAAGACCACTTTGACTAAGAGCGTCGCTGACATTTTTTATCTCTACTATCAAGTTGGCAAATTTATCGCATTTTGTCACGACAGCTTGCATGATAGAGCCAAAGACGACGCTTATCTTCTCGCTATCTCCCTCTAGCTCGTCGCTAATGTTTGCATCAAGATAGGTTAAGAAATTTAGCTTTTTCTCTTGCGTAAAAGGTATCTGCGCTTCAAGGATATTTGAAAACAAAATTTGTGGGTTAAACGGCTTTAAATTTAGGCTTATCTCGCCATTTTTGCTATCAAGCAAGCCTTTTATATTGCTGTAATTTATCGCGATTATCTGGCTATTTTTTTCTAAATTTTCAAAAACTAGCTCATTTTTTACCACGTTTTCATCTTTTTTTAGCGTAGCGACCGAGCTTAAAATTTGCTCTTTTGAGAGGTAAAATTTCTTATTTAGCCTAACTAGCAGCCTATCTTTTATCGCTGTAAAGCTTCTTTCTTGCTCATACTTTTGAAGTAGCTCTTTATATAGCGCGATGAAGCTTTCTATTAAATTTTGTGGATTTCTATCGCCTCTTTTTAAAACCTCATCTCTTACAAGCCTCATTTTTTTGTTTAAATTTTCTAGAGCTTTTAGCCAGATATATGTTTTATAGCCAGCGTAAAATAGCCAAAGCGATAGAAAAAACATCAAAAATGTTAGACTAAGCACCTTTACTCTAAAGTTATCATTTAGTCTCTTTAGCTCGTCACTTAAGACATTTGCTATCTTGCTAAAGAGCTTGGCTCTATTGCTTTCAAAGGTATATATCTGCAAAATTTCATCACGTGTTAGCTCATTTTTTAGCTTTAGCTTAAGGCGGATCTCGTCATAGCCCTGAGAGATCTCTATATTATCAAGCCTATCTATATCTCTTATTATGTTGTCTTTTATGTCGCCATTTGGGAGTAAATTTGCATTTATATCGTTGTATTTAAGGCTATCTAGAGATTGTTTTAGCGAACTTTCAGTAATTTTTTCTTTACCCATAAGCACAGCCAAGATGTGCTCTTTTGTGGTATTTACGTTTTGAAGCAGCTCATAGGTTCTAAGTAAAGAGAGTATATGACGCTTGATATCAATGTCTAAAGCAACATCTCTAAATAAAATTTGCCCACTTTCAACAGCAGAATTTGCTAACTCAACAAAGCTAAGAAACGAGAGATTAGAGCTCTCCCAACTTGCATTTGCGTTTTTTAAAACTTCATTTAGCCTATCTCTTATCCTTTTATCATCTGGTGTGTTAGAAAGAGTATTTGATAAACTTTTTACAAACAAATTCTTAGCAGCATTTGCCTCTCTTAAAGCCGTCTCGTCTTGTGGCGACCTAGTTTTTTCATATCTTTCGTAAGCAATTCTTTCTGAAACGATCGCATCTAAGGTTTTTCTTATCAAACTTTCTCTTTTTACCTCACTATTTATGGCATAAGAGATCCTAAATTTATCAAAGTAGAGCGCGCCACTATAAAAGCAAGTGATAGCAGCCAAAAATATCGGCAAAAGAACTAAAAATTTACTAACCCTCATTGCCAAGCCTTTTTGAAAATTTATTGCAAAGCGTGCTTATTTCGCTTAGTCTTTCGTTTATCTGAGCGATCTTTTTAATCTTGTTTGGTCTGGTAAGTAGTGCATCGAAATTTGCCACAAGCGGAGTGATCTTTAAATTTAGCGCTGGCTCTTTTAATATCTTTATGCTCTCTTCTAAAAATTTAGTATCTCGCGCTTGCACCGCACTTTGGATAAAGATCATCTTATCTTTGGCTTTGCTTAAAAATATACCAAGATAGGTCGCAAACTCGCTTTTGCTTAAATTTAAAAAGCTAGCCGTTTCGCTAAACCAGCTCTCGTTTAAGACCTCTTCTTCTTTATCCAAAAGCTCTTTTTCATCTACCTTTAAATTTGGCAAGCGAAGCTTTGTCTTTGCTTTTATCGCAGCTTGCTGGTTTTGGCTGTAAATTTCTGTTTGATCAAGGATCAAAAGCTCAAAATACTCTTCATTTTTTACTGAGCTGATCTTTGAAAATTTAAGCGTCGCATTTAAAATTTTGCCGTTTTTGGTCTTTAAATTTACTCTTAAATTTGGTCTTTTAGCTAGATAGTCTATAAAAACTCCAGACTCTTTGTAGTCTAAAACTAGCTCGTCAATGTCTTTATGCTCGCTTAAAAACTCCCTTATATCTTTAAATTCAAGCAGACCAAGAGAGATATCTCCCATCGCTAAAATTTGACCGTTTTTGTCATATATTATCACTTCAAATTTCCTTCTTTGAGCGTTAAAAGCTTTGCTGCTACGCTTTTGTTTGTTATTTTTGCCACTTCGTCTAAATTTGCTTCGCTGATTTTATCAAAACTTCCGTAAAAGCTGATTAATTTCGCGATACTGCCCTCAGAAACGCCAGCTTGTCTTAACACTGATCTTTGCATATCGTTTTTCTGCCTTGTTTTTCTGTGAAAACTGATGACAAATCTATGGCTCTCATCGCGCATCTTTTGGAAAAACTGCAGCTTTTTATCGCTCGTGCTTAGGCTAAAACTGCCATTTTTTGTATAAATTTTATCTTTCGCCTCGCCTTTTGCGCGGTGAGCTTTGGCGTCTATTTTTTCTTTTGAGATAGCGATCACATCGACGTTTGCCCCACTACTTGCTAAAATTTCGCAGGCTAAGCTTAAAAGCGCCTCGCCACCATCAATAACCCAAAGATCAGGCGGACTAAGCTTGTCAAATCTAAGCGCTCTAGCTGTTAGGCTCTCTCTCATCTGATCGTAGTCGTTTTTGGAGCCAAGATGCATGTGGCGGTAGTTTTGCTTCGCCCACTCGCCATGCTCATAGCGCACCATCGCCCCGACACTCGCCTCGCCAAAAAGGTGCGAGTTGTCGTAAGCTTCGACCACATAAGGCGTGTGAGCTAGATTAAAATACTCTTTTATCTCGTTTAGTAGCTCATTATCGTGCGTTTTTAGGTATTTTTCGATGCTAACTTCAGCGTTTTTTGTAGCGATCTCGCAAATTTTACGCTTGTCGCCTATTTTTGGGCATGTGATGCTAAATTTACGCCCAAATCTCTCGTTTAAAATTTCCTCCACCAGCTCGCTATCTTCAAAGTCTTCGTGGACGTAAATTTTGGTGCTGATTATTGGCTGACCAGCGATAAAGCTTTTTAAAATGGCCTGCTTATAAGCCTCGTTTATCTCGTCTTTTTGAGCGTTTTTAGCCTGCGTGATATCGGTTTTTACGCCTGTTATCTTGCCACTTTGCACGCTAAATCTCACCGCGCAGATCATATCATGCACGCAAGCGACCGAGTAGGCCTCAAAGTCCTCAAGCTTGGCTAGATCAACTTCGACCTTTGTTTGCATATTTTTAAGCGTTTGCATCTTATCTCTAGTCGCGGCTGCTTGCTCGTAGTCTTCGGCCTTGGCGTAGTTTAGCATGAGCTCTTCAAGACGGGCGATTAGTAAATTTGGATTTTGCAAAGCGGCTGTGGCGTCAGCGACTATTTTAGCGTAGCTCTCTTTTGAAATTTTACCCTCGCACGGGGCGTAGCAGCGTTTTAGCTGGTAAAAAAGGCAGGCTTTTTTGCCTTTGATGCAGGACTTTTTCTGAACTAGGTTGAAATTTAGATAAAGTGCTTCAAGTAGTTCGCCAGCTCCACTGAAATATGGCCCAAAATAGCGTATATTTGAGCCTTTTACCACCTTTCTAGTGATCTCAAATCTAGGAAATTCATCGTTTAAATTTATAAAGATATAAGGGTAGGTCTTGTCGTCACGAAGCAAGATATTGTATTTTGGTTTTAGCTGCTTGATAAATGAATTTTCAAGTATGAGCGCGTCTGCCTCGCTTGGTGTGACGATGTATTCAAGATGCACAGCCTCGCTTATCATTTTTGAAATTCTTGGGCTTAGCTTTTCAGCTGGGGCTAGGCTTGGAGTAAATTTAAAGTAGCTTTTGACCCTGTTTTTTAAAATTTTGGCCTTGCCGACATATAAAAGTCTGTTTTGAGCGTCAAAATACTGATATACGCCAGGCTCGTTTGGAAGCGTTCTTATCTCGTCTATTAGCATCTTGCCTGCTCATTTTTCTTTAGCAAAATTTCTCTTAGCTCTTCAAATTTCTTATAAATTTGCTCATTTGTGGCTAAATTTTTAAACTCGCCCTTGCTTGCTGGCATTATGAAATTTGATCTTTGCGTAGGTTGTGGTGTGAAAAATTTTAGATATTTGCTCACGATAAATCTTATATTTTCTTCTTTTTTATTTTTTATATAGTTGATCTCGCTAAGAGGTTTTGGCTCGATGACGCTTGCAAAAATGCTATTTTTATTAAATTTGCAAAAGGTTTTTAATAACCCTTTTATATCATTTATACTACTATCACGTCTAAGCTCCAAAAGCCCTGAGGGATGAGTGAGAACGAAGGTTAAAATGCCTTCTCTAACATAGCAAAAAGCTATGTAAAATCGCTTTGCTTTACCCATGAGGCGAAGAAGCTCTTGGCACTCGTCTGCCATGCTTAATTTTTCTTTATACAAAGGATTTTCGTGGATAGCATCTATCATAAATTTGGCGTCTTTCATAAGGCAATCTTATCATCTTTTATTTTAATTTTCGCTCTTTTTGCAATTAGTGGTTGCGGCTACAAGGACGATCCATTTTATGGCGATGCACCTGTGAAAGAGAAAAAAACTGACAAGATCAATAAAATTTGATCTTAAATTTGGCGTAAGATAAAAATGTAATGCAAGCTTAATAAATTTAACTAACCTAAATTTTAGGCTCATTTAAGTAAAATACGCAAATTTTTATCTTACAAGGAGAGTATATGAGGTTATTTGGACTTCTAGGCTTGTTTTTTGCTATAGCCTTTGGTGCTGACGGAGAAGCTGCGGCTATTGACTTAACTACTACATGGGCGGGAATTTTATCGCTTATCATTTTTGTTGTTGGATACTTTTTCATAGCAGCAGAAGAGAATTTTCACATCGACAAGGCAAAACCTGCCATCTTTATCGGCACTTTTATGTTTTTGCTAATCGGCGTTTATATGCTTATAAATGGCATGGATGTGCATTCGCTAGAGCACGAGGTAAATCACCTGATCTTAGAGATAGCTCAGATCGTCTTTTTCTTAATGGTAGCGATGACATTTATCGAAGCACTTGTTGAAAGAGATGTATTTAACGCACTTAAATACAACCTAGTTTCAAAAGGCTACACCTATAGAAAGCTATTTTGGCTAACTGGTATTTTGGCATTTTTCATAAGCCCAGTGGCTGATAACCTAACAACAGCGCTTATCCTATCAACAGTTCTTTTAACGATAGATAGAAATAATACAAATTTCCTAGTCGCAGGTGCGATAAACATCGTTGTAGCAGCAAACGCAGGCGGAGCGTGGAGTCCATTTGGCGATATCACTACACTTATGGTTTGGGCAGCTGGCAAGTCACCATTTTTAGACTTTTTTGCACTTTTCCCAGCTTCATTTATCGGCTGGTTTGTGACAGCGTTTTTACTTTCACGCATCGTGCCAAATACTGCGCCTCATTTTGACGTGGCAAATGAGCCAAAAGTGGTTATGAAAAAGGGCGGTAAAGCGGTTATCTTTATAGGTGCATTTACCATCTTTTGTGCAGTTATGATGCACCAGTTGTTTCACTTACCAGCGATGTGGGGCATGATGTTTGGCTTCTCACTGCTTAGCCTTTACACTTACTATTTCAAAAAAGCTCACAAAGACGAAGAGCCTATGAACGTCTTTCACTATATGTCAAAGATCGAAAACAACACACTATTTTTCTTCTTTGGAATTTTAGCTGCAGTTGGTGCTCTTCACTTTGCTGGATTTTTAAATTACGCTGTGTCACTTTATGATAAATTTGGCTCAACACCTGTAAATATCGGTGTTGGCTTCCTTTCAGCAGTCGTTGATAACGTCCCTGTTATGTCAGCTGTTCTAAAAGCAAATCCAGTCATGGGAGCTGATGCAGGCGAGGCTATGAGTCAGTGGCTACTTGTGACACTTACAGCTGGTATCGGCGGTTCGATGATCAGCTTTGGTTCAGCAGCTGGCGTTGGAGTAATGGGTAAATTAAAAGGAATTTATACCTTTGGTGCGCATATGAAATATGCATGGATGGTAGTTTTAGGATACATCGTATCACTCATTGTTTGGTATGTGCAGTTTGAAATTTTTCATATCTACTTTTAAAAGGTTATAAATGAACAATACGATTATAGTTTTGGACTTTGGTTCGCAGTATACTCAGCTAATAGCTAGAAGGCTAAGAGAAGAAGGAGTTTATACTGAAATTTTGCCATTTAACGCAAAACTAAGCGATATAAAGGCGAAAGATCCAAAAGGTATCATTTTAAGTGGTGGTCCAGCTAGCGTTTATGCTAAAGATGCCTACTTTTGCGATAATGGCGTCTTTGAGCTAAATATCCCTATACTTGGCGTTTGCTATGGTATGCAGCTACTTGCTCACACGCATGGTGCTGAGGTTTTAGCCGCTGATCACAAAGAGTACGGCAAGGCTGAACTTAGCGTCGTAAAAGAGCACGATCTTTTTAAAGATACACCTTCAAAACAAATCGTATGGATGAGCCATAGCGACTATGTAAAAGACCTGCCAAAGGGCTTTGAGGCGATTGCAATTAGCGAAAATTCGCCTTATTGTGCTTTTGGTGATGATAAACGTAAATTTTATGCGATCCAGTTTCATGCAGAGGTGCAACACAGCGAGTATGGCACGCAAATTTTAAAGAATTTTGCTAAATATATCTGCGGCTGCGAGAGCACATGGAACATGGGAAGCTTCGCTAAAAATAAGATAGAAGAGATCAGAAAAACAGTGGGCACTCACAAGGTGCTTTGCGCAGTTAGTGGTGGTGTGGATAGTTCTGTGACCGCAGCACTTTTAGCAGCTGCTGTGCCTGAAAATTTGATCCTTGTTTTTGTCGATAACGGACTTCTTAGAACAAACGAAAAAGAACAAGTTGAAGCTACGTTTAGGACAAAGCTTGGCGTTGAGCTAGTTAGCATAGATGCGAGCGAGATCTTTCTTGGTCGCTTAGCTGGCGTCGTTGATCCTGAGAAAAAACGCAAGATCATAGGCGAGACATTTATAGAAATTTTTGAAAAAGAGGCTAAGAAGCATGGCGATGTGAAATTTCTAGCTCAAGGCACTCTTTATACTGATATCATCGAAAGCTCAGTCGTTGGCTCAAGCAAGACGATAAAGAGCCACCACAATGTTGGAGGTTTGCCTGATTGGATGACATTTGAGCTGATAGAGCCTTTAAGAGAGATTTTTAAAGACGAGGTTAGAAAGCTAGGACTTGAGCTTGGACTAAGCCGCGAGCTAGTCTTCCGCCATCCTTTCCCTGGACCTGGCCTTGCTATCCGCATCATGGGCGAGGTAAATAAACCAAGCCTAGAGCTACTTCGCAAAGCTGACGTGATCTTGCGCGATGAGCTAAAAAGTAGTGGCTGGTATAACAAAACTTGGCAGGCATTTTGCGTACTTTTAAACGTAAATTCTGTTGGTGTTATGGGCGATAATCGCACCTATGAAAACGCTGTTTGTGTGCGCGTGGTCGATGCGAGCGACGGCATGACTGCAAGCTTTTCAAGACTTCCTTATGACCTGCTTGAAAACGTAAGCCGCCGCATCATAAACGAAGTAAATGGCATAAACCGCGTAGTTTATGACATCTCAAGCAAGCCACCTGCAACTATCGAGTGGGAGTAAGAACCTCTTAAATAAACAAAGCTGGCTGGTAGATAATATCTTACGCCAGCTTTAATCCTAAAATCAAAATATAAAATTAGCTCTTTTAAATAAATGCTTTCAATAAGATATTTAAACACAAAAATGAGCACTTGAATTTATACCTTTTTTATTTTAAAGTAAAAATGTAGATTAAAGTTACACAACAAAGTTTCTGTTAGATATAAGCAAAATAGTAAATTTGCAGCTGCCTAGACGGTCATAGAAAATTTATGAGCTAAAAACATTTTGCATCATCTTATAAATATCGCTTAAAAAATTATGCAAGTATCAAAAAATGTTTTTCTGAAATTGATGCATTTTTATAAAAACACCAAACACTTTTTGTTTATTTAACAAGTTCAAACCAAGTTTTAAAATTGGCTGTAAATTTATATTTCTCTGATCCTGCCGATAGCTTCAGCAAATTTTAGCTCTTTGTTTTCAAAGAGATTATACTCGATCGCATCTTTTTCGCTAAGTATGACGATAGTTGAGCCAAGCTCGAAATTTCCAAGACGCTCGCCCTTTTTGATGTGTAAATTTTCATACTCATAAATTTGCGTAAAATTTGCCATCGCATTTGTTTGGATGCGATCATCAAAGCAAAATTTCATCTTACCAACGTTTAGCGCACCCACGAAGACTAGCCAAAGTTTTTTGCCATTTTTCATCTCACAAAGTAGCGCCACACGCTCATTTTTGGTATAAAGGCTATCGACCTTGCCAAGCCATTTTACCGCCACACTGTAAAGCTTACCAGGGATATAGACCGCTTTTTTGACTGCGATGTCACAAGGTGCATGATAGTGATGATAGTCTTTTGGGCTAAGATATATGTTGGCAAAGTCAAACTCGCCATCAAGCTCGCCCTGCCCTAAAAGCTCCTTCACACCGTAGCTCATGCCTTTTATACTAAAAGCTTCTAGCTCTTTCGTGGTGCCAAAACTAAGGCAGGTACCATCAACAGGACTTATAAATATCTCATCTGCTTCGTCAAATTCTCTTGGCTTTAAGAGCTCCCTGGTGAAAAGTTCGTTTAAATTTTTATACTCACTTGCTGGCTTAAACTCGCTCATATCGATCTTAAATAGCTTTACATAAAAGGAGTTGATAAGCTCTTGAAGCGGCTTGAAAAAGTTTATTTTTGCTACCTTGCCAAAAATTTGAGAAAAGAGATTGTCCTTGTTCATTTTAGTCCTTGCTTAAATTTAAAATAGCGATCTCGCTAGGAGCAAATATCCTAACCGGAGGCCCCCAAAATCCTGCACCGCTACTAACATAAGCTTGCATTTTATCATTAATCTTATAAAGCCCATGTAAAAAACCTTGATCCAGCAAAACTAGGATGCTAAAAGGGAAAATTTGTCCAGCATGCGTGTGCCCGCAAAGCACTAGATCGACATCTTTTTGCATAGTTTTTATAAATTTTGGCTGATGAGAGAGTAGGATGGTAGGCGAATTTGGGTCGCGTCCAGCTAGCGCTTCGTCTAAATTTGGCTCTAAATTTTTAAACCTTATGCCGGCTAGATCATAAACCCCTGCTAAATTTATACCAGCTATTTTTTCATTTTTATTGCCAAGTATCCTAATGCCAAGAGCGCGAATTTTTTCTAGTATCCCATCAACTCCGTGGTAGTATTCGTGATTGCCAGGGACATAAAAGGTGCCATAGGTGCTTTTAAGGTTTTTTAATGGATCCAAAAAATCGCCTATAAGTTCAGCTCTCATATCGACCAAGTCGCCAACTATCACCACCAGATCTGGTCTAGCTAAATTTATCTCTTTCACAAGCTCAGCCACGAAGTCCTTTTGTAAAAACTCGCCTATATGGACATCAGTTATCATGGCTATTTTTAGATCACTTTGTAAATTTTTTATTTTTATACTAACCTGTCTGATCTTTGGCGGAGTAAGTGCATTAAAAATTCCTTTCAAAAAGCAAGCAACTATAAAAACAACAAATGTCACATCAAAGCAAAATTTAATAAATTTTCGTCTTGTGGGATTAAAATGAGCTTTTGAGCAAATGGATCTAACAACATCATAAAACAAACTAATGCCAAATAAAAATAGAGAAAAACCAATGAGCGTTCCTGCTATCAGATAGAGCTCTATATTTAAAAAGGAAAATCTTAGTTGAAGAACAAATACAAACTCAAACACACTAATAATATAGAAAAATATGCGAATTTTTTTAAGGTGTGGGGCAAAAAAAGATACCTTTTTGATAAAACGTTTGTATGAGTATAAATTTGTAAGAACACTAAAGATAAATGCCCCGATAATGATCCGAAAAAGTCCCAAAATATCTCCTTAAAAACAAAGATTATATTTTATATTTTTAAATTTACATTATAGATTTTATTAATTATTTAGAACAATTTGTAGTGCTAAGCCGTATGATTTTATAATTTAAATTTATAAAAATAATTGTTAAAAGGTATTTGCTTTAGGATAATAGCTAAAAGATAAAATTTTGGAATTTAAAAATAAAAAGGTGGGAAAACTCCCACCTTAAAAAGAATTACTGGACTTTGCCAGACTCAATTCTTTCTTTATAGATTTTGCGAAGTTTTCTAATGTCGTTCTTAACTTCGAATACACCATGCCAGTGTGAATAGTCAGGACCACCCATTAGAGCACCTTGTCTCATACGGCGACCTTCGTGGTGCCACATATGATAGTAAACATCTTGGAATTCATCTGACCAAGCATCTTCTAGTAGTAGGTTTTTAGCTTTCAACTCTTCAAGCATCTTAGTTGCTTCAGCACTGTAAACGTTATAAAGCTCTACTTGCTTATCACCCATAATGAAGAAGTTATCTGTATGAGTTGATGTATGGCAAACTTTACAAACTAGCTTCATCTCAGCTCTTGCTGCTTCTGGTCCATTTGGATGACCTGCAAGTGGCGTTCCTATGGTTAGTTTGCCAGTTTTTTCGTAAACAACAGCAGCTTGTTCATCACCAGCTGTTCTTAGCTTACTGCTAATGCCCCATAGGTTCCATTTTAGTCTTCTTGAAACGTTGTGAGTTGTTGTTGTTTCACCAACACCACTCATGTGGCAAGCTGCACAAGTTGGAGCTCTAAAGTCTGGTACATCCCATGTATCAGGAGCAGCATCAAAATTCCATTTGTGAGCTTCGCTATTATAGATATGTCCGTGCATTGAGTTGTTAAAGATCTCAATATCTGGGTGATCAGGTCCAAGGTGGCAAGATGCACAAGCAGCTGGTTTTCTAGCTTCAGCTACGCTAAATGTGTGCGCGCTGTGACATGATTTACAGTTACCTACGCCACCATCTGGATAAACATTACCTATACCGTAGTTTGGCCAAGTCTCTTTTGTAGGTTTGTGATCAGCGTCTAGTTTGATGACGGTTCCGTGGCACTGTGTACAACCAGTAGCGTCTGGAGCCATTTTGTATTCTGGATGATCCATACCTTCATAGTGATACATTAGTTTTACCATCGCAGGGTTAGCATACATTTGCATAGCACCTCTTGCGTGACCACTCTTAACAGATTCTTCAACCTCATTTTCGTGACACTTAGCACAAGTTTTTGGGCTAACTAGCATTGAAACATGGTTGTTAGAATCTTTTGGATGCACCTTAACTGAAGCCATAGGATTATCTGCATTTACAGAGTGGCAATCCATACAACTTACGCCAACGTGAGCGTGGCGACTATTTTTCCAATCGGCAACTATGCCGGGTGTCTCTTTAGCGTGGCACTCAACACAGCTTTTTGATAAGTCTGACATTTTGTGAGCAACTTTAATGTTTTTTACAACATTAAGGTTTAAAGCGTCAGATTTATTTGCATCCATGTTTGCGGCAAAGCCAAAAGACATTAGACAGGCTAATAACATTAGCGACTTTTTAAACATCTCTCCTCCTTACTTGGTTTTATTGTTTTCTTGTTTTTTAATTGCTTCAAATTTATCGATTTGTAGTCCTAAATTCTTGTGACCAACATGCTCGTGGCAGTCAACACATGATTTCTTATTAGGATTTCCAAGAACGAAATAATCTCTATGTGGCAAGAATGATTTACCAGCTTGAATAACATTTTTTAAATTTGAGTGGCAAGTCAAACATCCACTATCATAGACAAAGTGAGATGCATGCTCGCGTTTTTTACGCCAGTCGATCTTGTCAGTATCTGTAAAAAATGTCTTATAACCGTCATTTATAGATACTTTAAGCTTTGTAAGTACATAGGTATAGGCACTTGTATGATTTAGGTGACAGGCTGAACATTCAGCTTTTATGCCAAGCTTGTTATTGCCGCCGTGTACATCTTCATGATATGCAGCATTCATAGGATCCATCGTGTGACAAATGGTACAGATGTAGCCGCTACCAGTCGCATGAAGTGCATCAGCAATACCCATAGACGCAATAAGTCCGATCACAATGCCGATAACAACAGATGACCAAACAAAAAATTTCTTCTTAACTTCAGCCAAAATTTCCTCCTGAATTTATCAATATATCGTAAATTTTTACGAAAATTTTAGGTGAATGTTATCCAAAAAAATATAAATTTTTTCTTTAAGTAAATGAAAATATTTATTTGATATTAACTTTCAATAAGAATAAATTTCTTGTAGCCCACCTACATCTTTTTCCAAAATTTGGTTCTTCTCATCAAGTTTGACCAAACCATTTGTTTTAAATTTATTTAAAATTCTAGAAAAAGTTTCTGGAGTCATATTGAGTATTGATGAAATTTTTGTATGTTTTAGTTCATTAAATAGATCTTCATGATTTAAAATGAACCTAGCCACCTTCTCTTCGGAGCTAAGTATTAGTTCTTGGTGGAGTAAATTTGTTGTTATTCTTATCTTTTGAGCCATTGATTTTAGAAATTTCATGCAAATTTCTGGCTTTGTCAAAAATTGTGTTTCAAATTTTTCATAATTTATCTTTAAAACTTCACCAGAGATAGTAAAAATGGCGCTTGCTGGATAAGGTATATTTTCAAAATTTACAACTTCAGCTACAAAATTCATAGGTGCAAGCTGATGGATAAAAATTTCCTTGCCATTTGCCGTAGTTTTATAAAGTTTAACCGAGCCAGTTATCAAAAATGTAAGCCACTTTGGCTCCTCGCCCTCTATAAATAAAAACTCGCCTTTTTTGTATTTTTTAACAACACTGATTGCTTCAAGTTTGGCTAGGTCATCGGCACTAAGACCTTGAAAAAATGGGATTTGTTTTATCATATTTCACTCGCTTTTAAGATAAAAAAGCATTTTAGCATAAAAAATAGGACAAAATTTAACGGATTTCAAAGGGAGCTTTCTCCCTTTGATTTAAGAATTTATTTTTTAAGAAGATCTCTGATCTCAGTTAGAAGTGCTATATCAGCAGGAGTTTCAGGCTCTGCAGGAGCTGCCTCTTCTTCTTTTGGTAGTTTATTTTTAAGTGTATTTAAAGCTTTGATGACGCAAAAAATACAAAACGCAATGATTAAAAAATCAACCATTGTTTGTATAAATGAGCCATAGTTTATCGTAACAGCTGGCGCACCTTCTGCTGCTTCTTTTAATGTTAGCTTAAGATCAGTGAAATTTACACCGCCTGTTATAACACCAACCACTGGCATGATAATATCACCAACTAGCGATGAAACGATCTTTCCAAATGCCCCACCGATAACAACACCAACTGCCATATCTATGACATTTCCGCGCATCGCAAATTCTTTAAATTCGCTGATCAAACTCATTCTTTCTCCTATAAATAGTTAAATTTTCGTGCGGATTTTATAAAAAATATGCTTTGCTTAGCCTAAAAATTTAAAATTACATAACTTTAAATTTATCAAGCGAGTGTTATAATCCAAACTTCAAATTTAACGTAAGGAATGAGCTTATGTATCGTTTTGCACCCTCTCCAACAGGAGATATGCACATAGGAAATTTACGTGCTGCTATTTTCAACTATATTTGTTCTTTGCAAGATAAAAGTGGCTTTATTTTACGCATAGAAGATACCGACAAAGAGCGAAATATCGAGGGAAAAGAGAAAGATATCTTAGAAATTTTGAGCAAATTTGGCATAAAACCAGAGCAAATTTACATCCAAAGTGAAAATTTAAAATTCCACAGACAGCTTGCATCAAAGCTTCTCATCGATAAAAAGGCCTTTGCTTGCTTTTGCACTGAAGAAGAGCTTGAGGCAAAAAAACAAAAAGCAAAAGAGCAAGGCGTGGCATATAGATATGACGGCACATGCGAGAGGCTAAGCGACGCTGAAGTTTTAAACTGCGAGAAGCCATTTGTCATCCGCATGAAAAAACCAACACGCACGATGAGCTTTACAGATGCGATCAAGGGCGAGCTTAGCTTCGAGCCAGACGCTGTTGATAGCTTTGTCATCATGAGAGCAGACAAAACTCCAACTTATAACTTCGCCTGCGCGGTTGATGATATGCTTGAGGGCGTGACCTTTGTCATACGCGGCGAGGATCACGTGAGCAACACACCAAAGCAAGACCTCATACGCGAGGGCCTTGGCTACACTGGCAAGATGAACTACGCACATTTGCCTATCCTTTTAAATATAGAGGGTAAAAAAATGAGCAAACGCGAGAACGAATCAAGCGTAAAATGGCTCTTTGAGCAGGGATTTTTACCTGAGGCGATCGCAAACTATCTGATACTTCTTGGCAACAAAACTCCAACTGAAATTTTTACGATCGAAGATGCAGTGAAGTGGTTTGATATAACCAAAATTTCACGCTCACCTGCTAGATTTGACGTGAAAAAACTTGAGCAGATAAATAGAGAACACATCAAGCTTGCTTCAAAAGAGCGCATAAAAGAGATATTTGGCGTGGATGAGAGCAAGGTTGAGCTAGTTAAATTTTACACTCAAGAAAGCTCTCTAGTGCCTGAGATAAAGGCAAAAGTAGAGGCTATATACTCACCAAAAATAGCTCCAGATGAGTACAAAAACGAATTTGAGATCATTAAAAAAGCAGCTTGTAATTTAAAACCGTGCGAAACATTTGATGAGTTTAAAAAAGAGCTTATGAGCGCTACAAATTTAAAAGGCAAAAACTTTTTCATGCCGCTACGTGCGCTTCTTACAAACGACCTTCACGGCCCTGAGCTTAGCGAGCTCTATCCACTCATCAAAGATGATCTAGTAAAAATTTTAATCTAGGAGCAAAAATGATACTTTCCACCCTATTTTCAGCGGTCGCAAACATTTTGCACCTCATCATCACGGTCTATACGTGGATCGTCATCGCAGCGGCTCTCATTAGCTGGGTCAAGCCTGATCCTAGCTCGCCAGTCGTGCAGCTACTTTATAGGCTGACTGATCCTGTTTATAGCTTCATCAGACGCTACATCAAAACAGAATTTAACGGCATAGACTTTGCCCCACTCATCGTGCTTTTAGCACTTCAACTCATAGATCAATTTTTAATAAGGCTTTTATTTGTTTTTGCTGCGTCACTTTAGTATCCTCTCTTTAGCCTGCGTTGCTCTTTTAGCTAAAATTTACACTTACGAGGAGCTAAAAAACGAGCCAAAAAGCCTTGCAAAAGACTACTACATAAACCGCCTTATAAACGAGGGTAGCTACACAAAGGAGCAGATAGCAGAGCTTTCACGCGACGTTTTTAGAAAAAGTGGCTTAGTTCAAAAATCAATCAATAAAATTTTACCTCCCAAAGCAGCCCCTAGCAAGTGCCCTGGCATAAGCGCAAGCAATATCACAAGTGCTAGCTTGGCTTGCCAAAATTTACTAACAACGATGAGCTTTTCTCTAAAACTTGATAGCAAAACTCGTGAAATTTTAGCGGCAAATCTTGCAAGCACAAACCCAGAAAAAGCTAGAATTTTACGCACTTTAAATGAGCCAAATCCAGCTCTTAGCTTTGCAAATGCAAATGATGCAAAGAGCTTTTTAGAGCTTTTTAACACTTCAAGTCCGCAAAGCAAAAATGCTCTTTTTAGCGTAAATTTTGAAGCAAATTTTATGAACAAGCTCTACTTGCAAAAGGGTTTTACAAATTTATTAAACGATGTAGTCTTTAATAAAAAATATGAAGGCTTTAGAAGAAATTTACTTAGCATAGATCCAGCTGTCACTGAGAAGAGCGACGCTTTTACACTTGGGCTAAACGCCATCTTACTTGGTCAAAATAATGTTGCATTTAGTTTTTTCACAAGAGCTAAAAACACCTTTGATAGGGCTTGGCAAAGAGACAATGCGACCTTTTGGCAGTATGAACTAAGCGGCGATGAGAGCTTTTTAAAAGAGCTAAGTGCTAGCAAAGATGCAAATATCTACTCTCTTTACGCAAGAGATTTGGTCGGTGGCGAGCCGCTTGAAGTGATCGTGCCAAGACCTAGCAAGCAAAATATCGAAAATTTTGATGTAAGCGATCCATTTTTATGGAACAAAACCGCAGCTCTTGCAAAGGATATGAACGCCACGCAAGCAAGCGAATTTGCGATGAAATTTTACACAAACGAGAGCATCGGTGCATACGCTTACTTCATGCAAAAGGCGCATGGCTGGGAGAAGCAGTACTTTTTGATGCCAAACTCACCAGAGCTTGAGGGCATCAGCACTGAGCGAAAGTCGATGATCTACGCACTAGCAAGGCAAGAGAGCCTCTTTATCCCAAGCGTCGTTTCTACCTCATACGCCCTTGGCATGATGCAGTTTATGCCATTTCTTGCAAATGCGATCGGCAAAAAAGAGCTAAAAATTCCAAATTTTGACCAAGACGATCTTTTTAAAACTGATGTCGCCTTTAAATTTGCAAATCACCACCTAAACTATCTTGATAAATTTCTTTATCATCCGCTCTTTACAGCCTACGCGTATAACGGCGGTATCGGCTTTACCAAAAAAGTCATAACAAGAGAAGATATGTTTAAAGAGGGGAAATTTGAGCCGTTTTTATCGATCGAACTAGTCCCAGTGGCTGAGACTAGAAACTACGGCAAGAAGGTGCTTGCAAACTACGTGATCTATATGGCGCTTAATGGTTCCAGTATAAAGATTTCGCAACTTTTCGAAAATTTAACAAAACCGGCTTTGACTGATAAATTTCGAAACTAAGCGCAAGATCGTCACTTTGCTTACTTGGTGCGGTCACTTCATAATAGACCGCCCAAGGCATAGAAAATCCAGCAAATTTAAGCATCTCGTCACTTTCATCAAGCAGTCTTACATTTGTGGCATTTGAGTCGCCATTTACCTTTATGTTGCTCAAATTTTGCGCATGCTCTTTTGGGTTTATGGCTACCAAAAAGTGCTCTTTGCTCTCGTCTAAATTTGAGTTGTATATTGGATTTAAATAGGTTGCGATTATAAGCGTTCTATCGGTGCCATCGATGATCTCGCTCTTACTTGTGTAGGCTAAAAGCTCATTTTTTAGTGGCTCATGCACGATCACTTTTTGATCGGCGCAGCCAAATATCATCAAAATAAATGCAAAAAATAGTGTAAATTTTCTCATAAAAAACTCTTAAAATATTAAATTTTCTCGCATTTTAGCATTTTATTTTTTAAATTTCACTCATAAATTTTAAAGCCAATATGAGCTATAATCGCAAGAAATTTTAACGAAAAAGGCTCTTATGAAAAGACTTGCCATTGCTTTTTCTGGCCCTTCAAATAGCGGAAAAACGACACTTATCTTAAAAGTCGCAAAAAAATTTATAGATGATGGGCTAAAGGTCGTTGTGGTCAAGCACGACCCAGGCGACAAGGCCAAATTTGACGTTGAAGGCAAGGATAGCTTTAAATTTTCTCAGGCAGGAGCTGACGTAGTCGTGATGAGTCCGACTAGAACGACTTATTTTTCGCAAAGCTCGCAAGGCATAGACGAGGTCATAAGGATGATAGGCGAGTTTGACATGCTCTTAGTCGAGGGGCTAAAGACGCTGCCACTGCCAAGACTAAGCGTCTTTAGGGGCGAGATCGATGAAGCTTATCTTAGCTTTTCAGACGCGATCGCCACTTATAAAGAGCAGATCCCTTACGAGATCACAAATCTAAATTTAGACGATATAGACGCCATTTGTGCGTGGATAATCAAAAATGCAAAGGCTGTATAATGCAAGAACTAAACCAAATTTTTAACACCATTAAAGATATCGCAAAAGAGATAAGCGAGGTCATAAAATACGCCGATCTTGGCTACACAACTCACGAAAACGCAACTGGCGACACCCAGCTAAAGCTTGATGTTAAAAGCGACGAGATCATCACAGCTAAATTTAAGCAGCTTTCATGCGTAAAAGCACTAATTAGCGAAGAGAAAGAGGACGAGCTTGAGATAAATAAAAATGCTAAATTTGTCATCGCTTACGATCCGCTCGATGGCTCAAGCCTAGTTGATGTAAATTTCGCTGTTGGCTCGATCTTTGGTATCTACGAAGACGAGGTAAAACCAGAAAATTTAATAGCCGCAGCTTACAGCATCTATGGCCCAAGACTTGAGCTAGTAATTGCCGAGAAAAAGGGCGCTTTGCCTAAATTTTATAGGCTTGGCAAAGATGGCGAGTTTAAATTTGTAAAAGAGCTTGAGCTAAAAGAAAAAGGCAAGCTAAACGCCACAGGAGCTACGCAAAAAGGCTGGAGCCAAACGCATAGAAACTTCATAAACGAGCTATTTAACGAGGGCTACAGACTAAGATATTCAGGTGCGATGGTGAGCGACTTGCATCAAATTTTACTAAAAGGCGGCGGTCTTTTTAGCTATCCAGCAACGAGCGATCATCCAAATGGCAAGCTAAGGGTTGTCTTTGAGGTGTTGCCATTTGCCTTTATATATGAAAACGCAAAAGGTGCAACCTCAAACGGCAAAAACCAAACACTTTTTGATATAAAAATAGAAAAAATCCACCAAACTACGCCATGCTTCTTTGGCTCACGTGATGAAATTTCACTTTTGCATAAATTTTACGAGCAAAAATAATGCAAGAAGCACAAGCAAACGAGCCACTTGACGCATTTGAGCTAGCCCTAAAACAAAAGGCTAAAATCATGCAAGAGTGCCAAGAGCAAAAAGGACGCAAAAGCTGTTTTAACTGCGAGGCATTTTTTGACTGCGAGACGAGGATAGAGTATGTAAATAGCTGCTACAACTCGATGTCAAAAGGCAACACCGGCAGTGACGGCGGATTTGATTTTTAAATTTAAAGGAAAAATATGAAAGAAAAAGCTTATATAACTACTCCGATTTATTACGTAAATGACGTGCCACACATCGGCCACGCCTACACGACTATCATCGCTGATACACTAGCTAGATTTAACCGCTTGCAAGGCAAAGAGACCTACTTCATGACTGGCACAGACGAGCATGGTCAAAAGATCGAGCAAGCAGCTCGCGCTAGAGGCAAAACGCCAAAAGAGTACGCTGATGAGATCAGTGCGAAATTTAGATCGCTTTGGGATGAATTTGAGATAAGCTACGACCATTTTATAAGGACGACCGACGAAGAGCACAAGCAAACCGTGCAAAATGTCTTTGAAAAGATGCAAGCAAACGGCGATATCTACAAGGGCGAGTACGAGGGCTTTTACTGCGTTAGCTGCGAGACATTTTTTAACCAAAGAGATCTGCTTGAAGACAACCGCTGTCCAGACTGCGGCCGCGTGACATCTTTGGTTAAAGAAGAGAGCTACTTTTTTAAGCTTTCAAAATATGAAGACGCACTTTTAAAATGGTACGAAAACGACGAGCTTTGCGTCATCCCAAAGGGCAAGAAAAACGAGGTCGTAAGCTTTGTAAAGGGCGGGCTAAAAGACCTCTCAGTCACAAGAACGAGCTTTGACTGGGGCATAAAGCTACCAAAGAGCGCAAACGACGACAAGCACGTTATGTACGTTTGGCTTGACGCACTCATAAACTACCTAACAACGCTAGGATATTCAAGAGATAACGCTAGAATGGACTTTTGGCCGCATACGACACACATTGTCGGCAAAGACATTTTGCGTTTTCACGCAGTTTATTGGCCGGCATTTTTGATGAGCCTTGGCTTGCCACTGCCAAAACACGTCGCAGCGCACGGCTGGTGGACGATAGATGGCGAAAAGATGAGCAAAAGCAAGGGCAACGTCATAAACCCAAGAGAGGTCGCAAATGCTTATGGACTTGAAAATTTCAGATACTTTTTGCTTAGAGAGGTGCCATTTGGACAAGATGGCGACTACAGCCAAAAAGCCTTAATCGAGCGTATAAACTCAGAGCTTGGCAACGGACTTGGCAACTTGCTAAGCCGAATTGTGGGCATGAGCGCAAAGTATAGCGGCTACAAGATCGACTCAAAAGATGTGATCAAATTTCATAAAGCCGAGCTTGATGAGGCGAAGGGCTACCTTGATGAGGCGATTAAAAATTTAGAAAATTTAGCGACAAACCGCTACTTAGAGGATCTTTGGAAGGTCGTAACGCTTGCAAACGCAGCCGTGGCGAAGTACGAGCCATGGTCACTTGTGAAAGCTGGCAAAAGTGACGAGGCAAACGCACTTGTGGCACTTTGTGCAAATTTACTTGCAAAAGTGGCGATACTGCTTAGCCCAGCTATGCCAAAAACTTGCGCTAAGATAGCTGATACGCTTGGCTTTAGCATAGATACTGCTTCTTACGAAAGCCTTGTATTAAAAAATGAAATTTCAAATTTTACTGCAAAAGCCACTGAGCCACTCTTCCCAAGGATAGAAAAAGAGCTAATGGGCGAGGCAAGAGAGCCAAAAGAAGAAGCAAAAGTAGAGGCAAAAGCTGAGCCAAAAGAGGAGAAAAAAGAAGAGGATATTATTAGCATCGATGACTTTGCCAAAATTGTGATAAAAGTAGGCGAAGTGCTCGAGTGTGAGAGGGTCGAGGGCAGTGAGAAGCTGCTTAAATTTAAGATAGATCTTGGCGAGGAGCAGCCACGTCAAATTTTATCTGGCATCGCCAAATACTACGAGCCTAGCTCGCTTGTGGGCAAGCAAGTTTGCGTTTTAGCAAATTTAAAAGAGCGAACGATGATGAAAAAATATGTCTCACAAGGCATGATCCTAAGCGCATCAGACGGCTCGCTAACGCTTCTTGGCACGCAAGGCAAGGTCAAAAATGGCGCGATCGTTGGCTAAATGACGATAGAAAATTTAACCCACATAATAAATGGGCAAATTTTAAACAATCCAAGCATCTCAAGCGTGACTAGCTTCGCGTTTGAGGCTAAAAATATAAAACGAGGCTATGCTCTCATCGCCACGCAAAGCGATCAGATCGCACCTGCGATAAAGCAAGGCGCCTATGCTATCATCAGCGAAGAAGATATCACGCCAAGCGACGATGAGATAGCCTTTATCAAGGTAGCGAGCCTGCAAACGGCTATCATCAAGCTCATGCGCTTTGAAGCGATCCACAAAAATATCAAATTTTGCGCAGTCAATCCCTTCATAAAAGCGCTTTTAGAGAAGTCGCACCTTGAAAAAAACGCCCACGTCATACCTGAAAATTTAACCGAGCTTTTTTATAAAATTTTCCATGCAAATTTGTTTGACACATTTTTTAGCGACGATACGAGGATACTTCAAAGGCTCTCGCTTCTTTACGAGACGGCCTGGACTGATACAAATATAAGCGTGCTAAATCCAAGCTCGATCTTTTTTACAACGCTCATTTACGACGACAAATACTATCAAAATTTATCCATCCCTAGAGTTTTTGCTGGGATGTTTTGCGGACTTCTTGGCTATCTTAAGAAAAACAATATCGGCTTTAAAGTGACAGAGAGCAGAATTTCATCGCACTTTGACCCAGTCTTTATCGACAAAGACTTTAAGCCAGTTGGTTTTGGTAGCAGTTTTAGAGCGGTGATAACTGAAGAAGATGAGGAGCTATTTTTGACTGAAAGTATATTTCTAAGGCGAAATTTCAGCGAGAGCGAGCTTAAATTTTGCCTGCCAAAAGATAGCACGCTAAAGGTTGAAAACGCCATTTTTTATGAAAATTTAGACGAGATAAAGAAGCTACAAAATTTCGTCTACGCCCTTGTGCTTTGCAAAAAAGAAGAACTACTTGATAGCTTAAGTCAAAGCAAAGAGCAAAGCGGGCTATTTTAAATTTAGAGCCAGAGCCTAAGCCCTGGCAATTTTTTACTCACCTAAGAAGTATTTTAGATCAGCTTGCGCGTCGCCGCTAATTGGTCTAACGTTAAATTTATCCACTAAGAAATTTATGATCTCTTCATTGAAAAATTTAGGCAAGCTAGGTCCAACGTTGATGTTTTTGATACCAAGGCTAAATAGCGCTAGCAAGATGATGACCGCTTTTTGCTCCATCCACATTAGCACGATAGAAACTGGTAGGTCATTTACTGCGATGCCTGTTGCCTCACTAAGTGCAAGAGCGATCTTAACCGCGCCGTTGCTATCGTTGCACTGGCCAAGGTCGATGTAGCGTGGTAGCTCGGTGCCTGGGACGTTGCCAAAGTCGATATCGTTAAATCTAAATTTACCGCAGCTTGAAGTAAGTATCACGCAGTCTTTTGGAAGGCTAGCAGCTAGCTCTCTATAGTACTCGCGTCCCTTGCCAGGTGCGTCACAGCCAGCGATCACGAAAAATCTGCGGATCTTGCCAGTGTTTATCGCGTCTAAAATTTGTGGGGCTAAAGTTAGGATAGTCTTGTAGTGACCGCCAGTTACTAGGCTCTCGTCGCTATCAAAGCCGCTAACGTCACCACAGGCTAAAGCGCACTCGATAAGTGGTGTGAAGTCGTCGTTTTCGATGTGTTTTACACCGTTTGTGCCTGCGATCGAGTAGCCAAATAGCCTATCAGCGTATGTGCAGTTTGAGCGTAGTGGCACGATGCAGTTTGTAGTCATTAGTATCGCGCCCTTAAATTCGTTAAATAGCTTGGTTTGGTCAAACCACGCCTTGCCGACGTTGCCTTTTAGGTGGCTATACTTGCGTAGTTCTGGGTATCCGTGAGCTGGAAGCATCTCTGAGTGAGTGTAGATGTTGATGCCTTTATCTTTTGTCGCCTCAAGTAGCGCTTTTAGAGCGTGTAAGTTGTGACCACTTACTAAAATCGCCTTGCCCTCGACCTTGTTTTGGCTCACTCTAACTGGTGTTGGGATGCCAAATTTAGCTGTGTGAGCCTCGCTTAATAGGTTCATCACCTCAACGCCAGCACCGCCTACTTCAAGAAGCTGTTTGATGTGCTCATCGAAGTTGAAATTTGAGTTTGTAAGCGTAAAATAAAGCGTATCAGCCATAACGCGATCGACATTGCTAGTATCAGCGCCAAGCTCGTGCGCGTGGTGGCGGTATGCACTAAGGCCTTTTAAGCCAAAAACCATCGTATCTTGCAAAAGCGCTAGCGTGTCGCTCTTGCCACAGGTGCCCATAGGCTGGCCCTTTGCACCGCATCCATCCTCAGCGCTCATCTCGCACTGATGGCAAAACATCTTCATATCTTTCATCTTTTCTCCTTGTGAATTTAAAAATTTAAGCGGATTTTATCCTAGGTGGCTAGCCATTTTGGTTGATAGCAGTCAAGAAAAGTTAAATTTAAATTTTAGTTATTAAATTTAAGATTTTATGATTATGGATATCAAAATATAAATTTGAAATTTGTCACAAAGAGTTAAAAAAATTTACAAAAAAACGATTTACATTTGAAATTTATTTAAAAGGATGAAAATGAAAAATTTATTACTGGCGATATTTGCCGCTTTTATGCTTTGTGGCTGCGCTCCAAAGGGGATATTTGTGAGTTTGCCAGACGAGCAAGCACCTTCAAGCATTAGCAAAAAGACAAAAATTTACATCGAAAGTGTCAAGGATGTGAGAGCCTTTGAAAACGACCCAAAACAAGCAAGCACCCCATCTTTATATAAGCACAATGTAAATGAAGTTAGCGCAAAAGAGAAACAAAAATACATCGGCAGAACTAGAAACAGCTATGGCAAAGGGCTATGGAACGTCATTTTAGAAAATAAGCAAAGGACAACTAGCGTAGTAAGAGAGCGCATAGAGGACGCCTTTAGAAGTAATGGCTACCAAGTCATAAAAAATGAAAACGAAGTAGATAAGGATACGATAAGCGTAAATGCAAAGATAGAAAAACTTTGGACTTACTTAACGCTTGGAGCGGTAAAAGTTGGTCTAAATGCCGATATAAGCACCACTTTAAGCGTAAATAATAAGGAGCTAAGCACGGTTGTAAAACGCAAAGAGGAGTACATGTTGGTAAATCAAAATGACTATGCAAATATCATCAAAAGCTCTCTAGCTGAGTACAAAGAGAAGCTTGCTAAGCAGATAAGCGAGCTAAATTTAGAATAAATTTTAGGCTAGCTACTAAATTTATAGTGGCTAGCTTTTAAATTTCAAGGCAAATTTCACTTTTTATAAGGGATTTTATCAACGGCGTTTGCTTTTTTAAAGCCATTTAGCCTTAGCCTGCAACTATCACAAAGCCCGCAAGCCTCGTCCTCGCTCTCGTAGCAGCTCCATGTAAGCTCTATTGGTGAGCCAAGCTCAAGCGACTTTGAGACGATATCAGCCTTGCTTAAATTTACAAGCGGTGTGACGATCTCGCAAGAAAACTCAGCCGATGTGCCTAAATTTATCGCCTCATTTATGCTTTTTATAAAGCTCTCTTTGCAGTCAGGATACCCAGAGCTATCCTCCTCGACCACGCCTATGTAGATCGCCTGCGCTCCTTCTTTTTCAGCAAGTGCTGCGGCGATTGAGATAAATACGCCATTTCTAAACGGCACGTAGGTGTTTGGCACGTCCTTGCTAACGCCATCTTTTCTTATCTGCATACTAGTATCAGTTAGCGAATTTCCGCCTATTTGAGCGATGAAGCTAACGTCTAAATTTATCTTTTTGACCACGCCAAGTCGCTCACAAATCTCGTCAAACGCGCGCTTTTCTCGCTTCATTGTTCTTTGATTATAGTCAAAATGAAGTGCGACCACATCATATCCAGCCCTCTTTGCCATCACAGCGCAAAGCGTGCTATCCATACCGCCGCTCATTATACAAACTGCTTTTTTCATATTTTGCCCTTTAAATTTGCTAAAATTATACAAAAATTTACTAAGGACAAGCCAAAAATGATACTTTGCGAAGAAAGTTATCCTGAAATTTTAGATCAAATTTGCTCACATCTAACGCCCGGTGAAGTTGAGTTAGTTTTTATCAACAAAGATGAGATGAGAGAGCTAAACAGATCCGAGCGTGGCATAGATAAAACCACTGACGTCTTAAGCTTTCCCCTTGAGTTCATCGTCCATGCCCCACTTGGCTCGGTAGTCATAAACAAAGATATGGTAAAAGAAAAAGCAGCCGAACTAAATCACAGCGAAGATGCCGAAACTGCGCTACTTTTCACACATGGCTTGCTGCATATCTTAGGCTTCGATCACGAAAAAGACGACGGGCAGATGAGAGAGAAAGAGTGCGAAGTGATAGCTAAATTTAACTTGCCAAAGAGCCTAATCGTAAGAAGCGAGGACGTTAGGCTCATTGATCTAATAAATAAAAAGGGCTGATAAAGCCCCTGATTTATACAGCCTCTTTTTTTGTCTCTAAATTTTCAACTTTTGGCGCAAAAGCCTTGTTTATCTTTCTTATCCAGATAACAAGCGAGATAAATAAGATAAAGTAAAGTATGTAGCTAGCGATAGGCCAGCTGGTGTTTGTGCCGCTATCTTTTATAGAGATGGCGTTTCTAAACTCGTTTAGCATAGAAATTCTATATCCATAGTATTTGATAGTGACGTTTTTATCGCTATTTGTAAAGCCTTGAGCCTTGGCTTGGATGTCGGCTGAGTTAAATTTAAAATAAAATGGAAACCCCCACGCCGTATCTTCGTTTCTATAAGCCATAACTTTTTCAGCATTTTTTGCATCTTTTGTGTAGATAAAATAGACATCTCTTACAGGCCCATCGGCTGGGTTTTTGGCGTCTATTATGCCATCTTTATCCATGCGTTTTACGTCGCCGCCAGTTATCTGCACGCTTGCGTAGTGCGGAAATGAAAAATCAACTAAAAACGCCAAAAACAGGTGCAAAAGCACGACAAATGTAACGCAAATTCTTTTTAAAAATGTCATCATTTCTATCCTTTAAATTTGCACTATTTTATGAAAATATAGCTTAAATAAAGGGGCAAAGCGTCCCCATAAATTTAAGCCTTTTTATTAAGCATAAATTTTAAAAGCTGAGCAAAGAAGCAGATGCCACCGATTATCAAAATCGTATCGCCAAGCATCCTTAACCATCTTAAATTTTGCAAGTGTGACTGTTGTAAAAGCTCAGCACTTCTTGCATACCACATGCCCTGCTCCAAGCTTGCAAATGCTTGATAGATGCCTATTGGAAGTAGTGAAAGCACGATCATTAGCATAAGTCCTGCATTTAGTCCCCAAAAGCCAACTTTCATCAAATTTTCATCAAATTCTTGCCCTTTATATAGATAAGTAGCCACAAGCCAGACAAAGCCAAGTGCCAAGAATCCATAAACGCCAAATAGCGCTGCGTGCCCGTGAACTGGCGTTGTATTTAGTCCTTGGATGTAAAATAGCGAGATCGGAGGATTTATCAAAAATCCAAAGACGCCAGCGCCTAGCATATTCCAAAAGGCAACTGCGATGAAGCAATAAAGTGGCCATTTAAGCGTTTTAGCCCAGCTTTGAGCAAACTGAAGTTTGTAGTGCTCATACGCCTCAGCGCCAAGTAAAACTAAAGGCACGACCTCAAGCGCTGAAAAACTAGCGCCAACTGCCATTATAGGAGTTGTGGTGCCTGCAAAGTAGAGGTGGTGAAATGTGCCTGGAATGCCGCCTATCATAAAAAGTGACGCACTTGCAAGCGTTTGAAATGTCGCAAATCTTTTTGAGACAAGACCCAGTGAGACAAAGACAAAGGCGAGCGAAGCTGTCGCAAATACTTCAAAAAAGCCCTCAACCCAAAGATGCACGACCCACCAGCGCCAATACTCCATCACTGGCAATGGGCTTCTTTGTCCATAAAATAGCCCTGCTCCGTAAAATAAGCCAACCGCAACCGCTGACATAGCAAAGATAGCTAGTAAATTTTTATCGCCTTTGTTTTTAAACCCGCCTGCAAATCCACGAAGAAGCAGAAGCATCCAGATGACAAGACCGACAAATAAAATAATCTGCCAAACACGTCCAAGATCGATGTATTCATATCCTTGATGTCCAAGCCAGAAGCTTAAATTTATAGGCATGATGTTTGCGATAGCTAAATATTCGCCCACAAAACTGCCAACTACAAGGATAAGTAGAGCGTAAAAGAGCAGATCAACACCAAGCTTTTGAAATTTTGGATCCTTGCCGCCATTTATGATCGGAGCTAAAAATAGTCCAGCCGCTAAAAATCCAGTCGCTATCCAAAAGATACTAGCTTGTATATGCCACGTTCTAGCAAGCGAATAAGGGATGTAGGCTGATAAATTTATGCCATAAAATTCTTGCCCTTCGACTGTGTAGTGAGCTGTAAAGCCGCCTATTAAAATTTGAAACGCAAAAAGAGCTAATGTGACAAAGAGATACTTTTTAAGTGCCTTTTGTGACGGCGTTAAATTTAGCTTTTTAAGCGGATCTTCGCTAATTGGCTCAAGCTTTTCATCATCTTTTTTGCCGTAAAATGAGCTAAACCAAACAAGAAGTCCAACGCCAGTTAGAAGTATCACGACGCTTGCGATCGACCAAAAGATATTCTCACTTGTTGGCACATTATCGATTAGCGGTTCGTGCGGCCAGTTGTTTGTGTAAGTTGCCTCGCTACCAGGCCTGTTTGTCGCTGTCGCCCAGGCTGACCAGAAGAAGAAGTTGTTTAGATCAGCTCTGTCGCTTGCACCTGGGAGCGTGTTTTCTTTCATTGCATACGCTTCTCTTAAAGATTTAAACTTAGGATCATCTCCAAAAAGCGCAGCATACTCGCTAGCTACTTGACTTATAGCTTTTAGTCTATCGGCGCTTAGCACAAATTTATCGTCCTTTACGCTATTTTCTCTATACTCTTTTTTAAGCAAAACCTTTAAATTTGCCTTTTGCTCATCGTTTAGATCAGCGTATTTTGAGTGATAAATTTCGTCTGCCTTTATCTGCAAAAATGCAACTAGCTCTTTATGAAGCCAGTCGGCACTCCAATCAGGCGCTTGATATGCCCCGTGCCCCCAAACAGAGCCAACCTGCATACCGCCTATGCTTTGCCAAGCCTCTTGACCTTTGTAGATACTCTCTTTGTCGATTACGACCTTGCCATTTTCATCAGTAAAATTTACAACTGGAGGCGAATTTCTATAAACCTCAACGCCGTAGTAGCCTAAAATACTAAAGCAAACTACCAGCACAGCAACAAGTGCGAGCCAGTATCTTTTGTATTCACGCATTGATTCTCCTTTTTTAAAATTTAGGAGAAAGTTTATCTCATTTCAAAATAGTGACTAATGACATATATCAATAAAAGGAGAATATTTATCCTATTAGTTTTATAGAAATTTACAAAATATGCAAATTTTTCACAATGTATATGCAAATTTTACATAACATTAATGTAAATAACAGTAATATATCAACCAAACTATTTCACACGAAAAAAGGAAAAAATATGCAAATGAATTTCATGCACAAAGTGGCTAAAATAGGCCTTGTTGCTTCACTTTTTGCGGCTCTTAGCCTAAGCGCAGCTGAGTCTGCTAGAAGCATCACAGATATGAAAGGCGTCAAAGTAAGCGTGCCTGAGAAGGTTGAGAAGATCGCTGCATTATGGAATGCAAACAACGAGATCATCCTAGCACTTGGCGGTATGGATAAGGTTGTAGCCACAACTGATCTGATCAAAACCAACAAGTGGTTTGAGCATGTCTATCCAAAACTTAAAAATTTGCCAGCTGCACTAAACGGCAAAGACCTTCAGATCGAAGAGCTTGTTAAGCTTGCCCCTGATGTTATCGTGGTATCAAGCAAAAACTACCAAGATGAACTTATCAAAAACGGCTTTAGCGCGGTAAATTTGATCTTTAGAGACTATCCAGATATGGAGAAAAGCATCTACGCAACAGCTGAAGTTATAGGCACTGATGACGCTAGAAAAAAAGCTGAAAAGCTTGCTAATAAAATCCACGATAACTCTGAGTTTGTAACAGCAAGAACAAAAAACATCCCTGACGCTAAACGTCCAAAAGTACTTCACCTTCTTGGCGGAGCGAATTTGCTAAAAATTGATGGTACAAACACTATCCAAAACACTTGGATCAAGCTAGGTGGCGGTGTAAATGCTATCCAAACTGAGGGTTCAATGATCGAAGTTAGCGCTGAAGAGATCATCAATGCAAACCCTGATATCATCATCGTTGGTGGCAATGACACAGACGCACAGATCAAAAAGATAAAAGAGCACCCTGCATTCTCTGGCTCAAACGCTGTTAAAAACGGCAAAGTTTATGGCAACCCAAAAGGTGTATTTAGCTGGGATAGATATGGTGCTGAAAACGTGCTTCAAATTTTATGGGCAGCAAAGACTATCCAACCAGATCTATTTAAAGATGTCGATATAAAAGCAAAAACAAAAGAATTTTATAAAGAGTTCTTAAATCACGATCTTACCGACACAGAGTATGGCTATATCTTAAAAGGCCTAAATCCAGACGGTAGCAGTAAATAAGATATGAAAAACGCAAATTTTTCAATAGTTGTTATCTTTTTAGCTCTACTAACGCTTCTTTGCGCCTTTGTCGCACTGGGCGTTGGTAGATTTTACATACCATTTAACGACGTCTTTAGCGTGCTAGCTCACAGCTTTGGTTTTGGAGATGGCGCAGCTAGCAACATCACAAACGTGATAGAAAATTTACGTATCCCACGTATCATCGCAGCTATCCTTGTTGGAGCTGCTCTTAGCGTGAGTGGTGCAGCCTATCAAGGCGTCTTTAAAAACCAGCTAGTTAGCCCTGATCTTCTTGGCGTCTCGGCTGGTGCTTGCGTGGGAGCTGCAACTGCCATTATCTTTGATCTATCGCTATTTTGGGTGCAGGCTTTTGCCTTTGGCTTTGGCCTAGCAGCCGTTGCTATCACGCTAGCCATACCAAAGATGATGGGTCGCACGAGCACGCTTATGCTAGTTCTTTCTGGTATCATCGTGAGCGGCCTCATGGGCTCAGTGATCGGCTTTTTAAAGTATGTCGCCGACCCTGAGACAAAGCTGCCTGACATTGTTTATTGGCAGCTTGGTAGCCTTGCAAAGCTCGATAGTGACAACTTAAAATACATAGCTCCTGTGATGATCATCTGCGCCATTTTACTAATCGCCATGAGCTGGCGTATAAATTTGCTCTCTCTTGGCGACGAAAGTGCGGCAAGACTAGGCGTAAATGTGGCTTTTGAGCGCGCTGTCATCATCATCTGCGCTACGCTTCTTACAGCATGCAGCGTCTGCATAAGCGGCATAGTCGCTTGGGTGGGACTTCTCATGCCTCACTTAGCGCGTATGTTAGTTGGCGCAAATAACATAAAAAGCATGCCTGCAAGCATATTTATGGGTGCGATATTTTTGCTATTTGTCGATACTCTAGCGCGCAGCATAAGCGTGAGCGAAGTGCCTCTTGGCGTACTTACTGGCTTTATCGGCACGGTATTTTTCGTCTGGGTTTTATGGCGAAATAAAAAGGTTGCATGATGCTTGAAGTTAGAAATTTAAACTTTAGCTACCCAAATGGGGCTGGCAAACTAGAAAATGTAAATTTAAAGATAGGCGCTGGGGAAATTTTAACCATACTTGGTCGAAATGGAGCTGGCAAATCAACAACTCTTGGGCTAATAAGCGGCTCGCTAAAGCCAGTTTCAGGAGAGATCTTTCTTGATGGCAAAAACGTAGATAGCCTAAGCAACAAAGAGCGCGCTAAGATCATGGCGTACGTGGCTCAAAGCGAGGTTACTGAGTATGACTACACAGGGCTTGAGTTTATCACGATGGGACGCGCGGCGCACCTTGGTATCTTTGCAAGACCTAGCCAAGAAGACGAAGAGATCGCTAGAATTTACACCAAAAAGCTTGAGATCGAGTATCTTGAAGATCGTTTCATCACGCAGATGAGTGGCGGTCAAAAGCAGATGTGTATGATCGCTCGTGCGATGGCGGCGCAGCCAAAGATGATCATATTTGACGAGCCAACGAGCGCGCTTGACTTTGGCAACCAGTATAAATTTTTACGCACCGTCAAGTGGCTAAAAGAGCTTGGCTACTCAGTCGTGCTAACCACTCACAACCCTGACTTTGCCGTGCTTCTTGGCGGATATGTCGCTCTTGTAAAAGGTGATGGCGAGGTTGGATTTGGCACGGTTGATGAGATCATTAGAAGCGAAAATTTAAGCAAGCTTTACGGACTAAATTTAAACGTGAGCTACATTGACGAAGTAAAAAGAAACTGCTGCCTCACTTATCCACTATAAATTTAAGCTCTCAAAAGATAAATTCTTTTGAGAGCTTTTGGATTAGTTGTTTTCTGAATTATTTTGTTTATTTATCAAGTATTGTCTCAAGAAAGCCACTTGAATTACTGCTGGTATAGTAACCCTATAAGCAGGACCTGCTACGTCAACTAACGTCCAAAGACCTGTTATAACCCAACCTATTGGACCAGCAAAAGCTCCTATTGTTCTTACAAGGGACGCATTTACTGCAAGACTAAGACCTCTGCCTAATAACATTTTAGCAATAGTATTTGCAATAATGAGAGCAATTTTATACATAGCAAAACCACTCACCAAAATGCTTGCCTGCATAGCAGCCGTTATCGCCTGCGGTTTAAAATCGGTAGTATTTAAGCCAAATTCATTTGCTACTTGTTTCAGCTCCTCTTCATTCATTTTCTCCAAGCTATCAGATAGAATTTTCATAAACATATTTTGTTCTATCATTTGTGTGTTTTGAGCCTTAGAGTAATTAACTTTAAGCTTATCGCAAACATCGCATAAAATTTCTTTGTATTGTACGCCACCGCTTCTAAATACATTCACAAAGCTATTACCACCAAAACATTGAAGTTCGCCCATAATAAGCTCTATATATTCTTTGTGGTCTGGATAAAATCTTTTAAACAAGTCATTGCTTGTAAGATCTTGCGTAATCCTTTCATCACCTTCTTTGCCTTTTATAATATCAACGAGATCATTTAGTTCGTTGCTATCAAGCTGCCTTAAAAACTCCAAATCTGAATCAAATTTGTAAGCCATTTCTACTCCTTTAAAGATAATTCAAAAATACTATATAAATAAACCTTAATAAAATTTAAATTTAGGTAATTATTTCTTAAATAATAATATATATAAGAAATAATTACTTAGTTGATAAGTAAGTGCATTTTAAAAAGAATTCCCATAAAAAGGCAAAAAATGGGAAATAATCTATCAAAAAGAGATATTGCAGGAATTTTAAAAATTGATACAAAAACTCTTTATAATTGGAGAAAAAATAAGCCAGAGCTTTATCGTCTGATCATGCTTGGTTTTAAATTTGATGAACTTTTAAAGCAAAGTGAGAAAAATTTAAATGAGTTAAAAGAGTTAGCAGAAGAAAATCAAAATTTTAGACTAAAATAGCCACTAAACGTTATTTTTAATTTCCGCCACTCTCGCCTTTGCAGCCTGCGTGATATCATCCTCGTAGTCATAGAAGTTAAAGGTCGCTCCGTGCTGAAAAAAGCCGTTTAGTATATCGCCGCTTTGGCGGTTTTTCAGATCAAGCTCGGCCACCTTAAAGCCGTCATTTGTCGCACAAAATTCTTTTAGCCTTGCTGGCGCCTCTTTTAGCTTGGTAAATAAAAAGCAGTACCCATCGCCACCATTTCGCCCCACCCTGCCTCGCAGCTGATGAAGCGTGGCAAGCCCTAGCCGCTCAGCGCCTACGATCACTATCGTATTTAGCCTTGGCAGCGAAATACCAACCTCAACAACCGTCGTCGAGAGCAAAATTTCACCCTCTTCTCTAAAACGCCTTAAAATTTCTTCTTTCTCTTTATCCTTGCCGTGCGTGACGAAGACATTTTTGAAATTCTTTAGCCAAAAGCCCTGCGCCTCGCTTAGACTTTGATAGCTTGAGCTCTCGCTGCTCTCGACTAACGGATAGATGATGGCTACTTGAAAGCCGCCCGCAAGCTGCTTTTTGATGTGAGTTAGCAAAAAGCCAAACTCGCTAGCGCCTAAAATTTGGCTCATTATATTTTTCTTAAACGGCATCTGCTTTAAAAAGCTAAAATTTACGATCTCAGACTGAATTAAACTTAGCGTCCTAGGTATTGGCGTAGCTGAAAACTGCACGAAATTTGCTCGCTCGTCCTCGTTTGAGGCAAGCTCCTCTATCTTTTTGCGCTGGTTTGAGCCAAAGCGGTGCTGCTCATCGACCATGACAAGCGGCGAGTTTGGCAGCTCGTGAAAGAGCAGCGCATGCGTGCCAACGATCAAATTTGCCCCGCTAAAGTCTATCTTTTTCTCCCCGCTTCGCACCAGCATCACGTTCATAAAAGGCGGCAGCAGCCTCTTTGCTTCATTATAAATTTGCTCGCTTAAGATGCTTGTTGGCGCCATCAAAATGGCACTTTGCGGATAGACGCTAAGAGCAGCTGCTAGGATAACTAACGTCTTTCCGCTTCCCACGTCGCCCATTATGACGCGCCTTTTTGCCTGCGTGGCAGCAAGGTCGTCTCTGATGTCATTTATGGCATTTATCTGATCATTTGTCGGCGTAAATGGCAGGCTCTTAAGCCAAGAGCTTATGTCAAAAAGCTTGATTTTTGGACTTTTAAAGTAGGTTTTTTTCGCACTTAGCTTTTTTATGTAGTTAAAAATTTCTACAAATTTTAAAATTTCTAAGCCCTCGCCCTCGTTTTTTAGGCGGTATAAAATTTGCACGCTTTGCTCATCTAGCCTTTGCAGATCAGCTAGAAATTTAGCCTCTTTTTCATTTAAGCCCTCGGACATTAAATTTTGTAAATTTAGATATTTTAAGATGAGTTTTTTTAGCTCTTCGTCTTTTAGCTCGGTCTTAAATTTAGGCACGATCTGGCCTATTTTTGTGGTAATTTTAGGATTAACGATCTGCCACGAGCCAAAGGCGTAGGAGCAAAGCCCATATATCGCCATCTCTTTGCCGACCTTAAAAGCGCCGTAATGCCAAGACTTTGCGTTAAAAATGACGATCTTTACGCTACTTTGCCACTGCTCGCAAAAGGCAAGTGCTGTCAGCATACCAGGGCGCGAGGCGAGCGAAGTGATCTTTACATTTATGCAGACCTGCCCTTCTCTTGGGCTCTTAGCGATCGTCGTATCCTCAAAGCCCTTTGGTAGCACAAGAGCAAGGTCGAGCAGGCTAAGCACGCCTATTTTTAGAAGTTTTGCTCTGTCGCTTGCTTCAAATTTCATTTTTTAAAACGCAAAAACTTAGCTCGTTTATCTCTGCGTGGGCTTTTATGAAGCTATTTAGTTCGCTTAGTGAAAGGGCTGAAATTTTATCCAAGTCCTTTAAAAATGCCCCGAGCTCGCCATGCTCATAAAACTCGCCTTGCGCGATATCAAGGCGCTTAAACAGCGTCTCAAGCCTAAGTGGCAACGAACCAAGTAAAAATTTCTTCGCCTGCTCAAGCTCGGCCTTGCTAACGCCTTTTTTGCTAAATTTTAAAATTTCCTCTTTTATAACAGCGATCGCCTCGTCTTTTTTCTCATTTTTTGTCTGCATGTAGCCGTAAAGCTGGCTGTAAGAGAGATTTAGCAAATTTCTAGCGTAGGCGCTGTATGCAAGGCCTCTTTTCACGCGGATCTCCTCCATGAGCCTCGAGCCAAAGCCACCCTCGCCTAAAATAAATGTCGCCACTGCCGCCTTGTATTTCTCTTCAGGTTTTACATTAAACGGCGCGCCAAAGTAGATGTAGGCTTGCTCGCTTTGCCTGATGATCTCGCTGCTTTCGCACTTGTTACTTGGGCTAAAGCGCTCTAGCTTTCGCACCTTGCCAGGTTTTAGGATTTCTAAAACGCTAGCCAGCTCTTTTGTCTGCTTCTCGTCGATGTCGCCACCAAGCACGCAAAGCAAATTTGAAAGGTCTAAATGCTCGTTTAAAAATTTGCTCACATCTTCAAGCGTGATCGCTTTTATGCTCTTTTTAGTGCCGATACTAGGCTCTGAAAGCACGCTTTTTGGATACAAAAGCTCAAAAAGCCCCTGTCTTGCTACGTAGTCAAAGTCGTTTTCATTTGCTGCGATCTCGCCAAGTGTGACGGTTTTGCACCTATTTAGAATTTCTTCTGTCAAATTTGGAGCGCTTATAAGCTCTTTTAGCTTGCCACACGCAAAGACAAAGTGCTCTTTTAGGCAGTTTAGATCGATGCAAAATGTCTCAAAGCCGCAGCTTGCATTTAGGCTAATCGCTCTTACTTCAAGCTCTTTGGCAAATTTAGCCGAGCCTAGCTTCATATCGCCCTCGTTTAGTAAATTTGCACTTAGTCTTGCAAGGCCTGCTAGTTTGCCATTTTGCGAGCTACCAGCTGCTTTGAAAACTAGTTTTAGGCTCACTACTGGCATCGCTTTTGAGCTTTCAAAAACGACTGGAATTTTTACATTTTTTACATTGATATCTAAAATTTTCATCTAAAATTTCTCCAAAATATCATAGTTTGTGTTGCGTTTGGCTGGAATTTCTCCGACATCTTTTATAAGCTCGATCATCTGGTCTTGATTCATCCTAAAGCTAGCCCCTGCGGCCTTTACGACGTTTTCTTCCATCATCGTGCTACCAAGGTCGTTTGCACCAAAAAGAAGCGCTAGCTGGCCTACGTAGCTGCCCTGCGTGACCCAGCTGCTTTGGATATTTTTAAAGTTATCCAAAAAGAGCCTTGAGACGGCAAGTAGTCTTAGATAGACGTTTGAGCTTTGCTTTTTTATCTCAGGGAATTCTTGTATGAGCTTTGTATTTAGTCCTTGAAAGCTCCAAAGTATAAAGGCCCTAAATCCAGCCGTTTCATCTTGTAAATTTCTGATATGCTCCCAGTGCTCGACGATCTCGCAAGTGCTCTCAACCGTGCCAAACATCATCGTAGCAGTCGTTTTTATGCCAAGCTCGTGCGCCTCTTTGTGTATGCGAAGCCAGTCTGCGGTGTCGCACTTTTTAGGGGCGATGATATCACGCACTCTATCACTTAATATCTCCGCTCCAGCCCCTGGCATCGAGTATAGACCCTTTTCGTTTAGGCGCCTTAAGACCTCTTTTGTAGAAATTTTTGAAATTCTTGCGATGTAGTCGATCTCAACGGCTGAGAAGCCATGTATCGTGATGCTTGGATAGTGCTTGCTGATGTAGCTTACAAGCTCCTCGTACCACTCGATCTTTAGCTTTGGATGAACGCCACCTTGAAATAAAATTTGCGTACCGCCAATGGCGATAAGCTCCTCGATCTTCTTGCCGATCTCCTCAAAACTTAGCACGTAAGCGTCCTCTTCTTTTGCGTGGCGGTAAAATGCGCAAAATTTACAATCCACCCAGCAGACATTTGTATAGTTGATGTTGCGATCTACAATGAAGGTCGTAATGCCTTCTGGATGAAGCTCTTTTTTTCTAGCTAGCGCCATCTTGCCAAGCTCGTGAAGCGGTGCATTTTCTATAAGATCGATGGCTTCATTTACACTAAGTCTTTTCAAATTTAACCTTTTATTTTGCTTATTTTTGGGCGAGAGTTTAGCCAAAAATGCTTTTAAATATGATAAATCAGGCGTTATGAAAAATTAATTTTTAAAGGCTAAAATGTGAGAAATTCTTTAAAGGAGCGAGTTATGAAAAAGATGATATTTGCCGTTATCTGCGGTCTATTTTTAGTTGGTTGTGCCAAAAACGAGCCAAAGCCAGCTGGGCCTCAAGGTGCAAGTTGTGGATGTGCTCATCATCAAAAAATGATGCAAGAAAATATGCCAAGCTGCCCACATCACGGCATGCAAGGTGCGATGCATGAGCAAATGCCAGCAGGCTGCCCAGCCCACGCAAAATAGATAAAGTGCCAAATGGCACTTTATTTTAATATAACCTTATCTCCCTTGGTACCTAAAACCTGCACTTTCTCGCCGTTTTTTAGCGCTCCGTCATACTTCCAAAGAGTGCCTTTAAAATAGACCATATTTTCTCTGATCTCGCCAACTCCTGGCTCATCTAAAAACTCTTCGTTAAAGCTCTCTTTTTTAGCCATAAATTTACTCTTTAACGGCGCCTTTAATAGCGCAAGCAAGATAAAGGCAAGCACTAAGACAGCTAAAATTTGAAAGCTCCACTCAAAATTAAAGCCAAAATTTACCGCTCCAACGATGATAAAAGCTAAGCCAAAAAATAGCAGATAAAATGAAAATAGCATAAGCTCAGCCGCGCACAAGAGCGCGCCGATGGCTATCATTATAAAAGGACTTATCACGCCTTATCCTTAGCTAAGAAATTTTTTAAAACGCTAAGCGAGCCAATTAGCTCAGTCGCCTCGTAAGGGACTAAAATTTTATCTTTTGAGCTATTCTTAGCTAGCTCGCTAAATGCCCCAACCCTGTCACGAGCAAGCAAAAATTCAGCCGCATTTGCGTTTTTGCTCATGCTATCATTTATCATATCCATAGCCTCTTTTTGAGCCGTTGCGATGGCGATTTGCTCGTATTTTTTCGCATCAGCCATACGCTCGATCGCCTCTGCTTGAAGCACTTTTTCTTGTTTTAGCGCCTCTGCGTTGCGGATGAGTGCCTCTTTTTCAGCCAAGGCCTTTAGCTCGATCGCACGCTTTTCACGCTCGGCTTTCATCTGCATATTCATCGCCTCTTCGATGCCAAGTGGGACAGAAATTTCAGAAATTTCAACCCTCATGATCTTTACGCCCCAGTTGCCAGCTGCATCGCCAAGAGCCACTTGAAGTGCGGCATTTAGGCGGTCACGTGAGCTTAGCGTATCATCAAGGTTCATCGCTCCTATCTCGCCACGAAGCGTTGTCATGGCTAAATTTGCAATGGCGCGCTTGTAGTTATCAACATTATAAACCGCCATTTTTGCGTCAAATACCTTTAAAAAGACGATGCCATCGACGCTAATATTAACATTATCTTTTGTGATGACTTGCTGTTTTGTGATATCAACGAGTTGCTCTTTTATAGTTATGATCGCCCTTATCTGATCGACAAATGGGATTATGATGTGAAATCCCCCGTCAAGCACCTTGTGAAATTTACCAAGTCGCTCGATCAGCAAGTTATCTGCTTGCGATACGATCTTGATGCCAGCTTTTAAAAACAAAAATGCAAAAATAACCAAAACAACGACTAAAACGCCAAATGTCTCAACTTGCATCTTCTCTCCTTTAATTTATAATTTGTTATTTTCTTAAGTATTATAATACATTTTAAATTTTATTTTCAAAAAGGATCAGCATGAAAAATTTTATCTTTGCACTAAGTGCGGCTCTACTTTTAGCAGGTTGCGCTACGTCAAACCAAAGCGCGAGCGTCCCACAAGGCAAATGTGAAGTAAAAGGTAGCTGCATGGCTCCAGTAAGCAGCATCGAAGGCACTTACAAGGCGTTTTTACCTTGCGCTAGCTGCATGGGCATAGACTCAACCCTCACACTAAAAAAAGACGGCACATTTGAAAGTGTGATGAACTATAAGTCAAAAGACAACTACAAAGCCGTTAGCAAAGGCAAATACTCGCTCAAAAATGGCGTTATCACAACCGTTGATGAGTATAAAGAGAAGAGCTTTTATAAGATCGAGGGTGAGAGCCTAAAGATGCTTGACATGGATCAAAAAGAGGTCACTGGCGAGCTAAAAGATAAATACATCTTTAAACGCGTAAAATAAATTTTAAAGGCAAAATGATATAATTTTGCAATTTTTAAGGAGTTGCAAATGAAATATCTTTTTGCCATACTTATCTCATTTTTCATCATTGGCTGCGCAAAAAATGAAAATTTAAAGCCACAAAATCAAGAACAAACACAAAAATCAAAAGAAGAAAAACCCCTAGTCAGAGACGAAAAACCCAAAAAACCAGAAAAACTAATACTTTCAAACTCTATCTACACGAGCTACTACACGACCTTGCCATGCTCAAACTGCGAGGGCGTGAAGACCATCCTAACTCTAAATAAAGACAAAACCTACACAAAAACTATGCTTACGATGGATAAGGCTGCTACTTTGGTAGAAAAAGGTGGCACATTTGATGTCGATGAGAGCGCTATCGTGCTAAAAGATGAAAGTGGCGCGCTTAGCTACTTTGTGCCAAACAAAAACTCACTTCTTCAGCTTGATGATAAGAAAAATAAGCGAGTTGGCGTGCTAGCTCAAATTTATAACTACGAGCCGGTAAATAAGGCATACAAAGATAGTTTTTTTGCTAGATTTTCTAAATTTAAAGACAAAAATGGCTTTTTAGAGCTCGTGCTTGTGCCTAGCAAAAATGGCGCAAAGATAAGCTTTTACTCATCACTAAAAGATGGCTCGCCACTTTGCAAATTTAACTCAGAGCTGCTTTATGACAAGGGCATTTTTTACCTTTTGGATGAAAAAGGCGTGGCTCTAAGCGTGCATAAAACCGCTAACGACATCTTCATAATCGCAAACGATAAAATTTGTAAAAATGCTCACATAAGCGGACACTACAAAAGAGAAAAAGGCAGGTCTAGCCTCTTTGGCAAGGGCTTTTTTGCAAAACTTACAAACGAGTCAGCAAATGCTGATGTGATGAAATTTTATGGCGCAAAAAACATAAAAAGAGACAATACTAAAAAAGAAAATAGCTACATCGTCACAAGCAAAAACGAGAGAATTTTTGAATACACCTTGCTAAATGGCATCATCACAAGCATCGAAATTTACTCAAACGAGTTTAAAACTCCAGAAAACATCAGCCTAAAATCAAATTTCAAAGATATAAAAAACGCCCTTGTTATCTCTAAATTTCAAAGCGACGCAAACAATATCTATCTAAAAATAGACAGCCACGACATGCTCATAAAGCTTAAAAATCCGCTCGCACAAGAGATAACGAACTTAAACCAGATCCCAGACGAGGCGCAAATAGAGCAGATAACTCTCATGTGGAACCAGTAGTTTGAAAGAGTATCTTAAGCTTTTAAAGGACGAGAGAAATTTCCGCCTTTTAAGCACCATCCAGCTCATGTGCTACTTTGGTGTGTGGTTCTCGCACACTGGCATCTTTACGCTACTTATCTCGCTTGATGCTCCTGTGTGGGCGCTTACATTAAGTGCGGCGATGGCGTTTATCCCAGGCGTTGTCATCGCTCCGTTTAGTGGCATTTTGGTTGATAAATTTAGCCCAAAACCTATGCTTGTTATCATGATGGCGGTTGAGACCATAAGCGTTTTTATGCTGCTTTTTATAAATTCGCTTGATTATTTATGGCTACTTTTGCTTATCATTTTTATCAGAAACGGCGTTGGTGGGATGTATTTTCAAGTAGAGATGAGCGTGCTACCAAAAATTTTGAGCAAAGAGAGCCTAAAGCTTGCAAACGAGATCCACTCCATCATCTGGGCGGTCTCATACACCGCTGGCATGGGGCTTGCTGGCGTTTATATACACTTTTTTGGCATCAAAAGCGCCTTTTTGCTTGACGGAGCTCTTTATCTTTGCAGTTTTGGCTTTTTATATCTTTTAAAGCTAGACGAGCTAAAGCCAGAATTTATAGAAAAACCTCTAAAAATGCTCAAAAATGGGCTTAAATACCTAAAAGAAAATAGGCTCATCGTGCATCTTATATTTTTGCACGCCTTTGTTGGCATCACCGCTTATGACGCATTGATCGCGCTTCTAGCCGATTATAGATACGCAAATTTACTCTCAACTTCGCTAGTTATTGGCCTGCTAAACGCCTCAAGGTCGATCTCGCTTATGTTTGCACCGGCCTTGCTTAGTAAATTTATGAACAAAAAAACTCTCATCTACATCTACATCGGTCAAGGGCTTGGTATCATCATCTGGGCACTCTCTTTGCGAAATTTTTATCTCTCGCTAATTGGCATCATCTTTGCAGGATTTTGCACGTCAAGCCTTTGGAGCTACACCTACACACTACTTCAACAAAACTGCCAAAAAGAGTTTTACGGCAGAGTGATCGCGTATAATGATATGGTTTTTCTTGGATTTAGCGCGCTTATCTCATTTGCGATTGGCTTTTTATACGAGCTTGGACTAAGCGTGGAGATGATCGCAACCTTTATGGGAAGCCTCTTTTTCTTTGGAGCCTTTTACTACCACGTAGTTTCAAAAAGGTATGAGATAAGATAGTTGCGTCTAAATGGCTAGAAATCTAGCCATTTATATTTGCTTACTTTCTAGCAGCTTTTACCGCTTCAAGTAGCTCTTCAAAGCCTGCTTTACTTGAGTGCTCGACATCTTTTAGTATCTCGACACCTGCTAAATGCCCCTTATCTTTGTCAGCAAAAATCGCCATAGCCTTATCTAGTCCGTGATGGACATTTTCGTGGTGCGCAGCTATGCTTGAGAGAGTTCTTGGATCTTTTATGATGGTATTTTTCACATCTTTTTCATACCACTTGCCAAATCTACACTCATGCACACTTTGAATTTTATTTATCTCGCCAAGCAAAACGCCTCGGTAGCCATTTAGCTTCATGTTGATGTGATCTATCTTGCCGTTACTTACATTGACCTCGTTTGTTACGTTTAGAGCTTGATTTAGGATGTTTTGCGTGTTGGCATTTACGCTTGAGATGTTGCCCTCAAAGCCACCTAAAATTTGCATCGCATTTGCTGAAATTTTAGAGAAATTCTCGCTCATTTCGATCATTGTGTTCGCACTTTGTTTAAGGCCATTTATATTTACTTCAACCTCAAGTGTCGCCTTTTGCGTGCGCTCAGCAAGCTTTCTAACCTCGTCTGCAACGACTGCAAAGCCTCGTCCATGCTCGCCCGCACGAGCCGCCTCGATAGCAGCATTTAGCGCTAGCAAATTTGTCTGATCTGAGATGTCTTTTATGAGATTTATGATCTCAACGATAGAATTTACGCTTCCATCAAGCGAAGAGGCGTCGTTTGAGAGATCGCCGCTCATCTGGCTCACTTGCTCGATCGAGCTTAAAATTTCAGCCGTTTGAGACTTTAGCTCGCCTGTTTCTTTGAAGGTTTTTTCATTTAAATAGTTTATATTTTCAAGCATTTTTAAATTTTCTTCGATGGTTGATTGCAAAAAATTCATACCATCTTGATAGCTAGTAAGCAGCAAATTTACAGCCTCTTGCTTATCCTTAGCTTGCTCTTTTGGCTCGCAAGTTTTGGCATTTTTTAGCTCATTTTTAAGTGCTAAAATTTCAGCCTTTAAAGCTTCATTTTCTCTTTCTAAAGCTTCATTTTTACTACCAAGCTCTTTGCTTTTGCTGTCAAAAAACATTTTTCATCCTTTAAAATTTGTAAATTACGCGTAATTATAACTCTTTTTACTTAAGCCAGTTGTCTAAAATTTTAATTTGTTCTTCAACGCTTTTGTTTGCCGTGCCGCCTTTTGAAGTGCGAGCCTCTTTTGAAGCGTGCAGATCTAGAAATTTAATGGCATTTTCATCTAAATTTTCATCTACACTTTTTAGCTGCTCTTTGTTTAGCTCACTTAGATCAAGCCCCAAGCTCTCAGCCTTTGCGACAGCTTTTCCGGTGATGAAATGAGCCGTTCTAAATGGGATATTTTTCTCACGCACTAGATAGTCCGCTAGATCAGTGGCACTTAGATGCCCGGTTTTTGTCGCTTTTAGCATATTTTTTTCATTAAATTTAGCCGTTTTTATCATCTCATTTAGGATAGTAGCCGAGCTTAAAATGGTCGCAACGCTATCAAAAACGCCCTCTTTATCTTCTTGCATATCTTTATTGTAAGCAAGTGGCAAGCCCTTCATCGTAGTTAGCAGCGCTACTAAATTTCCATTTACACGCCCAGTTTTACCGCGTATGAGTTCAGCGACGTCTGGATTTTTCTTTTGAGGCATGATGGAGCTGCCCGTGCTATAAGCATCACTAATGCTTACAAAGCCAAATTCTTGCGAGCTCCAAAGTATGAGCTCCTCGCAAAGTCTAGAAGCGTGCGTCATAAAAACGCTAATGTTAAATAAAATCTCCAGCGCATAGTCGCGGTCGCTCACGCTATCCATCGCATTTTGCGTGCAGCCTGCAAAGCCAAGCTCGCTTGCAACGATGCTCCTATCTATCTTGTGCGGCGTGCCTGCAAGGGCTGCTGAGCCAAGTGGACTTAGGTTGTTTCGCTCATATGAGCTAACAAATCGCTCAAAATCCCTTTTAAACATAAAAGCGTAGGCTAGCAAATGGTAGCTAAGGCTTACTGGCTGGGCATGCTGAAGGTGCGTGTAGCCTGGCATTAGCGTATCTTTGTGGTTTTTGGCTAAATTTGTAAGCGTGGCGATGAGCACTTTGATGAGAGATGAAATTTCTAAATTTTTCTTCAAAACGTAAAATTTAAAATCAAGCGCAACTTGATCATTTCTACTTCTAGCTGTGTGCAATCTACCACCAAGCTCAGCTCCGATGATCTGGCTAAGGCGCTTCTCAACTGCCATATGTATATCTTCATCTTCTAACTTAAACTCAAATTTACCTGCTCTTATCTCAGATAAAACCTCATCAAGCCCCATTATGATCGCCTCTGACTCATCTTTTTTCAAAATTCCGCAAATTCCAAGCATCTTTGCGTGAGCCTTACTTCCAACGATATCCTCTTCAAAAAGATTTTTATCAAAATTTATAGAAGCATTAAATTCCTCAAGTAGCTTCGAGCTAGCCTCGCTAAATCTACCCTCCCACATCTTTTTGTGTGCGTTTTTCTCTTCTTTCATAGCTTTGCCTTTAATTAGTTTTGCGTGATTTTAACAAAAAGGTGCTTAACTAGGCTTTTTAAGAGCGTTTTATAAAAATAAATTTTTGATCTAAAAATAGAAATGTAATATAAAAATTATGCTAGAGTATCAAAAGAGTTATATATATAATTTATTTTTAAGGTTATTAAAATATAATTCTCACTGCAACTTTTTAAAAACTATTTCAAGTTTTTTGATTTTTTGCCGATATAGTTTTAAATGAATAAATAAACCAAGAAAGGAAGGACGATATGCAAATAGATGCCAATATGAACTCAAATGTTTTCTATCACAACGGCTACACATCTATATCATCAAGTAGCGCTAAAACCAGCATATTAGTATCTTCTGGCTATGGTACAAAAGATATCGTTAGAAGCAATGATGTGCATGTCGAACAAAGAGAAGAGGTTAGACAAAAACCTACAATTATTAGAAAAGAAGATGTCACAGAGTTACAAAAAAATTTAGAAAAATTACAAGATCAAAGAAGTGATATAGCTGATCAAATTTCAAGCATCCAACACCTGAAAGATCGTGATTCTATGCAGATGCTTCATCATCTAAATTTAGAACAATCAAGCATTCAGAATAACATTTTAAGTATTAAAACTCAGATGACAGAAATGGTACAGGCTTAAGACTAAGCCTTACCGATAATAGTTTTTAAAACCAAACAAAAATCCTCTAAAAAGTATCCCATTGACTTATAGAAGTTACTGCTAGCATTTTGTTCAAGCTCTTTTGCAAGTTGCTCGGCATAAGGTAAGAAAAACGAGAGGCTAAAAGCAGCAAGAAGCTGCATAGACTCTTTTGCCGCCTCTTTTTTTAAGATATTTGCTATCAAAATGAGCTGATTTGAGATGCTATCAACCTCACCCATTTTTGGATCAAAATTTATAGCCTTGTAAAATTGCGCCAGATCATCTTTTGCGCTTGAGAAAAAATAGCTTGCTTCAAATTTTGCCTTCAAAATGACAAAATCATCACACAAGGCCGCACTACTCTCATCTTTGATAAATTTAGCGTAAAGCTCATTTCCTTTTATGTTCGCATCGCTCTTTGTCTGCGTTATCCACGCATTTGTCTTTTTGATACGCATAAAAGATGAGACACCCAAGATACCATTAAAATTTGTAGCAAGTGCAGCCGCTACAACGCTATAAAGCTCTCCAAGTCTCAAATTTAATCCTTAAGCTTCAAATATCTAAGTCTAAGTGCATTTAGCACGACAGTGACCGAGCTTAGGCACATCGCCATCGAGCCATAAACTGGACTTAGAAGCAGTCCAAATACCGGATAGAGCACGCCAGCAGCCACTGGTATGCAAATGGCGTTATACATAAATGCCCAAAACAAATTCTCTTTTATGTTGGCAATAGTCGCATTTGCAAGCTTTACAAGCCCACTCACGCCACGCAGATCATTTTTTACAAGCACAATATCGCCAGCGCCTTTAGCGATGTCTGATCCTGAGTTCATAGCGATACCAACGCTTGCTTCTTTAAGTGATGGCGAGTCGTTTATGCCATCTCCCACAAAGATCACGCCACCTCGGCTCATTAGCTCTTTTACTTTATTAAATTTATCCTCAGGCAGCATGTTTGCGTAGTATTCGCTCACATTTAGTTTGCTAGCGATATTTGCCACTACTTTTTTATCATCGCCTGAGAGGATCACGCTTTGTAAATTTAGCCTTGAAAGCTCGTTTATAACGCTATTTGCTTCATTCTTTAGCTCGTCGCTTAGCGTTAAAAAGCCGCTAAATTTTTGATTGACCGCGCAAAGTATGACGCCGCTTCCATCATTTGTAGACTCTTTTATCGCCAAACTATCAGCTTCATTTAGCAAGATATTGTTTGCTGCAAGCAGTTTTTCGTTGCCTATTATTATCTTGTTGCTCTCATCTTCATAGACGATGCCTTGACCAACTACGTTTTGAAATTTGCCATTTAGCTTTTGTAAATTTATGTAATTTTGTTTTGCATATCTTACGATCGCCTTTGAGATCGGATGTTCGCTTAAATTTTCAGCAGATGCCACTAGCTCCAACTCTTTTTCACTCAAATTTGAGCTTTTAACGCTGATTAGCCCCTTACTTAGCGTCCCTGTTTTATCAAATGCTACAAATTTAGCATCTTTTATCAGCTCTAAAACCTCTGGGTTTTTAATCAAAATTCCAGCTTTTGCGCCGCGTGCGAGGGAGCTTACGATGGCTATTGGCGTGGCAAGACCAAGCGCGCATGGGCATGAGATGATAAGCACGCAGATCGCGCAAGAGATCGCATAGGCGAAATTTCCACTAAAAATTATCCATATTAAAAATGTAAGAACTGAGATCGCCACGACGCTTGGCACAAAGATGTTTGCTATCTTATCAGCCAGCCGTCCGATAGGCATCTTTTTTGAGCTAGCGTCGCTTAACAAGCTTAAAATTTGCGATAGTAAGCTCTCGTAAGAACTCTTTGTTACCTTGACGCTTATGTAGCCATTTGTGTTTAGAGTGCCGGCAAATACGCTATCTCCTACCTCTTTATAAACAGGTAAGCTCTCTCCTGTAAGCATCGAAGCGTCTATCTCGGCGCCACCTTGGACTATCACGCCATCGCTTGGGACGTTGTAGCCATTTTTTACGATGACGATATCGCCTACTTTTAGCTCATTTACATTTACCTCTTTGCTCTGTCCGTCTGGCATGACCAAAAAGGCGGTCTTTGGTGAAATTTTAAGTAGCGTCTTTAGGTAGTCGCCTGCCTTTGCCTTTGAGCGCTCTTCAAGGTACTTGCCAAGCAAAACAAAAGCTATTATCATCGCTACGCCTGAGACATAGACGTTTTTTAGATCATCTGGGATGAAATTTGAAAAGATCACAACAAAAAGCGAATATAAAAATGCACTGCCGCTTCCAAGAGCTACAAGCACGTTCATATCGTAGTTTTTGTTCTTGACAGCCTCTATGGCGTGTGCAAAGAAGTCTTTGCCGCTAAAAACTAGCACCAAAAATGCAAAAACTAGCATGAGTAAATTTACTAGCATATTGTGAGGTGCGAACATTTCAAGCGCCATTATCACGATGCTTGCAATAAATGCAAATATAAATTTGTTTCTTATAGAGGTTATATGCTCGTCTCTTTTGGCTTCAAATTCATCGATATTTGTCGCCACAAAGTAGCCAAGCTTTTTTATCTTTTGCTCTAAAACTTCACGCACGCTAGCGTCTTTTAGGACAAACTCACCGCTTGCATTTGCGAAATTTACATTTGCATCAAGCACGCCATCTATCTTTTTAGAAACCTTCTCGATAGCGTTTGAGCAATTTACGCAGCTCATTCCCGCTATATTTAGCTTGACTTTTAAAGGCATATCAAAGCTCTTTTATCACGTCAAATCCCAGATCAGCCATTTCTGATTTAAATTTCTCAACATCGCCATCTTTTATATCGACGCTTACTTGCCTTGGCTCTTTGCTAAGATCGACTTTTATCTCGCCAAAGTCATCTTCAAGTGCGTTTTTTATAGTGTTTGCGCAGTTTTGGCAATGCACATTATTTACCTCAAATGTTTTCATATTATCTCCTTTATCATGTGGTCGTATTCGTGTAAATTTATGATCTTTTTGGTGTTAAATTTAAAGCCAAGGCTCTCGTAAAATTTACGAACTTTTGGCTTATTTACATCAACTATCAGCGAGACCTTTTTATGTCCTAGCTCTTTTGCTTTGGTAAATGAGTGCAAGATAAGCTCTTTTGCAAGCCCTTGACCTCTAAATTTCTCATCTACGGCGATGCTATCTATATAAAACTCATCATCAAAGCACTCTTTTTCTATCTGGGCATCTTTGCCAAGAGCCTTTAGATGCTGTGAAATTTCTCTATCAAGTTGCCATGCGTCGCCGCCAAAGTAAGCACACATCGCAGCGATGATCTGCTCGTCACGTTTATAGACATAGACATTTTTATAGCTAAGTCTATTTGTCTCGCTTTTAAAAAATTTCTCCAAAATTTCATCGCTTCTTGCAGGATCGTCGTAGCCACTTAGCTTGTAGGCGATATCCTCCATCGCTAAATTTAGTAGTTTTATGCAGACTTTTGCATCTTGTTTTTGAGCATTTTTTATCATGGCATGATTATATGCCTTTAACTTAAATTTTTACCAAATATTTTTTCAAATTTACAAATTAAGCGCTTTAGCAGGCAAACTAAAAATGTTTTAAAAAAGTATAAAATTTTTTTAGTTATAATCCGTAAAAAATTTATTTAAGGATATTTATGGGACGAGCATTTGAGTACCGAAGAGCGGCAAAAGAAGCTAGATGGGATAAGATGAGCAAGGTATTTCCAAAACTTGCAAAGGCTATAACAGTAGCGGCAAAAGATGGCGGATGTGATCCGGATATGAACCCAAAACTTCGTGCAGCCATCGCAGCAGCAAAAGCTGAAAATATGCCAAAAGATAACATCGATGCGGCTATAAAAAGAGCAAATGGCAAAGATAGTGCAGATATCAAGACTATCTTTTATGACGGCAAAGCAGCTCACGGCGTGCAAATCATCGTTGAGTGCGCTACTGACAACCCAACAAGAACGGTTGCAAATGTAAAAGCGATATTTAGCAAAAATGGCGGAGAAATTTTACCAAGCGGTAGCCTTAGCTTTATGTTTACAAGAAAGAGCGTTTTTGAGCTTGAAAAACCAAGTGCTAATATCGAAGAGATCGAGCTTGAGCTGATTGATTATGGACTAAGTGACATCGAAGAAGATGAAAACGCGCTATTTGTTTATGGCGATTACGCAAATTTTGGCACACTTCATGAAGGCATAGAGAAGCTAAATTTAGTAGTTAAAAAAGCTTCACTTCAGTACTTGCCAAATCAAACCGTGAGCCTAGATGAAGAGCAAATGCTTGAGGTTGAGAGGCTTCTTGACAAGCTAGAAGACGACGATGACGTCCAAGCAGTTTATACAAATATCGAGTAAAAAGGAGCAACATGCGTTTTGATGAGTTAAAAGTTTATGATATAAATTTAGACGAACTAAAAAAAGATAAATTTGCGGTTTTAAAGACAGAAAAAGGCGATATCAAACTTGAGCTTTTTGCCGAGGATGCACCGCAAGCTGTTGCAAATTTTGTCCATTTGATAAAAACAGGCTTTTATAATGGCCTAAATTTCCACAGAGTTATACCAAATTTCGTCATCCAAGGCGGCTGCCCAAATGGCACAGGCACAGGCGGTCCTGGCTGGAGGATAAAATGCGAATGCGACAACCAAAAGGTAAAACACGAGCGTGGCAGCCTTAGCATGGCTCACGCAGGTCGCGACACTGGCGGATCGCAGTTTTTCATCTGCCACAGCAAGCAACCTCATCTTGACGGCGTGCATACAGTCTTTGGAAAGTGCGTTGATGACGAGAGCTTAAAGGTGCTTGATGCTATCAGACAAGGCGACAAGATCCTCTCAGCAGAGATCAAAGAGAGCCTATAAAAGGGGAATTTATGGAGAGTGCAAAAACGCAAAAAAGTCTCTTTGTGAGACTATTTACCAATCTCGCCATTTGGGTTGTGATAGGTATAGTTGGCGGTGTTATCGTCGGTATGGTCGCACCTGAGCTTGGCATAGCGAGCAAGCCAGGCATTGATTATTTTATAAAAGCCCTTAAAATTTTAATCGGCCCTATCATCTTTTTAACGATCGTTTCAGGCATCGTCGGACTTGAGAGCTTAAAAGATCTTGGCACCATCGGACTTAAGGCGTTTATCTACTTTGAGATAGTTAGTACGCTTGCTCTTGCTGTTGGTATCATCTTTGGCGAGACGCTTCGTCCAGGACATGGCATGAACCTTGACTACACTCAGCTTGACGCCTCAAGCGTGGCTAAATTTACATCTCAAGCTGGAAATATGGACGCAAATAGCGGCTTTTTAGCGCACACACTTCATCTTTTAAGAGGCGCTGTGCCAGTAGATGACATCTTCCCTTATGTGCATATACTTGATCCATTTATAAAGTCAAACACACTTCAAGTGCTTTTTATGGCGATAGTCGTTGCCATCGTGCTTTCACTACTTGCTCATGATAAAAAGCAAGCTTGTCTAAAACCGCTTGAATTTATCCAGCACTACGTCTTAAAGCTACTTACTTGGCTTATGCTATTTAGCCCAGTGGCGGCCTTTTCGGCGATGGCTTACTTGATCGGTAAATTTGGCATCGGAACGCTTCTTGGTATGATGGAGCTTCTTGTTGTTATGGCACTTGCAAGCTGCTTTTTCATCTTTGTCGTGCTTGGCGTCATTTGCTACTTTGCCAAGGTCAATGTCTTTAAATTTATGCGCTTTATCTCAAAAGAGGTCTTGGTCGTTTTTGCGACAAGCTCGAGCGAGACAGCTCTTGCACCACTTATGCAAAAGCTAGAAGCAGCTGGCATAAATAGAGGCGCAGTTGGCCTTATCATCCCGACTGGCTACTCGTTTAACCTTGACTGCACCAACATCTATCTAAGCCTAAGCGTTATCTTCTTAGCGCAAGCCTTCAACATCCCGCTAAGTTTTGAGCACCTAATAAGCATACTAATCGTGCTAATGATCACAAGTAAAGGCGCGGTTGGCGTTACAGGATCGGGCTTTGTCGTCCTTGCTGGCACACTAAGCGCACTTCCAAGCACTGGCATACCAGTCGTCACCGTGGCTGTGCTACTTGGCGTTGATAAATTTATGTCAGAGATGCGTGCTGTTGGTAACCTTTGCGGTAATGCCGTTGGCTGCATGATCGTTTCTATCTGGGATAAAAAGGTCGATATGGAGAAATTTAGATACGCACTAGATCATCCAGACGAATTTCACTTCCACTCATAATAGAATTTTTAAGGGGCAAACCGCCCCTTTTTATCTTAAAATTTACTTCAAAACTTAAAGTGCTTATCCCCTATTTTTACAATATCCAATGAAAATTTAGAAATTTTATTTTTAAATATAGAAACTAATATTATAATTATTGAAAATTTTAATTTGGAGGAGTTATGAAGACATTAGGCATCATAGGCGGCATGGGACCACTTGCCACGGCTGATTTATACAAGAAGATCATCGATATAACCCCAGCAACTTGCGATCAAGAGCACCTACACATCGTTATCGACTCATACGCACAGATAGAAGATAGGACAAAATTTATCATGGGTGAGGGAGAAAGTCCACTTCCAAAGCTAATTCAAAGTGCTAAACTTTTAAAAAATGCTGGGTGTGAGGCGATGCTAATGGCTTGTAATACAGCTCACTACTTTGCCCCAAGCATCGAAAAAGAGGCTGGAGTGAAAATTTTGCACATCGCAAAAGTTACAGTAGATGCCTTGCAAAAGAAATATCCACACGCTAAAAATATCGCTGTCATCGCAACAAGTGGCACAAAAAAGGCTGGCGTTTATGATCAAATTTTAAAAGAGCGCGGGCTAAAGAGCGTGGATTTTAGCAAAGAGACGCAAGATGTCATCATGGAGTGCATCTACAAAGGCGTCAAAGCTGGCAAGCTAGAAGAGTATGTGCCGGTATTTTATGAAGTGCTTTCAAACATTGAAGCTGACGTTTATATCGCAGGCTGCACCGAGATACCGATGTTTTTACCATTTATCAGTAGCGAGTATAAATTTATAGATGCGACATTTGAGCTAGCAAAAGCTGGCGTAGAATTTGGACTAGAAAAGAGAGTATTTTGATTAAATTTAGCCAGATATCTGGCTAAATTTTCGTTTTAGCTACAAAAATCCTGCTACTTATACTAAATAACAAAAACTTTTTATATTAGAAATTTTAAGATTTGGACATTGCAAAATATTTTAAATTTATCTGTAGCGTTCAGGTAGATTTAAATTTATGATATTGAGCAATTAAAATTTTTGGCTTACAAAGTAGCTTTTAGCTGTAAATTTTAGAAACTCTCGTGAAATAGATTGTTTTGCTTTAAATTTAGCTGGAGTGTTTTGGCTAAATTTTAGCTCTAACTGCAAAGACCACTTGTATTAAAATTTCTGATGTCTGGAGATTAAATTTTTCAGGCTTATAAAGAGTAATTTTTTTGGTGAGAAAATTTTAGAAAGTCTCGTTAAATTTGACCGAGCTGTTTCGCAAAATGTTTTAAATTTTATATTAGAAATTTAAAAAAAGAGCTATATTTTATAGCTCTAAATTTTTTACTATTTGATAGTTTAAATTTAAAAGCCTTGCAGGATCTTCCCACAAGGCTATAATTTTATGCTGTTGGGCCAGCTTTGGCGTACTCAACGCCCTCTTTTACATCTTCGTAACGTTTGAAATTTTCAACAAACATCTTTGCAAGCTTGTCGCGTGAAATATTGTACTCAGCTGGGTGTGTCCATGTATTTATTGGATTTAGCAGTTTTGTCTCTACACCATCAAGCTCTTTTGGAATGGCGAAGTTAAATTTATCAAAATTTTCAAATTCGCATTTTGTGATGCTACCATCAAGGATCGCATTTATGCAAGCACGAGTTGCTTTTATGCTCATACGCTTGCCAACGCCGTAAGCACCGCCACTCCAGCCTGTATTTACTAGATAGACATTAACGCCGTGTTTATCGATCTTCTCACCAAGCAGTTTTGCATAGACGGTTGGGTGAAGTGGCATAAATGGCTCGCCAAAGCAAGCGCTAAATGTTGCTACTGGCTCGGTGATACCGCGCTCTGTGCCAGCAACTTTTGCTGTGTAGCCACTTAGGAAATAATACATCGCCTGCTCTTTTGTCAGCTTCGCAACTGGAGGAAGCACGCCAAAAGCGTCAGCGCTTAAAAAGATGATATTTTTTGGATGGCCAGCGCTTGAGCTTGGCTCGTAGTTGTCGATGTGATAGATCGGATAGCTCACGCGTGTGTTTTCAGTCTTTGAGCCATCCTTATAATCAACCACGCCGTTTTCGTCAGCTACGACGTTTTCAAGTAGCGCATCACGCCTGATCGCTGCGTAAATTTCTGGCTCGCTGTTTGGATCAAGGTTGATACATTTTGCATAGCAGCCACCCTCAAAGTTAAACACGCCATCATCGTCCCAGCCGTGCTCGTCATCGCCTATTAGTTTGCGTTTTGGATCGGTTGAAAGTGTCGTTTTACCAGTGCCAGATAGGCCAAAAAATAGCGCCGTATCGCCCTTCTCGCCTACGTTTGCAGAGCAGTGCATGCTTAGCTTGCCCTCAAGTGGCAACCAGTAGTTCATCATAGAAAAAATGCCTTTTTTCATCTCGCCACCATACCACGTGCCACCGATCACCGCGACATTTTCCTCGACGTTAAATATGACAAAGACCTCTGAATGTAGCCCATCAGCCTTGTAGTCATCATTTTTTGTCTTGCAAGCGTTATATACTACAAAATCAGGCTCAAATTTAGCCAGTTCTGCTTCACTTGGACGGATGAACATATTTTTTACAAAGTGCGCTTGCCACGCTACTTCGGTGACAAAACGGACTGATTTTTGGCTCTTTTTACTAGCTCCACAAAATGCGTCTTGGATAAAAATTTCTTTACCACTTAGCTGATCTTTTGCTTTTTTAAGAAGCTTGTCAAAAAGCTCTTTTGTGATAGGCTGATTTATCTTGCCCCAAGCGATATATTTTTGGCTTGGATCTTGCTTGACAAAATACTTATCTTTTGGGCTTCTACCTGTAAAAATTCCAGTATCAACCATAAATGTGCCGTTACTTGAGACTCTGCCCTCGTTGTTCGCCTTTTCAAGCTCAAAAAGCTCGTCGTAGCTTAGATTATGATTTATCTTTTTGATCTCTTTTAGACCTAGCTCGTCTAGTTTATTTATCATGTTGTTTCCTTTTAAATTTTCGTTTCTTTATAAATTCTGACCTAAAAGTCATCAAAATGTTAATCAAATTTCGCTTAACACTATCTTTTTAAAAGTGGCAAATTTATTTAAATCTAGCCACCACTTGATTGTTCGCGACGCTTTGACCTTTCTCTACCTCAACTGAGGCTATGACGCCATCTTTTGGGGCTTTAACCTCTATCTCCATCTTCATCGCTTCAAGCACGACTATAGCCTGACCTTTTTTGACATGGTCTCCTGCGCTTACTAAAATTTTATGCACAGCGCCTGGCAAGCTTGCAACGATGTCATTTTCTGTTGCGCCTGCTACTGCGCTTTTGGCACTTTTTACGCTCTTGCCTTCAACTTCAGTGATTGATTTTACCTGGATGCTGTCGTTAAAACCTTCGCTTACTTCGACATTGTAGCGACTACCATTTACGACGACGCTATATCTGCCACTTTGAGTTTGTCTGCCCTCATTTGCCTTAGCATTTGGATCTACTTTTCTTACATTTACTTTAGCTTCGCCTTTTAAGAACGCGATGCCTTTTTCTTTACAAGCTGCTGCTATAAAGACGTTTTCTTCGGTAACTTTGATCTTATTTTGTTTTAAAATTTCTTTTACATGCGCAAGTGACTTGCTCTCATCTTTATCAGCTATATCAACTGCGTGTTTTGTGGTTGGTTTTAGTCCTAGCTGCTCGCTAGCAAGCTTAATGATCTCTTTATCAGGCGTAACTGGGGTCTTGCCAAAGTAGCCAAGCACCATTTTGCCGTATCCCTCAGCGATCTTTTTCCACTTGCCAAACATAACGTTATTAAAGGCTTGCTGGAAGTAAAACTGACTAACAGGGGTCACTGAAGTGCCGTATCCGCCCTTTTGCACCACTTCGCGCATAGCAAGGATGACCTCTGGGAATTTATCTAAGATGTTGTTATCTCTCATCATCTGAGTATTTGCGGTGAGCGCACCACCAGGCATCGGTGAAAATGGTATTAGAGGGCTTACTTGCACAGCTTCAGGCGGTAAGAAATACTCTTTTAAACAATCATTCAAAACGCTTTCGTATTTTAAAATTTTCTCCACATCAAGGCCGCCAAGATCGTAGTTTTTGCCTTTTACTGCGTGAAGCATGGTTAGGATATCTGGCTGACTTGTGCCGCCACTTACTGGGCTTGCAGCTAGATCTATACCATCAACGCCAGCTTCTAGCGCTGCAAGATAGCAAGCGACACTTACGCCTGCTGTTTCATGTGTATGAAGTCTGATGTGAGTTTTTTCTGGGAGTAGCTTTCTAGCCATTTTTATGGTTTCATAGACCTTTTGTGGGCTGCTTGTACCACTTGCATCTTTGAAGCAAACGCTGTGATATGGGATATTTGCATCTAAAATTTCTCTTAAAATTTTCTCATAAAATTTAACATCATGAGCTCCCACACAGCCACTAGGCAGATCCATCATAGTAACGACAACTTCGTGTTTTAGCCCGTGATGAGCGATCCTCTCGCCTGAATATTTTAAATTTTCAACATCATTTAGTGCGTCAAAATTTCTAATAGTAGTGGTTCCATGTTTTTTGAAAAGTTTTGCGTGAAGGTCGATTAGCTCGCGGCTACCAGTATCAAGTGTGACGGTATTTACGCCCCTGCTTAGGGTTTGAAGGTTTGCTTTTGGTCCTACGATGCTTCTAAATTTATCCATCATCGCAAAAGCGTCTTCATTTAGGTAAAAATAAAGGCTTTGAAATCTCGCTCCTCCGCCAAATTCAAAATGCTCTATGCCAGCCTCTTTGGCTGCTTCAAGCGCGGGCAAAAAGTCGTTCATAAGCACTCTAGCGCCATAAACTGACTGAAAGCCATCTCTAAAGGTCGTATCCATAACATCGATAAATTTCTTTGCCATATTTCACCTCATTAAATTTATAAATTTACTAAAAAGCGGTCATAAAAAATGGCTAAATTTGATAGAAACTCAAATTAGCCATTTTGCTTGTTTTTGGTATTTTACAACCAAAAACTTTTATATCATTTAAAAAGTGAGAGTAAGAAGTTAAATAATCCGCCGTGGCTCGCATCAAGCATCGGCTTTATCTCCATTAAAAAGACGCAGAAAAAGATTAAAACTGCTACTTGGATGATGATGTAAGGCACCACGCCTTTATAAATAGCAGCTGTTTTTATCTCAGCAGGTGCGACCGATCTTAAGAAAAATAGACTAAAACCAAATGGCGGCGTCAAGAATGAAGTTTGTAAATTCATAGCAACTAGGATCGCTAGATAGACTGGGTTTATGCCAAGTTTTGCGGCGATTGGCACCAAGATAGGAAGCACGATATATGAAATTTCAACAAAATCTATAAAAAAGCCAAGTACAAAGATAACAGCCATACTAAAGATGATAAAGCCCCACTTCTCGCCTGGTAAATTTGTCATGAAATTTTCAACTATCTCATCACCTCCAGTGTAGCTAAAGACCATAGAAAAGGCAGTTGCACCAACAAGTATAGCAAAGACTAGAGCTGTAGTTTTTACGCTCTCAGCCAAAGCCTCTTTCATCATAGAAAATGAAAATGTCCTATAAAATATTGCCAAGATGATAGCGCCAACGCAGCCAAATGCTGAGCTTTCAGTCGGTGTAGCGATACCTGCAAAAATGGATCCTAGCACACAAATAACTAGCAAAAGTGGCGGAAAGATCGCAATTAGCGCTCTAACAATCTGCTTAAATTTACTAACGCCACTCTCATCTTTTACGATAGGAGCGACCTCTGGCTTAAGATAAGCAGCTATCAAAATATAAACTATATAAACTCCAACTAGCGTGAATCCTGGCACAATGGCTTGGTGAAAAAGCTCGCCAACTGGCACTGAGAAGATGTCGCCCAAGATGATAAGCACAATAGAAGGTGGGATGATCTGACCAAGCGTACCAGCAGCGCATATCGTGCCACATCCTAGGGATTGGTCGTATTTATACTTTAGCATTACAGGCAAGCTTATAACGCCCATAGCAACAACACTTGCACCTACGACGCCAGTTGATGCTGCAAGAAGAGCTCCAACTAAGATAGTGCTTATCGCGATACCGCCACGAATTTCACCAAATAGCATACCCATGCTCTCGAGCAGCCTCTCAGCTAGCTTTGACTTTTGAAGCACGACACCCATAAAGACAAAGAGTGGAACTGCTATGAAAATTCTACTCTCCATGATAGAAAAAATCCTATAAGGCATGAAGTTAAACATATCTTTAAACACTTCTATACTGCCAAGTAGCCCATCGCCATCGCTAAGGCTCTCTACGACGCTGCCAACCATGCCAAATATCATCGCAACCGCACCAAAGGTAAATGCCACTGGAAAGCCAATGCCAAGCATCAATAGCGCGGCTATAAACATTATTAATCCCGCCATATTTTCTCCTTACTAGCTTTCTTATAGCGATTTAAATTTTTTATAAAAAAGCCGATCGCAAAAAATACAAGCACATAAAATGAAAAAGGGATCATCGCTTTTATGATCCATCTATGGGTAAGACCGCCTGGATCTGCGCTGGCCTCTGCTGAGCTGTAAGCATCTCCTACAAATCCAAATGATAAATTTGAAACCAAAAGCGCAAATGGTATGACAAAAAATACAGTGCCAAGCATATTTACAAGAGCTTTATTTCTTTCTGAAAATTTAGCATAAAAGATATCAACTCTAACATGTGCGTCCTCTTTTAGAGCATAGCTCATGCCAAGTAGAAATATCACAGCAAAAAAGTGCCACTCAAGCTCCTGAAATGCAACGTTGCCGTAAGAGAAAAAGTATCTTGCCACAACGTTAAAAAATACGTCTATTATCATCAAAGCCATGACAAACATACAAATGTAGCCGACTATATCGCCAGCTTTGTCGAAAAATTTCTCAATCTTATCCATTAAAAACCTTTAATAGTTCATTTATCATGATGATGAGCACACAAACTGGTGCTACATATCTTAGTAAAAAATACCAAGCATTAAATACAAAATCGCTCATATATGGGCTAAATAGCACATATAAAGCATCTCTTTTCATAAAATATCCTACAAATATCGCTCCGCCGATGCCACTAATAGGTAGCAAGATATTTGAAGCGGTAAAATCAAGAAAATCAAAGAAATTTTTGCCAAAGAGCATAAATTTATCGCCAACATTTTCTATATTTGATAAAAGGCACAAAAATCCCACTATGAAAATCCCAGCTCCAACTATGCTAAGAGCCTTTCTTCTACTCATGCCATACTCTCTGATCAAGAAAAATACAAATGGTTCAACTATAGAGATCGCTGAAGTGATACCAGCAAAGATAAGTGCAGCAAAAAATGCCACCGCTAAAATTTGACCTATCACACCAAGCTTAGCAAATAGCGTTGGCAGTGAGATAAAGACAAGTCCTGGTCCTTGAGACGGAGTAGCTCCAAATTCAAATATAAAGGTAAAAATAACAAGACCTATCATAATAGCAAGTGCGATATTTATAAAGACGATACTTAGCGTTGAAGTGGCTAAATTTGTATCATCACTTAAGCTAGCTGAATAGGTAATGATCGCTGCCATGCCAAGAGATAGTGTCCAAAATGCAAGTCCAAGAGCTAGCAAGAGCGAGTTAAATGAAATTTTACTAAAGTCAGGGATGAGCAAAAACTCGGCTGATTTAGAAAAGCCATCCATCGTCATAGAAAATATAAGCATAATTAAAACCATGATAAATAGGCTTGGCATCATCCAAACATTTAGCTTCTCTATGCCGCTTTTTACGCCTTTTGAAAGGATGTAAAAGCAAGCTGCAAATGCTATAACAAAATAAAGCGTCTGCTCTCCAAGACCATGCGTCAAAAGATCGTTAAATATCACTTTTGAGCTATCTATATCACTTGGCAAGCCAGAAAAAGATAGGACAAAATACTTAAACACCCAGCCTATTATCACGATGTAATATGACGAGATGATAGCTGCTGTAACCATGGCTAAAATTCCAACCAGCTGCCATAAATTTTTATTTTTAGCTGCCAGCTTTCTAAAAGCATTGACACTGTCACTCTCGCTAAGCTTGCCGATACTAAGCTCTGCCATAAAGATAGGCACGCCGACTAGAAAAGTTATCAAAAGATATAGGATAATAAACGCCGAACCGCCGTTTTCACCAACCATGTATGGAAATTTCCATGCATTGCCAAGTCCGACAGCCGATCCAGCGACTGCTAGGACATAGCCTATTTTAGAAAATTGTTCTTTTGCCATATTATGAGATCTCCCTTATTAACACCACCAGAACTAAAAGTGGAGCCACAAATCTAATTAAAAAATACCAAATTTTAAATACAACCTTGCCCATATAAGGCACAAATAGCTCTTTTAAAAGCTCAAATTTCATAAAGTAGCCAACAAAGATAGCAAACAAGATACCACCAAGTGGGAGCATGATATTTGAGCTAAGGTAATCAAGCAGGTCAAAAAAGCTCTTACCAAAAAATGTAAGTGCATCTTTAAATTCGCTTGTGCCACTTAACGCACATAAAATTCCTAAAATATAAACCACGCAAGCGACGATTAGGATCGATTTGTTTCTACTAAAATTTAGGCTTTTGCTTAAGAAAAATATAAATGGCTCAACCATCGAGATAACCGAGGTGATGCCAGCAAAAAATAGTGATATAAAAAATGTAAATGCCAAGAAATTTCCAAGCAATCCAAGCTTAGCAAATAGCGTCGGTAGCGAGATGAAAGCAAGCCCTGCGCCTTTTGATGGCTCTGAGCCAAACTCAAATGTAAATGTAAATACGATAAGGCCGATGATGACGCTTATTATGATATTTGCAAAGACGACATAGAGCGAAGAGGTAAATAAATTTGTATCATCACTTAGACTTGATGAGTAAGTAAGTATGCAGCCAATGCCAACGCACATCGTAAAAAAAGCAAGTCCAAGAGCGTTTAAAACAGCTGCTTGATCTATCTTTGAAAAATCAGGCACTAGTAGAAATTTAGCCGCTTTATCAAAGCCCTCCATGCCAAAAGAGTAGCCAAGCATAAGCAAAAGTAAGATAAAAAGAGCTGGTATAAGATAGACATTTATGCGCTCGATGCCACTTTTTACACCTTTTGTAAGGATGAAAAAGTAGGCAAAAAATGCGATACTAAAGTATAAAATTTGCTCACCTATACCATTTGAAGTGAAATTTACAAAAAGCGCCTCTGAGCTTGCCATATCTTTAGGTAGCTCGCCAAAGCTTAAAATGACGTATTTTAAAACCCAGCCAATGATGAGCGTGTAAAACGAAGCGATAAATAGTCCAGTCACCATGATAACGCCGGCAAATTTCCAAGAGCTTGCCCCTTTTGTAGCTAGACTTTTAAACGCTCCAACCGTATCAAGACGTGAAATTTTACCCATCGCCATCTCAGCAAAAAATATGCTAAGACCAACAGCAAAGGCAAAAAATAGATATATAAGGATAAATGCCGAACCGCCGTTACTGCCGACCATGTATGGAAATTTCCACGCATTACCAAGGCCGATAGCCGCTCCAATTATCGATAAGACAAAGCCAATTTTACTAAATCTTTCTGCCATTATTTACCTGCCATCTGGTAGATCATTATCGCACAAATGGCAACTGGCACGACATATCTTAAGAAAAAGTACCAAATTTCAAAAAACGCTCTTCCCATAAAATCACCAAAGAGCAGATACAAACTCTCTTTTTTAAGTTTATAACCAACAAAAAAGCTAAATACGATAGCGCCTATTGGCATCATGATATTTGATGTAAGAAAGTCAAGCGCGTCAAAAAATGGCTTACCACAAACGCTAAAAGCACTTGATGTGTCTGAATAATATGAAAGTATGCAAAAGATGCCCAAGATATAGACAAAGGCACCTATGTAAAGAAGCGCCATTTTTCTTGAAATTTCAAATTTCCTAACCAAATAATAAGCAAAAGGCTCGATCATCGAAACCGCGCTCGTGATACCAGCAAACAAGAGCGATACGAAAAATGCTACCGCCATGACATTGCCAACGATGCCAAGCTTTGCAAAAAGCGTGACAAGCGAGATAAAGATAAGGCCTGGGCCACTTGCCGTGCTATCAGCCCCATAAGCAAATATAAAGGTAAATACGACAAGCCCCATCATAATGCCTATTAAGATGTTTATAAAGATGATAGAAAGCGTTGATTTTATTAAATTTGTCTTCTCAGGTAAATTTGCAGCATATGTTGGTATGACGCCAACGCCCATAGATAGCGAGAAAAACGCAAGGCCTAGAGCCTGTAAGATAACATCTGGCGTGATCGCACTAAAATTTGGTACAAACAAAAATTTAGCCGCCTTAACAAAACCATCTCCCATGCTAAGCGCGTAAAAAAGCATGCAAACCAGCAAGACAAAAAGGCTTGGCATCATCCATATATTTAGCTTTTCTATGCCACTTTTTACGCCTTTTGAAACGGCAAAAAAGACCATCAAAAAGACTAGGCTAAAGCAAAGCACAGCACTGCTTAGATCATTTGATAAAAGCGTGTTAAACTGCTCGCCTGCAGCTTTTGTGTCAGATAAAAGTGGCGAAAAACTAAGATAGATATACTTTAAAATCCAGCCAATAACAACCATATAAAATGAAGCTATAAGTATCGCTCCGATCATGAAAAAGCCAGAGAGCGACCAGGCTTTTTTATTTTTTGGAGCAAGCTTGTAAAGTGAGCTTACGATGTCGCTTTCGCCAAGTTTGCCGATGCTAAGCTCCGCTAAAAACGCCACAAACGCGATAGCAAATGTAAGAAGCAAATATAAAATTATAAATGCCGAACCGCCATTATTTCCCACCATCGTAGGAAATTTCCAGGCATTGCCAAGACCCACAGCAGAACCAGCCATAGCAAGGACAAAGCCTATCTTTGAAAATTTCTCGTTTATCATTGAAAACCTAAGATTAAGAATAAATTAAATTCTTTCAAAGATAGCATAAAAAAACTTTCATTTTTCTAAGCCAAGAATTTTTTATAGGCAATTTAAATTTTTAGTGTTTTTATTTGAAACAAAGTTTTGTTTTTGTAATATTACGGCTCATAAAGTTTAAGTAGGGGACAGATCCGAAAGAGCTTTAAAATTTTAAAGGAGCAACGATGAAAAAGATCGTGTTTTTAATTCTTGGTCTTGCTGCATTTGCATTTGGCGCTGACGGCGAGATGATCAGATCATATTCAGTTATCGCTGGCGGTATCGGCCTTGGCCTTGCAGCTCTTGGCGGTGCTATAGGTATGGGTAACACAGCTGCTGCAACTATCAGCGGAACAGCTAGAAACCCAGGTGTAGGTAGCAAACTTATGACTACAATGTTTATCGCTCTTGCGATGATCGAAGCACAAGTTATCTACGCACTTGTTATTACACTTATCGTTCTTTACGCAAACCCAATGCTTGGCTAAGCGTAAAGCTTAAATTTAGCCCCTCTTTTGGGGCTTTTGTTCTTTTTTGCGATCATGGTGGAATTGGTAGACACGCTATCTTGAGGGGGTAGTGCCGCTAGGTGTGCGAGTTCGAGTCTCGCTGATCGCACCATCTTATCTCTCTTTCTAAATCAAAATCTTAAATTTCTAAGCTATAAAAAAGGAAAATTTTATGTTAGATAAAAAACTTGCTTTAAAACAATTACAAAATGAAGCAGATGATACCGCTATATACTCACTTCTTGAAGCTAGCGAAAAAGACAATGAGAATAAAAAAATACTTCGCAAATTAATCACCGAAGAGAGGCGTCACTATGCTTTTTGTCAAAAGATAACTGGCGAAAGCAGAAGTGCAAATTTATTCAAAGTCATCTTCTATACGATACTTGTTAAAATTTTTGGCACATCTTTTACTCTAAAATTTATGGAGTCACGCGAAGAAAATGCAGAGAAATTTTATCTTGACATCGTAGATGAATATCCTGAAGCTCGTGATATTTACGAAGAGGAGATGAACCACGAAAATAGTCTAATCTCCATGCTAAAAGACACAAAGCTCGTAAATGCTGGTGGCATCGTACTTGGCATGAATGATGCGCTAGTTGAGCTAACAGGCACACTTAGCGGCATCGCGCTTGCATTTTCAAATACAAAATCAGTTGGCGCAACAGGCCTTATCATGGGCGTGGCAGCTGCACTCTCTATGGCTGGCTCAGCATATCTCGAGTCAAAAGAAAATCCAAGCGACGAGATCAAACCGCTTACCTACTCGCTCTACACAGGCGGTTCATACATCATAACAACGGCATTTTTGATACTTCCATTTTTCATCTTTACAAGCGGTCTTTACGCCGTCTTGTCGATGTTTTTCTTTGCACTGGTTGCCATCATCACTTACAACTTTTATATAAGCGTGGCAAAGGAGCTTAAATTTTTACCAAGAGTGATTGAGATGTGCGTGATAACTTTTGGCGTTGCGATCATATCTTTTGGCATCGGCTTTTTAGTCAAACACTACTTTGGACTAGATGTTTAATCCAAAATTTCATACCAAGTGTAACTATCGTCTCCAAAATTCCCACTAAAAAGTGGCTTTAAATTTAGATCAAGGCTCAAATTTTCACCAATTTTGAAATTTGAGCTTTGATAGATAAGTAGCCACTTTACATTTGCTAGCTTGCCCTCTTTTGCAAGCTTTAAAAACTCTCCTGCTCCTTCAAACATGCTAAGGCCTTTTAGATCAAGCTCTTTTTGAATGCTGACTTTGCGATCTGGCACGCCAAAAAGTGGCAATGTTTCATCAAATTTATCATTTCTTGAGTAGATTATGACGTCTGGGTTTTTGCCATTTTTTATAAGTCTGGTATTGAGCCTTGGTCGGTCTGTCCGCACTGTGTTGCCACCGATCACTAATGTGTCTATGACGCTTCTAAGTTTATGCACATGCGTGCGGCTAAGCTCATTTGTGATGATGCCACCACTTGCCACGCCATTTTTGCTAAGGGCGATTTTTAAAAAACTAAATCCACCTTTTTGATATGCTAAAAATGGCTCAAGCAGCTTATCGCAGCGCTCTTTTAAAATGCCAAATTTAACTCTCACTCCAGCACTTTTAAGCACATCTGCACCGCCACTTGCTATTTTGTTTTCATCATGGCTGCCAATTATGACCTCGCTAAAGCCAAGCTCTTTTAGCAAATTTGCACAAGGTGGCGTTTTGCCGTGATGCGAGCAAGGCTCAAGAGTGACGTAAGCTTTTGCATTTTTTAGTAAATTTGAGTGGTTATTTAGTATAAATTTGTAGCTGAATTTTGGCTCTAAAAGGCCAAATTCACCCTCTTTTATCTTAGAGCTAAATTTGGCATTATATGCTTTTATAAAATCATCTTTAAATTTTTCACTTTTTTTGCAAAGCGCAAAGAGTATCGCTGTCGGTTCAGCGTGTAAATATCCGGCCTTTTCATGAGCCTTGCAAGATAAAATTTGCCCACTTTCATCAAGGACAAGGCACCCAACGGCTGGGTTTGGATAGGTCAGGATCTGAAATTTCCAAGCCTCGCTTAAAGCAAGATCCATGTAAAATTCGTCGTTCATCTTAACAGACTATTTTCCTATATCTTTTATCTCATCTACAAGAGTTTTTGAGATCAAGTCAATATCGGTCGGCTCATCCTGCGCATCCCACCTAAATGCAGCGATCTCCGCCAAAACCGCCATCTCTTTAAAATAGCTATATTTTGTCGTAGAGACTGGTATAGCATAAGAGACCAAAAGCCTATCTGCATTATCATAAATTTTCACGCTATAGCTAAAGTGTGGCTTGTTTAGCGCCTTGCCACCCCAGTTAAACCATCTTTCATAATCCATTTGTATCTTTATCTTGAAGCTATTCTCGTCCCCTAAAATGCCCTGCTCTTTTAGATGTTTGTTTATAAATTCCACAAATTCATCACGAAGTTCGCTTTCGTTTTTGTAGTTAGGGTTGTATTCGTATCTAGTTGGCTGATTTGTCAATGTCAGGTTAAAATCGCTCACAATGTATTTAGCCACGCCTTTTTGTATCGGCGTTGGCTCAACATTGTATTTATATCTTCCCCCGCATCCAACGAAGAAAACACATAAAACTATTAGAAATAGTATTTTTACAAATTTCATATTTTATAAATTTACGACAAGCCGTCGATCTTGCCGTTGGCATCTATCCTCATATTAACTGCAGCTGGCACTTTTGGAAGTCCTGGCATTAACATGATCTTACCGCAAACCGCGACGATAAAGCCAGCTCCCGTTCTAATGTCAAGGTCTTTTACGCTAAATGTAAAGCCCTTTGCTCTACCCAAAAGCTTCGCATCGTCACTAAATGAGTACTGAGTTTTTGCGATGCAAACTGGCAAATGGCTCAATTTTAGCTCTTTTATCATCTCAAGCTTTTTAAGAGCAGCCTCTTCAAAGACCACCTCGCCAGCTCCATAAATTTCCTTAGCGACCTTTTCTATTTTAGTTTTCGTATCGTCACTCATCTCGTAGGTGAAATTTATCTTACTTGGCTTATCGCACGCCTTTAAAACTAGCTCGGCAAGCTCAAGCGCACCTTTGCCGCCTTTTAAGAAATTCTCACAAACTGCTACTTCTACGCCAAGCTCACGGCAGTACTCTTTTACGAAATTTATCTCTTCATCGGTGTCAAAGCCAAATTTATTAAGCGCCACAACCACGTTTTGACCAAATTTACCTTTTAAATTTTCGATGTGTCCGCCAAGGTTTTCGATGCCTTTTTTAAGTGCATTCATATCTGGTTTTGTGATCTCGTCTTTATTTGCTTCGCCGTTATATTTTAGCGATCTGATCGTACTTACAAGCACCACAGCGCTTGGTTTAATCTCAGCAACCCTGCACTTTATATCTAAAAATTTCTCCGCGCCAAGCTCCGAGCCAAAGCCAGCTTCTGTGATGACGTAGTCTGCTAAATTTAGAGCTGTTTTTGTTGCGATGACTGAGTTGCAGCCATGTGCGATGTTTGCAAATGGGCCGCCATGCACGAGCGTAGGTGTGTGCTCTAGTGTTTGAAATAAATTTGGCTTGATCGCATCTTTTAAAAGTATGCAAACAGCGTCCTCGCAGCCTAGATCACGCACGTAGATAGGCTTTTTATCGCTATCGTAAGCAACCATGATGTTTGCCACGCGCTCTTTTAGATCAGAAAGGCTTGTTGCTAGACAAAGTACAGCCATGATCTCGCTTGCGGCGGTTATATTAAAGCCATCTTCTCTTGGCACGCCGTCCGTTCTGCCACCCTGACCCACAGTGATAAATCTAAGCGCGCGGTCGTTCATATCCATACAGCGCTTCCATAAAATTTTCTCGATTTTTAGTGGGTTTTCTTGATAGAGGATATTATCTATCATCGCTGAAATGAGGTTATTTGCCGAAGTTATCGCGTGAAAATCGCCAGTGAAGTGTAAATTTAGATCCTCCATAGGTGCAAGCTGCGAGTAGCCGCCACCTGCTGCTCCACCCTTTATGCCAAAAACTGGTCCCAAAGATGGCTCGCGAAGTGCTAGGCAGACCTTTTTATTAAGTGAATTTAGTGCGTCAGCTAGGCCGATCGACATAGTCGTTTTGCCTTCGCCGTATGGGGTTGGATTAGTCGCGGTGACTAAGATGAGCTTTGAGTTTGATGGCTCAAGTCTAGGAGAAATTTTAGCCTTAAATTTGCCGTAAAGCTCAAGCTCGTCTTCGTTTAAGCCTAGTCTTGCGGCAACTTTACTGATGTGTTCAAGTTTCGTTTGGTGAGTTATCTCGATGTCGCTTAGCATTTTACCACTCCAAATATGTTTTTGCTTTTTTTATCTCACTGATGTTGATCTCAAAAATTCCCTCTTCGTTTTCTACTGCGATACTCTCTTCGTCCGCTTTTACTAGCCTTCCAGCAAATTTCTCAACCTCGGTTTGAATTTTAACTAGCTCGCCGATGCTTGATTTAAAATGAGATGGCTTGCTAAGCTTTCTCTCAAGGCCAGGCGAGCTAACTTCAAGGTTATAATCCCCGCTAACTGGCGGTGTCACGTCAAAGATAGGCGAGAGCAGACGGCTAACTTTTTCGCAATCATCAAGGCTCACTCCGCCATCTTTTGTGATGTAAACTCTAAAAATAGCCCTGCCATTTTCATTTGCTATCTCGCTGTCGTAAAGCTCTACGCCACATTCGCGTACTAGTTTGTCTAAATTATCCATTTTTGTTTAAATCCTTTGAAATTTTATCAAACAACTTATCCATATGGTTTTGATACTCTAATCTATCGTCAAATTTAAAGTGAAAATTTGGACATCTATACCAACCCTCAGCAGCCATGCAGTGGTTTTGCAAGTGCCTGCAAACTCGCTTTAAATGCCCCAAAATATACTCTTGCTCGCGCTCGTCAAACATCATCTTGTCAAGATAGACAAAGGCGTCGTATCTGCCCTTTTTGCACTCGACGTCAGTGACGCAAAGCCCCTTTAAAATGCTATCTTCAAGAGTGGCTAGAGCCTCTGGTATGAGCTCTTTTAGTACGCTCTCTGTTCTCATACGCTTTATTTCGTTAGCGTTCATAGAGTAGCTTTCTCCTTGACTTCTTTGAAGCTTTCGATGTAGTCATTTTCTCTGATGTCGTTGAAATTTTCGATACCAACGCCGCACTCGTAGCCTTTAGCAACCTCTTTAACGTCATCTTTGAAGCGTTTTAGTGAGCTTACCGAGCCCTCATAAACGACCACACCTTCTCTAATAAGACGAATTTTTGCCCCTCTGTTTATCGTACCCTCAGTGACGATACATCCAGCGATAGTTCCAACTTTTGGCACATGGATCACTTGGCGAACCTGAGCTTGACCAAGCTGCTCTTCTCTGATGATAGGTGACATTAGTCCGCCTAAAATCGCCTTCACATCGTCGATTAGGTTATAAATAACGTTGTAAGTTTTTATCTCGACGCCATTCTCTTTTGCCTTCTCTTTTATCTCGCCAGTTGGCCTTATATTAAAGCCAAGGATGATACAGTCGTTGCTTGCGCTTGCAAGCGCAACGTCGCTTTGCGTGATACCGCCAACACCTGAGTGGATCACATTTACTCTGATCTCGTCATTTGCTAGTTTTTCTAGGCTCGCTTTTAGCGCCTCGAGTGATCCGCCAACGTCAGCTTTGATGATTACTGGAAGTGTTTTTAGCTCACCCTCAGCGATTTTAGCGCTAAGCTCATCGATACTAACTTTCGTGCTCTTACTAAGCTCTTTTTGGCGGATATATTCAGCCTTTTTCTGTGCATATTCGCGAGCCTCTTTATCAGTTTTTACGCCTATTAATGTCTCGCCAGCCTCTGCTATCTCGCTAAGGCCTACTATCACGCCACATTCGCCTGGTTTTATCTCTTTTAGTGGCCTGCCTTGATCATCAAGCAAGCTTCTTATCTTGCCATACGCAATGCCTGCAACAACAGTGTCGCCAACGTTTAGCGTGCCGTTTTCAACGATAATGGTAGCTACTGGACCACGGCCTTTTTGAAGTGAGCTCTCGATGACAGTAGCCTTTGCGTTTGCCTTTGGATTTGCCTTTAGCTCCAAAAGATCAGCCTGCAAAAGCACGATCTCAAGTAGATCATCTATGCCCATGCCTGTTTTTGCAGAGATCGGCACAAATTCATACTTGCCACCCCACTCTGTTGGCATGATGTCAAGCTCAGCAAGACCGGTTTTTACTAGATCAGGATTTGCTGACTCTTTATCCATTTTATTTATTGCGATGATTATTGGCACGCCAGCGGCTTTTGCGTGGCTAACTGCCTCTTTTGTCTGTGGTTTTACGCCGTCATCTGCTGCAACAACGATGATAACTATATCAGTTACACCAGCGCCCCTTGCACGCATAGCCGTAAATGCCTCGTGGCCTGGAGTGTCGATAAATGTGATATTTTTGCCGTTTTTATTTACCATATAAGCACCAACGTGCTGTGTGATACCACCAGCTTCGCCAGCTGCTACGCGAGACTTTCTTATGTAGTCAAGTAGCGAGGTTTTGCCGTGGTCAACGTGGCCCATGATGGTTATAACTGGCGCTCTTGGCTGGAGATTTTCATCGTCTTTTATCTCCTCTTCATAGGCTGCAACGTAGTCAAATTCTTTTTGATCATCGATGATATTTACCTCGATATTGAACTCATCAGCCAAAATTTCTATCGCATCTTCATCCAAAAAGTCGTTTTTAGTTGTCATCATACCAAGCATAAATAGCTTGCCTATGACCTCGCTAGGCTGTTTGTTTAGCTTTTCAGCAAATTCGTAAACGCGAATTTCTTTTGGGATATTTATCGAAGTTACAGCTTCGCTGTTTTGTTTATTTTCAGGCTTTTTGTGTTTTTTTCTAGCTCTTCTTTGTATGCCGCCTTCGCCAAATGAATTTATCGTGTTATTAACGGTTGTTTTCATCGCATTTGGCTGTTTTGTCCTTTGCATAGGAGCTGGAGCTGGGGTTTTAAAGCTAAAATCAGGCAACACCACCACATCTTCATCTTCAAGCACGATGTCACCAAAGTCGCTTCCACCAAGCAAGTCCATCTTCTCAGCACTATCTTTTTTGCTTACAACTGTTACTTTTTTCTCTTTTTTCTTTTTCCTAGCCAAATTTTCATCGCTAGCAGAAAACATACTCTTAAAGTCGCTAATGTTAGTTACAGCCGCCTCAGCCTTTTTTTCCTCTTTTACAGGAGCTGGTGCCTCGTAATCTTTTTTCTTTTTAACTATCACAAGGCCGCGTCTTTTTTGAGTCACATCAGCCAAACTCTCTTTTGTTTTTGGCGCTTCTGCTGGCTTTTGCTCGACCTTTACAGGCTCTTCTTTTTTAGGCTCAGCTTTAGGTTTTTCTTCTGAAATTTGCACCTCTTTTTTAGGCTCAGCTTTTACCTTTTCAGGCTTTGGCTCGACCTTAGTGGCTGCCTTTTTAGGCTCAGTTTTAGGTTTTTCTTCTTTTTTTGCTGGCTCTTTTTCTGTCTCTTTTTTAGGCTCTTTTTTTGCCTTTGGCTCGCTCTTTTTCTTTTTAAATTTATCTGGTATTACGCCAGTTTGAACGTATTCATATATTGCTTCAGCCTCTTCAAGGCTCACAGCATTTGAGTGAGTTTTGACCTTTAGGCCTAGTTCTTGAGCTTTTTCGACTATCTCTTTACTTGGGTAGCCAAGCTCATTTGCGATCTCTGAAATCCTAACATTGCTCATTTAAGAGTATCTCCTTTAACTTCGGTGCGTCAAGTCCGAGGGCACCTTTAGTTTGTTTATCAATTATTTTTTTTAAAATTTTGTCGTCTTTTTGCAAACAGTCATCACATAGATAGAAACTGCGGCCATCTCCTTTGCCGCACTCCAAATTCTTGCCTACCAAGCGGTATCTTTTTAGCAAGTTTTGAGAAAATTTAACTTTGCAAGCGACGCATGTCCTTACTGGATTATTTTTATTCATTATACCTTTTTAAACTTGTTTTTAGCTTTGCGTAATTTCGTATCCATCGTTATCAAATGAAAAAATTTCAACTCTAAAATCACCAAATTTACTCTTTAAAACATCTTGTAAATTTTTAGCGTCATCTTTATAAGCGATGTTTAAAAAGCTTGAGCCTGAGCCTGAAAGTGTGCTCATTAGCGCTCCATTTTCATAAGCTACTTTTCGCACCTCAAAAAGCTCTTCTAAAGCGCTCATTCTGCGCTCTTCATGCATCATATCTTCACTTGCTATCCTCAAAAGATCGTACCTTTTTTCATAAAAACAAGATGTCAAAAATGCAGCGTGAGAGAGGTTATTTACGCACTCTTTCATGGTGTAGTTTTTTGGTAAAATTTGTCTTGATGATGCCGTGCTCATCGGCTTATTTGGGATGACAACAACCGCTTTTATATCATCGCTTAAATTTATTTTATTTGCATAGACACTGCCATTTTTTACGATAGCACTGATAAATCCACCGTGAACTGCTGGAGAGATATTATCTGGGTGGGTTTCATAGATGATCGCTTTATTTAAAATGACGCTTTTGCTGGCCTTAAATCCAGCCATCTCGTAAGCTGAAGCGATAGCACCAACGATCACTGCAGAGCTACTGCCAAGTCCTCTTGAAAATGGGATATTGTTTTCAAAAACGACTCTAAAATTTTCATTTTTGCCAGTTAGCTCGAGAAAAATTTCATTAAAAATGCTTAGAAAAATGTTGTTTCTCTTTAAATTTACGCTATCGCTTCCCTCGCCATTTATCGAGACCGAGCTAAATTTAGATGGTTCGATCTTTACGCTATTAAAAAGCTTTAAACTAAGCCCCAAAGCGTCAAAACCTGGTCCTAAATTTGCACTCGTAGCAGGGATTAAGATATTCAAATTTTCTCCTAAACAGCTTGGATGATATAATTTGGAAGTGTATCTGAATTTAGTTTTAATTCATCTAAATTTAAAGGCAACACAAATCTCACAGGCTCAACTTTTTCAAGTGAAATTTCGCCATTTTTCAAGACAAAGCTTAAATTTTTATTTGCCCTGATCGCTTGGCCGCCATTTAGACTAAAGCCACTTACTGCGTAAAATTCACAGCCCTTTGCCAAAGAAAAAGTCTTTAAGATGACGTAGGCCACCTTTAGCCCCATGAAGCTACCTGGCGTGTTTGCGTAGATGATCTTTGTGATGTTAAATTTAGAGGATAAATTTTCTAGGATTTTTATCAGAGCTTCACTGACATGCTCGTCAGTTGTGATCTCATCAAATTTTACGCCATCTTTATAGACTCCAACTAAAAGTGGAGTCGATAAAGAGACTACTAAAATTTCAATATTTTTTATGCAAATACCTTTTGATACTCTTTTAAAAGCTCGCCACTAAGTGTTGCGATCTCATAATTTTTCTCATCTGCCATTAAAGCAAGTGTTAGTTTGTGGTTTAGGTCGTGGCTGCCCGCAAATGCTGTGTAGTCACCTAGCAAAGGTGCTCCAAGCAAGCTCAAATCGCCAACTGCATCTAAAATTTTATGTCTTACAAACTCATTTTCAAATCTCAAACCTTCTGGGTTTAAAATGTGTGTATCATCGATAGCCACGGCATTATCAAGCGATGCACCAAGGGCTAAATTTTGAGCTTGAAGGCGTTGCAAATCTTTTAAAAAGCCAAAAGTTCTAGCACGAGCGATATTTTTTACAAATGAGCTCTTGCTAAATTCAAAAACATATCTTTGCTCGCCGATAACTGGGTGGTCAAATTTGATCGTATAGTCAAATTTTGGATTTCTTGAAGGCGAAGTTCGCACAAATTTTGACCCCTCAACCACCTCGACTTCGCGGCGGACAAGGATGACTTTTTTACCAGCGTCAAGGTATCTTATACCAGCTTCATCAAGCAACATACAAAAGCTTATCGCACTGCCGTCCATGACAGGAATTTCATTTGCATCAACTGAAATTCTAATATTATCAATGCCGTATCCATTTACAGCTGCCATTAGGTGCTCTATCGTGCTGATAAAGCCCTTTTCATTGCCAACGACGGTTGCCATTTGCGTATTTATAACGTTTTTAGGCTCAGCTTTAAAACTAATACCAAGATCTTCGCGGTGCAAAATAATACCTGAATTTGCATCAAGAGGTTCTAGTATAAGTCTTATCGGCTCACCCTTATGAAGTCCTATACCAACGGTCTCAACGCGTCTTGCGATAGTAGTTTGTTTCAAAAATTTTCCTTATATTTTTTTGTTCGCTTATGATAGCACTAAAAAATCAAATTTGCAAATTTAATTCTTATCTATCATCGCCTTTGCGGCATCTAAGACACTTGTCACATTGTCTTTTATCCACTTTTTATCCATCCATTGTTGAGGTCTTACCTCTTCTCCTTGAACCAAAATTCCAAAGTGAAGGTGATCTCCAAGCGCAAGACCGCTCGTCCCAGTTGTGCCTATTTGATCACCAGCAGCTACCATGTCGCCCTCTTTTACCTTCGCACTTGAGCAGTGTCCGTAAAGTGAGTAAAGTCCAAATCCATGATCGATCACAATGTTTAAACCATAAATTCCATTCTCAGAAGCTAGCACAACGCGACCTGCATTGCTGGCTATTATCGGAGCTGATGCCACGCTTGCAAAGTCAATACCCATGTGCCATGACTCACTTACTTGCTCGTTATTATATGTATAGAAACGGTGGTCGGCAAAATCAGCTACTTTTTTGCCATTTCTAAGCGGGTAAAATGGGATGATATTAAAGCCGTTTGTGATGTCAGTATCGACATTTGAAGTAAGTGCTGTTATCTTCTCTTCGTTTGAATTTCTTAGTGTTTCATTGACAAATTTCATCTTCTCAAGCCTTGAAAGAGCGTTTGGATCTTTGGCATATTGATCTGTTAGATCAACGATCTTTCCATCTAAAAATCTATCATTTAAAGCAATAGTTGAAGTTTTGTATTTTACATTTTCATAAAAATATCTCACGTGAGATTTGCTCTCATTGCCTGCAAAGTCTCTTGCGATGACCTCAGCGCTAAAGTTTTCAACCTGCACTGGCCAAGCTACAAGAGCTGCGTAAAAGCCCTCTTTGTAAAATGGCACGGCCTTAAATTTCTTACCAAAATTTGTCTGGACATAGACCTCTTTTAGCTGATTGTCAGTCGCTCTAAAGACGACAACTGCGCTACCGCCTTTTGAGATAGAGTAAGACTGAGAAAGCACGTAAAGATCAGGCTTAGAGGTATCAAGTACGACTTCAACTTTTTTGCTTGCTTTATTGCCTGTAAAAAAGCCCCATTTGCTAGTATCGACCGCTTCTATGCTCATCTCATAAGTATCTTTTTGAGCAAAAAAGCCAGTCTTTGGGAAGGTTAAATTTACATCAAGCTCAGTGCTTGGATTTTGTATGATTTGATTTAGTAAATTTAGGTCATTTTTGCCGTCATTTATGCTAATGCGCACAAATTTTATGCCGCTGTCATCCTTAAATTTGATATTCATAGGCGAGCGAAGGTTCCAATAAACCTTATCAGCAACGCCGATAATTGGCTCGTTTCGCTCAAAGTCTTTCGACATCAAAGCATAGCCAAAGCCACCAGCTAATATCAAAACAAGTAAAACTACAACAATACCAAAACCGCCTATTCCACGTCTATACATATATTATTACCTTAAATTTTATTTGCGAAATTTTACATTTAATCAATAAATTTTTAGTTAATTACAAAATTTCTCTTACAGCTCTAGCTTCGCTCATCCAATCAAAAAGCTCGTCCCAGCGCTCATCTTTTATGAGATCTTTGCACAAATTTAGCTCTTTTTCAAACATATTTATCGCGGCAACGACATTATTTTTATTTTGCTTAAAGATATCGCTCCACATAAATGGCGAACTCTTTGCGACACGTATCATGCCCTTAAATGTCGGTCCTCCAAGTGCAACGATGTGCCTTTTATCCTCTTCTTTTAAGATCCCGCTAGCAAGCGAAAATGCAATAGCGTGAGGCAAATGCGAGATGAGACCCACGTGATGATCATGCTCTTTTGCACTCATGAAAATGATCTTCATGCCAAGGCAAGAAAATAGCTCAACACTCCTTTTCACATGTTTTTCTGCGCTCTCAGCAAAGTCGCAAACTATGACAGTAGCCCCTGTGTAAAGTGACTTAAAGGCAGCCTCAGGACCAGAGTACTCAGTACCTGCCATCGGGTGAGCTGGGATGAAATTTTTACGAATTTTTTCTGGCACGGCTTCTATTATCTTTTGCTTTGTCGAGCCAAAATCAATGATCGTCGTATCTTCGCTAATGTCGGTTAAATTTTGCACGATGCTTACGATGGCTTCGACTGGCACAGCCAAAAAGATGATATCACACTTCTTTTTCATCTCATCGATGCTTAAAATTTCATGTACCAAGCCAAGTTCGAGCGCTTTTTTGCTGTGATTTTCATCTTTATCGTATCCGCTGACACATGAGATCAATTTTTCATCTTTTAGCGCAAGACCAAGCGAGCCACCCATAAGACCAAGTCCGATGATACCTATTTTCATAAAAAACCTTTAAAATTATAAAATTTAAATTTTTTAAAAATAAAATATGATATTATACGCACTTATACTAAAACTCTAGGTTAAATTTAATGAAAAAGAAATTATTTTTACTAGCATTAGCTTTAAGCGGTCTAAATGCACAAACAATTCAGTCAATAAATTTCAAAGGTCTAATCCACCTTTCGCCTGATGTAGCCACTCAGATAATGGGGCTAAAAGTCGGTCAAGAGCTAACTCCAAAGCTTAGCGACAAGGCTATCACAAATTTATACAAGCAAAATTATTTTGATGATATCTACATAGAAGATACAGGTAATGGCAATCTTTTAGTAAAAGTAAAAGAGAAGCCAAGCGTGGCCAGAGTCGATCTAAAGGGCGTTGTGACAAACGACAAAACTGCGATCGAGTCGCTAATCAACATCAAACCTGGCAATATGTACGATGAGCTAACTATCGAAAAAACAAAAGAGAGAATTCGCCAGTACTACGAGTCAAAGGGTTACTTTGACACAGTTGTAGATGTAGAAAAACAGCCAGTTGCAGACAACGACAGCTCACTTTTCATCACACTAAACATAAACCGCGGCGAAAATATGATAATCAAAAAGGTAAATTTAGTCGGCGCAAAAGAGTTTGACTATGATGATATCGAGCCAGTAGTTGCAAACAAAAGTAGAGAATTTATGGGCTGGCTTTGGGGCAGAAACGACGGAAAAGTTAAACTTTTTGAGCTTGAAAACGACCCAGCAAGGATTCAAGATAAATATTTTCAAAAAGGTTATCTAGACGCGACTGTTTCGTCACCTTACCTAAATGCGTCATTTGATAACTATACAGCTGATCTTACATACTACATCCACGAGGGCGAGCCTTATAAGGTTTCAAATGTAAGCATCACAGCACCTGAAGAGCTAGGACTTGATACTAAAAAGATCATAGACGACTTTAGACTTGAGGCTGGCGATACGATGAACTCAGCAAGACTTCGCCAAGATATGAAAAAGCTTGACGATATGGTCGCTGACAAGGGCTATGCATTTGTCAAAGTCTATCCAAAGACTGATAAATTTGATGAAAATAAAACAGTTGATATCGACTACGAAGTTGATCCTGGCGAAAAAGTATATATAAGAAATGTTCAAATTTCAGGAAACGATAGAACTGTTGATCGTGTCGTAAGACGCGAGCTATATCTAACTGAGGGAAATTTATATAGTAGAACTGACCTTCAAGACTCAAAAGATGCATTAAAAAGAACAAGCTACTTTGACGATGTCGAGATAGAAGAAGATCCAGTTGATAAAAACACAGTCGATCTAAAAGTAAAAGTAAAAGAGGCATCAACTGGCTCAATAAGCGGTGGTATCGGATACGGAAGTAGCGATGGCTTGCTACTAAACGCTGCTCTTTCTGACACAAACATCTTTGGCTCTGGCCTTCAAGGACAAGTAAGCGTTGATAAGAGCGATAGAGAGCTTTCTGGTCAGATAAGTCTTACAAATCCAAGAATTTTTGACTCAGAGTATAGCCTTGGCGGAACGCTCTATGCAAACGACTATGACTGGAGAACATATAAAGAGAGAAGTTACGGCTTTAGCACAACACTTGGTAGAAAATTAACTAGAAATTTAAGTGCATCACTTACTTATAATATCGAGCAAAGTAAAGTTACTTTAAAAGATGATGAACTAAGAGATATAAATAGATACACAGGTAAAGAAATTTATAGAGAAGGTAAGGCTATAAAAAGCGCTATAACTCCAGCTTTAACATATAACAGCACTGATGACTACTACTTGCCAAGACGCGGTATCATAGCTAGTACATCATTTGAGATAGCAGGACTTGGTGGTGATATGGATTTTGTTAAAAACCGCACAAATTTCAACTACTATCTAGGCCTTAGAGAGTACATCGACTACGATCTTATCCTAAGATATAAAGCAAGCTTTGGCAAAATTTGGGAGAGAGGCTATACTCCGATCAACGAAAGGCTTTACCTTGGTGGTATAAGAAGCTTGCGTGGCTATGAGAGCAGAACAGTATCTCCAAAGGTAAAATACAATGGCGACTACTATGAATACGGCGGCGAAACATCATTTAACAACTCAGTTGAGATGAGCTTCCCTATAATAGAGCGTGTCAAAATGCGTGGCGTTGTATTTTACGACTATGGTATGATCGGCGAAAATAGCCTAAATGAGATAAAAAGATCATCAGTTGGTACAGGTATCGAGTGGATAACACCTATCGGGCCGCTTCAACTGATCTTCGCAAAAGCTCTTAAACCTAAAGAGGGCGATGATACAAATACATTTGAATTTACTATCGGAAGACGCTTCTAATAAGATACTTTTAAGGGGCTAGTTTGCCCCTTAAATCCCCCACAAACAAACAAACTTTAAGTCATATAAGAAAAAGCAAGGCTAACATTAGATATAATCCCACAATTTTTAATATAAGTGGGTAAAAAGATGAATTTCTCAGACATTTTTTCAAAGATAAGAAAAGCTCAACCTCGTCCAGAAGAAGCACCTACACACTGGGTAAAATGCGACAACTGTCACTCACTGATGTATTACAAAGAAGTTGAAGCTTGTTTTAATGTATGCCCAAAATGCGGCTACCACATGAGATTAAAAGCTGATGATCGCATAAATTTGATCTGCGATGAAGGTAGCTTTGTAGAATTTGACGCAAATTTAAAACCAGTAGATCCTTTAAATTTTGTCGATAAAAAATCATACAAAAAAAGAATCACAGAAAATAAAGAAAAAACAGGACGCACAAGCTCAGTGATATGTGGCGAAGGCAAATGCAACGGACAAGAGATCCAGCTAGTTGTTTTTGACTTTGGCTTCATGGGCGGCTCACTAGCTTCAGTCGAGGGCGAAAAGATCGTAAGAGCGATAAAACGCGCGATCGAAAAACGCCAAGCCTTAATCATCGTAAGCGCATCTGGCGGTGCTAGAATGCAAGAGAGCACATTCTCTTTGATGCAGATGTCAAAGACTTCAGCAGCCCTAAAACTTCTTGATGAAGCAAGGCTCCCATACATTTCTATCCTTACAGATCCTACGATGGGTGGCGTTAGTGCATCATTTGCATGGCTTGGAGATCTAATAATCGCTGAACCTGGCGCACTAATAGGCTTTGCAGGACAAAGGGTCATCAAACAAACCATAGGCGCTGATCTTCCAGAGGGCTTTCAAAGGGCTGAATTTTTGCTTGAGCATGGCCTCATAGATGACATCGTGCCAAGAAGCGAGCACAAAAAATATATAAGCGATATGGTTAAATTTCTTACAAACAACAAAGCTATGATCTCTAAAAGCGAAGTGACAACTCCAAGCGAAGCTGGCTTTGAGCTAAAGCTAAAAACCAAAGGGTAAGTTTGGAAATTTCGGTTTTTAGCATTCAAAAATCATCGCGTGACAACTTTGAAAACGAGATACAAGAATATATAAAAATGAGTGCAAAATTTGCCAAGATAAACGACAAAATAATATTTAATGAAAAGATAGCAAAAGCTCAAAGCAGCGGTAGAAGCGAAGCGCTAAGAGCTTATGATGAAATTTACGAGCCAAATTTAAAAGGCTTTTGCGTGATGCTTGATGAAAATGGCTCACAGCTTGACAGCCAAGAATTTGCTCAAATTTTAAACTCAAATTCACAGATCAATTTTTTCATAGGTGGAGCTTATGGGCTTAGCCAAAATTTAAAAAACAAGGCACAAAAAGTCGTAAGCTTAAGCAAGATGACTATGGCACACAAAGTCGCCAAGCTCGTACTTTTTGAGCAAATTTTTAGAGGGCTTTGCATAAATGCAAACCATCCATATCACAAATAAAGGAATATAAAATGACTCAAAACGAGCTAAATTTTTTTAAAAAGCTACTTGAAGAGCGAAAATTACAAATCAATAAAAATATTTATGACTCATCAGTTGAAGTAAGCGGTCTAAGAGATAGTGGTGTAAGTGATGAATTTGACATCGCTTCAGTAAATACCGACCAACTTATAGAGCAGTCTATCTCAACCCAGCAAAGAGCCGAGCTTCACGAGATCGACGAGGCACTTGAAAAGATAGCAAATAAGACCTATGGAATTTGCGACATGTGCGAAGAGGAGATCGGCATCCCTCGCCTAAAAGTAAAACCGCATGCAAAATACTGCATAGCTTGTCGTGAGATAATAGAAAAAACAGCAAAAAACTAAGGAGAAAATATGAAAACCAGAAAATTTCTCGTCTACTGCATCATCTACACAGCAGTTGTTGCAGGACTTACCTATTCTCTTAATAGTTCAGACTTCACCTTTGAGCTCTTAGGTCAAGCCATAACCTTGCCAGTAGCTGTTTGGGTAGCACTTCCAGTAGCCCTTTTGGCACTTCTTGCCCTACTTCACATCGCATATCACGGATACGCCTTTTACAGATATAAAAAATGGATCAAAAAAGATAGCCAGCTCTACAAAGACCTTGCAAAAGAGACACTTCTTGGCTTTGAGAGCAACAAAGACTTTAAAACTGACACTTATAAGATCGCCTCACAGCTCACTCGCTCTATCTCACCAGTAGGCGAGCTTAAAGATGTTGGCGTTGATGACGGTGAGATAAACAACATCTTGCAAACCATAAAAAGCATAAAAAACAAAGAGATCGTCGATCTAAAGAAATTTAGACTAGCAAAAGATAGCAAGCTAAACATCCTAAATGAGCTAAACAAGATCGAGCAGCTGCCTACTTACTATCTTGATGTACTTAAAAACCAAGAGCAAAATGAGAGCCTTAAAAAAGCAGCCTTTGACAAGCTCATAAAAACAGCTTCATTTAGTGAGATCAAAAAAATCGATCCAGAGCTAGCAAGCGAAGATATAATGACCATTATCACGCGTTTTGTAAATGACGAGATCGATCTAAGTAGCGATGAAATTTTTGATCTTTTAAACAATGCAAAAGTGACAAAAGCACAATACGACAAGGCTGCTATCATGCTTAGAAGTAAGCTAAAACCAGATGCGTTTATCGGCATATTTGAGAAGCTAAAGAGCATCCACGCTGACGCTGACGAGGCTTATGTCTATGCGCTATTTGAACTTCAGATGCTTGATAAAGTAAGAGAAGCCATCGAAGGCAGTGATCCAGATGAATTTAAAGAGATAAAGGTTTTACTATTTTTGCGAGATAACGGCAAAATGGTGCCTAGTTCGCTATTTTTTAAATGATAGACTTTAGCAAAAAGCCACTTTTCTTAGCGCCACTTGCTGGTTTTTCTGACCTGCCATTGCGAAGTGTGGTCAAGAAATTTGGCTGCGATGTCACTGTTAGCGAGATGATCAGCGCAAATGCTCTGGTCTATGAGAGCAGTGACAAAACCCTTGAGATGCTTAAAAAATCCCCAAACGAAGATCCATACGTCGTCCAGATAGCTGGCAGTGATATAGAAAATATAAAAAAAGCCGTGCTGATAATCAATAAATTTGATGGGATTTACGGGCTGGATATAAACTGCGGCTGCCCTGTGCCAAAGGTCGTTAGACAAGGCGCAGGATCTGCTTTACTAAACGACCTAGACAAACTTCAAAGCATAATCTCAGCCGTAAAAAGCGTCTCAAACAAGAATAGCCTAAGCGTTAAATTTAGACTCGGTTTTAACGACAAAAACGAAGAGCGGATAGCAAAAGCCTGCGAAGAAGCCGGCGCAGACTATATCGCAGTGCATGGGCGCACCAGAGCTGGCGGATACAGCGCAAAGGTTGATTACGAAGCGATCGCTAGAGTAAAGGCAAGCGTGAAAATCCCAGTCGTTGCAAATGGCGATATAAACGCACAAAATGCAGATGAAATTTTAAATTTCACAAAATGCGACGCTCTAATGATCGGTAGAGCAAGTATCGGTAGCCCTTGGATATTTCACGAGATAAAGACCAAAACTAGCGTGGATAAGGCACTAAAGCAAAAAATCATCCTAGCTCACTTTGATGCTATGATCGAGCACTACGGCGAGCACGGACTTTGCATATTTAGAAAGCACCTGCACCAATACAGCAAGGGCATAGACGGCGCAACAACATTTAGAAACGATGTAAATTTCATCAAAGACGTGACAGCGATGAGAGAGCGCATAAGGGAGTTTTTTGCCTAGATGCAAGGCTACATCCTGCGCGTGCAAAAGGTCAGAGACGAGGACCTTTTAGTCTTTGTGCTAACGTCAAATTTGCTCGTAAAGTCGTATAGATTTTTTGGCGCTCGCCACTCAAACATCATGACTGGCTACAAGATCGACTTTGAGCTCGAGCAAGAGGCGAAATTTCTACCGAAGCTTAGAAGTATACTTCATCTTGGCTTTAAATGGCTGCTAGAGCGTGACAAGCTCATCATTTGGCAGCAGTTTATGCGCCTACTTTATGATCATCTAAAAGAGGTCGAGCAGCTCGATGAAATTTACTTTAACGAGCTTGATCGCTGTGCCAAACAGATGCAGCTGCAAAATCCAAAACGCCTCATCATCGAAAGCTACGTTAAAATTTTAGAGTATGAAGGCAGGCTTCACAGCGAGCTTGAGTGCTTTATCTGCGACGAGGAGATAGAAAGCGAGCTTTGCTTAACTCGTGGCTTTTTGCCCTCTCACAAGCACTGCCTTGATAGGAGCGAATTTGACGCTAGCAAGATCAAAAATTTCTTTGATACAAAAAGCACGATCGAGCTAAACGACGATGAGATAAACCGCCTTTATAAGATTTTACTTGACGGACTTTAAGCTTTTACCTTCGTCCTCTCATCAAATTCTTTTAAAACGTCCATTATCTTACTTGCTAGTCCTTCAAGTGTTTGATCTTTTTTAAGCTCTAAATTTCTAAGCTTTAAAATCCTAGCTAGT
>NZ_CABPUX010000001.1:921666-924711 GCF_902460715.1 Campylobacter concisus | reverse complement strand
AGCTTATGCAAAAGATAGATAAGAAGCAAATTTTAAATAAGATGGCTTGATGAATGAAGATAGCCACCTTTTAAATTTATCTATTTAAACTTTTGTCTCGTTTTGAAGCTTTGTAGCATGAGCTAGCACACTATCTACTATCTCGCTTCTATCTTGTTTTGTAATTATTTGATAGTTTTGATATACACTAAGAGCCTCATCAGTTATCCTTGTTGTGCCACCTTGCAGCACAAGACCTTGCTCGTTTTTTAAAAATGCTACAAAGATTTGCTCCTTAGTATAGCCTTGTTCATTATCATATACAGACATATCAGGCTTAAAGTCATATCCAGCACTACTAACCCACATATAAGGGATAGTATGCTCAGTTGTCATCACTTCTGGAGAAAAGTCAAGGAAATTTCCATTAACTTCTACATTTATATCGCTTAGATCATTTATTAGCTTGCGTGCATTCTCTACGTCTTGAGTCGTTCTAAAGATATGAGTTATCTTTTCATTGCTTCTATCGGTTAGCCCATCTATCTCATCACTTGTCATCCTACCCATTAGGTATTCAACATGCTCTATTTTTTTATCTTTTGAAAAGTAGCCCTTTGGCATCTTTGCTAGATCTTCATTTGAGTAAAACTCTTTACCCTTGCTAATAACTCCAGCTGAAATTTGATCAAAAATTTTATAGTATTGCTTTATGGTATCTGCTAGATCGATATTTGCAAAACTATCCTCTCCAAAGAGCGCATTATCTTTTTTTGTATTCATTGAAAAATTTGTAAAGTTTGGGTGTTTTTGATTATGCAGCACTATTGCATCAAGTGTGCTTTTATGGATTTTAAAGTCCTGTGGCAAACCTACAGCCTTGTTAAAATCAGCTCCCATAAATCCTTTAGCATCTACACTATATCCATAACCCTCTTGTGAAGTAAATTTGGCCTGATAAAGAAAGTCGATACTACTAGATGAAACAAAGTCATTTTTAGGAGTAGTGACTTGGCTGATCGAATTTATATTTGGAGTGTTAGGTAAGAAATTTGCAAAGCCTTCGCTTTTTGTATGTTTTTGGTAGTGTTGTTTTGTTAAGATGGAGTTATAAGAGACTTTCATAGCTTACTCCTTGAAATTTACTTCAAAGAGTAAGCAAAAGTTGTGCCGAAAATTTTCTTCTTATCTATCTTTTGCAAATCATATCACTGGAACACCTTTTGCTTTAAACTATACAAGAAGCTAGGAGGCAAACCATGAATGATATTAGCATCTTAAGCACAAATATAAATTCATACACCAATCAACAGCACAAACAAGATAGATCTTTAAATTTTAGTGATCTTATAAAGCAAAATATCAAAGAAGAGAGTAACAAACCAAGCCAAGAACCAGCTAAATTTACTTATACCACTTCTTCGCAAAATAGCCTCGTCTCTTTAAATTTTAATGATCTTCAAGCTTATGGCTACACAGTGGATAAAGCTGGCTTTATGGGAGCTGATTTTAACAAAGCTGCAGGCTTGCCACAGGACTTTAAAATCCACAAAAGCACACTTGATGAGATAGTTAGATACAACAATAAAACATATCTCTTTACACAAGATAGAAGCAAGGCTGCCTTTGAAAAGATAGACGTAGCTGATACTACAAAGCACTACTATAAACTTTTTAAAAGCATTGTGGGCGATGAAAAAGATAGATATAGTGAAGCTGATCTAGCAAATTTACCAAAAGGATTTAGCATGGATACCAACCAAAAAACCTTTGGTAAAAATGCAAATTTCTTAAAAGATGTGAGCCTGATATCTGTTACAAATGTATATAAAACACTTGATCAATTTAATGATGCAAAGAGCGTTAGAGATGAGCTTAGGGTCTTTGGAGTAAGCCACGAGGTCTATGAGCTAAATTTTAGCAAAGAACATCTTGACGCAAGAGCCAGTGACGAATATACATTTAACCCTGATATGTCGGTATATCAAGTAGATGATACTTATAGCAGTGCTGGCGTGTTTGTGGGATTTTTAAAGAGTTTTAGCCCTATCGCTAGTGATAGTGGCGAGACAAAGCTTAGTGTGGAGGCAAGCTCTTACTCAAAGCTAATGAACGAGCAAAGCCTAGCTGATGATATAGTGCCTCTTTCAAGGCTTTTGAAAAATGAGAAGATGATCAAATTTATCTTAGAAGAGCTACTAAAGAGAAATTTACTCACTTCAAAAGATGGCAAAAGTGCGAGCGAGATAGTAGATAGTGTGCTAGCTCATGCTACAAAGCTTCAAAACGAGACAAAAGTTTAAATAGATAAATTTAAAAGGTGGCTATCTTCATTCATCAAGCCATCTTATTTAAAATTTGCTTCTTATCTATCTTTTGCATAAGCTCTAAGACGTCTATGCCTCTTTTTTCTTTGAAATTTAAAAGCTCTCTTGCATAGATAAATTTTTGATCCTTGTTTATATCATAGGTCTCATACTTCTTCTTAACCTGCATAGGTTTAAATTTCTTCTCGCTTTGCTCTTTGGCTAAATTTGCATTGTATTCTTGCTCTTCTTTGTGTAGTTTAGTTAGAAATTCTTTATGCTCTTTCGTAGTTTTTTCTACATCTTCTCTATAAAGCTTTTTAAACTCTTCTATACTTAGATCAGCTCTAACAAACAAAGCAGCACCATCATTACTCATCATTGTGTCTTCAGAAAATGATTTTACAAAAGCTTCTAGTTCCGCCTCTTGTTCTGCTGTGCCAAGACCAACCATTTTACCAACTATCGTTGGTTTGCCGTCTATAGAGTTTGTAAGCAACCAGTCCATGTAATCTTGGAGTTCGCGAACTCTAAATTCTTCCATGTTTTCTGGCTCTCTTTTTGCTGATAGAGCTCGTCTTTCTTGAATGGTGTAATTAGATAGCATATTATCAATTCGATTTATAGTATCTGCTATCCAGCCCTCTTTACTTTTGTCTATATCTATAAATTCTTTTATAGTTTCGCTCCAGGGTTTAAAAAGATTCTTTGAGTAGTCAAATTTTTCTTCGGTAGCGTTTTTGTCTTGCTTACCTTCTTT
>NZ_CABPUX010000001.1:845530-921609 GCF_902460715.1 Campylobacter concisus | reverse complement strand
TAAATTTAGCTACTTTTGCCTGCCTAGGGCATAAATTTGACTTAGCTCGTTAAAAGCTAAATTTATATTATCTTCGCTTGGCTTTACGGTGCTGTTTTTTAGTAGCTCAAGCACTAAATTTTTAAAATTTTCTCTATCTTCTGCTAGCTTTTTAAGACTAGCCACATCGCTCAAGCTTTTGCTTCTGTGATCCTTCGTCTCGGCAGCGATGAAAGCGTTATTTAGCAAGACTTCAGGCTTTAGCGCAGTCTCTCCGCCCTCTAGGATCGCAGGGTTTTCTGACTTTAAAAAGCTAATAAACAAAGCCTCTTTTTTATAACCAGACTCCGTTTGATAGTAAGAGAGGTCTGGGCTAAAGCCACCAGTGTTTTCCTGCTCTAAATTTACAAAATTTAGCTTTTTTAGGTTCGTTTTTATGCCTAGTTTTGATAGATCTTCGCTTAAATTTGATGCGAGCTTCATTTCATCTTCGCTACTAAAGATGTTTGTAACGACCTCGTTTTTGCGACTATTTAAAAAATCAATATTTGGCCTATCGCTCAAATCTGCGTTAAAATCGATGCCTTTCATACCTTGTGAGATGTAGCCTTTTGGTAGATTTGCTAGGTCGCCATCTGTAAAGCTATCTTTGTTTAAATTTTTGCCCATTACCTGAGAAAAGATAGCGTAATACTGACCTATCGTGTCTGCAATGTCGATATTTTCAAAGACGTCATTGTCAAAAAGCTTGCCACTTGCGTTGCTGTAAAGGACGCTATTTATGTTATTTTGCTTTGTTGCGAAGTTTAGAAACTCTTTTATCGTGCTTTTGTGAAGCTTAAAGTCTTGCGGCAAGCCGGCTGCTTTATTAAAGCTAGCATCCATAAAGCCAGCATTGTCGCTTTGATAGCCAAGCTCATTTTTATCTTTAAATTTCACGCTATAAATGCTTTGCTGTGTATCTTTTGTGAGCTCAAGTCTTTGTAAATTTTGTGCAATGTCTTTTGTTTTTTCATTATTTGCAAGAGCGTTTTGAAATTTGGCACTTTCGGACTGCTCTTTTTGAAGTTTCCTTGCTTTTGCCTCAGTCGCTACTGAGCTATACTTTTGCGTGCTAACACTAAAAATGCTCATTTTTCATCCTTGCTTATCAAATTTATATTTAGTAAGCAATGAGCGTTCCAGCTTTAAAATGAGTTGTGACTTTTGGGTGGTTGTAAGAAATTTGGTTTTAAATTTAGCTTTAAAGGGCATAAATGAAGAGTTAAATTTACTCTTCACTGCCTTCGTTGATACCAAAAAATGTATCTGTGTGGATGTTTTCAAATGCTGCTTTAAGCGATGTAAAAAGCTTTGGATTTTCTTTTTCTAAATTTGCTAGAAGCTGCTTAGTCTCATATCTAGCGTGTGGCATCTTCACGTCAAATCTCATCGCAGGACACGCCTCATCGCCAACAACTCTTAGCTCATTTTTGATCGCATTTTCGCGAAGCTGTCTCTCACGCACAAAGATAAATGGCCTGATCACGACGATGCCATTTTTTGCTCTATATTTTGGAGCAAGCGTCCTTAGCGCGCCATTGTAGGTGAAATTCATAAAAAAGCTCTCTGCTGCGTCATCCAAGTGGTGAGCGATCGCAAGTTTGTTAAAGCCGTGCTTTAGCGCATAGGTGTAGAGATACCCTCTTCTCATACGCGAGAAAAAACTGCAAAAGCTAGAATTTTTGCGGATCTTCTCCTTTGATATCTCAAATATCGAGCTATCTATCACCTCGTGCTCTATGCCATGCTCGTTGCAGTGCTTGGTAAGATACGCGTAGTCTTCGCCCATGCCGTAGCTTAGCGTCACTGCCTTAAATTCAAATTTCTCAGGTGTGACGTTTTGGATGTGCCTTAGCACGTGAGCGAGTGCAAGGCTGTCTTTGCCGCCGCTAAGGCCAAGCAAGATCTTATCTCCGCCCTCTATCATCTTGTATCTAGCGTTTGTCTGGCCAACTTGCCTAAGCAGTCTCTTGCTAAGCTCTATCATAAGCTCTCCACCATTTCTAGGATAAATTTAGCGCTGACGTTTGCTGAGTCTTGTAAGAATTTATCAAAGTCAAATTCAGCCTCATTGCCAGCTCCGTCGCTAATGGCTCTAAGGATGAAAAAAGGCACGCCAAGCGTCTCGCAAACTAGCGCAACGCTCGCACCCTCCATCTCGGTAGCACTTGCGTTAAATATCTTTTTGATCCACTCTTTTTTCTCGTTGTCACAGATGAACTGATCACCAGTTGCGATGATACCTGAATTTAAGCTCATGCCCTTTTTGCTAGCGACATTTTTAGCTAGCTCATTTAGGCTCTCATCGCTTTTTACAAATATGCTAGTTCCTGGCACAAAGCCGTATGGATGACCAAACGCCGTGATGTCAAGATCGTGCTGCACAAGGCTAGTGGCATATAGCATATCGCCTATCTTTAAGCTCTCATCAAGTGAGCCAGCAACGCCAGTAAAAAGCAGCTTTGAAGCCTTAAATTTCTCTATCATCAAGGTCGCAGTGATCGCTGCATTTACCTTGCCGATCTTCGAGTAGGCGATGACTAGGTCTTTGCCTTTGTAGTTTGCCTCATAAAATTTATTATTTGCATATTCGGTAGTTTTATACTCGCCAACCATCTCAAGGATCGGCGTTATCTCCTCTTGCATCGCTCCAAGTATCGCTATCATCTCTCCTCCAAAATCTTCACAACCTCTTCAAGGCTCGCCATGTCAGTGACGCTATATGTCGGTTTTTCCGTGATCTTTTTGTTTATGCCTTTAAGTGTCGCCGCGCCAAGCTCGATAAAGCAATCAACCTCGTTTTCGTAGTTTTTGATGCTTTGCTTGTAGCGAACTGGATGCGTTAGCTGCTCTTTTAAAAGAACTAACGCTTCATTTTTATCAGTGTAAATTTTTGCATTTACGTTTGAAACGACTGGGGCGAAATTCTCAGCCAAAACGCCCTCAAGCTCGTTTGCTAGTTTCACGCTAGCTGGCTCAAGTATCGGGCAGTGGCTAGCTACCGACATATTTAAAAGCATCGCTCTTTTTGCACCTGCCTCTTTAAATTTTGCCTCGTATTTAGCAAGGTCAGCCCTCACGCCAGCTACAACTATCTGACCATCGCAGTTGTAGTTTGCAGCGTAAATTTGTAAGCTCTCATTCTGTGCGTTTTTGCAAATTTCTTCAACGACCTCGTCGCTAAGACCTAGCACCACCATCATGCCAGCATCTTTGCCAATGCAGGCCTCTTGCATAAATTTACCACGTAAATTTACAAGTCTAATCGCTTCAACAAAGCTAAACGCACCACTAACTGCAAGGGCTGTAAATTCTCCTAGCGAGTGACCTAGGCTAAACTCTGGCTTAGCTTTTATGCGCTCACTAAAAGCTAGATAGCTCATAAGCGAGTTTAAAACGATGGCAGGCTGAGTAAATTCTGTCTTATCTAGCTTGTCATTTTGCGTAAATAAAAGCTCTTCAAAATCAATGCCTGTGTCGTTGCAAGCGTCATTTAATAGAAGTTTTGCCAAAGAGAAATTTTCATAAAAATCTTTCCCCATGTCAACACTTTGCGAGCCTTGACCCGCAAAAATAAAAGCAAATTTTTTCATTTTGGCTTCTTAGTGGTGGTGATGTCCGTGACCGCCGCAACCGCAACCACCTTCGCCATGTCCGTGGCCGCCGCAGCACTCATGCTCGTGATCATGATCGTGTCCGCCACAACCGCAAGTGTGAGCGCCTGCTACCATGCCAGTTGCTTTTTCATCTTCAGTTGCGTCTCTAACTTCTAAAATTTCAACATTAAATAGCAAATCTTTGCCAGCGTATGGGTGGTTAAAATCAACTGTCACTTCGTCATCTTTGATCTCTTTAACGATGACGCGAACGCTTGAGCCATCTTCATTTTGACCAAAAAGCTCCATGCCTTCATGTAGGTCTATACCAGCAAATTGCTCTTTTGGAAGTGACTGGATGGCATCTTTATTGTATTCGCCACAACCCTCAGCAGCTTTGATATTTATAGTAGCCTTGTCGCCTGATTTTAGCTTGCTAACTTCTTCTTCAAGCTTTTCTATAATGTGGCCATGCCCTGTAATAAAAGAAATTTGACCACCTTCTTGCATATTTGACTCTAAAATTTCGCCACTATTAGCGTCTTTTAGCTCATAAAACATTGTTATAACTTGATCTTTACTCACAATAATCTCCTTGGAATTTAGTTTTGATTAATGTGAGATTATATCTAAAAAAGAGTAAATTTTAGTTTCTGTTAGGAGCGGCTTTGGCTTCTTTGCTATCTGGATAGCCTACTTTTAAAGCCTTATAAAACCTGTTGGCACTTTGAGTATCACCGATCTTATCAAAGCTTATAGCTGTGTGATACAAAAGTTTTGGAGTGTAGTCAGCCTTATCTTCACTTTGTATACTTTTTTTATAGTATTGTATGGCTGTGCTGTAAGATTTTTGACTATAAGCAACTTCGCCTAGATAATAATTTGAAGCACCAGTTTTATAGCCTTTTTTATTTAAGTATTCAAAATATTCAGCTGCTTCTGTGCTATTGCCAGAATTTAAAAGCTTAATGCCATCAGCTAAAATGTCCTTGTCGCTTTTGCCACTAAAATTTGAAGTTGGCTTATTTTGTTGTTTTGGATTTGCATTTTGCTTTGGTTGAGCAGCATTTTTATCCATTATGGCGCCTAATTTATTTAAGGCAGCAGTAATATTTTTATAGTTTTTATCTTGTATATCCCTAGTCTCATCAACATAAGCTTTTAATGATGTCAAACTTACACCAGAATCGCTTATACCACCATTGACTTTGGTTTCGATATCGTTCATTCTTTGCTCAAGCTTGTTCATCCTAGCACTCATGCTCTCGATCAAGCTTTGCAAACCTTGAAGTTGTTCTGAAACATTATCCATGTTTTCTTCGATATTTTGAACGCTTCTTTTGTTACTTAGAGTTGCCTTTTCATCATCTGTTAGTCCATATGGATTTGCGCTATCCATATTGCCTGCGTCAAATGCTGAAACTTCTTGAGCTGAACTTATAGAGAAAGCGGCTCCAAGAAGAGCCGCAATGATTATTTTTTTATTCATTATTACTTACAGATTAAGGAAGTACTTTGAAATCTGCACGTCTGTTTTGAGCGTCGCAAGCTTTTGTTTTGTCTGTACAAACTGGGTTGCTTTCGCCAAAGCTTACTACAGCGATTCTATCAGCGCTAACGCCATTTCTTACAAGAGCGTCTTTAGCACTTTTAGCACGTTTTAGACCAAGAGCATAGTTATACTCATCTGTACCCCACTCGTCGCAGTTACCTTCTACTTTTATAGAAAGAGCTTGAGCGTCAGCTTGGTTAAATACTGATGCATTTGAGCTAACAACACCTTGTTGGTCAGCTTTGATATTAAATTTATCAAAGTCAAAGTATACACTTTTAACTTGGCTCTCGATGTTAGCAATAAGAGCTGCTAATCTATCAGCATCACTCATGCTACCTGAGTTATCTGCAGATTGATTTGAATTTGTATTCATATCAACTTCAGGGTTTTTAGAGCTACAACCGCTCAACAATAAAGTTGCAACTGCAACACTTGCTAGAACTACTTTTTTCATTCCATATCCTTTTTGAAAAATTTGGTCGAATTATAACATATTTTTTTTAAATATTATCAGAATATTACCAATCAATAGATTGAATTTTACCTACTTTTAGTGGAAATTGGAAACTTCTGTTCTCATTTAATCTAACAACGCCAAGCGAGCTTTGACCGCCAAGTTCTTTGATAAAAACAACACTTTGACCATCACTTGAAAATCTTGGATAGTTATTTTTACCATTTGCTGTAAGCTGGCGAATAAAATCTGTTTGAGTTGAGATTAGATAGATATTAAAGCCACCACTAGCCTCTCTACTTGAATAAACTACATAGTTTTCAAAAGTGCTTACTGAGTTGTTATTTTTGCCATGAAATACCATTTGCTCAACGCTTCCGCCTGAAGTTGCAGGTGTTGCAAAGATGTTTGGATATCCAAGTCTATCTGAGACAAAAACTATTCTGCTGTCATTATCTACGAAATTTCCATTTACATCAATGCCTGGATAGTTTGTGATCTGAGTTAATTTTTTGCTACCTGTATTATAAATGAAAATATCTGGCTGATCTTTTGGCGCCATAGTTAACAGAATTTTACTTCCATCTTTACTAACATCAGATGCTATAAGCATACCCATACTATCTATTATCTTCGTTTTTGTGCCTGAATTTAGGTCATATCTAAACAAAGTAGGTCTGTTATTTACATAAGATGTATAGTAAAATTTACTCTGATCAGCGCCTGCCCATTTAGGGAAGATATTTAGACCGCCACTTACTATTGTCTTTTGATATGTAAGTGTGTAATCAGCCACTATAATAGAGCTTTGGCGAGCCGAAGTGTATTTTGCTAGGATGATAAATTTCTCCATCCAGCCAACTGGTGGTAAATTTAGCTCATTTGTTAGCTCAACTATACTTTTGTGTGCCAAAAACGGATACTTTGCGCCATCTGGCATATTATAGACTCTCTCATACCTTGTAGTTGCAGTTTTTGCATCGATGAGTTTTACTCTCAAAGTAAGAGGTGAGCCCATAGAGCCTTCAAGAGCATATCTAAAGATAAGCTCAACACCTTTGTCGCTCATTGTATTTGTAGCTGCTGTTCCCTCATAGGTTGAAGGCACGTGATCTTCGATAACCTCAAAGTCTGAGCTAACTTTCAAGTCACCTAGCATGATCTTAAAGAATTTATCTTTAAAGCCTGCATCACTAACAGCCGTAGTTGCATCTTGCAAAGCTATCTTTGGCAAAGCAACACCTTGGTTTACAACAGATATGGTCGCATCAGCAGCATAAAGCCCTAGAGCAACGCATAAAAAAAGAAAAATTTTCTTCATCTCTACTCCGTAAATTTATAATTTTTTGTCTATTCTATCTTCTAAATCTAAATCAAAAGTAGTACTTTTGTCTGGATTAAATGGAAATTTCTCTGTAGTAAGCTTTTCCAGACACTCTCTAACCTTTGCATTAAACTCTTCATTATATGATAGCTCTAAAATTTCATAGCTGAAATTTCCACTTTGATCTATCATGAATTTCACCTTAGCTATATTTGCAGAGTCAGCTCTATAGCTTTGCCATCTTCTTTGAATTTGCTTTGTTATGGCTCCCTTTAATGGATCATAAGTGCCAGTCATTTGCGATTTTGGTGCGGTTGGATTTTGATCTATTTTTAGGCTCTTTATAATATCGCTAGCCTCTTTTGCAGCTTTTGAGCTAGAAGCCTCGCTTTTTTTGCGGCTTTGCACTTTATTTTCAGCCTTTTTTATACCATCATCTTTTTTAAGTTTAGTCGAGTCTATATCACTAAAGAGATCTTTTATATTTGGCTCTTTTGGTTTTGGCTTTTCAACTGGCTTTGGCGTAGGTTTAGGCTCAGGTTTTGGCTCTAGCTTGACCTCCTCTTTAGGCTCTTCACTTGGCTTTAAAATTTCAGGCTTTGGTTCAGGTTTGGGTTCTGGCTTAGGCTCGTCCTTTGGAGGAGTTGGTAAGCTTGGAGTTGGCAGCGGCTCATCTGGCACAACTGGCTTATTCGTAGTCTCTTGTTTGTCTTCTTCAGACTCTTTTTTGGGCTCTGGCTTTGTCTCTTTTACGACCTCTTTTGCTTGTTTTGGAGCTTTTATCGTTTGATCGATCTCGCGATCAACCATAACGATATCCATGATAGCGTCTTTGTCGTCAGTATATTTTTTGGCTGGCTCTGTAAAAAATGTAAGCTTTATAAACAAAACAAGAACAATAGCAATGTAAATACTTAACGCTACAAAAAATGAACTTAGCGTTGGAAATTTAACTTTATTAGGCATCTTAACCGTTTGTCTCTAAAGCTACTTTATTAAAACCAGCACCTTTTAAAGTCTTTAATACAAACATAACATCATCGTATTTTAAATTTTTATCAGCCTTTATGTATATAGGCGAGGTTTTGTCGTATTTTGCACTCATTAGTGCAATGTTATCTGGAAGTTCTGCAAGGCTCATCGTACTTTGATCTATTCTAACTTGTCCTTGTGCATTTATAGACACTATAAGATCTTTTTGTTTAGACGTAGATGTTTTTGCCTTTGAGCCATCTGGCAATGTTATATCTTCTTGATATGTTATAGTTGGCATTGTAACCATTAAAATAGCCAACAAAACAAGCATGATATCAACAAGAGGCGTTATGTTTAACTCTGGTGTTTCGTCGTCAAATTTAAGAGCCATCTATAACGTCTCGTCATCTTTTTTAAGTGCTATCATAACGTCAGCTTGACGCTCGATAACGCTCATTAATTCGTAAGCTTTTCTTTTTATAAGCAAGTTAAATGTATATGCTGGGATGGCAACAAAAATTCCGCATCCAGTAGCGACAAGTGCTTCAGAGATAGCTGGGGCTATAACTCCAAGAGATGAACCTGCACCATTTCCTAGCTGCGAAAATGTCTCCAAGATAGATACAACTGTTCCAAAAAGACCGATAAATGGAGAAGTAGAAGCTATTACACTAAGCCATGTAAGCCCACTTGTAGCATTCTTTTCGGCAATGCTTATGCAAACATTTAGCTTTTCTTTCGAAATTCTACCACTTGCACATTTCTTTAAAGATGAGTCATTTGGTATATTTTTAGCACCCATAAGCAATGCTTCAAGCGCATTTTGCTCGCGTTTTTGCCAAGCCCCTATGCCAGCCATTCTTGAAAAAAGAATTGTAAAACTAACTATAAAATATATTGACAACCAAGTTAAAACTATAATTGTAATAAAACTACTTCTTTGAATGTAATTTAAAAATATATCTATTCCGCCCACTTATCTTGCTCTCACTACATTTTCCATTTTTGATATAGTTGCTGCAAAAGCATTTGTATCACTGCTCATACTCTCTATCAAATTTCTAGCAGCTTCTAATGAATTTGCAAGCTCACTTTCGCTATTGCCAGAGACATAGACCGCACCGTCAGCTAGTATAACTACCTTGCCTTCGTCGATCTTTGCATAGCCCCAGTTAATAGCAACTACATCATGCTTTTTATGCTTATCTTCTATATCTATAATACCTGCTTTTAAAAGAGATATTAATGAGGCGTGGTTTGGCAAAACACCAAACTCACCCTCGCTACCTGGAAGCACTACACTACTCACGTCATCATTAAATATCTGACCTTGAGGAGTTACGATCTCTAAATGTAATTTATCCATTACGCTTCCTTTTTAAATTTAAGCCTTAAGTTTCTCAGCTTTAGCTAAAGCCTCATCTATATTTCCGACCATATAAAATGCTGCTTCTGGTAGATGATCATATTTACCTTCTAAAATTCCCTTAAAGCCAGCGATATTTTCATCAAGACTTACATATTTACCAGGGCTACCTGTAAATACTTCAGCAACGAAGAATGGTTGAGATAAAAATCTCTCTATCTTTCTTGCTCTATCAACAGTTAGCTTATCTTCTTCGCTAAGCTCGTCCATACCAAGGATAGCGATGATATCTTGAAGGTCTTTGTATTTTTGAAGCACAGCTTGAACGCCGCGAGCCACTTTATAGTGATCTGCTCCTAAAATTTGAGGATCGAGCATCCTTGAAGTTGAATCAAGCGGATCAACAGCCGGATAGATACCTTTTTCTGCAATCGATCTGTTAAGAACTGTCGTGGCATCAAGGTGAGCAAAAACAGTCGCAGGAGCTGGGTCTGTAAGGTCGTCAGCTGGAACATAAACAGCTTGAACTGACGTGATTGAGCCTTTTTTAGTTGATGTGATCCTCTCTTGGAATTTACCCATTTCACTTGCAAGAGTTGGCTGATAACCAACAGCTGATGGGATACGTCCAAGTAGAGCTGACATCTCTGCGCCTGATTGAGAGAAACGGAAGATGTTATCGATAAACATCAAAACATCAAGTCCCATCTCATCACGGAAGTACTCAGCCATTGTAAGACCAGTTAGTGCGATACGGTTTCTTGCTCCTGGTGGCTCGTTCATTTGGCCATAGCACAAGGCAACTTTATCCAAAACGTTACTTTCTTTCATTTCGTGATAAAGGTCATTTCCTTCACGAGTTCTCTCACCAACGCCTGCAAATACAGAGTAACCGCTGTGTTTAAACGCAACGTTATGGATAAGCTCCATAATAATAACCGTTTTACCAACACCAGCACCACCAAATAGACCAACTTTACCACCCTTCGCATAAGGAGCTAGAAGATCAACTACCTTGATACCAGTTTCAAAAATTTCACTCTTTGTACTTTGCTCTTCAAATGGAGGAGGATCACGGTGGATAGACCAGTGCTTATCGAAATTTATACCCTCACCCTCGTCGATCAAATCGCCAACTACGTTAAAAATTCTACCCAAAACTTTTTCGCCAACTGGAACACTAATAGGTGTACCAAGCGCTTTAGCCTCTAAGCCACGAGTCAGACCCTCACTCATATCCATAGCGATCGTTCTAACTCTATTATCACCTAGGTGAGCAGCAACTTCTAATATTAGTTTATGTTTCTTGCCCTCAACCTCAAAGAAAACTTCGATAGCTTCATTGATCTTCGGCAAGTAGTCATTAAAGTCAACATCGACCACAGGGCCCATAACTTGACTAATAACACCCTTCATTCATACTCCTTTTATTTCATTGATTCAACACCACTGATGATCTCTATAAGCTCAGTGGTAATAGACTCTTGTCTTGCTTTATTGTAAGCAAGATTTAACTGTTTTACGCGCTCTTTAGCATTGTTTGTTGCATTATCCATAGCTTGCATTCTAGCGCTGTGCTCAGCCGCCAAAGAATCAACCAAAGCATAATACATACTATACTCAAAATATTTATTGAGCAATTCATCCATAATCTTAGTATAGTTGTCTTCTGGCTCAAATTCCATCAAAGAATTTGTCTCTACCGCAACTATCTTAGACGGCTCAATAGGCACAATATCATTTACTCTAATCTCTTGAGAAATCATATTTTTATAGCCATTGTGTATTAGCACAATCTTATCTGTTACACCATTTGTAAAGTCATCAATGGCATCTTTTATAATCTTTTGAGCTTTTTCATATGTAGGAGAAGAGCTAGCTCCGACGTAAGTCTCAAGTAGTTCAACGCCTTGGAAATTGAAAAATTCTATGCCTTTTTTACCAACAGCTCTTAGTCTAACTTTGATCTTTTTGGCTTTTAGCTCATCGATCATGCGTCTAACTGTCTTTATGGTCTGGACGTTAAAGCCACCGCAAAGTCCTTTATCAGCTGTCACAAATATAATATCAACCTTTTCTACACTCTTCGTTGTGTTAAAGAATTTACTCTCGGTCATAACTGAAGCGTATTGATTGATCTTATAAGCTATCTCTGATAAAACCTCATTGATCTTAAGCGCATAAACTCTTGAGTAGCGTGCAGCCTCTTCAGCTTTGCGAAGCTTTGCTGTTGAAACAAGCTTCATCGCACGCGTCGTCTTTTGAGTGTTCTGGACGCTCTTGATCTTTCGTTTTATATCTTTTAAATTTGACATATCTTAGCCCTAGTTAGCGGCAAAAGTCGCTTTAAAATCTTTCAACGCTTTGTGTAAAATTTCTTCTACTTCTTTATCAAGAACCTTTTTAGTTCTGATTTGCTCAAAAATTTCAGGGTATTTTGCCTCGATATATGGATATAGCTCAGCTTCAAATTTTGTTACATTTGCAGTTGCAACGTCATCTAAATAACCCTTAGCGCCAGCAAATATGATAACTACTTGGTTCTCAACTGGAAGCGGAGAATATGGAGGTTGTTTTAGCACTTCAACCATCTTTTGACCGCGCTCTAGTTGTTTTCTTGAGCTCTCGTCAAGGTCACTTGCAAACTGAGCAAATGCTTGTAGTTCGCGGTACTGAGCAAGGTCTAGTCTTAGCGTACCAGAAACTTGTTTGATAGCTTTGATCTGAGCTGCACCACCAACACGAGAAACAGAAAGACCAACGTTGATCGCTGGGCGGATACCTGAGTTAAATAGGTCGCTCTCAAGGAAAATTTGACCATCTGTAATAGAAATAACGTTTGTTGGAATATAAGCTGAAACGTCGCCCGCTTGTGTCTCGATAATAGGTAGAGCTGTTAATGATCCCGCACCTAGTGCGTCATTTAGCTTACTTGCTCTTTCAAGAAGTCTTGAGTGAAGGTAGAAAACGTCACCTGGGTAAGCTTCACGGCCTGGTGGTCTTCTTAAGATCAAAGACATCTCACGGTAAGCAACCGCGTGTTTTGACAAGTCATCATAGATGATTAAGGCATGGCGAGAGTTATCTCTAAAGTATTCACCCATTGTTACGCCAGCATATGGAGCAAGGTATTGAAGCGCAGCTGCGTCGCTAGCACCAGCATTTACAACTATTGTATAGTCCATAGCGCCGTATTCTTCAAGTTTTTTAACGACTTGAGCAACTGTTGATTGTTTTTGACCAATAGCTACATAGATACAAATAACATCTTGACCTTTTTGGTTGATGATAGTATCGATCGCAACTGTTGTTTTACCAGTTTGGCGATCACCAATAATTAGCTCTCTTTGACCTCTACCGATTGGCACAAGTGCGTCGATAGCTTTGATACCTGTTTGAAGTGGCTCATGAACGCTTTTTCTAGCCATGATACCTTTTGCTTTTTCTTCGACGAAGCGAGATTCAGTAGCTTCGATTGGTCCTTTTGCGTCGATTGGCTCACCGAGTGAATTTACAACACGGCCGATCAATGCGTCACCAACTGGCACACGTAGAAGTTTTTTAAGTCTTTTTACAGAGCTTCCTTCTGTGATACCGCTAGTTTTTCCAAGGATAACTATACCAACACTACTCTCTTCAAGGTTAAGAGCCATACCCTTTTCGCCGCTTTCAAACTCAACCATCTCACCAGCCATAACGTTTTTCAAACCATAAACGTTAGCAACGCCATCAGCGACTGAGATGACTTTACCGGTCTCTTCTACATCAACACTTAAATCAAAATTTTCAATACGCTCTTTGATTATCGTGCTAATTTCGTCAGCTTTAATTTTTGCACTCACGCTTTCACTCCTTTTTAAATTGCTTTTAATATATATTCACTCATTTGACTTTTTAGTCTGTCGATAGAGAAATTTACCTCGACACATAAATCGTCTAACTCAACTTTTACACCGTTGTAATCGCTCTTTGAGCCATCAAGCTTGATCTTAGAGTTAAATTTCTTTGAGAAATTCTCTTCCAAAGCTTTTAGCTGCTCAACGCTTAGATCAAAATTTCCAACAACCTCACCGCGATATGTATTTTCAAGCAGAGATTGCTCTATCTTCATCTCGTCTAGTATCGCAGGTATAAGCTCTAGCCTTTTGTTTGCACCAAGAAGCTTTATAAAATTTGCAAATTTAACATCTTGATTTTTAACCAAAGATAGTACAAATTCAACCTTTTGTGAAGCCTTTAATGTCGGCAAACTTATAATGCTTTTAAATTTATCGCTAGCAAAAGCAGCAGCTAGCTCTGATAAATTTTCAACAAATGCATTAAGCTCATTGGACTTTACGTCGCTTAAGATCGCCTTTACGTATTTTTTAGCTACTACTTCATTCATTAGCTAACCTTTTTAAGTATGATATTTACAAGCTCTTTTTGATCGACTTTTAGGCTATCGCTTGAGAAAATGTCGCTCAAAATTTCATTTACAACGCCTTTTGTCATCTTGCGCTCTTCAAATTCTTTTTGCTCTTTGTAACCTTTTTCGATATTTGCGATATCGTTTTGAGCCTCTTTTTTAACTTTAGCAGCTAAATTTACAGCCTCTTTTTTCGCGGTTTCGATTAGAGCATTTGCATTTTGCTTAGCCTCTTCTACACGCTTTAAAACGTCATCTTTTTTAGCTTTTGACTCACGAAGCTTCTCTTGGATACTCTCAAGCTTATTTGCGATCCTATCTATCCTACTTTGATAAAGAGCTTTTAGTGGCTTAGCAGCAAAATAGACCAAAATAGCAAAGAAAAGTAAGAAGTTTAGCGTTCTCTCGACTATGTCGTAGTTTGTTCCACCATGCTCGCTAGCGTATGCTAGAAATGGAAGTGCTAGAAAAAATAAAATTTTTATCTTCATAAATTTCCTTTAAATTTTAGAGAGCTTAGCGTTTAAAGCTGCTCTAAGCTCAGGTAGTTTAGCTGATAGATCTGCCTTTAGGCTATCTTTTTGAGAGCTTAAAGCGTTTAAAAACTCATTATAATCAGCCTCTAAACTACTTTTTACCGCATTTATCTCTTTTAAAGACTCTTCTTTTGCCAAATTTAAGGCCTCTTGTCTTATTTTGTTAGCCTCAGATCTTGCATTTTGTATGATCTCTTCGATCTCTTTTTCATGAACGCTTAAGTCGCTTGCATTTTTGCTAGTACTCTCTTCGTCATTTTTTATAGAGGCATTTCTGTCGTCTATAAATTTAAGCATTGGCTTGTATAGCAAAGGATTTAAAATGGCGATCAAGACAAAGAGAACGATAGCCGTTAAAAGCATCAATGGCACATCTATTTCTAACATCCACTCTCCTTATTTTGTTATTAAGTTTTATTTAATATTCAAATCAAAGTCTGATTTTACAATAAAATACTAAAAATAAAAATAAATTTGTAATTCTATTTTAGCTTAGCGATAAATTCTTCCACCTGTGAAATGTCGCTAAATTCTAATATTAAATTTTTAGATTTTACCTTCGTCTTTATCTTTAAATTTTTAAAAATTTCTTGTAAATTTGATAATTTTTTGCTCATTTCCTCTGAAATCTGAGGCTTTGGCTCTTTTACTTCTTCTTTATTTTTTATCTTTTTTACTAAAATTTCTGTATCTCTAACACTTAGTTTTTGGCCGATGATCGTATCAACAACCATTCTTTCTTCTTCGCTGCTAAGCCCTACGATGACTTTAGCGTGGCCTTGCGTGAGCTTATCTTCTTGCAAAAGTCTTTGCGTGTAGTCGCTAAGTAGCAAAAGTCTCATTGTATTTGTTATCTGAGTTCTGCTCTTGTGGATGATATTTGCTAAGCCGTCTTGTGTGATCTTATACTCGTTTATGAGCTCTTTATATGACTTTGCAAGTTCGATTGGATTTAAATTTTCACGTTGTATGTTTTCTATAAGCGCAAGCTCTCTTAAATTTTGAGACTTGATATCAGCAATTATCGCCTTTATTTTGCTTGCTCCAAGCATCTTTGTAGCGCGGTATCTACGCTCACCAGCTATTAGCATGTAGCCGTCATCTTTTTTGATGACGATTATTGGTTGTATTAGTCCGTGCCTCTTGATGCTGGCACTTAGCTCTTTTAAAGCCTCTTCGTCAAAATGCGTTCTTGGTTGGTAAGGGTTTGGTAAAATTTCATCTATATTTATCTCTTCGACTATCTCAGAGTCGTTTAAATTTGCGATCTCTTTGCTGTAGGCCTGCTCTACATCTTCAAGTATCGCGCTAAGTCCGCGCCCTAATCCACCTTTTTTCGCCATTTTTTTCCTTATTTTTTAGTTTAAAATACAATATGCCAAATTTTGATATGCGATCGAGCCTGGTGATTTTATATCATAAAGTATCACCGGCTTACCAAAACTTGGGCTTTCAGCAAGTTTTACATTTCTTGGGACTACTACAAATTCCTCTTTGCCGTCCTTGCTCTTAAAGAGCTTATTTTCAAAATGCTGCTTTAAATTTGCAATAGTCTCTTTTGAGAGATTATTTTGCGAGCTAAACATAGTCGGTAAAAAGCCCTTTATATTTAGCTTTGGATTTATCGTTTTTTTGATGATCTTGACTGTGTTTAGGATCTGTGCCAAGCCCTCAAGTGCGTAAAATTCGCACTGGATCGGGATGATCACACTATCGCTTGCACTAAGAGCATTTATCGTGATGCTGCCAAGTGCTGGAGGACTATCGATGATGATAAAATCATAGTCATCTACAACTTCTGAAATTTTGTTTTTAAGGATTAGTTTATAGTCTTTGCTTTGATCGTTAAATTCTTGCTCGATGCCGACAAGTCCGATGTTTGACGGAGCTAGAAAAAGCGTTGGGATCTCAGTTTTTAGCACGATTTGTGAGAGCTTTTTCCTATCTGTTAAGACATGATAGATGTTAAACTCGTAGTCGCTTCTGCTAAAACCAAGTCCGGTCGTCGCGTTTGCCTGTGGATCGATGTCTATTAATAATACTTTTTTCTCAGCAACCGCCAGTGATGCGGCTAAATTTACGGCCGTTGTGGTCTTGCCAACGCCGCCTTTTTGGTTAGCTATTGTTATTATCTCGCTCATCTTAAAGAATATACCTTTTCCCCGTTTAATAATATCGCTCCATCCTCGCAAATTTCAGCATCCTGAAGCGAAACAGCTCTATTTGCAATATGCGTAATAAAACTTTTTGACTTGCAAAAGTCTATCCTAAATTTGCTAAAAATTGGCTTCCATAAAATCTTTTTATCAAGCATGCTAACAAAGCCCCAAACTAGCTCATCTACGCTAGCTTTTATATCCAAAATGCTCGCGTTTTCGGGCGCGCTAGCTAAATTTATCCCCATGCCGCAGATGTAAATTTCATCCACTTTATTTGTCAAAGTGCCGCCTATTTTACGCTCGTCCACGTAAAAATCATTTGGCCATTTCAGCCAGCACTTTGAGCCAAGTTCGCTCAAGACTTCACGCATCAGCATAGAAAAATATATCGAGATCGAGGGCGGAGGTATGTCGCTTGGCAGCTCATCTTCGCTTATGCAAAATGACATAAACAAATTTCCGCCAAGCCCCTCCCAGCTGTTGCCGCGGCTGCCGACCCCTTTTGTTTGATTGTACGCCACGACCATGTGCGGTGGCTTTATCTCGCCGTTTTTTAGGGCTTCTATCAAAAATTCCTGCGTCGAAGGCAGACTTTGAAAAAACTCTACTTGCAAATCACACCTTAAATTTATAGAAGTGATTTACTGGATTTTGTCCGCCGCCGATGATGACCGCGTTTTTGATAGCGTTAAAGATATAATCATGCGCGTTTTTCACGCTCTCTTTTAGACTAAGCCCGTTTGCTAAATTTGAAGCGATCGCGCTTGATAGCGAGCAGCCTGAGCCATGTGTCGCAGTCGTTTTTATGCGCTCGTCGCTAAAAATTTCATATTCCTTGCCATCATAAAATATATCAAGCGACTTGCCTTCTATCTCGCCACACTTTAGATAGACGCTCTTTGTGCCAAATTTCAAAAGCTCCTTGCAAGCCTCTTTTAGCTCGCTCTCGCCCTTTAGCTCACGCTTTAAAATTTCGCGCGCTTCAAAGATATTTGGTGTGATCACACTTGCAAGCGGGAAAAGCTCCTCTACGATCGCGTCTTTTGCAGCGCCCTCTAGCCAGATGTCGCCATTTTTACAGCTCATAACAGGATCAAGCACGACTGGTGGTAAATTTTTGATCTCTCTTAGCGTTTTTGCGACGCTTTTGATGATCTCAACGCTTGGGACAACGCCTATTTTTATCACATCAACTCTTATATCATCAAATATCGCTTTTATCTGATCCTCGATGAGCTTTGGCTCAACTAACTGCATGCCAAAGATGCCCTTTGTATTTTGAGCAGTGACCGCTGTGATCGCTCCCATCGCATATACGCCGTGTGCTATAAAGACCTTTATATCAGCTAAAACTCCAGCTCCGCCACTTGGATCAACCCCTGCTATACTTAGCGCATTTTTCATAACCGCTCCTTTAAATTTATTTTAATTCATCGCCAACGCTAAGGCGCTTACCATTTATATATGCTTTTGCGTTTGTTGGCTTTTTACTTGGCTCTTGAAGCTCGTAAATTTTAACCGCCCCACCCTTGCAAGCAACCACAACGTGGTCCTTTTCTATGCTTAAAATTTCTCCGCTTTTGCCACTTTTTTCACTTAACTCAAGCGATAAAATTTTTAGTCCGCTAGCTAAATAAATCCCTGGCCAAGGTGTGAGCGCACGAAATTTATTATAAATTTGCCCCGCCTCTTCATCGAAGCTAAAAAGCCCGTCGCTCTTGCTTATCTTTTTGCAGTGCGTGGCTTTGCTCTCATCTTGCTTTTGTGGCTTTAAATTTTCAAAATTTTTAAGCACTTTTACGATTAGCTCACCGCCTAGCTCGCCTAGCTCACTAAAAAGCTCGCTTGACATCTTATTTTCGCAAGGCGTGTAGATGAAGTCTAGCATATCGCCAGTATCAAGCCCAGCATCCATTAGCATGGCTGTGACGCCAGTTTGCTTCTCGCCTGCTAGGATCGCGCTTTGAATGGGGCTAGCACCTCTATATTTTGGCAAGATCGAAGCGTGTAAATTTATACAAGTCGCCACGTCAAGCACGCTCTTAGGCAAAATTTTGCCATAAGCTGCCACTACGATAAATTTAGGCTCAAGTGCCTTTAGCTCGACAACCACTGCCTCATCTTTTAGCGTATTTGGTGTAAAGACTGGCACGCCTACTAGCTCATTTTGCGCGTAAATTTTAACCTCGCTTGGGGTTAAAATTTGCTTTCTGCCAACTGGCTTATCAGGCTGAGTAAAGACCGCTTTTATATTAAAGCCAGCCTCTTTTAGGTGCCTAAGTATCCTAACAGCATAATCAGGTGTCCCCATAAAAACTACATTCATCACTTTCCTTTAAATTTCAACGACTTTTATTTTGATCTGCATTTTGACTGCTTGGCGGCCAAGAGGCGCATGGATCTTTCTGCCAGCTAATCTTTTGCAATACTAAATTTCTTAGCTCATTAACGCTAACTTTACCACTACGATCAATATCCAGCCTTTTAAATTCATCACTAGTGCATAGATCTGGCGCTATTTTTAGCTCAGGTGGCGCCTTGCACGCCGTCCATTCATCTAAATTTAGCATGCCGTCGCGATCTATATCATTAAAATCTAAAAACATATATGCCGGGTCCGCTGGATCACAGCTATATGCACCAAGGCAAAATAGCATAATGCAAAAAATTTTCTTCATTTTATCTTCTTAAATTTCTAAGTTCAAAGTGCCAAAAAATCGCAACTCAAAGCTCTTTTTTAAGTAGCTCAAGCAGTGCAAATTTAAGCTCGTCGATGTTCTCGTTTGTCGCTGATGAGATTGGTAAAACAAAATATGGTTTTTTCGCGTCAAAGCTGTATAGGTCTTGCTTATAGATAAATTTACCAACTTGATTTGGCTCTAAATTTATGCTTTTCATAAATTCTTTTATATTTTCATCTAAATTTTCTGCCGCATCGACTCTTGTAATAGCGATAGCATAGTCCCTGCTAGCAAGTACGCTTGAAAATTTAGCGACCTCCTCTTTTAGCACGCTAAACTGCTCGCTCATGCTTCTGTAGTTTGCACTATCTATCATGAAAAGCAAAATTTTATTTCTCTCGATGTGCTTTAGAAACTGCACGCCAAGGCCGCGTCCATCACTCGCTCCCTCGATGATGCCAGGGATATCAGCCATGACAAAGCCGCTAAACTCATCGACCTCGACAAGTCCAAGCTTTGGCGTAAGCGTGGTAAATTCGTAGTTTGCGATCTGTGGCTTGGCGTTTGAGACGGCTGAGATGAGGGTTGATTTACCGACATTTGGAAAGCCAACAAGGCCCACGTCAGCTATCAGCTTTAGCTCGAGCCTGACCTCTACGCTCTCTTCTGGCATGCCCTTTTGAGCGTATTCTGGAGCTTGGTTGATAGAGTTTTTAAAGTGAAAATTTCCAAGTCCACCCTTGCCACCTTTTAAAAATAGCGTCCTTTGCCCCTCCTCTACCATGTCGCAAAGCAGCTCGTTTGTCTGTGCGTCATAGACCGCCGTTCCTGGTGGCACGATGAGCTCTAGGCTCTCGCCCTTTTTGCCAGTCATTCTTTTGCCCATGCCAGCCTCGCCGTCGCTTGCTCTCATCGCCTTTTTGCCCTTGTAGTTTGCCAGTGTGTGGGTGTTATTGTCGCAGACAAAATATACATCTCCGCCGTCACCGCCATCACCGCCGTCTGGGCCGCCTAAAATGACGTGCTTTTCGCGGCGAAAGCTTACTGCACCAGCTCCGCCATGCCCTGAGCTTAGGGTTAATTTCACGCTATCTATAAACATTTTTTACCTTAAATTTATCTATTATTTAGTTTGAATTTTAGGCGAGATTATATCTTTTAAATGATTAAAATTTGTTTTGCGTTTAAAATCTCACTTTGTTTTTAGTATCTTATAAATTTAGAAAATCAGCCAAATTTTTGCCTAAATTTCATAAAATGGTGCAAAAGGATAGAGAATGAAAACACTTACGATTATTGATACTTTTGGCTTCTTTTTTAGGCTTTACTACGCTATGAGTGGGCTTAAAAATCGCGAGGGCAAACCAAGTGGCATGATAAGTGGCTTTGCAAATTTCATAGCAAGCCTAAAAGATGAGTACCAAAGCGACTACCTCATCTTCGCACTTGATAGCAAGGGCAAGACCCTGCGCCACGAAATTTTAGGCGAATACAAGGCAAACAGGAGTGAGCCGCCAGCACAGCTAAAAGAGCAGCTGCCAGTTTGTATAGATATGATAGAAAAAATGGGACTTTACAGCCTTAGCCGCGAGGGCTACGAGGCCGATGACATCATCGCAAGTGCAGTTAAAATTTGCAAAGATAAAGATATATTTGTGCGAATAGTCACGCATGATAAGGACCTTTACCAGCTCATAGAAGACGGCAAAGTGAGCATCTACAGCCCACAAAGCAAGATCGACCACGATAGCGCTAGCTGCTTTGAAAAGTATGGCGTCTATCCAGCTCAGGTGAGGGACTTTTTAGCCATCGCAGGTGATAGCTCAGATAACATCCCGGGCGTCAAAGGTATCGGCGCAGTGGGAGCTAAGAAGCTTTTAGCTGAGTATGGTAGCTTAGAGGGAATTTATGAAAATTTAACCCTTCTTAGAAACGAGCGCACCAAAAATATGCTAGCAGCCGCAAAAGACGAGGCGTTTTTGAGCAAAAAGCTAGCCACGCTCTTTGATGACGCGATCACTTCGCTTGATCTTGAGCAGTCTAAATTTCCAGAGCAAAATCCTTTGATAAATATCTCAGAAATTTTAAAAGAATACGATCTAAACAGGCTTCTTAAGAGCTTGCAAAAAGAAGAAAATGCTGAATTTAAGCTTGGCTTTAGAGCAAATTTACTACTTGATGAGGCAAGCATCGAAAAGCTCCTCTCAAGCGTCACGCCAGAGACCATCGTCGCCTTTGACACTGAGACCACGGGCGTTGATAGCAAGAGCGCAAAGATCGTTGGTTTTAGCTTTTGCTTTAACGACGAGGACGCATACTACGTGCCAGTAGCTCACAACTACCTAGGCGCGCCAAAGCAAATAGACCTAAAATTTGCCACTTGGGCGGTAGGGCAAATTTATAAAGGCTGCGTGATCGGACAAAATTTAAAATATGACTTTGAGATCGTGAAAAACAACCTTGGTCTTAATCCTCCAGCAAATTTTAAAGATACGATGATACTTGCTTGGCTTAGCGATCCAAACTCAAGTGTGGGCATGGACGCGCTGGCAAAGAGGCTATATGACTACGACACGATCAAATTTGAAGATGTGGTCAAAAAGGGGCAAACTTTTGGCGATGTGCCACTAGAAAATGCCGCTAAATACGCAAGCGAGGATGCTTGGATAACGCTTAAATTTTATAAAACTTTTCAAAACACGCTTGATAAAAATTTACTAGCCCTTGCCGATACGCACGAGTTTCCTTTTATCCTCACGCTCTTTGACATGGAGCAAAACGGCATCAAGATAAATGAAGCTAAGATGAAAAAGCTCATCCTTGAAAACGACACCAAACTAAAGGCGCTAACAAGCGAAATTTATGAGCTAAGCGGCGAAAATTTCAACATAAACTCCGTAAAACAGCTTGGCGTCATACTTTTTGAGCGCCTAAAACTCCCAACCAAAAAGAAGACAAAAACAGGATATAGCACCGATGAGAGCGTGCTAGCTGAGCTTACGGATGCCCACCCAGTGATCGAGAAAATTTTAGCTTACAGAGAGCTATATAAACTGCAAAGCACCTACTGCGAGCCACTTTTAGCGCTTGCGAAAAAGGACGAGGGCTCGCGAATTTACACGAGCTTTTTACAAACTGGCACGAGTACTGGCAGGCTTTCAAGTAAAAATCCAAATTTGCAAAATATCCCAGCTCGTGGCAGCCTCGCAAAGGACGTTAGAGAGTGCTTTGAGGCGCGCGAAGGCTATAGCTTTGTGGGGCTTGACTACAGCCAGATCGAGCTTAGACTGCTAGCTCACTTTAGCCGTGATCCTGCACTGCTTGAGGCGTTTAAAAATGATGAGGATATTCACGCAAGGACGGCTATTAGCATATTTGGTAGCAGCGACGGACAAAATAGAGCCGTGGCAAAGAGCATAAATTTTGGCCTCATTTACGGCATGGGCTCAAGCAAACTAGCAAATCAAGTAAATATCACAAGAGCCGAGGCAAAAGAGTATATAGAGCGCTATTTTAAGGCATTTGCGACGATCAAAGAGTTTTTAGAGAGCATAAAAATCTCAGCTAAAAACGACGGCTTTGTGCAGACACTACTTGGCAGAAAGCGCTACTTTGACTTTAAAAGTGCTACGCCTATGCAAATAGCCATGTTTGAGCGTGAGGCGGTAAATACGGTCTTTCAAGGCTCAGCAGCAGACCTTGTCAAGATGGCTATGGTAAAAGTTAGAGCAAATTTAGATGAAAAAGCGAGTATGTTGCTTCAGATCCACGACGAGCTGATCTTTGAAGTAAAAGACGAGTTTGCACAGGAATTTGGCAAGGCGACGCAAAAGACGATGGAGGAAATTTACACGTTAAATGTGCCGCTTAAAACATCGCTAAATATCGCGAAAAACTGGGGCGAGTTAAAGTAGAGCAAATTTTGGCTAACGAGAGTAGCGATAGTTTTTTACCATCAGTCACACAGCAAAAACTAGAGAGATTTTAGAAGCTGCGATAAATAATGCGCTTTAAATTAACGTAAATTTTAAAGCGCATTTATAAGCTATCAAGCCTAAATTTACCTACTTTATAAACCCTACCTGTGGTAAAATTTCAGCCAAAGCCTCGTCTTTTTTCTCGTTAAATTTAACCTTATTTTGCTCAAAAAGGTTGTTTCCGTGCGCATCTATCGAGACTATTAACGGGCCAAACTCTTTTACACGGCACTTCCAAAGAGTCTCAGGCATACCAAGCTCCGTCCAGTCCGCACTCTCGATCTCTTCAACCTGCGTTGCGACCACCACTGCACAGCCTGCTGGGAATACGCAGTGAATAGCGCCAAACTCCTTGCAACCGCTCATCGTGCCTTCCCCCATGCCGCCTTTGCCCACAATGAGACGCACGCCAGTTTTTGCGATAAATTCTCGTTCAAATTTCTCCATCCTCATGCTAGTCGTAGGCCCAACCGAGACCATTTCAAAGCCCTCCTTACCGCCATCTTCTGTTTTTCTGATGATCGGCCCTGCGTGCAAGATCGCACCACCTTTGATATCTAGTGGCAGCTCCCTACCCTCCTCCACTACGCGTCTATGCGGCACGTCGCGGCAGGTGACGATGTGTCCCGTCAGATAGATCACGTCGCCGATTTTGATGCTTGAAAGATCCTCGGCGCTTATTGGCGTGGTTAAAATTTTCTTACTCATAGCGCGAACTCCTTGTGCGATTTTATGTCGAAGTTTAGATCTGCATCCCAGACGATGTGCCCTTTACGGTGCGACCAACAGCCCACATTTACGGCGACAGCTATGACGCTTGGGTGGCGAGCGCAGTTTTCTATATGCACGCCCATGACAGAGCTTGCACCGCTCATGCCTTGAGGACCAAGACCGATTTTATTTATGCCATCTTCAAGCAACTTTTCGGTTAGTGCGGCTCGTTCGTTTGGATTTTTAGAGCCCAAAGGCCTCATCAGCGCCTTTTTAGATAGCAAGGACGCTACCTCGATCGAAGTGCCCACACCAACACCCACTAGTAGCGGCGGACAAGCGTTTATGCCGTAGCTCGTCATTATATCCATGACAAATTTAACAACGCCCTCATAGCCCATGCCAGGCATCAGCACGGTCGCTTTGCCAGGCAGACTACAGCCGCCACCAGCCATATATGTGTGGATCTCGCACTCGCTGCTATTTGGCACGATCTCCCAAAAGACGCTCGGCGTGCCCTTGCCGACGTTTTTGCCGGTATTATACTCATCAAATGTCTCCACGCTGTTATGACGAAGCGGAGCTTCACGAGTAGCTTGCAGAACAGCCTCTCGCAGCAGCTCTTCAAGCTCACCGATCAGCGGGAAATTTGCGCCACATCTTACAAAAAACTGGATCACTCCAGTATCCTGACAGGACGGGCGGTTTAGCTCCTTTGCAAGGCGCTGATTTTCAAACATCGTTTTATAGATCTCCTTTGCCAGCGGCTGCGTCTCGCGCTCGCTAAGCTCAAGTAGCTTCGCAGTCACGTCATCAGGCAGCACTTTGCCCGTGTAGCCGACAAATTTTGCCATGACCCCAGTCATCTTTTTTATGGATTTTTCTTTATCCATCGCTTCTCCTTTTAAATTTCGTCCTCGAAAAACGGCTCGGGATTTTTAAGCAACCAAAGCACGAATAGGTATCTAAGCTTACCTACATCTTCAGCATGCCAACTTGTCCTTAAATTATAAAACATCTTATCAAGCGCTTCATCGTTTAGCTCTTCGAGCCTATTGCCTAGCTTAAAATATTTTTTAATTTCGGCGGCGGCTTTATCTGTATATTCACCATCCCATAAAATCCAACCTCCATATTCCCCGTTGTAGTCCCAGTACCGGTATAAATTAGTAGCCGCATGTATCATTTTATACTGCACGCTATCTTTTTGTCTTAAGAATTTCATCCAAAAATTATAGGTAAATTCGCTGTATTCTTGCGGATCGTATCTTTCCATATCCGTTGGATACTCGGGTACATATAGGTATTCCAACCTTTTGCCAAAGTGACGCCAAATATAAATTTGCGATTTTTCAGGTAGGAGATTGTATATATAATTATACATTATTCCAAAATCGATATTAACGACTTCACCCGCCTGTTTTATATATTCCCGAGAGACATAGTCCTGCTTGCCTACGATTACTAACTTTTGATGCGGTTTTAAATTTTTATATACATACCACATAAAATTTCTAAGCGGCGTCTCACCCTTTTTATTTTTAGCGTTTATGTCGCCGCCTTGCATAATAATCCATTCGATTAAATTTGCGTCCGCATACGCATAGGGCGAGTTTGGATCTTTTTTCTTGATATCTTTGTTTGCATGTAGCATATGCAGTATCGTGTTGCCGTCTTTGTCGGTCGCATTTATATCGTAAACTTCAAATACCGCCTTAATCTTCTCATCGTCGCCGCTTTGCAAAATTTCATTAAAATTTTTGGGTAATCTTTTACGTCTAAAAATTCGTATCTCGTTATAGATCGCATGCTTACTACCGATGAAATTTTCAGATACGTAAGCTAAAACGCAGCCTATCGCGTAGCATATAATGTCCGTCCAATCAAATGTTCCACCAAAAATTATCCATAGTGCGTAATTTTGAACGCCTAAAATTTCAAGTACCTTAAAATATTGTGTGATTTCAATAACTAGCGAGAAAGTGAAGGCCGCAAGCGCTAAAATTTTAGGCGGTAGCCTGAACGCGGCTCGCCCAAATGCATAAAGCATCGCTGCGGCTAGCGCATCGCCTAGATAGTAGCGTATGAAGCCGTCTTTGGCGTAAATTGCGATAAAAATTTCAAATGCTAAAATAGCAATACCCGTCATCGCCCAGTTCATTCTAGCATCCCAACAATACTCACTTCTAGATGCGTCCGTAGGCGAAAGTATTGCTTTTTTCGTATCCTCTCTCAATTTTACCCTTACAAATTCTATTTAAAATTTAGAGATGATTTATCAGGCTCGCGTTATATGCAGCGCCGTATCCGTTGTCGATATTTACGACACTTATGCCATTTGCACAGCTATTTAGCATAGCTAGCAGCGCCGCGACTCCGCCAAAATTTGCCCCATATCCCACGCTAGTAGGCACTGCGATCACTGGAGAGCTTACAAGTCCAGCTAGCACGCTAGCTAGAGCACCCTCCATGCCAGCAACGGCTATCACAACCTTTGCACCGCGTATCTCATCAAGCTTTGCGACCAGCCTATGTAGCCCTGCTACGCCAACATCGGTAAATTTTCTCGCGTCATTGCCTAAAAATTTTGCCGTCTCATAGGCCTCCTCCACGACTGCGCCATCAGCAGTGCCAGCAGAGACTATCGCGATGTAGCTTTTTGTGGGTGCAGGCTCTTTAAATTTGACGCTGATCACCCTACCACGAGCGTTAAAATTTGCCTGCGGAAAGATCTCACAAATACGTTTAAAAACACTCTCATTTGTTCTTGTGATTAAGATATTTTCATTTTTTTCGCCGATCGCACTAGCGATTTGCAAAATTTCATCATCTGTTTTATTTGCTCCGTATATCACCTCTCCAGTGCCATTTCGCAAAGCACGCTGAGTGTCGATCTTGGCGCATCCGATGTCGTTAAATGGGTAGTTTTTTAGATACTTTAGCGCATCTTGCTCGCTCATCTTGCCGTTTTTTATACCAGCGATAAATTCTAAAATTTCAGCCTCGCTCATGTCAAAACATCCTCTCTAAGCCCCTTTAGATCAAGCGTCACCTCTGCCGCGCCAAGTGCAACTAGCTCCTTAACGATAGACTTAAATTTCACATCGTTTAAAAAGCTTTGCATGCTAGAAAATGGCATTTGAAGCTTTATTTTTCTATCATAAAGCCTTGCTCGCACATTTGCGTAGCCGCTTTTTATCAGTAAATTTTCAGCCGCTTCTACTAAATTTAGCCCATCTGCGCTTATCTCTTTTTCATGAGGCAAACGAGTTAGCAAGCATGCGTAGCTTGGCTTGTCTGCCGTTGCTAAATTTAGCTCGCGTGAGAGCTCGCGGATCTCAAATTTACGTAAATTTACAAGTGGCGAAAGCACGCCAAGCTCCTCTTTTGCCTTGAGCCCTGGGCGATATTCGCTAAGATCGTCCTTATTTGTGCCGTCAGCCAAATTTGTAAATCCAAGCTCGTTTGCGCGCGCGATAAGCCTTGAAAAAACTGCTTTTTTGCAAAGATAACAGCGATTTTGTGGATTGAACTTTATCTCATCAGCGATACCCACCTCAAATATCTCGTGCCTGATGCCATAAAATTTAGCAAATTCTACCGCCTCATCTATCTCGCGCAAAGACATATAGGGCGATTTTACCGTGAGTGCTAGCACATTTTCGCCAAGCACGTCCGCAGCGACCTTTAGCAGTAGTGAGCTATCCACGCCGCCGCTAAATGCAACGGCTAAATTTCCTAGCTTTTTTATATCATTTTTTAGAATTTCTAATTTCGTCATACTTTTTAAAAATTTCTTTTTTTACCTGAAATATCGATGTTTTATGTGCAAGTGCAGCGCTTTTACACTCGTCAAATTCAGGCTTTGCTTTTTCATCATCGCCTGAAATTTTTAGTCTTATATCGCCAAATTTAGTCTCAACACTTACAAATTTTCGTTTTAGCTCGGTTTTTACGACATCTATCTCTCGAACGCCAATGGCCGTCGTATGCATAAATATAAGCTCTTTTAGCCTTTTTGCATCTTCACTTTTACACAATACATTTAACTCAAAGCCGATACGCCCTTTTTTCATATAGATAGAGTGGCTAAAGACGTCTAACGCGCCATTTTCACGTAAAATTTCACACGCAAAGGCAAAGCTTTCCGCATCCATATCGTCTATGTTTGTGGATATCATTTTTTGCACCAAATTTTGGCTCTCATCCACCTCGCAGATCATCGCGCGAAGGGCATTTGCAAAATTTGGCGCATTTTTTTCGCCAGCTCCGTAAGCTACTTTTTCTATTTTGAAATTTATCTCATCCACAAACTCATCTGCGCATGCTTTTAGTATCGCAGCACCTGTTGGCGTAGTCATCTCAAAATTTGCTCGCCCAAGACTAACTGGCACATCTTTTAAAATTTCACAAACCGCTGGCGCTGGGACATTAAGATGTCCGTGGTCGCACTTTACTACGCCGCCACCAAGCTCGATCTTTGAGCTGACGACCCTAGAAATGCCAAAATTTTTAGATAGATATTCAAAGCAGATCGCCGCTCCAACGACATCTACTATGCTATCAACCGCTCCAACCTCGTGAAAATGCACCTCATCGATGCCAACTGCATGTACTTTTGCCTCAGCCTGAGCGATCACGTGAAATATCGCAGTGGCCTTTTTCTTGCAAATCTCGCTCAAATTTGAGCTAGCCAAAATTTGCTTGATATCAGCGTAGCTTCTAGCGTGAGGCTGTGATTTTAGCAGCACAACGTCTATTTTAGTCGCAGCGATGCCATTTTTTACTACGTTTTTTTGCTCTAAGTAAAATTCTCCGCTCAAATTTAGTTTCTCTAACTCAGAGCAAAGATAGCCAAAATCCACACCAAGCCCGACAAAAGCGGCTAAATTCATATCGCCGCTGATGCCAGAGCTCGCGTCATAATATAAAATTTTAGCCAAACTCACACCTTAGGCACGGTCATAGAGCCAAACGGCAAGATGATTATTTTTGCATCCGCGCCTTTTTGAGCTAGCGCCTCATCTACAGCCTTTTGTAGGTCGTGATACGGCTTTAAATGCACAGCTTTCATCTCATCATCGCTTAGATCAGTCACAGCCCAAGTCTGCGCCCAAAGCGAAATTTCAGCCATTTTTGCAGCCTTGTGATAGCCAAGCTTAAAGCCAGAATTTATCTTTTCTAGCACTTTTTTTGGCGTATCGGCCGATGCCATAAGGTCAAAGAAAGGTTTTGGGCCGATGCCTGTGCGGCATTTTGCGACCATTATTAAAATTCCATCCTTTGCAAGCGCTAGTTTGCCGTTATCTAGGGCCTTTTGCGCCTGATAAAGATCGACATCCATAGGATAAGGCGCTACCGAGATCACGATATCAGCTTTTTGTGGGATATTTACGCAAAATACCTCATCAGCCTTTTTCACGCAGTCATAAAAACTATCGTTTAGATCGCCAGCACTCGCGTAATAGACGCCATGCTCGCTATCAAGCACAGTCTGTATAGAAAAGACATCGATATTTGAAAGAACTTTCATCGCATCAATCATATCTTCATGCACAGGGTTGCCCTCAAGGCGAAGTGCCTGAGCGTCAGCGCTAAGTGCTAGTTTATGATTTTGTGTGATGCTCTCATACGACGCGGTGCCAGGCAAAAAGGCCTTTCTGCCGCCAGTGTAGCCTGCAAAATAGTGGGGTTCGACCGAACCTATAACGATCACCTTCTTAGCTTCAGCCACGATCTTGTTTAGATACATCTGTGTGCCGTTTTTGCTCTCGCCTAAAAAGACCATCTCATCGTGCTTTGAGTCGTGGTCGTGGACCTCGTTTTTAGCTCTGATCTCTGGGTAAATTTCTTTAGAAAATATCATATTGTATTCATCTAGCGTGCCCTCTCTGTGACAGCCAGTGGCGATGATGAAAATTTTATTTTTATCGCGAAGTTTTGGATAAATTTGCTTTAAAATTTTAGCAGTTGGCGTAGGTCTTGTGCCGTCATTTACGATGATAACGATCTTTTCATCGCCAGCGATAAATTCATCAAAGCTCTTTTGATTTATTGGATTAGCCAAAGCCTTTGCGATAAGCGCTGCTTCGTCAAATTTAGCGACCTTGTTTGGATCAAAAACACCAAGCAGGTTTTTTTCGTCTATTTTTAAATTTATATGGTCATCTTTGCCATAAGCGATAGGGATTTGCATGCTTCTCTCCTTAAATTTAACTATTAGTTATTTGCTTTTAGGATTTTATCTCAATCTTTCTTTTAAATATATTTAATTTTTTCACAAAAATATAGATAAGATAACAAGAATTAAATGTAATATTAAATTCTACATATCTTTTTTAATTAGTATTTAATTTTAATATTTATATACTATTTACGTAATTTTCGAAAAGGGAGAAATCATGGAATTTCTTACAAGTTTGTCTGAGAGTACGCAGTTTTTCTTACAATTAATCGTCGTGCTCGGCTGTTTGTTCTACGGAGCAAAAAAAGGTGGTATGGCACTTGGTGTCCTTGGTGGCATCGGTCTTGTTATTTTGGTATTTGCATTTGATTTAAAACCAGGTAAGCCTGCTATTGATGTTATATTAACTATTCTTGCAGTTGTTGTAGCAAGTGCTACACTTCAAGCAGCTGGTGGTCTTGATGTTATGCTTCAGATCGCTGAAAGAGCGCTTAGAAAACATCCAAAAACAGTTTGTTATCTTGCGCCTATTTGTGGCTGGACACTAACAGTACTTTGTGGTACAGGTCACACAGTTTATACACTTTTACCGATCATATATGACGTATCAATGAAAAGTGGTATCCGTCCAGAACGTCCGATGGCAGCTACTACGATCTCATCACAACTTGCTATTATCGCAAGTCCAGTTTCAGTTGCTGGTGTATCTATGGTTGCTGTTCTTCTTGGTACTGGCACAGTTCATATTGAGGGCTTTACAAGCTATGTTGATCTATTAAAAGTTACCATTCCTTCTACATTTTTGGGCGTACTTTGCATAGGAACTTACTCAGTATTTAGAGGTAAAGATCTTGATAAAGATCCAGAATTTCAAGCAAAAATAGCTGATCCAGAGCAAAGAAAATATATATATGGTTCTGATGAGGCACATTCATTAATCGGTGTTCATTTGCCAAAAAAACAATGGAATGTTATGTGGATATTCCTAGCTACAATCGCTGTTGTTGCGGTTTTGGGTTATTACAAACAACTTCGCCCAAGCTGGACAAGCAATGTTCCTGGTAAATCAATAGAAATAATCGTAGATAAAAAAACAGTTAAAAACATCACTGTTAAAGACGGACAAGTTGTTTCTATGGTTGGCGATAGCAAGATCGTCTCAAACGTAAAAGACAATAAAGTAAAAGATGCTACTAAATTTACAAGCGTTCAAGTGCTAGATAAGGACAACAAGGTAACACAAAGCATTGTTTCAAATGGCGCTGATGTTGTTATCACTGCAGGTGATAAAAGCGAAACTATCGCAAACGCTAACATAGTAGTAAAAGATACTATGAAAAAGACTGCGCCACTTGGCATGGTTGATACGATCCAAATTTTCATGCTTTTAGCAGCATCTATCATGATGATCTACTCAGGCATCAAAGCAGCTAAAATTGGTCAAAATGAAATTTTCCACAGCGGCATGGTTGCACTTGTTGCGATTTACGGCATTAGCTGGATGGCTGAGACAATGTTCCACTCTCACATTGATATGCTTAAAGGCTCACTTGGCGAGGTTATGAAAGCATATCCTTGGATGTATATCATAGTTGGTATGCTTATATCAAAATTCCTAAACTCTCAAGCTGCTGCAGCTGCTACATTTGTGCCACTCGCTGTTCAAATAGGCGTTCACCCAGGCGTTATTGTCGCGTTTGCTACTGCTTGCTATGGATATTTCATCCTTCCAACATATCCAAGCGACCTTGCAGCCGTGCAATTTGACCGCTCAGGCACAACACACATTGGTAAATATGTAATCAATCACAGCTTTATCATACCTGGTTTCATAGGTGTATTTAGCTCTTGTGCTGTTGGCTGGGTGCTAGCAAATATCTACGGATATCTTAACTAAAATTTTGTTTCTGACAAGCTGTTTTAAAGGCAGCTTGTCTTTTTTCTACAAAATTTACTACCATTTTTATAAAAAAATTTGACCTACTGCTTTCAAAGTTTATCTTGAAATTTCTGCTTATTACTCATATAAACAAAGCTTAGCACTTCAGCCACAGCCCTAAAAAGGTGCGCTGGTATCGTATCATCGACCTCGCAAACCCTATAAAGCTCCCTTGCAAGAGGTGGATTTTCATAAATTTGCACTCCGTTTTCAACCGCTACCTTTTTTATCTGAAGCGCTAAGAAATCAACCCCTTTAGCAAGTATTATCGGTGCTTCGTCGCGGCTTTTGTCGTATCTGATCGCCACGGCGTAGTGAGTTGGGTTTGTGATGACGACGTCAGCTTGTGGGATGTTTTGCATCATTCGGCGCTTGGCTGCACGCATTTGCGCTTGGCGGATCCTGCCCTTAACCTGCGGATCACCCTCCATCTGCTTGTACTCGTCCTTGATCTCTTGCTTGCTCATGCGAAGGTCCTTAAAATACTGAAAACGCACGATAAGCAGGTCAGCAAGACCGATCACAAAAAGTATAAAAAGCATGACGCTAACTAGGATGATGAGCTTCTCTTTTAGCCACGCAAGCTGGTCAAACATAGAAAAAAAGAGCGTGTGCGGAAGTTCTTTTATAAACTGCAAGAAAAAGTAAAATCCAACTCCAAAGACGATGCTTACTTTAACGACGATCTTGACGCTCTCGATCGCCTTTTTCATAGAAAATAAATTTTTTAGCCCTTTTAGCGGATTTATCTTGCCAAAATTTGGCGTTATAGGCTTTGTGGTAAATATAAAGCCAAACTGCATTACATTTGCGATTATGCCGGCAACTGCGACGCAGATGCAAACTGGCAGGATCATCAAAAGAGCCCTGCCAAAGGTATTTACAACGATCATTTTTACCGTTGGCAAAGTCAGTGGCTGACCGATAAATTTAGAGTAGTAGATGTAAAGCGAGATGACCTGATCTTTCATGAAATTTAGCATCGCAAGCAGCACACCAATAGCAATGACTAAGGTCACGAAGCCTGATAGGTCCTGGCTTTTTGGGACGTTGCCGTCCTTTTTGGCGTCTTCTATCTTTTTGGGGGTCGCTTCTTCGGTTTTTTCCTGATCTTCGCCTGCCATCTTTGTCCTAAGCTCGCTTAAATTTGGGCGATTATAGCCAAAATACGGTTAAACTATCCGCTAAATTTAAATTTTACAATTCAAAAAAACTAAGCCATTTTAGGCGTTTTTGGCTAAAATTAGCAAAAATAAGGAGACGCAAAATGTCATTTTTAGAAGGCTTATTTAACATTTTTAGAGCCAAAAAACCGCCAAAAAGCGACGAAGAGCTACTTTTAGACGAGTATGCGATGATTTACACCGAGATAAAAGAGAAAAATTTAAACGAATACGACTTTTTATGTGAGCTCATACGATTACTCTCTTTTTCAAGAGCTAGATGCTACGACTTTTGCCTTGAAAAGTGCCTAGCTGATGGCGACGCCGAGGCACTAAATGATCTCATCTTTCAATACGCTAAGCTAAATTTACTCCCAGGATGCAGCGGTGGATATGATCAGTGCGAGAAGCTCATACCGGCATTTTTTGCTATCGCTTGTGGCAACACAGCTAGTATGGCAAGCATCTTTCCAAAAGGCCTGCCACCTAGCAAAAACGGCTATAAATTTCTATGTGTCATGCATGATCTGCTCACGGCGATGCTTTGGCAAGATGAAAATTTACTTGTCCCAGCCCTAGAAAAAGCTCGCACCTTTGCAGAGTCTAAAAAGCCAGCAAACGAAAGAGAAGCGGTTAAGTTTGTGCTAGCTCTGCATGAAAAAGATGTGGCTGCTATGAGCGAGCATTTGCAGAAATTTTGCTCTACTTTTGGCAGGACAGATGCGCCTAAATTTGAAAAACGACTTTACATTTTTGCACACGGACTTCATGCCTTAGCGCGCTACTTTTTGCCATTTGAGCTTTTTAAAGAGATAAAACTACCAAAAAATGAAAATTTCAGTAAATTTTACGCAAAAAGGCTCTTTCAAAATGAAATTCCTAAGCCAAAACTTTATTTTACTTTTCCACCTGAGCTTGAGCTGATAAATGTGATCTTAAGTGCGCCAGTAGCTAAAACGCTAGTATATCAGCCACATTTGCCAAGTGACAAAACATTTTTCTTAGATCATAGCTCTATGATAAGAAATTTAGCTGATGAGATCATAAGATCAGGGGCATTAAAGTAGAATTTATAAACTTTTGGCTAATATTCACACTTTACAACCAATAAAGCTCCATAAATCTTTTGCAAAAAAGTGCTTTTTGGTCTTACCAAATTTTAGAAAGGTAGAGTATGTCAAAATACGCTATATTTAAGCATGGCGGTAAGCAATATCGTGTTAGCGAAGGCGAATTCCTTAAGCTAGATCACTTTAGCGCTGAAGCTAAATCAACCGTTGAGATTACAGAAGTTTTAGCTGTAAACGACGGCGAAGTAAAGGTAGGTGCGCCATTTGTTAAGGGTGCAAAAGTTGTTCTTGAGATCGTTAATGAAGGCAAAGACAAAAAAGTAGTTATCTACAAAAAACGCAGACGTAAAGACTCAAAACTAAAACGCGGCTTTAGAAGACAATTTACACGTGTAAAAGTCGTAAGTATCGCAGCTTAAGGAGATAAGATATGGCACACAAAAAAGGTCAAGGTTCAACCCAAAATAACCGTGATAGTATCGGACGCCGATTAGGTGTTAAGAAATTTGGTGGCGAGTTCGTTCGTGCTGGAAATATAATCATCCGCCAAAGAGGAACAGCAACTCACGCTGGAAACAACGTAGGTCTTGGCAAAGATCACACTATTTTTGCATTAGTTGATGGCTTTGTAAAATTTGAAAGACTTGATAAAAACAGAAAAAAAGTATCTGTTTATCCAGCTGCATAACCCCAGGGGCGTTCGCCCCTTCTCTTTTTAAATCCACTTAAAATTTAACAAATTTAATTTATCTTACTTATTATATATAGCTTGGCATTTTAGACAAACACCAAACCATATAAATTTATTTTATTTCGCTTTTAATAAAGCAAGTTCTTGCGCTAGAAATTCCCCTGTGTAGCTGCCAGTTTTTTTGTAATTTTTAGCTACATCTTTAACGCTGCCACAAGCTATCACTTTACCGCCTTTTGCGCCGCCTTCTGGCCCCATATCTACGATATAGTCGCAGTTTTTGATAACGTCCATATTATGCTCGATCACAAAGACTGAATTTCCAAGATCGACTAGGTGATTTAGCACCTTTACTAGCCTATCTACATCGGCAAAATGAAGTCCCGTCGTTGGCTCATCAAGGATGTAAAGCGTATTTCCAGTGTCGCTTCTACTAAGCTCTTTTGCTAGCTTTACGCGCTGCGCCTCGCCGCCACTAAGTGTGACTGCGTTTTGACCAAGCGTGATATAGCCAAGCCCCACGTCTTGTAGCGTGGTGAGCTTTGAAGCGATCTTTGGCACAGCCTTAAAAAACTCAACCGCCTCATCTATGCTCATATTTAGCACCTCGGCGATGTTTTTGCCTTTATATAAAATTTCCAAGGTCTGAGCGTTATATCTAGCGCCATTACAAACGTCACAAACCACGTTTATATCAGGTAAAAAGTGCATCTCGATCGTGATCTCACCCTCGCCTTGACACTTCTCGCAGCGCCCACCTTTGACGTTGAAGCTAAAGCGCCCTATTTTATAGCCTCTAAGCTTGGCCTCTTTAGTCTGCGCAAACAAATTTCTTATCTCATCCATCACGCCAGTGTAAGTCGCTGGATTTGAGCGTGGAGTGCGGCCAATCGGGCTTTGATCGAGGTATATGACCTTGTCTAAATTCTCAAGTCCGTTTAAATTTACCCCAGCTATTTTTTTCACTTTTTTAGCTCTATTTAGCTGCTCCTGCGCCTCTGGGAGCAAGGTCTGAAGCACTAGCGAGCTCTTGCCAGATCCTGAAACGCCAGTGATACCCACAAGGTTTCTAAGCGGAAATTTAGCGGTTAAATTTGAGATATTGTTGATATTTACATTTGAAATTTCAAGCCACTTCTCAGCCTTTCTATTTTTTTGATAGTCGATCTTTTTCTTGCCATTTATGTATTGTGCAGTCTGAGTGTCTGAGCTTAAAAGCTCTTTTGCCGTGCCTGCAAAGACCACGCTACCGCCAAATTTACCAGCTCCAGGGCCTATATCTACGATATAGTCAGCCTCCTCTATCGTCTTTTTATCATGCTCGACGACGATTACAGAGTTGCCTTTAGCTTGTAAATTTCTAAGTGTTTTTATGAGTTTTAACGTATCACGCTCATGAAGGCCGATGCTTGGCTCATCAAGCACATACATGACGCCACTTAGCCCACTTCCTATCTGGCTTGCGATCCTGATGCGCTGTGCCTCGCCACCGCTGATCGTCCTAGCATCACGACCAAGCGACAAGTAGCCAAGCCCCACGTCATACAAAAAGAAAAGCCTTTCGTTGATCTCTTTTAAGATAGGCTTTGCGATCGCCTTGTCGTAGTCGCTAAGATATGCAAAATTTTTCTCATTTGAGAAAAATGCGGTGCAGTTTTCTATGCTCATATCTAAAATTTCACCAAGCCCAAGGCCATCGACCTTTACCGCTAGACTTTGAGGTTTTAGCCTGTGACCATTACAAGCGTCACAAATTTTCTCACTCATATACTCGTCAAAGTCCTTATAATCCTTCAAAAGCCCGTGTGAAATTTTAACCACGCCATCAAATTTTCTAAGCAGTTTGTTTCTCTTCCAAAAAAACGAAACCTCCTTCACGTTGCCGTATAAAACGAGCCTCTTTTCATCTTCGCTAAGCTCATAATATGGCTTTTTGATATCGATGCCATTTTGCTCACAAAAAGCAAGTAAAAATTTATAGTAATAGCTCATGTTGTAGCCGTAAAGTAGCTTGATAGCGCCGTTTTCTATCGACTTTTCCTCATCAATGATCTTGCTCATATCTAGGCTGTATCTTATGCCAAGTCCGTCGCAGTGCTCGCAGGCACCCTTTGGTGAGTTGAAGCTAAAGCTTAGCGGCTCAAGCGGCGTAAATGAAATTTTGCAGTCAAAACAAGCCATGTGCTCGCTGTAATGTATAAAACTCTCTTTTAAGCCAAGCTCGTCAGCGTTTGCTATCTCTATCTCAACCTCACCAAAGCTCTCATTTAGCGCCTTTTCGACGTCACTTGCAAGGCGTTCGTGATTTTGCTCATCGATAGCGATCCTATCAACGATGACCTTTATCGTGTGTTTTTTCGTTTTTGCGAGCTCGATCTCCTCATCAAGCCTCACCACCACGCCATCTATCTGCGCCCTTACAAAGCCTTTTTGGCGTAAATTTTCGATCAGATCCGCCCATGTTCCCTTTTTCTCACGAACTAGCGGCGCATAGATGATCACTTTTGCGCCAAGTGGGAGCTTTGAAATTTCATTTATGATGTCGCTCGCACTCATTTTTGAGATAGGTTTGCCGCATTTATGGCAGTGCTGCACGCCAACCCTTGCGTATAAAAGCCTTAGATAATCATAAATTTCAGTAATTGTGCCAACCGTTGAGCGAGGATTTTTTGAAGTTGTCTTTTGATCGATCGCGATTGCAGGCGTTAGGCCCTCGATCTTATCGACGTCAGGCTTGCCCACGCGGTCTAAAAACTGCCTAGCATAGCTACTAAGGCTCTCCATATACCTGCGCTGTCCCTCAGCATAGAGCGTGTCAAAGGCTAGCGTGCTCTTGCCACTGCCGCTAAGACCGGTAAAAACTACTAGTTTGTTTTTAGGAATTTCAAGGTTTAAATTTTTAAGATTGTGTTCTCTTGCACCAGTTATTTTTATAGTATCATTCATTAAATTTATACGACCTTTTTAAAATTTTAATCTGTAAATTTAGTCTAAAAGTGATAAAAACTTTATAAAGTAGTTTAGAGAAATTAAGCGCGCTATGAAAATTTAAGAGTATATTTATATCATTTTCAGTTTTTTTTGATATTCTACGCCAAAATTTTATTTAAGGAGAAAAAATGTCTGTAAAAATAACCGATATATGCATAAGCTGTGGCTCATGCATAGATGAGTGCCCAGTTTCAGCTATTGTTGATGATAGCGACAACCCAACTGGAGCAGATACATACTATGTTTATTCAAACAAATGCGTTGAGTGCGTAGGTTACAACGACGAGCCAGCCTGTGCATCCGCCTGTCCAACTGATGGTTGCATCGTTTGGGATGCCGTAGTAGCAGGACAACCTTCACGTGATCAAATCGGTGCTGACGCTCGCACTGGCAGCACTCCAGTTATCCAATAAATTTACAAAATTTAGGCTCAAATTTGAGCCTATTTTATTTTTAAGCTTTATTTGATATAATTGCCAACTTCATTTAAATAACCTAAATTTTAAGGAAAATTTATGCAAAGAACACTTTCTATTATTAAGCCTGACGCTGTTAAGAAAAATGTTGTTGGAAAGATTATAGATAGATTTGAAAGCAATGGCTTAAGAATCGCAGCTGCAAAGAAAATCAAACTTAGCAAATGCGATGCAAAAGCATTTTATGCAGTTCATAAAGATAGACCTTTCTTCAACGATCTAGTTGATTTTATGGTAAGCGGACCAGTTGTGGTTATGGTTTTAGAGGGCGAAAATGCAGTTGCAAAAAACCGCGAGCTAATGGGTGCAACCAACCCAAAAGAAGCAGCTCCTGGCACAATTAGAGCTGATTTTGCTGATAGCATTGACGCAAACGCAGTTCACGGAAGCGACAGCCTAGAAAACGCTGTAAATGAGATAAATTTCTTCTTTGCTTCAAGAGAAATTTGCTAATTTTGGACTAAAATTTGATTATTCCGTTTTCTAAAATAGCAAACAAAGAGATAAACTTTGAGCTAGTAAGAAACAATGATCTAGTTTTTAGTGGAATTTTAAAAAGAAAAGACCCTTTTTTGGTAAAATGTCAAGGCACCATAAAGGGTAAGATAAAATATATTTGTGATCGATGTGGTGATGAATTTATGTTGCCTATCGACCAAAACGTAGAGCTAAATTTAAGTGATGGTGTCTATAAAGATAGAGAAAACGAGCTTAGCGATACGGTTGAATTTTTTGATGGCAATATTGATTTAAAAGAAGTTTTTGAAAGTGAGCTAGAAGCTTTTAAGAGCGATTATTTTTATTGTGAAAAATGTAAAAATTTATAAAGGAGAGTAAAATGGCAGTACCAAAGCGAAGAGTGAGTCATTCTCGTGCAGCAAAACGTAGAACACATTACAAAGTTACACTTCCAGTGCCTGTAAAAGACAAAGATGGTTCTTGGAAAATGCCTCACCGCATAAACAAAACAACAGGTGAATACTAAAATATGATTCGCATTGCTATTGATGCTATGGGTGGTGATTTTGGTGCAGATCCTATAATATCTGGCGTTATTGAAGCACTAAAAGAGACAGAATTTAAAGCTGTATTAGTTGGCGATAGCAATGCCATAAAACCACTCATCCCACAACCCTATTTAAAAAATATAGAATTTATAGAAGCTACTGAAGTCATCTCTATGGCTGACGGAGCAACAGACGCGCTAAAAAGAAAAGATAGCACGATTTACAAAGCTGTTGAGCTTTTAAAAGAAAAAGAAGTCGATGCTGTCGTTTCTGCTGGTCACAGCGGTGCTACTATGAGTTTAGCTACGTTAAGAGTTGGTAGATTAAAAAATGTATCTCGTCCAGCAATTGCTACACTTATGCCTAATTCAAAAGAGACAGCTACTTTGGTTTTGGACGTTGGTGCAAATGTTGATTGCAGAAGTGAACACTTATTTCAATTTGCTATAATGGGTGAAGCCTATGCAAAAGAAATTTTAGGCAGAAAAGAGCCAAAAGTGGGTCTTTTGTCAAATGGCGAAGAAGAGAGCAAAGGCAATGAAGTCAGCAAAGAGGCTTTTAAACTAGTTTCTAGGCTTGATAGCTTCGTTGGTAATGCAGAGGGCAATCAAATTTTTGATGGCAGCATTGATGTCATGGTTTGTGACGGTTTTATGGGAAATATCCTACTAAAAACGAGCGAAGGCGTTGCTGATGCCATAGGCAAGATCATCAAAAAGCAAGTCAAAAAATCACCTCTTGCTATGGCTGGATCAGTGCTTATGAGAAAAGTCTTTAAAACTCTAAAAAAACAAGTCAGCTACGATGAGTACGGCGGCGCTCCGCTTCTTGGCGTAAATGGCTGCGTCATCATAAGCCACGGCAAAAGCAACTCAAAAGCTATAAAAAATGCAATCTTTCAAGCAATTAAATTTGCTAACTCGAATATAAATAAAGTTATAGAAGAAGAACTTTCACACTTTGCAAGGTAAAATATGCCAAAAGCTTCATTGATCTCCATTGCGTCATATGTTCCAGAAAAAATTTTAACAAATTTTGATTTTGAAAAAATGGTCGATACGAGCGATGAGTGGATAGTGAAGCGAACTGGTATAGAGCAAAGGCACATCGCAACAACCGAGATAACAAGCGACCTTGGCACAAAAGCTGCCGAGCTAGCTATAAAACGCTCAGGTCTTGAAAAATCACAAATCGATGCGGTAATCTGCGCTACGATATCTCCAGATCATCTTTGCATGCCTTCAACTGCATGCAAGATAGCTGCAAATTTGGATTTAAATTTTGGAATTACAGCTTTTGATATAAGTGCGGCTTGCACAGGTTTTATCTATCTTTTAGAGCTTGCAAATTCTCTTATCGTAAGTGGTGCTAAAAAAAATGTTTTGATCATAGGAGCTGAAAAACTAAGCTCGATAATCGACTACACAGATAGAAGTACCTGCATACTTTTTGGTGACGGAGCTGGTGCTGCTGTGATAAGTGCTAGCAAAGAAAACGAGATCATCGACATCCACACTGCAAGCGATGGTAGACAGGCTGAGCTTTTGATAACTCCAGGATGTGGCAGTGCATTTCCAGCTAGCGATGAGACGCTAAAAAATAGACTAAATTTCATCCACATGAGCGGAAATGAGGTCTTTAAAATAGCGGTTCAAACGCTTAGTAAAAGTGTGATAGAAATTTTACACGAAAATAAAATGCAAAGCGAAGATATCGACTTTTTCATACCTCATCAAGCAAATATCAGGATAATAGACGCCGTAAAAAATAGGCTAAATTTCACTGACGAGCAGTGCGTTTTGACGGTTGCAAAATATGGCAACACAAGCTCTGCTTCGATCCCAATGGCGATAAATGATGCTTACGAGGATGAACGCATCAAAAACGGCTCTGTTTTGCTTCTTGATGCATTTGGTGGTGGCTTTACTTGGGGTTCGGCGATACTAAAATTTGGCGGTAGAAATTTTAGCGATCTGTAATTAACCGCTTCTATACCCAAAACTCTAAATTTAATAAATTTTCTACAACATCTTCTATAAATTTTTAAAAATTTCCATTCATTTTCAAATGCATATTAAAATTACAATGTTTTAAATTTCTAGATCTATTTAATTAGAATTTAAATTTTTATGGATATAATTTCGCAATCAATAAAATTTATTATTAAGGAGAAAATATGTTAGTAACAAAAAAAGCACCTGACTTTACAGCTGCAGCAGTTTTAGGAAACAATCAAATCGTAAATGATTTCAACCTTTACAAAAATATCGGCGAAAAGGGCGCTGTTGTCTTCTTCTACCCAATGGACTTTACATTCGTTTGCCCAAGCGAGATCATCGCGTTTGATAAAAGATATGACGAGTTTAAGTCACGCGGTATCGAAGTTATCGCAGTTTCTTGCGACAACCAGTTCTCACACTTCGCATGGAAAGAGACTCCAGTAAATAAAGGCGGTATCGGCAAAGTTCGCTTCCCGATCGTAGCTGACATGACAAAATCAATCGCTCGCGGCTTTGACGTACTTCTAGAAGACGCTGGCGTAGCACTTCGCGGATCATTCCTACTTGACAAAGATGGCACAGTTCGCCACGCAGTTATAAACGACCTACCACTTGGCAGAAACATCGACGAGATGATCAGAATGGTAGATACTATGCTATTTACAAACGAGCACGGCGAAGTTTGCCCAGCTGGCTGGCACAAAGGTGACGCTGGTATGAAACCAAGCACCGAAGGTGTTGCTGACTACCTTTCACACAACGAAAGTAAACTATAATTATTCAAATTTCTAGGCAGCTTTGCCTAGAAATTTCCTCTCTACACAAATTTAAATATTTTTTTAATATAACTTTATATATGATAGCGATGTTTTAATAAATAACCTTTTTTTGGAGACCCCATGGAGTTTAAGGGCAGGCAAGAACTTGTCGAAAATTGCGAGGATTGCATACTTGGTTTAAGAGCTAAATTTATAGATGAGGGCATCAAATTTTGCAGACAACTAACCCTTGTAGTGCCACACGAGCAGATGAAAATTTGCCTTGAGAGTATCTTTGATGCGCTACTCATCCAAAAGCCAAATGCCACACAAATTCGCGACGACTTAAACAGCCTAATACCAAAACTAAACGCAAAAGACGAGCTAGTAAATTTCTTACTCTTAAATTTGACACTAAATTTTAGTCACACCTGCGACGATGCAGTATATGTGGGCTATTTTGTAAATGCCGTCTCAAGGATGAAAGAAATTTTATATAACACGCAGGATCACCAAGAAGCCACGGTAAAAACGATGATCGATACTGGCTCATTTTTTTATGAAGATCCGATCAACACATTTACACGCATGAAAAATGCCAAAGTCCGCCCTGAGTTTTTAAATTTATATGACGGACTAAATATAAAATACGAAGCCGAAATTTTAGAGGTTAAAGAAGATAGTGTCGTTTTTCGCGTAGATATGATGCAAATTTTAGCCATGAAGCAAGATGGCAAGGGCTTTATCCTGCCAAACAGCTTCTTCTCAAAGCAACTTCGCGCCGACATCATCGACTACAATATCGCCGATAAAAGCGTCACCCTTTCAAATTTCTCACGCACAGCGACCATGCATGCAAACAAGAGAAAATTCCAGCGTGTCTTGCCAAACCGCTTTACCAAAATTTCTCTAAAAGGAGAGCAAGGCGAGCTTGTTGGTAGCCTTTATGACATCTCAGAGGGTGGCATGAGCATACTAAGCTCACAAGCTACAAATTTTAAAGACGGCGAAGAGTTGGAGGCAAATTTTGACATCATGCTCTCACCAGATGAAGTAAAAAACGTCTCTTTGAAACTAAGGCTAGTCACCGAGCTAGCATACAAGGGCTACATCAGATACTGCATGCAGATAGTTGATGATGACAAAACGATAAAAGACTTCACACAAAAGCGCGTCAAAGAGACACTTGACGAGCTTCGCTCACGCATAAATTTATACGAATAAGGCAATTAGTGAAAACCATACAAGAAAATTTAAAACTTTTTTACATCGGACTAAAAGATAAAGAGCCATTTTTTTACAAAAACAAAGACCTAACCACCCACGCGGCAATTATCGGTATGACAGGTAGTGGCAAAACAGGCCTTGGTATCACGCTTTTAGAAGAGGCCTGCATAGACAACATCCCCTCTATCATCATCGATCCAAAGGGCGATATCACAAATTTAGCCCTCACCTTTCCGCAGATGAGAGTGGAGGATTTTTTACCTTATGTCGATGAAGCAGAAGCGGCAAATAAAGGTCAAAGCGTAGAGGAATTTGCTGCCGCTCAGGCCGAGCTTTGGAGAAACGGCATAGAGTCGAGCTTTCAAGACCTTGAGCGCGTAAAAATTTTAAAAGATAGCGCTAGCTTTAATATCTACACGCCAAAAAGCTCAGCTGGCATAGGTGTGGCGCTACTTAGCGACTTTGCCTGCCCAAATATTAGTGACGAAGAAATTTTTAGCAACTATATAAACTCACTCGCAGCGTCGGTGCTATCGCTTATTGGCATGAGTTCAGAGGATATGAGCTCAAAAGAGCAGCTGCTTATCTCCACTATATTTGAGACTAAATTTAAAGAGCAAAAAGACGTCAGCATCGAAGAGCTTATAAATTTCATAGCAAATCCGCCGTTTAAAAAGATAGGCGTTTTTGACGTGGATACCTTCTATCCAAGCAGTGAGCGCCTAAAGCTTGCCATGAAGATAAACGCGCTCATCGCAAGCCCAAGCTTTAAGGGCTGGACACAGGGCGTTAGACTAGAAATTTCAAAGATGCTTTTTGACGAAAATGGCAAAGCAAAGTGCAATATCTTTACGATCTCGCACCTAAATGACGCTGAAAGGATGTTTTTTGTCACCCTTTTACTAAACGAGATCATCGCGTGGATGCGCGGCACAGAGGGCACTAGCTCACTTAGAGCGATCCTATATATGGATGAAATTTTTGGCTTCTTCCCACCAAACGCAAACCCTCCGTCAAAAACACCTATGCTCACGCTTTTAAAACAAGCCCGTGCATTTGGTTTAGGCTGCGTCTTAAGCACGCAAAACCCAGTCGATCTTGACTACAAAGGCCTTAGTAATATCGGCACTTGGTTTATCGGCCGCCTCCAAACAGCGCAGGATAAAGCCCGCGTGATCGACGGGCTAAGTGGCATCGCAGGCTCAAGCTTAGACAAAGCCTCACTTGAAAATCTCATATCAAATTTAGCCAAAAGAAATTTCTTACTCAAAAATATAAACGAAGATGACCTAAACGTCATCTCCACGCGCTGGGCACTTAGCTATCTAAAAGGCCCGCTAAGCCGCGAGCAAATTTCAAATTTAATGAAAGATAAAAAAGAGAATTTAAACAGTCAAAGCGTGGATAAAAGCGAGATGAAATTTAGCGCAAAGCCTATCATCTCAAGTGCGATCACGCAGCTTTATGCTAACTCAAAAAGCCTCACGCCAAATTTACTTGCAAGCGCAAAGGTGAGAATTTATGATGCCAAAAAAGGCATAGACAGCATTTGTGAGGTGAGCTATCTTTACGAGCTTAGTGAAAACGACAAAGAGCCAAACTGGAGTGAGGCTAGCGAAGGCATGCACGTTGATGCGAGCGAAAATGAACCAAGCGGTGCAAGCTTTGCAGCTGTGCCAAATTTCATAACGAGTGCTAAAAATTTTGACGCTTTAGAGAAAGATTTTAAAGAGTTTTTATATAGAAATTTCAAATTTAACACCTTTGAGGCGATGGGAATTTACTCAAAAGAAAACGAGTCAAAAGAGGAGTTTTTTATAAGGCTTCAGGATAAGTGCAATGAAATTTTAGAGGAGCAAACCGCAAAGCTCACGGCTAAATTTGAAAAAGAGCAAAAGAACTTGCAAGATAAGCTAAACAAAGCCCTTGCAAAGCTTGACAAAGAGCAAAAAGATATGACAGCAAGCGGCCTTGACGCAGCCATAAATATAGGCGCAAGCATATTTGGTGCGATATTTGGCAACAAGCTCTTATCTCGCCAAAACGCGGGCAAGATCGCCTCAAGTGCAAGAAGCGCAAACAAGGTCTTAAAAGAGCGAAGCGATGTCAAGCTTAGTGAGCAAAGCGTAAATGATATAAGCTTAGCCATAAGCGAGCTCGAAGAGAAATTTGCACAAGAGTGCGACGCGCTAAAAGAGGCGAACGATGTCAAAAACATCGCGATAAACGAAACGCAAATTTCGCCAAAGAAAAGCGACATCTACGACGAAAAAATCGTGCTTTTGTGGAGATGATTTATAAAAAAATTAGTATTTTTTTAATATCATTTCTCTTTAAATTTAAAAGGTAAAATATGCAAAATTTAATACTTTATGCCGTTAGCTACCTGCTTGGCAGCATCCCATCAGGGCTCATATTAGCAAAAATTTTCGGACATGTTGATATAAAAAAAGAGGGCAGCAAAAGCATAGGCGCGACAAATGTTTTAAGAGTTTTAAAGCAAACTAACCCAAAACTCGCCAAAAAACTAGCCATTTTAACCGTAGTTTGTGACGTGTTAAAGGGCGTTTTGCCACTTATCGTAGCCTCATCTCTTGGAGCTAGCCAAAGCGTGCTTTGGACGATGGCAGTTTTAAGCGTTGTGGGGCATTGTTTTTCTATATTTTTAGGCTTTCAAGGTGGCAAAGGCGTGGCAACCGGAGCTGGTGTGCTCGCATTTTTCTTACCAGTTGAAATCATCATCGCTCTTGTCGTTTGGTTTTTGGTTGGTAAATTTTTAAAGATAAGCTCTCTAGCATCACTTTGTGCGCTGATAGCTCTCATCGCATCAAGCTTTATCATCCACCCAGAGCTTGATGAAATTTACACTCACGCACCGATACTTATCATCGCATTTTTGGTAGTTTATAAACACATACCAAATATCGTTCGCCTGCTTTCAGGCAAGGAGCAAAAAGTCGTATGAAAAGTGAAATAACAACGATCATTAAGGATTATAAATTTCAAACCGTTATCGGGATGTTTGACTTTGAGCGAGTTGCAAAGCAAGAGGTAAAAGTAAGCTTAGAATTTCGCTCGACTAGCTTGATTGATTATGTTTTGGTGGCGGATTTTATAAAAGACTTTTACAATGAGATGAAATTTCAAAGCGTAGAAGAGTCGCTAGAAGCAACCTGCAAAGCGCTAAAAGAGAGGTTTAGCTCGCTTACTAGCTTAGATATGGAGATTTTAAAAACCGAGATTTTACCAAATGCAATTGTCGGTGCAAAAATCAGCACTGTTTTTTAAAAATTTATTAAAGTATCTTGAAATATTTCTTAATTTATGATACAATCGACCATAAATTTTAGTTTAAGGAAAAGAAATGCGTATTTTAATAGTAGAAGACGAAGTAACGCTAAATAAGACGATTGCTGAGGGGTTGCAAGAGTTTGGCTATCAGACAGATAGCTCTGAAAATTTCAAAGACGCTGAGTACTACATCGGCATCAGAAACTACGACTTAGTTTTAACTGACTGGATGCTTCAAGATGGTGACGGCGTTGATCTTATAAACATCATAAAACATAAATCTCCACGCACCTCAGTCGTAGTTCTTTCTGCAAAAGACGACAAAGAGAGCGAGATAAAAGCGCTTAGAGCTGGCGCTGATGACTACATCAAAAAACCATTTGATTTTGACATTTTAGTAGCTAGACTAGAGGCTAGACTACGCTTTGGCGGTACAAATATCATCAAGATAGACGAGCTTATCATCAACCCTGACGAAGAGAAGATCACTTATCTTGGCCGCGACATCGAGCTAAAAGGCAAGCCATTTGAAGTGCTTACTCACCTTGCAAGACACTCGGATCAAATCGTATCTAAAGAGCAACTACTTGACGCTATCTGGGAAGAGCCAGAGCTCGTAACTCCAAACGTTATCGAGGTTGCTATCAACCAAATCCGCCAAAAAATGGACAAACCACTAAATATTTCGACAATAGAAACTGTTAGAAGACGCGGATATAGATTTTGCTTTCCCAAAAAAGCTTAAGAAATAGATTTATACTGCAATTAGCATCTGGTGCGATGATGCTAATTGCCGTTGTTTCGGTGATGCTCTATCACTACATAAGAGTCACCGTTTTTCAAAGCGTAGTTAGTGAGTTAAACCAGCAAGCCACAGCTTACAAAAACAATCCACAAAATTTCAATCCTAACAATCTAAAAACTTTTACTATAGAAATCCCAAACAAAACTCTAGCCACAGTAAAAGCAGGTGAGCTTAAAGGCGAAAAACCCTACCTTGTGATGCAAAAGATAAAAGATAAGAGCATAACCACTCTAACAACAAGGCTAGATGACAGTAGCTACTTAGTCCTAGAAAAAGAGACGACGCTTCAAAGCCAGATAGTCGAAGAAATTTTTATAGATATTATAATCGTAAACGTCACAGCGATACTTTTGGTGCTATTTTACGCACTATTTTTATCAAGAATGCTTTTAATACCTATAAAAATTTTAAGTCACAAGCTTACAAATTTAGATGAGAAATTTCTAAAAGAGATCGATATCAAAAGCTTGCCAGACGAGTTTTTGCCACTTGGTAATAGCATAAATAGGCTGATCTCTCGCATACAAACTTTCGTTTTATACCAAAAAGAGCTCTTTGTAGGCGTTGCACACGAGCTAAAAACTCCACTTGCCGTCATGAAAACCAAAAACGAAGTTACGCTTTTAAAACCACGCGAGAGCGAAAAATACATAGAAGCGCTAAAATCAAATAACGAAGCGATCAACGGCATGAACGCTATGATAGGCTCTGTCCTTGAGATAGGTCGTCAAGAGGGCGCGCAGTTTGAAGAGCCAGTAAATACCGACGTGATCGCATTTTTGAAAAAACTAGGCAAAAACTACGAGGTGCTCGCAAAAGGTGAAGAAAAAAATCTCACACTCGATCTAAAACCTGAAATTTTAAACCTAAATATCCAAACCAGCCTGCTAACTCACATAGTGCAAAATTTCGTCCAAAATGCTATCAAATTTTCTCCAAAAAATAGCACGATTACGATTAGCTCAAGGCTTGAAAAGAGCAAATTTATCATCGAGGTTGCCGACGAAGGCGTGGGCATAGACGAGAGCAAGGACTTGTTTGCTCCATTTAAAAGATACGGCAACAAAGGTGGTGCTGGACTTGGACTATTTCTCGCAAAGGGCGCAGCACAGGCACTTGGCGCTGAGATATCTATCAAAAATAGAGAGAACGCAAACGGAGCAGTTGCAAGCCTCGTTTTAAATTTAAAAGGATAAAAAATGGCAAAGAGAACCGCAGTGATCGATCTTGGCTCAAATTCTATGCGCATGGCGATATTTGAGCGCACATCACGCTTAGCATTTTTTATACTAGCCGAATACAAAACCAAAGTGCGACTAGGCGAAGGTGGATACGGCTCAAACAACGAAATTTCAGAAGCTTCAATGCAAAAAGCGATCAAAGCTTTTAGCGAATTTGACAACATCATAAAAAGTTACAAATGCTCCAAAGTCCTATGTGTTGGCACTTCAGCGCTTAGAGATGCTCCAAACTCAGGCGTTTTGATCTCGCTTTTAAGAAAAAAACTTGGCATAAATTTAAAAGTAATTGACGGCAAAGAGGAGGCTACTTTTGGAGCGATAGCGGCTAAAAATTTGCTTCACAATCTAGCCGAGTGCGTCACTATCGATATCGGCGGAGGCTCGACCGAGCTTGCTAGGATAAGTAACGGCAAGATAGTCGATGTCCTCTCGCTTGATATAGGCACGGTTAGGCTAAAAGAGCTATTTTTTGATAAGAAAAATTTAAACAAACTACCAAAATTTCTGTCGCAGATCACAGCGCAGATAGATGAGCAATTTAAGTGTCCAAATTTAATAGCGATCGGCGGCTCTTTAAGAGCGATCTCATCGGCCATAATGAGCAAAAATTTATATCCGCTCTCATCGCTGCATGGCTTTTGCTACAAGCTTAACGACGAGCAAGCCTACATCGAGAGCATCGCAAACGTTAGCGTGCTTGAACTAAATAAATTTCCTATAAAAAAGGATAGATACGATACCATCAGAGAGGGCGCACATATATTTTTAGCTCTTGCCAAGGCGCTAAATGCCAAAAATGTCATCACAAGTGGCGTTGGCGTAAGAGAGGGCGTCTTTTTAAAAGATTTTTTGCGTCCAAGTCTTAAATTTCCAGAAAATTTTAACCCAAGCGTCAAAAGCCTACAAGATCGCTTCATCCTCTCTTGCAACAAAGCCGTGGCAAGATACGCAAAGGATATTTTTGTGGCGCTTAAAAAGCTTCATGGGCTAAATGAGAGCTATCTTGAGACGCTGCTAATTGCTGCAAAGCTCCACAACGTCGGTCAAGAGATAGGCTTTTACGGCGATCACAAAAACTCAGCCTACATCGTCCTAAATGCCCTAAACTACGGCTTTTCACACGAGAAAAAGGCACTAATAGCCGCAGTCATCGGCACAAATGGCAAGAAAAATATTTATGAGTTTGAAAAGTATAAAAATTTATTACCAAAGGCTGAATGTGTAAGGTGGCTAAGCTTCATCCTTGCGCTAGCCAAGGCACTTGATATAACCTGTGAGAAGCTAAATTTAAGCTTTGAGTTTAGCGGTCACACACTAAAAATAGAGGGTGCAAAAGAATTTGCAATGGCAAAAGAAGAGATAAAAAAGATCGCAAAACCTGAAATTTTTGCCATTTCGTTTGTGTAGATCAAAAAGTTAGCGGTCAAATTTATAAATTTATTTTCTAAAAATAGGGGGTGGTAAAGGCTTATATTTTGCTTAATAGGCTCGCAAGGCAGATACGAAGTCCATCCACCTACCAACTTCTTTTTATCAATCAAGTACCGCACACGTTCAAAGTATGCAGCAGCGTCAAAGTGCCATGTTTTTAGTGTGTCAAACAAATTTTAAAATTCCATGAGCGAGTAATTTCGGCTCTAAAATTTGAGCTAAGCGGCAAGCGAAGCCAAATTTTAGTAGTCAATTCTTGCGAGTGAATGGAATTTTAAAATTTGCAAAGACAGCTTGACTAAGTTTGTAAATTTCTTTTTATCCAAAAGGGAGACAAGGGGACTCGAGTTACGAGGCCGTCCCCTTATCCCCCCCTTTTAAATCCCCCAATCCCATCGCACGTTCAAGGTTGCATGCTTCAGTGCTAAAGCACTACATGCATTTAAAAACCATGGCGAAAATTTCTTTATCTAGTCATCGTCAAGTAAATTTTAAAATTTCATGAACGAGTAATTTCGGCTCTGATTTTAGTGGCAAGCTTTGCGAGACCTAAAATCAGTAGTCAATTCTTGCGAGTGAGTGGGATTTTAAAATAAGAGGGAATAGGCTTGAATTACGGTCTACTTGCAGTTGCGAGCTAACGAAGCAAAGAAGCTCTCTTCCCCCTTAACGATCCCCTAACTCCGACAACGTTAGAAGTGGCATGCAATGGTGTATGCGCACTGCATGCGCTTTATGCAAAAACTTTAAAAATTTAGTAGTGCAAAAAGCGGAGTTAAAATTCTCCACTCATTTTGTCTTTGTAGTTATTTAGGCTATTTTGACGCTCTTGCAAAAATGAACCAAGTTTTTTCTTATTTTCTTCAAAGAAAACAGCGAAGTCCTGCTCATTTTGGATCTTGTCCTCACCAAAGCTATCAAGCATGACGTTTGAGCTGCCAACTATCACTAGATAGCGCCTATTTTCGTAGCTTAGAAGCATTAGCTTATTTGTGCGGTCAAGATATTTTTCGTAGATGATATTGACACCGCTATTTTGGTTTTTTAGTAACCAGTTCATCGACTTTGTGTCGTTTTGTGGTTGATTTTGTGGCGTTTTAAATCCACTAAAGTCACTACTTTTTGAAGTAATATATCTTTTAAAAACATATAAAAATATAAGAAGCGCAATGAGCACACTTAGGACGATGAAGTATCTCGAATCAATATTAACCATAGGTTCATTTTCTGTCTTTGGCGTGCTGGCGGTTTCTATCTTTGCGCTTGCTTGAGGCATATTTTGCACTTGCGTTTTTGTGTTTTTTAGTGTTACGCGGATGCGAAGCCCGAAGCTGTCAGTTGTCTTTGAAGCATTTACGATGATCGCATCGTTTGAGCGCAAATTTAAGACCAAAGAGTTTTGCTTTGGCTCAATATCTAGCTCTTGAATGATCTTTGAGTTTATGTCCTTGCTCGCGCTTTGATCGTAGCTTAGAGAATTTAGTATCAAAGAGGTCGTATCTTTTTCACGCTTTTGAAAGATGTTGCCCTCATACGGCGCATCAAAGCTAAGCATGATATCGACCCTGTCGGTGCGCTCATAGATGTTGTATGTTAGCAAGTTTGAGGCAAAGATCTGCGTAGCAAAAAGCAGAAAAAATAGTATAAATTTCATAAAAGTTCTTTTTTGAAGTACTGAATAACTGACTTTGAGTCCAAAATTTCATTTATCCTGATGGCTAAATTTTTCTCATAAACCATTACTTCGCCTTTTCCAAAAATTCTATTATTTATATATAGCTCCACGCTCTCGCCAGCTGGTTTTTCGAGGTCTATGACCGAGCCAGCTTCAAATTTCAAAAGCTCATTTATGCTAACTGTGGTAGTTCCTAGCTCAGCTATAAAATCAACGCTTATATCCATAAGCTCATCATAGCTCTTAAAAAGCCCTAGCTGTTCTAGTGTCTCTATCGCACCTTCGTCGTTCATTGTATCTTGTAGCCTATTTGAAATGTTCTATTTTTTATCTTATATATAAATTTCTCTTTTAGCTTTATGCCAAAATTCTCAACCTCGCCCAAAAACTCAGGCGTTCCGAGTTTATAAGCATTTGGCTCTTTTTCATTTAGCAGATTTTTAGCCTTGCCGATGATCTGATTAGCTATCTCTTTGCAAAGATCGTCCAGATCGCCACCATCAACATCTTCGTGACCAAAAAAGGCATTCATAAAAATTTTCAAAGTATCTTTTTTAAAAAATAGATAAAACTGATACTCGCTTTTACCCTTATAAACTGGTATGCTAGCCCCGTAAAATCCTTTACCAAGGCTCTTACCAAACTCTAAATCGAGCCCCAAAGTATCCTTGCAAAGATAGCTTGTGGCTTCATCTATAACTTTTCTCATATCTCTTCCTTAAGACTTGAAATGCGCGTTAATTATACTTTGGCTTTACTAAATTAGCTATAAATTTATTAAGCATTTTAAAAGAGTTTATCGACCTCTTTAACTAGCTCCTTTGCGCTAAATTTAGCACAAAGCTTGACTATTTGCGTGCCTATGATCGCAGCGTCAGCATATTTTTTCACTTCGCTAACATCATCTTTATTTTTGATGCCAAAGCCCACAGCCACTGGCAGATCGCTCTTTTTCTTAAGCTCTAGGACTAAATTTTTTATCCTATCTTCATCAGCTCTTTTTGAACCGCTAACGCCGATAGCACCTAGCACGTAGATAAATCCTGAGCCAAATTTTAATATCTCATCCGCCCTGCCCCCAGAGGTGACACTTATAAGTGGCACAAGGCATAAATTTAGCTCCTTGCATTTTAGAGCAAACTCCTCGCACTCCTCACAAGGCAGATCCGGCACGATAAAGCCGCTAACTCCGGCTTCACGTGATCTTTTTAGAAATTTATCAACGCCATAAGCAAAAATGATGTTGTAATAAACCAGAAAAACAAGTGGCTTTGTCACTTTTGCCTTGCAGCCCTCAAGCATGTCAAAGACAACGTCGGTATTTACGCCACTTTGAGCTGTCTCAAAGCTAGCTTGCGCGATGAGTTTGCCATCAGCCAGCGGGTCAGAGTACGGGATGCCGATCTCAAGCAGATCAAGCGTGCTTTCATCTAAATTTTCTAAAAATTCCTTCGTTTTTTCTAAGCTTGGATAACCAGCCACGATGTAGCCGATATTTGCCTTTTTGCCGTTAAATGCGCTTCTTACCTTATCCATAAATTTTTCCTTTTTCGTAGCCGATGACTGTGTTTATGTCCTTATCGCCCCTGCCTGAGATATTTACGACGATGACGCTTTTTTTATCGAGTTTTGGGCAAAGCTTCTCCAGATACGCCACCGCATGCGCGCTCTCGATGGCTGGGATGATGCCCTCCATCTTGCTTAGAAAATACAAGGCATTTATGCACTCATCGTCGGTCACGGCTTCGTATCTTACCCTTTTGATGTCGTTTAGATGGGCGTGCTCTGGACCTATGCCTGGGTAGTCTAGGCCTGCTGAGATGCTATGCACTGGCGAGATCATGCCGTATTCATCTTGCAAGACCGTCGTTTTCATGCCGTGGATGATGCCGGTTTTGCCTTTGCTAAGCGTAGCTGCGTGATAAGGCGTATCTATGCCAAGGCCGCCAGCCTCGATACCTACTAAATTTACGCTCTCATCGTCCAAAAACGCACTAAAAATGCCAATAGCATTGCTGCCGCCACCAACGCAAGCGATGACGTAATCAGCCTTTTTGCCGTAGTCTGCAAGCTGAGCTTTGGCCTCTGTGCCGATCACGCTTTGAAAGTCACGCACGATCTTTGGATATGGGTGTGGGCCAACGGCTGAGCCAATGACATAAAACGCGCTCTCTATCTCATTTACCCACGCTTGTATGGCCGCTGTGGTCGCCTCTTTTAGTGTTTTTAGCCCGTCTTCTACGCTCACCACCTTTGCACCAAGAAGCTGCATACGAAAGGCATTTAGCTGCTGTCTAGCCACGTCTGTTGCGCCCATATATACGTCACACTCTAAGCCCAAAAGTGCCGCTGCAGTCGCTGTTGCCACGCCGTGCTGACCAGCTCCAGTCTCAGCTAAAATTTTCTTTTTACCCATTTTTTTAGCAAGCAGTGCTTGAGCAAGAGCGTTATTTATCTTATGCGCACCAGTGTGGTTTAGATCCTCACGCTTGAGGTAAATTTCATGTCCGTAGTGCTCGCTTAAGCGCTTTGCAAAAAAGAGCGGACTAGGCCTACCAACGTAGTTTTTCAAAAGATCATCAAGCTCGTCTTTAAACTCTTTTGTCTTTGCGATGCTCTCATAAGCATTTTCTAGCTCATCAAGGGCAAACATCACAGTCTCAGGCACGAACTGCCCGCCAAATTTTCCAAAATACGCCTTACTATTCATCTTCTACCTCACCTATGATCTTTAAAATTCTCTCTATCTTTTGCGCATCTTTTATGCCATTTTCGTCTTCGACTTTGGAGTTGATATCGACTAGATATGGCCTAAATTTCAGCGCTTCTTTTATATTGTGCTCGCCTATACCCCCAGCCATGCCAAATTTAAATTTAACCTCTTTTAAAATTTCCCACTCAAAGCTAGTGCCATTTCCGCCAGCATTTTCGCCCTTGCAGTCAAAAAGCACCATGTCAAAATGCTTAAAATCAACCTCTGGCAAGCTATCTTTCACGCTAAAAACCTGCCAAATCTCAAGCCCCATATCTTTTAAATTTGCATGCAAATTTTCACTGATCGCTCCATGCACCTGAGCCACGTCAAGACCAGCAAACTGGCAAATTTCCATTATCTCGCAATCACTTTGCAAAGCAAAAACACCAACTACTTTTTTGCCCTTGCTGTGAGCAAATTTGGCTATCTGCCTAGCTAAATTTGGCTCGACCTTTCTTTTGCTTTTGGCAAATATCAGCCCGATAAAATCAACATCCAAAGCGCAAACCGCACTCGCCTCATCTAGCGTTTTGATGCCACAAATTTTAACTAGCGCCATTAGCCCCAGCCTTTATAAACTCTTCAAAAAATTTATACGCCTTACCAGAATTTATAGCCTCTAAAACCATTTTTTTGGCCTCGTCTGGGCTCTTTGCGCCATCAGCTGCGTAAAGTGCAAACATCGCGTTAAAGACCACGATGTCAAATTTCGCCCCCTGCTCCTCGCCTTTTAGCGTGCGTATCAAGGTTTTAGCGTTTTCTTCAGGTGTGCCACCCTCTATGTCACTGTGAAGCGCTCTTTTAAAGCCAAATTGCTCTGGCGTGATGCTGTATTCAAAAATTTCGCCATTTTTTAGCTCCACAACGCTTGTTTCACTGCAAAGCGTGATCTCATCAAGCCCGTCATCGCCGCGAACGACCAAAGCGTGCTTTCTGCCAAGGATCTTAAGCGTCTGGGCGTAGAGTTTTAGGACAGGCTTATGATAGACGCCAACTAGCTGATTTGTAAGGTTTAAATTTGGATTTAAAAGCGGTCCAAGCACGTTAAAAACGGTTCTTATGCCAAGTCTTTGGCGCACTTCTCTCACCTCACCAACTAGCGGATGGAAAAATGGTGCGTGGAAAAAGGCTAAATTTTTACTAGCTAAATTTTCACGCTGTTTTGCCAGTGATTTTTCACTTTTTACGCCTAAAATTTCAAGCACATCAGAGCTGCCAGACTTGCTTGAAACTGCCTTGTTACCGTGCTTTGCGACCTTTATGCCAAGGCTTGCAAGGATAAATGCCACTGTAGTTGAGATATTTATCGTCTTAAAGCCATCGCCGCCAGTACCGCAAAGATCGATCATAGGCGTATCATCGCGGTAGGTTTGCGAGTATTTTAGGATATTTTTCGCAAGTGCAGCAAGGCTTTTTGGGTAAAGGCTCTTTTCGCTAATTAGCACTAAAAGGGCTGAAAGCTGCACGATCTCGTACTCTTTGCTGGCTATTATCTCGCAAATTTGCTCAAAGTCGCTATCATCAAGCGGGATGTTTTCTTGAAGCTTGATAAGATATGGCTTAAGTGAGCGGATTTTTGGCTCTTTAGCCTCATCTTTAGCCTTGTAATTTACAAAATTTTCAACGATCTTTTTGCCGTATTGCGTGAAGTAGCTCTCAGGGTGAAACTGGATGCCAAAGATCGGCTTATCTTTTACGCTAAGCGCCATAACCACGCCATCATCACTCACCGCATCAGCGCTTAAGCTAGCTGGGAGCTCATCGACATAAAGCGAGTGGTAGCGCATAACTTCAAAACGATCAGGCAGCCCTGCAAATAGTGGCTCTTTATTTTTCACGTCGATAAATGAGGTCTTGCCGTGAAGTGGGTCGTCTAGTCTTTTTATCTTTGCACCAAAACTAAGCCCTATGGCTTGGTGTCCAAGGCAGATGCCAAGCACCGGCACGCCAAGGTCTGCTTTTAAAATTTCTAAACAAACTCCGCTATCTTTTGGGTGCTTTGGTCCTGGGCTTAGGATGATCTTACTTGGGTTTAGTTTTTTGATCTCTTCAAGCGTTATCTTGTCGTTTCTAACGCATCTAACCTCTTCGTTTGTGAGCTCCTTTACGTACTGCTCGACGTTGAAGACAAAACTATCGTAGTTATCTATAAGTAAAATCAATCTCTATCCTTTTAAATTTAGTGGCAATTGCGCGGACTAAATATTATAAATTTAGGTGAGATTATAACTAAAAGAAATTTTAATTAGGCTTTTGTGCGGCTCTCGTAGGCTTTTAAGAGTGAGAGCATATCGACATTTTCTAAATTTACACCAGTTGGCACGCCTTGAGCGATCTTGCTAAATGAAATTTCACTCATGCCAAGCTTATCCTCGACGTAAAGCATGAGCGCGTCTGAATTTAGCCCCGGCGTAAAGGCAAAGACGACCTCTTTTGAGCCATTTTGCTTGATCGCACTTCTTAGCCTCTCTATGGCGTCCTCGTCGATCTCGTCAAGCACGAAGTAAAGGCCATTATAAATGCCATTTTGTTCAAAAACCAAGATATCTTTTGGGCTCTCAACTAGCAAGATGACCTCGCTGTCCCTGCTCTCGTCACTGCAAATGTCGCAAATTTCATTTTCGCTTAGCCCACCGCAACGCTCACAACGCTTGATAAACCTTACCGCGTCTTCGATATTTTGCGCGAGCCTTAGCCCTGCAAAACTATCTTGCATGCAGACAAAGTAGGCAAATCTCGCGGCTGATTTTTTACCGACACCTGGTAGCTTAGCAAAAGACTCAGTTAGCTCGTTAAATTTCTCTAAGCCCCTTTTCATGCGCGTTTTGCCTTTGCTCGAAGTAAAATTTTAAAGACGTGATAGCCATCCTCGTAGTCGTAAGCAAGCTCAAATTTTTGCATCTGGCAAATTTGCTCGATGATGTAAAGTCCAAGCCCCATGCCACTTCCAGCACTCACCTTGTCGCCTCTCACAAAGGCTTGTTTGTAGTAGTCGATAGGGTGATTTAGCTTTTTGCCTAAATTTTTAACCGCTATAAATTCGCTATCGCAGATCAAAATGGCTTTCTTGTCCTCTGCGTATTTTAGGGCATTGTCTATCAAATTTTTAATCGCCAAACTAAAAAGCTGAAAATCCACTCTTAATATGACGTCGTCCCTAATATCACAGCTCACTCGCTCTTCAAATTTATCAAGCATGAGCATGTCTTGCACCTGCTCTAAAATGAGCGAAAAATGGCACTCTTGATAGTTTAGCGCGTAGCTTTTTGAAAGAAGCTGCTCGACTTTGCTAAATTCATTTATAAGCATCTCGAGGCGTTCAAAAACGTTTATGAGCCTCATCTTTTGAGTGTCGTTTGCGACCATCTCAGAGACGATCCTACCTTTACCAATAGGCGTCTTTAGCTCATGCATGATCGCACGTAAAAATAGCTGCCTTGAGCGAATTAACTCCCTGATCTTGCAAACGGCGTTGTCAAATTCAACTGCGACCTGCCCGATCTCATCTTGCTCGTTTTCATTTAGCCTAGCAGTCATCGCCATCTCCATGTTTCCGCTGGCAAATTTTCTGATATCTTTACTAAGTCTTCTAAGCGGTAAAAGGCTTCTAAGCACCGAGACATAAAGCGATATGAGCAGAGCCGAAATGATCAAAAATGCTACCCAAAGCGGGTCATTTACGTGTCTTGCGTCGTTACTCTCAAGTAGCAGCTGAAAAGATGGATTTTTGATGAGCAGATACAAATCGCCTTTGTAATTAACAGACTGCATCATGCCAAGAGGCGTGTGCTGCGTAAAAATGGCGTTTCCGCTTGTAGTAACAGAGGTGGCTAAATTTTTGTTGCCGACATATTCTAGGTTGAAATTTTTAAAGTAGTGCTCCAAATCTCTTGGAGGATTGCCACGCTCGTAAAGCGCCACAAGGTAGTTCATAGCGCTTATTTGCTTGTCTTTTAGCTTCTCAAGCGCACTTTCTTGCTGAATGTTTGCAAATGTCACAAAGAGCAAGCACATCAGCGAGAAAGCGATGGCAAAGATGATAGTTATCTTGGTGGTTATGGAGTATTTCATCCGATAAGCTTATATCCTATGCCTCTAACTGAAAAAATATGTTTTGGCGCTTTTGAGCTGTCGCCGATCTTTGTTCTAAGGCGTCCGATGATGACATCTAAGCTCTTTGAGTCCTTGTCTTTTAGGCTCTTGCAGTTATAAACTAGCTGCTCGCGAGATACTGAAAAGCTATGCTGTTTGATGAGATAGGTTAAAATTTCATACTCAGCTGGTGTAAGCGCAAGGGCTTCATTATTAAAGTAAATTTCATGGCGCTTGTCGTCTATCCTAAATGCGCTATCAACGACCTCCTCTTGCACTTCATTTGTCTTTTTATATCTTCTAATAAGACTTGTGATACGAGCATACATCTCTTTTGGATCGTATGGTTTTGGCAAATAATCATCCGCTCCAAGCTGAAGTCCAACTACCTTATCGCTGATGTCACTGCGTGCTGAGCTTATGATGATAGGGATGTCGTATTTTTGGCGAATTTCTTTGCAAACCTCAAGCCCGTCTATGCCTGGCAAAGTAAGGTCAAGTATGAGCAGGTCATAGTTTTTTATGCCGGCACTTAGTCCAAGATATGGATCTTCAAAGTTAGTCACTTTTATATTAAAACTATCAAGATATTCAGATAAAATTTGTGCAAATTCTGGATCGTCTTCTATCATTAAAACGTTAATCATAAATCATCCTTTTCATTGAAAAATAGTAGAGATTATACGGCAAAAATGTAAATTTTTTTTTAAATTTAAACTTTTTTGGATAAAATCTCACATTTAAAATAAGCTTAATAAACAAGGAAAAATGTGGAGTTTGATTATTACGAGATCCTTGAAATTTCAAGAAATGCAAGTGGCGACGAGATAAAAAAAGCCTTTAGAAAGCTCGCTTTAAAATACCACCCAGACAGAAACGCTGGCGACAAAGAGGCTGAGCAGAAATTTAAACAGATAAACGAAGCCTATCAGGTCTTAAGCGATGAGCAAAAGCGCTCAATATACGACAGATACGGCAAAGAAGGGCTTGAGGGTAGGTTTGGCAGTGGCGGTGGCTTTAGCGCTGATTTTGACCTTTCAGACATTTTTGACTCGTTTTTTGGTGGCGGTTTTGGCGGTGGCTCTAGACAGAGAAAGAGGCGAAGCGAAAAATACTCAGCAGATCTTGAAATTCCTATAAATTTAGAGTTTAATGAAGCTGTTTTTGGCTGCGAAAAAGAGATCAAATTTGATCAAAAAGTGCCTTGCCCAACATGCAACGCAACAGGCAGCAAAGACGGCAAAAACAAAACTTGCCAGCACTGCGGCGGAAGCGGCAGGATCACACGTGGAAATGGCTTTATGAATATCGTTCAAGAGTGCCCATACTGCCACGGATCTGGCGAAGTGATAAGCGAGCCATGTCCTGATTGCAACGCAAAAGCCTATAAAATCCAGAAACAAAGCGTCAAGATCACGATCCCAGAGGGCGTTGATAGTGGCATGAGGATGAGGGTCGCTGGCAAAGGCAACATCGGTGCAAACGGCGTTCAAGGCGATCTTTACGTGAGCATAAATGTAAAAGAGGACAAGCACTTCATCCGCCACAATGACGATGTTTATATAGAAATTCCAGTCTTTTTCACCCAAGCCGTTCTTGGCGAGAGCATAAAGATCCCAACACTTCGCGGTGAAACCGAGCTAAAACTGCCAGTTGGCGCGAAAGATAAGCAGCAATTTATCTTTGAAAATGAGGGTATCAAGGGCGTAAATTCACGCAAAAAAGGCAGACTTGTAGCTCAAATTTCTATCCAAACACCTGATAAACTAAGCGACGAACAAAGAGAGCTTTTAAACAAGCTTCAAGCTAGCTTTGGCATAGTTTCAGGCAAGTCAAGCACCGATGAGAGCGTCTTTGATAAGATAAAAAGCTGGTTTAAAGGCGACGAGCCAAAAGGCAAAAAGAAAAAATAAATTTAGATTTGTGACGCTAAATTTGGCGTCACAAAATCTTTAAAAATCTTATTTGAATGCGATTATACAACTATACCAAAGCGCAAAATTCTAGTAAATTTTAAAATTTCATGAACGAGTAATTTCGGCTCTAAAATTTGAGCTAAGCGGTAAGCGAAGCCAAATTTTAGTAGCCAACTCTTGCGAGTAAGTGGAATTTTAAAATTTGATAATTAAAGTTTTTAAAAACTTAAAGTTTTGTTTTTATCCAAAAGGGAGACAAGGGGACTCGAGTTACGGTCTGCTTGCAGTTGCGAGCCTGCGAAGCAAAGCCGTCCCCTTATCCCCCTTTTTAAATCCCCTAAACCCCTCGCACGTTAGAGGTGGCATGCAATTGTGCTAAAGCACTGCATGCGGTTTTTGCACAAAAAATTCTATCAAATTTTAAAATTTCATGAACGAGTAATTTCGGCTCTAAAATTTGAGCTAAGCGATAAGCGAAGCTAAATTTTAGTAGCCAATTCTTGAGAGTGAGTGGAATTTTGAAATTTGCGATTATGAACTAAAAATATTTAATTTTATAAAAAAGCTAGAGTAAATTTTAAAATCGCAAAAATGCAAATTCCCCCCCCCTCACTCAGTAAAAATTTTCACTTTATTAAACATTTGATGCATTTTATATGCGTCAAAGGGCATATATTCGGCGATACTAAAACCAACCACGTCAGCTTTTTGTGAGATGAGAGATAAAATTTCACTTAGCTGATCAAATTTCATTTTTCCGCCTCCAGAGCCATCCCCACCAGCATCTGGGTCTGCAAAATATGTCGAGTGGAAAAACTTTTCATCAAGCACATCTATATCAAAATGAACGAGAATTTGATCAAATTTAGCTATGAAATTTTCTATTTTTTCGTTTGAGATAAATTTATCACTTTGCACCTCATAATCCACGCCTGCCTCGTCCAAAAAGGCTTTTTGGTAGCTATGTAGCCCCTGCAATCCCACGTAAAGCACCTCATCTGCTCTAAATTTCTTATTTTTAACAAGAGATAAAAGCTCTGCATCACCATTTCCCAAAAGCGCTCCAAGCACCATGGCATGAGCCATAGGATAGCCGTCTTTTGGCGTTGAGACGTCTGGATGTGCGTCTATCCAAATGATACCGACATTTTCATACCTGCCCTTTAGATAGTCAAACGGAGCAAGTGAGACAAAACATGTGCCGCCGATCGTTATGATCTTACCTGGATTTTCGCTAGAAATCTTGTCTGTGGCATCTTTTACGCCAGCTACGACGTCAGCTCTAGCGTAAATTCCATCCACGATCTCTTTTTCTTTGCCATCAGGCGGCGCGATATCTAGCTTTATCAAGGGTTGATTTGCATTTTGTGGCAAGATATGCTGAAGCAAATTTGCACCAAAGTGATAGATCGGCAGGCCGCCACTTAGGTAGTCTGGATAGAGTAGCCTTATAGTTTTCATAAATTTACTCCGATCTACTTTTGCTCGCCATTTTTCGCAAGGTCTAAGTAATAATCAAGCTGGTCGCGTCTGATGATGCGTATGAGGTTTGTGCTGCCCTCTACGCCTGTTGGGTGGCCAGCTGTGACGAGATAGGTCTTGTCATGCTCGACGTATCCAGCGTCGTAAGCCTTTTTGATGACATTTGCAAGAAGGACATTTAGCTTTGTCTTTTCAAGCACTAGCGCTGGCGTCACACCCCAAGCAAGGGTAAGCATGTGAGCTGTCTGCTCGTCGTGTGCGATAGCGATGATGTCGATACTTGTGCGGTTTCTAGCTAACTTTATGGCTGATTTGCCTGAGCCTGTGATAGAGAGTATCGCATTTGCCTTGATGCGAACAGCTAGCGAAGCTGCGCTATTTGCGACCATATCTGTCTCGTCTAAAAAGTCAAATTCGTCAAATTTATTGTATGGATAGATGCTTTGCGTTTGTATGATCGTTTTGCTCATCGCCTCTACAACTGCGACTGGGTTTTTGCCGATCGCGCTCTCCTCGCTTAGCATAACTGCGTCAGTGCCGTCTAGCACAGCGTTTGCCACGTCACTGATCTCCGCTCTTGTAGCAGTTTCATGCTCAGCCATGCTTAGCATCATCTGAGTTGCTGTGATGACTGGCTTGCTGGCTGCATTTGCCTTTTTGATGATGAGCTTTTGTATGGTTGGCACCTTGTAAAATGGCACTTCTATACCAAGATCGCCACGAGCTACCATGATGCCATCGCTCTTTGCGATGATATCATCTATGTTTTCAACCGCGTCAAATTTCTCTATCTTAGATAAGATAGCCGCACGTGAACCAAATTCTTTTAAGATATTTCTCGCTTTTATCACGTCATTTGCGTCTTGCACAAAGCTAATGGCGACGAAATTTACCCCGTGTTTTGCGCCAAATTCCATATCCTCTTTATCTTTTGGCGTGATGATTTCGATACCAAGGGCGGTATTTGGGAAATTTACCCCTTTGTTTGAGTTTAAAATTCCGTCATTTTCGATGATGGTTTTTACCACATCTTTGCCCTCGCCTATAACTCTTGCTCTGATCGAGCCATCGTAGAGATAGACGTACTCGCCAGCCTTTAGCATAGGTAAAATCTGAGGTTGATTTAGGCTCACTCTATAAACGCCCTTTTCGATCTTTTCGCCCACGATATCCTCTGCGTAGATGCTAAGCTCATCGCCAGCTTTTAAGTAAAATGGCTCGCTAAGCTTGCCAACTCTGATCTTTGGACCGCAGATATCTTGCAAGATGCCTATGCGTTTGTTTAGTCTTTTTTCGATGTTTCTGATTTTGTCGATGTTTGATTTGTGGTATTCGTGTGTTCCGTGGCTAAAATTTAAACGAAAAACATTAACCCCTGCTTTAACCATCGCTTCCATCGTCTCTTCGTTGTCACTTGCTGGCCCTAAAGTCGCTACAATTTTCGTCTTTTTTATCATTTTTATGCCCTGTAATTTGATTTTTGCGATTATAACACATTTTAATAATGTAAATTTTTTGTATAATATGCAAAATTTTTAAAGGAGAGAGTATGAATAAATTTTTATTAGCATCTCTTGGCCTAGCGGCTCTTGCTTGCGCTGCCATGGGAGATGACAAAGTCTATAAGCTCAAGCTTGCAACCTCATGGGAGAGCACTATGCCAGTGCTTGGTGACGTGCCAAAAGAGCTAAAAGAGAAAGTCGAAAAGATGAGTAACGGCCGCATCGAGATCAGGATCGACTACCCGTCAAAGCACAAGTCACCTTTTGCGATGCTTGACTTTGCAAAGAGCGGTCAATACGACATCGGCTACACAGCTAGCTACTACTATAAAGGCAAAGACCCTAAGACTATGTTCTTTACAGCAACACCATTTATGATGAATACCGACGAGCAAACAGCTTGGTATGAATTTGGCGGCGGCAAAGAGCTAGAGGCGAAAGTTTTCGACCCATATAACATCAAAATTTTTAGAGCTGGCAACACCGGCATGCAAATGGGCGGCTGGTTTAAAAAAGAGATCAAGTCAGTTGATGATATCAAAGGCTTAAAGATCAGAATTCCAGGCTTTGGTGGTGAAATTTACGCTAAGCTTGGCGCAAATATCAACACTATCCCAACTGGCGAGCTTTACATGGCACTTGAGATGGGCACTATCGACGCTGTCGAGTGGGTTAGTCCAGCTTATGACATGGCGCTTGGCTTTCACAAAGTGGCAAAATACTACTACACAGGCTGGCAAGAGCCAGATGGTGAAACCCAGTTTTTCTTCAACAAAAATGCGTATGAAAAACTTCCAGACGATCTAAAAGCTATCTTTGAAGCAGCTGCTGCTGAAGTAGCAAGAGATGTGAATACTAAGGTATTTTACGCAAATGTAGAGTACTGGGACAAGATGAAGGCTGAGTACCCAGACATCCAAGTAAAATCTTTCCCACCAGAGGTCATCGCAGCTCTTAAAAAGGCTACAAACGAGCTACTTGATGAAGAGAGCGCAAAAGATCCACTATTTAAAGAGATCGTCGAGTCTCAAAGAGCTTTCCTCAAAAAAGCAAGAGAGTGGACTAAAATTTCTGACTACGCTTACATCAAAACAAACGAAGAGGAATAACCACAGCAGGGAGCTCTCCCTGCTTTTTACTCTAAATTTTAATTTTACCCTTAGCAAGGCATCTTTAATAGCAAGGCATCTTTAAAACTTCTACCACTTCACCTTTTGCGATAAATTCTGTCTCTTTTGGGATGATAAGCAGTGCAGCTTCGTTTGTTAGGTTATTTACGATCGCCGAGCTACCAAGCTTTTTACCGTTTAAATTTACAAAAATTTTGCCATCTCTGTTTTCTAAATTTACCGCTGTAAATTCCAAAAATGGCGAGCGTTTTTTGTAGTCTTCGTCCATTATCGCCGTGATCTTTGGCTCTTCTTGGCTAAACCAAGTGTTTATAAGCACTCTTACATAAAGCACGCACATAACCATCGCCGAATACGGAAATCCCGGCAGCGCAAAGATATATTTGTCGCCTGATTTTGCCACTCTGATATGGCGGCCTGGTTTTATCGCAGCGCCCTCGATAATAAGCTTGAAATTTTCATTTAAAGCGCCCTTTACAAAGTCATAGTCTCCCATGCTGATACCACCAGTAGTCACTAAGATATCGGCTGATTTTAGCGCATTTATGATCGCTTTTTCGACAAGCTCAGCCTTATCTCTTACAATCTCGCAGATGATCGGCTCTGCGCCCATTTTGCGTATCTGCATAGCGATACCTACGTGGTTTGAGCTGTGAATTTGCGCTGGACTATCAAGAGGCTCGCCAAGGTCTTTTATCTCGCTGCCAGTTGCTAGTATCGCCACTCTTGGGCGGATAAAAACGCTTACGTGAAAGACGCCAAGCTCGGCAAGAAGCGCTATCTCAGCGTATGTTAGGCGCGTGCCTTTTTTTATTAAAATTTCGCCTTTTTTGTAGCTCTCGCCCACTGCTCGCACGGCAAAGCCCTTTGACACGCTCTTTTTGATGATTATTTTTGAGCCGCTAACCTCGACATTTTCAACTGGCACAAGAGTATCAGTGCCCTCGCTCATTAGCGAGCCGGTGAAGGTTTTGACGCATTTGCTGCCCTCTACATGTAGCCCTTTGTCACTACCTGCTGGCAGATCTGTGATGAGCTCAAGCTCACTTAAGCCCTCTTTAAAGGCAAAAGCGTAGCCGTCCATTGCCGAAACTGGCTTTGCTGGGTAGTTTTCAGTAGCTGTGACATCATAGGCGATATTTCTATCAAGCGCATCTGTGATAGCTACTTTTTCGACCTTTTCCCACGCATTTATCGTATCTTTTAGAATTTTCAGGCTATCTGCATAGCTCATAAAATCTTTCATCATTTATCCTTTTTATGAAATTTTTGCATATTTTAGCCACTTCTGTTTTACAAAAAATTAATCTTTGTTTTATTTAATGATTATTAAAATGTCGTTTAAGAAACCGGTCGGGTTTTACCTTTACACAGGAATTTACATGAACAAGACATTACTTTACATCATCGCAGGTGCGAGCCTTGGCATACTTGCTCCAGTGCTCGTTCATTTTGGCAACCCAGCAAACATGGGCGTTTGCGCGGCTTGCTTTTTACGAGATAGCATGGGTGCGCTTGGCTTTCATCAGGCAAAAGTCGTGCAGTATCTAAGGCCTGAAATTTTAGGACTTATCATCGGAGGCTTTTTAGCTAGCGTGCTTTGGAGTAGAAATTTCACTCCAGTGTCTGGTAGTGCGGCATTTTCTAGGTTTTTCTTAGGCGTGTTTGCGATGATAGGCTGCCTTATATTTTTAGGCTGCCCTTGGAGAGCGTTTTTGCGTCTTGGAGGCGGAGATATGACCGCTATTGCTGGCGTAGTTGGCCTATTTGCTGGAGTCTTTGTGGGACGAACTTTTAAGAAAAATGGCTACGTTTTGCCAGAGAGCGAAACCACAGCAAAGGCGATAGGATTTTTGCCAACTATCATCGCGGTTTTGCTTTTGATAGCACTTATCTTTGGTCTAAAACTTGGCGAAAATGGCGCATTATTTAGCTCAGCAAAAGGCCCAGGTTCACAGCATGCAAATTTATTTATCTCACTTATTTGTGCTATCATCATCGGCGCATTTATGCAAAGAAGTAAATTTTGTTCAGTGGGCGCAATAAGCAAAATTTTCGAGCGTGACTTTTCGATGTTTTATGGCGTCATCTCTATCATCGTCTGCGCAAGTATCACAAATTTAGTGCTAAATCAATACAAATTTGGCTTTGAAGCTCAGCCTATCGCTCACAATGATATGCTTTGGAATTTCCTTAGTATGACGCTCGCTGGTCTTTGCTTTAGCTTAAGCTACGGCTGCCCTGGCAAACACCTAGTGCAGATGGGAGCTGGAAATTTAAGCTCAGGTGTATTTGTTTTAGGCATGGGAGCAGGTGCTGCGATAAGTCATAACTTTGTCTTAGCAAGCTCAGGAGCTGGGATCACACCTTATGCCCCGTATGCCGTAGTGATCGGCTTTATCTACGCTATTTACGTTGGATTTTTCACTAAAAAAGCTTAACTGAATTTGGCTGCTCTTTGCAGTCAAATTTGCTTTTTTATATATAAAATTTGAGTGAGATAAATTTTAGCTAAAAATAAGTTCTTAGGTTGTATAATCCAAAACTTATTTTAAGTTGTCACGGTAGCTCAGCTGGTTAGAGCGCTGGTCTCATAAGCCGGAGGTCGGGAGTTCAAGTCTCCCCCGTGACACCATAAATACCTAAACTACGATGTTTCTACAATATTATATTGCAGTCACCTTTCATTAAATATAGCTTAATGTTTGTAGCAAAATAAAAATTTATGTAGCAAATTTTTAAGCTTGTTGTAATTTTAGCACGTTTTTTTATAAAACCACAAAAACTAATCATATATAACTGTACAATTAATACAAGTTCTAGAATTCATATTTCTAGTTTTAGTGAAATTTTCCAAATTAAAAATACACATCTACATGTTTAATCCAAATTTTTACATTTATTTTAAATCTACTAATCAAAATTTATTTATAGCAAAGGCTACTCCTATCAAAAGCAATGATATGAATGAGATATCATCGAGCCGTTACACAAAAAAGGTCTTTATATAGAGAAATGGTTTATAATAAGCAACATAGGATAGCTAGTAGAACATGACTTCGAGTGTGTAGGAGATAACTACCTAGCAAATTTCACGATTAATGTACACACATAATCTATGGCAACGTTATATCTATGCGATTATCATAGATAAAAAATAAGGCATAGCCTACTTTAATGATCAGTTTATTTTAAAAAATCTCTTTATATAAATAGACAATGGTAAATAGGTAATTTTTAGATGAATTTTAATTGATACAATACTTAAAACAGCGGTTTCAAAGAGTTGTCTTATTTAGTCTTAGTAGCATTACGTTCTGATATCAATTTTTTAAATTTTTCCATATCTTGTTTATCTAACTCCATATAGTGTGATTTTAATGCCAAATCAGAAATACCAATATCGACCAAATCTTGATTGGTTATATTCCAAGCGTTAATATTTTCTACAAAATATTTTTGATTTTTTCCAGGAACAGTTACATAGTTATAAATATAAAAAGGCGTTACTATTAAAAACATAATTAGAAAAACAACAAATAACTTCATTACGCTACCTCCACATCCTGCCTAATATTTTTTTTGCCACAATGTTTCATACCTTGAATTAATGCATTTCTAACCTCATCTCGTTTTTGTCTGCTTAGAAACGTAAGTGATTGAGAACCAAACGAACCTGTTACACTTAGATTATACCTGGCATGTTTTTTAGTATATTTTTTACCTTTTTCTCCATGAGTTGTAGACCATCTTTGTGTATCAAGATATACTCCTTCTATATCACGCAAATCTACATCCTGTGTCCAAAATAGTTTAAAAAAAGGTACCAAAATAATAAATGCTATGATGGAATTAGAAATATCAACCGCAGGACATGTAAATAAATTATTTTTGGTATTAATTTTATATGTCAAATTTGCAAAATATATTTTTATTAGCAAAAAAATATATGCAAATCCATAGAATGAAAGTATGGCTGTTTTAATAACTTGAGGGCAATTTAAAAAAGTAATCCCTGTTAGCGTTATATACAAACCAAACAAAAACGGTATTCCAGACCACTTTATGAATACCCATACTCTAAATATAGCAGTTTGCACATCTCTGACAACATACATTTATTTGTCCCTCTCCATTTGTCTATTTTATAAAAACACTCAAAAAGATACTTATTTAGCAAAACTAAACATGCTGTTTAAAAACCCAGACAAGGTCTCATAAACATAAACTGCCTTATCTGGAATTTAACTATATTTTTACTACTTAAAAAATACTTCATCATTAGCTAGGTCTTTAACAAAAAGCCTAGTTGCTTTATTTTTATCTACTTTAAAAATAACTACCGTTCTAATATAGTCATCCAACACTTCTAGCTCATCGCCATTTTCCTCAATTTCATATTCATTAGCTGCGCCTTCAGATGTATTTTGCCAAAATGTTTGAGGTAAATAAAGATAGGTTTCACCTCCTTCTGGCGATAACATAGAGTCTACACCATCCTCGTTAGCACCCATGCCAAACGATAACTCTATACTATGAGCTAAATATTTCATACCGCCGTCTACTATTTCATCCATATTTTTATTTTTTACATTTATAGAATAGACGCTTTTTCCACCCCAGAAAACCATGCTGTATATACCGTTCTCTAAGCTTCTATTGTTAAATGACACTAGTCTTTTTAGGTCTATCTCCGAATGACCTTCTCCATTGCCTTGTTCACACTCCACACCTTCAAAATTAATGGGCTCATCTTCCTCCATCCATGGCGTATTCTCATGGCAAATATTGTCTGGTGTTGCGGTAATAATATCATACACCTCTCCACTATCAGCACCAATAATTTCCACAAATTTATCGTAAAACTCATCAGCATCATTTGTCTTATTATATGCCTCTTGTATTTCCTTTGCTTTTTCGCTATCAAACCTACCTATTGCTATTTCTCCGCCGAGTAATCGCCCATTAGAATCTAAACGAACTGTAGAGGATATATCATCTTCGTAGCTCTCATTGCATTGTTCCTCTTCATCATCATATTCAACTCTAAACTCCTCAAAACTAATTTCTGTAGGATCTATTTCACCACTTGCTATCTTTTCTTTATATAGTGCTTTTAGGTCAGGTTTTAAGCTTTGTTTAAACTCCTCAAAACTAATTTCTGTAGGATCTATCTCACCACTTGCTATCTTTTCTTTATATAGTGCTTTTGGATCTGGTTTTAGTTGCTCTTTAAAATCCTCAAAGCTTAACTCTGATGGATCAATTTCACCACTTATGATTTTTTCTTTATAAAGAGACTTTACATCTTTTGTCTGAGATATAGGTTTTAGTTCTTTTAAAAATACCTGCTCCGTTTTACTAAAAGACTCTAAATTTTTAGGATCTGAAGCTATTTTAAACGCTTTATTTAATACTTCTGATTCATTATGATCTTCACCTGCAACAGCAACTAGTCGAGAAATCAAGATATACTTTGACAAGAAAGGCAAGACAATTCCTTGTATAAATTTATCGTCTTTTGTTGTAAAATGAATATAATTCATATCTGCACAGTTGTCACTCTTTAGGAATATTTTACGATTTATTGGAGTACTTACAGAAATACTATCTATATCATTAAGTCTTATACCTTCTTTGCTGGTAAAAGCATCGCAGTATACTTTTTTGTTGGTAAAAAAGAAACCTTTTTTTGCGCTTCCAAAAACAGTATCATCAAATAAAAAAACAATAGGCTCATTGTTTTCAATATTTGAGTATTCTTTTTTGGCATTTTCTATTTTTTTATGATACTTAGTATCATCGTTTTCATTATTGAAAAACAAAAAATAGCGCTTGATATCAGAGAACCAAGGTTCGCCAGAAAACATATTTAAAATATTTAACATTATCTATCCTTTATAAGATTTTTTAATTTTATCAAAAATTTATTTTTAGAACTACCTAATAATAGTTTTTAAAAATTCTAGTCCCGAAGCTATAGTCTTAAAAGCTTCATGGTCTCCATTTTTCAACCGGTCCAAATTGGGATAATACACTAATGGCAAAAATGCCATAAAAAATACATGTATCTTTTTGTGTATATTATCGTCTATTTTATCAGTCTTATCACGCATTTGCTTTAAAAGTTTGGTCGTATCATCAGTTAGTTTATTTAACCTAAAATCAGCTATTAGTTTATCTATTTGCCCAACCAGTTCATTGCTTTGCATTTTACTCTCCTTTGTAGTTGTATTAATGAAATTATAATATATATTTAAGACAATTTTATGTCTTTAAATTAGTAAATATACTCTTTTATTCTAGAAATAAATTCATTTTCTTTGATTTTGATCTCATCGATGCTAGGTTCGTTTAAATTTGTAAGTTCTATGCCATCTACTATAAATTTGGTATTTAAATTTTCAAACCAAGAGTGGCTATGGCAACCATCCCTACTAAATTTATCCATAGGATATAAAAGCCCTCCAGCTATGACGCTTTTGCCTTGGTTTTGATAGTAGCTCATATATGTATTTATCTGAAAAAAGTCATTTCTATCAACATCACCTAGTCCGTATTGATCCTTGCCTAGCATACTCATACGCTTATATTTGGTATCAAACACGAGTACCTTATCGCCGTTACTCATAACTATATCAGGAATGATCTTTCTTGCAAAAAATTTATCTTTATAAAGCTCTATTTTTGGGCTAGTTACACTCCAGTCCTTAAACTCTTTTTGTAAAAGCTTGCGTATATAGGTCTCAAAAAGCTCAGCCACATCTACCAAAAAGCCTAAATTTTGCTTGCCATTGCTTTTGGTGCCGGTATCTTCGTTTTCTATGATTAGTTTTGCGTATTCTAAGACTTTTTTATATGGGGCGTAGATTGGATTATGCAGTGCTTTTGAATTTAAGGCATTGTGTATGACATTAGGCGTTACAAGTCTTGGTTCCTTTATCTCGTTTAGATAGCATAAAGCGTTTATGACCGGTTTTATCAGCTCTTTACTCTCTTTTTGCACTATCTTTAATGCTTTATGTAAGAGCAAAACTATATCGCCTATATCTTGTCTCTCTCTATTTATGCTAGATATTTTGCCAGCAAATGGGACGTCTTTTTTTATAAATTTAGCCATATCGACTTTGCCCATAACCTTTGCTTCACGATAGCTTTTGTCTTTATATTCTTTAGGCAGTCCAAGTAAAAATGCGCGCTCTAGCGCTTGTATAAAGAGATAATAGATGACAATCCTTGACAGATTTTTCTTAGCATCTATGGATTTGCCAAGCGATACGTCATCTACGTAAATATCATTTGCAAAATTTAGCATCCGCTCTAAAAATTTATTTGAAAATCTAGAGTTTATCTCTATATCTATGCCATTATGGCTAAAGCTTCCTATGAAATTTCCAGTTTGCACGTAAAGCCCATCATTTTGCTTTTTTGTGCTAATGATAAACTCATCTTCTTTTTCTTTGGAGTCTGGCAAAAAAGAGAGAAATTTACCACCATTCGCCACGTACTCACTTAGAGTTAGTTCAAATTCCGTCTTTTCTTTCTTTTGTAGTTTTTTATCTTGCTCGTAATTCCCGAAAAAATTATCATTTATTACTATTGCCATATTTATCAATCAGCTTTGTTTTCATGTCATTTAAACGAGTTTCTATATCTTTACCGCTATACTGAGTTCTTAAGTACTCTTTTAAAAGCGGGCTTATATGTCCTTCCCAGAGCTTGCTTATCTCTTTTTTGCTTAAATTTTTTGGTTTTAGGAAATATGAATGCCCAAGTTCGTAGCTGTCATCCAGCCCTAATCCTTTATCGCTAGTTATATACTCATTTATATCTTTGCAAAATTCTACATATGTTTCAAGTTTATCCTCGCTTGATTTATCAAAATGTTCAGCTATTACATCATAATTGCAACCATACCTTTTCCAAACAAATCTTCTTCTAAGCGCCATATCAAAGCTATCTATGCTTTTATCTATATCGTTCATTGTGCCGATGAAGTATAAATTTTCAGGCACTCCAAAGTAGCCTTCGCCGACTTCATCTATATAAACAGCGTGTTTTTCATTATCCCAAAGCGATGAATTTGCTGTTTTGACTAGCATGCCTTGTAAATTTTTGCCCTCATATCTTAGTCTTTTATCCTCTTCAAGACACAAAAGTAGCTCACCAAAGACCCTTGAAAGCTCAGCTCTATTTATCTCATCAGCTACGAAGTAATATTTTTTGAGTTCTTCTTTGCCTTCTTGGCTATTTTTTAAATTTTTAAAAGCATCTATACACATCTGCTTAAATACGCCATTTCTTAACTCAAATTTCATTGCTCCATTTTCTATACCAATAGGCTTTACGCCGTCCATGAAGTCCTCGTAGCTATAGCTTGGATGAAACTGAACTATTTTATATTCGTGATTTTCTTCTATTAGTTTTCTAGCCTCTATGGTTTGTTTGGTTTGATATGTTTTGCCAGTGCCCGGAGCACCGTAAAGGATGATATTTTTAGACTCAAAGTCTATGCCACCGCTCCAGATATTTTTTACTCTATCATCATAAAAAATATTTTCTTTTAGATTCTTCTCATTTTTTAGGGCATTTTTAAGTCCCTTTTCTATATCTTTTAGTTTCTCATCAATATCATAAGTATCATCGATATTATCAGAATCTACTTTACAGTATTTACTCTCAAAGGTAGCTACGATAGCTTCCTTGTGAGCATTACTTATTATCGGCATATAATTTTTCGGATCAAAAAGATGAAGCAAGGCGTTATACATTGAAGCTGTTTTTTTATTTTCTTTTATGGCGATACTATTTCCAAGTTCTTTTAGGATGTCTATTTCTTTGCCATTTTCATCATTTTCTAAATATTTTTTTAAAAATCTTATTATATAAGCAAGCTCAAATGCTTTATTGATATTATAATAAGTACCAGCTGTTGCAAATCCAACGAAATTTCCTAAAAACGAATTAGGATCTCCGTGTATCAATTCTTCTTTATTAAAATTCTTTAGAAAAAATACAATACTACCTTTTCTGTCTGCTGTTTTAGGTGGTAATCTCCAAAGCCAAATGATATTTGCCATAAGATCTATCACATCATCATCATCATTAGCATCTTTTAGTTGTTCTTTTATCTTTTCATCAAAATCTTTGTCGCTAGTATCACCTTTTTCTACAAAATGATTAATCAAAAACTCCACATTGCCTTTATTTAAAATTTCTTTATCTGTAAAAATAGATTTTTTGTTTTTTAAAAATGTCTTGTTAAAATCATTAAACATATCTATATAAGTTGCCATTTTTTTCCTTAAATTGTGTGATCTAAATAAAATATATAATGCAATTATTATCTATTTTTCTAGACTTTTGATGTCTTGTTTTTATGCTAAAATTAAAAACAGTGTTATTTTATTTAAATATAGATTAAATAAAACATAATAATTGCTTAACAAGAGGTAAAATAATGAGTAATAAATTTTTATCAAAATCACTCTATGTAAGAGGTCTTCAGTGTCCAAAATCACTATGGCTTAAAAAATATAAATCTGATGTTTTAGAACAAAATACGGATCCTAATATATTTGAGACTGGGAATATGGTAGGAGAGCTTGCTTGTGAACTATTTAGTGGCGGCAAAAGGATAGATTTTGATGGGAGTAGTTTTAATGACAAGATAGATCAAACTAAGAAATTCATAAAAGATGGTGAGAAAATAATATATGAAGCTACATTTTGCTTTGATGAAATTCTCGTAATGGTAGATATCTTACAGATCATTGATGGAAAATTAATCATAAACGAAGTAAAAAGTAGCACGAGCCTATCTGATGTTTATATAGATGATGCCAGCATTCAATATCATGTTATTAGTTCATTGGGATATGAAGTAAAGCGAGTCAATATAGTCTATCTAAACAATCAATACATTCGTAGCGAGAAGTTAGAACTAGATAAGCTTTTTGTAATAAATGATGTAACAAACCAAATTTCACTCATGCAAGGCGAAGTTATTAAAAACATCAAAAAATTAAAAGAGACTATAGATGACGACGTTGAGCCAAATTTAGACATAGGGGCTCACTGTTTTAAACCTTATGAATGCGATGGGATGAATTACTGCTGGCAAAGGCAAAGAAATATATCTGATGAAATTTCCGTATTTAATATCACAAGAATTAATAAACAAAAAGCAACCGAACTTTATCAAAATGGGATAGTAAATATTACCGACATTAAAAAGATGGATACCTTTAATGCAAATCAGCAAATACAGATAAACGCCCAAATTAGTGGAAAAGAATTTATAAATAAAACAGCGATTAGAGAGTTTTTAAGCACGCTTAGCTATCCACTCTATCACCTTGATTTCGAGACATTTCAACAAGCTGTACCAGATTTTATAGGTATTAGACCATATGAACAGATACCTTTTCAATTTTCTATACATAAAGATTATGGCAATGGTAAAACGGAGCATCTTGGATTTTTAGCTGAGGCAGGAGCTGACCCAAGATATAAATTAGCATTAAAATTAATTGAGTACATCCCACAAGATGCTTGCGTATTAGCTTATCATGCTAGTTTTGAAAAAGGAGTAGTGCAAAATTTGGCCTCATTTTTTCCACAATTTTCTTCTCATCTAATGAATATATATGGCAATATCAAAGATCTTGAGACGCCGTTTGCAAAGAAATTTTATTACCATCCAAAAATGTGCGGAAGTTCATCGATAAAGAAAGTTCTACCAGCTATAGTACCTAACTTTAAGGATGCGTATGCAAATTTGAATTTAATCCATAACGGTGGAGAGGCAATGAATGAGTACGCAAAGCTAAACAACAAGACTAAAGCAGAACAAGATATGGTTAGAAAAGCGCTTTGGGAGTATTGCAAATTAGATACACTAGCTATGGTTAAGGTTTTAGAAAAGCTGTATGATGTAGCAAAATAGGCATATAGATATCTGACACTAGAGCAAAACTATAGTAACCAAATTGGCTTTTAAATTACTAACTCTAAAATGCACCCAGCATTCATAAAAACTATATTCATTGGAGAATTTTGCTTATGCATAGACTTTATCCTTGAGATATCAGGTAAGCTCATAGCCATAGAGGTCAAATCCTCAAAAACTATCAGCAAAGATGACTTTAAGCATATCTACCATCTAAAAGAAAATTTACAAAGTAAATTTGATAAGGGCATAGTTTTTTATACTGGAGATGCGGCTATGAAGCTAGATGATGATATGTTTGCATTGCCGTTTGGTTTTATGGGGTAAGAGATGGCCAATAATTTGGTTTCTATAACAGCTTACGATAATCTACCTTCTCAAACCATCATACTCTGACTTCACATCCTGATCTTTGTGTTCTGCTACACTTGATGGTTGTTTTGTTTGCTCTGCTCCAAAGTTACTGTCAAGTCCTTGACCATATAACTCTTGATTTGTTATTTTTAGTGAGCCAAATGATATATGATCATTTGCTAGAG
>NZ_CABPUX010000001.1:691430-845336 GCF_902460715.1 Campylobacter concisus | reverse complement strand
CACCCACATACCCTTATCTACTCTTGTTATACTCTTTGACTCATTAAAAGAGTTTATAAAGCTATTCATATTATCTTTGCTTAGTAGGTTGATACCATACTTGGTATCTTGGTTTATCTTTGTTTGACCTGTTTGGTTTGTGTTGCTTGGGTTTTGATTGTTTGCGGAATTTGCTTCATCTATGTAAATTTGATATCTCTTATTTGTACTATCTTCACTCTTTAGCTCTTTAGTAAGTTTATCATCTTCATAGATATTTATATCTTGCTTAGATATATCTTTATCTATATATAAGTAGCCACTTTTATTTACTAAGGCATCATCATGATTTAGACTAGCTTTAAAGCTCTTCTCTTTTATAGCATGCTCAAACTCATATATGATTAGCTTGTCATCTTTAAATTTAATATATAGAGGTATCTTTATATCTATCCTTATATGGTTTTTACCATATACGCTTTTGTATTTAAATTTATCCTTCTCTCCTTCAAGATATGCAAAAAATACTATAGTATGACCACCTTGCTTTAGCTTATCTAGATCATCTTTTTTTATAAGATCTGAAATTTTAAATCTTATCTCTTTACCCTTTTGATCTTTTAGCTCTACCACCTCTCTAGGTTTTTCTTTAGATACTTCGTTATACTCTATGGTTTTTATCACCATATATCCCCAAAGTATCTCTTTATACCTCTTGTCTCCTTTTTCTTGTTTATATATAGCCTTTAAGCTTATCTCTTCATTTGTCTTAAATGGATACTCATTATCAGAGACTACATTTACTATATGATCTGTTATATCTCTTAAAGATACCTTGTTTGTATAGCTATAACTACCACCACTTTTATCTTTATATCCTATAGATATGATAGCTGTACCAGTGTAGGCATGTATGCTTTTAGTATCATAAATTTTACTTAGATCAGATGAATAGACTATAAGCTTAGTATCTTTCTTATCATTTCTATCTATAGGGATATTAAATGTAGCTGTATATGAGTTTTTGATATCTGAGTCTTTATTTTTAACTAAAGAGCTGCTCTCATATATACTCTTATCACTGCAGTGATGAAGATATATCTTATCTATATCACTAGCTTCACCTTTTTCGTTTTCAATGATGAGATTATTTAGTGTTAGAGCAAGGCTTGAGCTAGATGTTGATGTAGGTACTACATTATTACCAAGAGCTAGACGAAGCTTCATATCAAACATAGCTGAGTCTTTATCATCTCTAAGGGTAAAGTTATTCTCCTTAGCGAAATTTAGAAGGTTGAAATTTAGATATTCGTCTTTAGATGAGGGGAGGGAGAAGTGGCTCATCTTTACAACGCCATCTTCTAGCTTGTACTCTATCTCATCGCTACTTTGTCTTATACTAGTAAAGCAAGCGCCCTTTGTCTTGTTTTTATCGTCTTTGCCATCATCGTTTTCTTTATAAAGGATCACACTATCTGACTTTGTCTTTGCGTTTTTAAATTTGATATCTCTATCAGATGAAGCGCCTTTGTTCTCTTTTTCGTAAGAGTCAAATTTAAAGTCAGTGAGTATTAGCTCGCATAAATTTAGCTTGCCATAGTTTGGTCTGCTAGGATTTAGCTCTTTTGGGTTTAGCTCGCTGCAGTCAAATTCTGTTTGGCTGGCTAACACTATGGTAAAGTTGCTCTTTTTAGGCTGAAATATCCTAATAGGAGTAGCCGTCTTTATAGGGCAGAGTATGAGCATATCCTCTTGTTTATAAAGCTCTTCTTCTCTTCTTTTTAGGAGTTTGTTTATCCTTGAAGCGTTAGACGTAGAAGAGGAGGTTAAATTTACGCAGTAGATATTTTCGGTACTAAATTTATTTGATGTTTGGGAGGCTAAAAGAGAATTTAGCTTATCGGCAAATGGCTTAAATAGCTCCTCGCACTTTGAAGCGGTGCCGTTTGATCTCTCTTCGTCTTTTTGCATAAATTCTAAGTGAGTGACGTCTTCTTTGTGCTCTTTGCCGTTTTTGTCTTTTGTGACATACATAGCTTTTGAGATATTTAGGTGGGTAAAGATATCTATGCACTCGCCAAAGCTGACACGCTCCATGCTAGCTGCGCTAGATGAGTCGCTTAGAGCTTTGTTGTTTTCGTCTGACTCGTAAAGGCCAAACTGAGCTGAGATCTTTTTTCTTAAAAGTTTAAGGTTGTGTGGGTTATCACCGCTAAAGCTCTCGTGAGCTAGCCAAAACCACGCTTTAAAGCGGCTTTTGCTCTTAATGAAGCTTGCTAAGGCTGGGTCGATATTTTTCTTGCTACTTATGTGAAGCAAGGCTAGGAGTGCGACGTGCTCTTTTGAGACATTAGACGTCCCAGATGAAGCGAGCTTGACCTCCTCTAAATTTGCAAGCGACGAGCCTCTTAGTTTCTCTTTTATATCAGCCGCTAATGGCTTTAGTTTTGACTCTAAAATGGCATTTAACTGCTCATCTTGGCTAAATTTAAACTCAGGCAACTCTGCGCCGTAAGCGACCTTTGCAGCATTATTTATATCGTTAAAAAGCTTTTCTACATCTATCTTTTGAACAACGGTTTTTGTTGTAGTGTCGGTTATGGCTTTTCTAATAGCCTCGATCACTTTTGCTTTGTTAGCACCATAAATTTGAGTGCATATCGCGTCTAGATCGTCCTTTAGACTAAAACTATATCCCATAAGTAGCTTGTCGCCAGAGATGAAAGGCTTATTGATGTCGGCGCTGTATGATAGTTTGATGATATCTATTAAGTTTTCTTTAAAATTTGCATCATTTCTAGGGGTAATGGGCATAAAATTCTTCCTTAATTTTTTCGCCAAATATTAGCATAAACTTAAAAAGTATTCAATAAAAAACTCTTATAGAGAAAATTTTTGCTTTTTTCTTTAAATTTAGTGGCAAAATTTAGACAAAACGCCAAGATCTAAAAAATAGCTTAAAATCAAAGAGCCCTTATAAACTCTTTAAATTTATCTCCTCGCTCGGCGTAGCTCTTAAACTGATCAAGGCTCGCAGCTGCTGGGCTTAAAAGTGCTATCTCGCCTTTTTTTAGCTCTTTGCCGATTTCATTTACAGCATTTTGTAAAAAGTCGCATTTTAGGGCAGGGATGCTAAATTTAGCAGCTAAATTTATAAGCTTGTCGCTATTTGAGCCGATGGCATAAATTTTGACCTTAAGACCCTTTAAATTTTCAAAGAGCTCATCCATGCTAACGCCCTTGTCGTCGCCACCTAAGATTAGGTGCATGAAGTGATTTTTATAGCGTTTTACGGCTTGAATGCTGGCGTCTATGTTGGTCGCTTTTGTGTCGTTTACCCAGGTTCGCCCCATCTTGTCGGTGAGCTCTTCAAGCTTGTTTGCTTCAATAACAAATGTGTTTAAAAGTCCTACATCACAGCGGTCAAATAAAATTTTCTCAACCGCAAGTGCCAGCAGTGCGTCAAGTAAAAATGGCGTTTTAAAGGCTATATCGTCCAAATTTACACCACAAAATTTAGCCAGATCGCTCTCATCTTTATAGGCGATCACTTTGGCCTTTGTAGGCGTTTTAGCGTAAATTTCAGGCACAATCGCTACGCTCGTTTCACTCATGCTAGCAAGAGGCTTTAGCTTGGCTTTTTCGTACTCGCTCATGTTGCCATGCCAGCTTAGATGGTCTGGCGTGATCGGCAAAAGCACGTAGATGCCAGGTGTGGCGCGGTTTGTGTAGTGAAGCGTAAATGAGCTAGTCTCAAGTATCCAAATTTTAGCGTGCGGGTTTAAATTTGCCAGCGCAATGCCGACGTTTCCGCCCATGACTGAGCCCTTGCTCTCTAGCAGGTGCTGCATCATCTTTGTAGTCGTCGTCTTGCCATTTGTGCCGCTGATCCAGACGTTAAATGGCAAATGCGCCTTGTAAATTTCATAAAAATAGTCATATTCGCTAACTAAATTTTTAGCTTTTTTTATAAGCTCGTGGTGAGGCGGGATACCTGGGCTTGGTATCTCTAGGTCACTTTTTGCTGGATCAAATTCGCCAACTGGCAAAAGAGCATTGCCAAACTCATCTTTTGAAATTTCGCTAAATTTATCATCGTAGATATCCCAAAAGCCCTCATTCACAAAGTTTTTAGCGATAGCTTTCGTCGTGCCGCCATAGCCAAATAGTGATTTTCTCATGCTTTTATCCTCTTTTGCCCCATAAAATTTCTACTATCTCATTTGCACTTAGCTCACGCATCACGCCCTCTATCTCGCGGCGCTCAAAGAGCTCAAAGCTAAATGTTTTGGCAAAATTTAGCTTTAAAAACTCTGCAAAATATGCGCCTTCGCAGGCAAATGTTACTCTTACATAAAATGCCTCTAAAAAATCATCTTCAAATTCAGGCACAGGTGCTAACATACGCTCCACGATCTGCCTAAGCTCGTCTTTTGTTATATCTGGCACCACTTTTGGCTCTGGCAAAGCGATGTCAAAGGCGAGATTTTCAGCGCCCTCAGCCTCCCACCACTCGTGCAGGCTAAATTTACTCATATCCTTGCCGCTTATCTTGGCTAGACGCTGCTCTACTTTGCGGTACTCTTCGCCGTCCTCATCGCCAAATTCGTCGCAATAGTCGGTGTAGGCTAAAATTTGCTCCAAAATTTCATCATATTTTTTTCTAGCACTCTCAAAGTCAGGCTCTATCTGCGCTCGCATGATCTACCTGATCTTTAGCGCCGTTAGTGCGATCAAATTTGCTAAAAGCGCGATGATCCAAAAGCGCACGATGATCTTATTTTCCGCCCAGCCCTTTATCTCAAAATGGTGATGTATAGGCGCCATTAGGAAAATTCTGCGTTTAAAAATTTTAAAGCTACCCACCTGCAAGATGACGCTAAGCGTCTCTACGACAAAGATGAGGCCTATTATGATGAGCAAAATTTCGTTTTTGGTCGCAACGCCCATAAAACCGATATATGCGCCGACGCTCAGGCTGCCGCTATCGCCCATAAAGACTTCAGCTGGGTGGCAGTTAAACCACAAAAAGCCCATGAGCGAGCCAATGAGCGCAGAGGCTACGACGACGCTCTCGCCAACGCCTGCGATCTTTGGTAAAAGCAGATACGAGCTAAAGACAGCGTGGCCGCAGATGTAGGCAAAAACGCCAAGTGTTAGAAGTGAAAATATCGATGGCACGGCAGCAAGGCCATCAAGTCCGTCTGTTAAATTTACCGCATTTGAGGCTGCGACGATGACAAGCGTCCAAAAGAAAATGGCAAAAATTTTCATATCAAAGATGGGCTGCTTGTAAAATGGCAGGTAAAACTCGGTGTTTAGCTCTTTGCTGATGTATAAAAAGGCTGCGAGTAAAAAGGCGATGAGAAACTGAAAAAAGAGCTTTGCCTTTGGGCTTAGGCCGGCGTGGTTTTTCGCACCTAAAATTTTGCTGTAATCATCCTTGTAGCCAAGCAGAGTGAAGCAAACTAGGCAAAAGAGCGAGGCTAGAATGAAGGTGTTATCAAGCCTTGCGCAGATGATCGTGGCGATCACGGCAGTAAAGACAAAGACAAGCCCGCCCATGGTCGGTGTTTTGGCCTTTTTTTGGTGTGTTTGTGGCGCGAGCTCGTAGATAGGCTGGGCGGCGTTTTTTGCCTTTGCCCAAGCGATAAATTTAGGCATCAGATACGCTGTAAGCGCAAATGCGATGAAAAATGCAAAACCTGCACGAACGGTGATGTATTGAAAGATATTAAAATTTAAAATTTCGTAGATATAGTAAAACATGGGAGCCTTTATTTTAAAAAAAAGCAATTTTAGTATAATGGCCTTAAAAATTATCTAAATTTAAGGATAAAATTTTCAAAATGGCTCAAAAAACTATACTTATAATAACTGATGGCATCGGATCAAACAAAAATGGCAAATTTAATGCATTTGAGGCGGCCAAAAAGCCAAACTACGATAAATTTTTTAAAGAAATCCCAAACTCGCTCATAAAAACTTCTGGAAACGCTGTGGGGCTACCCAAAGGGCAGATGGGAAATAGCGAAGTAGGGCACATGTGCATAGGAAGCGGTCGAGTTTTGTATCAAAATTTGGTCAAAATTTCACGCGGCTTTGATGACGGCTCAATAGCAGAAAATGAAGCGCTAAAAGCTCTTTTTAAAAAGTGCAAAAAGATCCACGTCATAGGGCTATATAGCGACGGTGGCGTGCACTCTCATATGGAGCATTTTGACGGCATGTGCGAGCTTGCTAGTAAAAATGGCTGCGAAGTTTTTGCCCACGCTATCACCGACGGACGCGACGTTAGCCCAAATAGCGGTCTAAATTTCATAAAAAGCTTGGAGGCTAAATTTAAGGTAGCGACCGTTTGCGGGAGATTTTACGCGATGGATAGAGATAAACGCTGGGAGCGCGTAAAAGAGGCCTATGATAGCTTGGTAGAGGGGGCAAATTTAAGCGATCTAGCACCAAGCGAGTATCTGCAAAAAAGCTACGACGAGGGCGTGACTGACGAGTTTGTAAAGCCAGCAAGCTTTAATGGCTTTAAAGGCATAGGCAAAGATGACGGCGTGATCTTTATAAATTTTAGAAATGATAGAGCAAGAGAGATTTGCCAGGCTCTAGGCGAGGAGAAATTTAGCGAGTTTGAGCGACCTTTTGCTATTAAAAATTTAATCACCATGACCGAATACGACGCAAATTTTAAATTTGAAGTGCTCTTTAAAAATGAAAAGATAAAAAACACTCTAAGCGAGGTCATAGCAGCTGCTGGACTAAGGCAGCTCCACACGGCTGAGACTGAAAAATACGCCCACGTAACATTTTTCTTTAATGGTGGCGTCGAGGAGCTAGCCAGCAACGAAACGAGGGTGTTAATCCCTAGTCCAAAGGTCAAAACCTACGACGAAAAGCCAGAGATGAGCGCTGCTGAGGTTTGCAAAGCCGTGTTAAAGGGCATGGAAGACGAGCAAGACTTTATCGTAGTAAATTTCGCAAATGGCGATATGGTGGGACATACTGGCAACTACGAGGCTGCTATAAAGGCGGTTGAAGCAGTGGATATGGCTCTTGGAGAAATTTACGCCAAGGCAAAAGAGATAAACTACGCGATGATCATCACAAGTGACCACGGAAACTGCGAAGAGATGCGTGATAGCAGCGGCGAGCTACTGACAAACCACACTACCTATGACGTCTTTTGCTTTGTGATGGCTGATGGGGTTAAAGAGCTTAAAAATGGCGGTCTAAACAACATCGCGCCTAGTGTTTTAAAGCTCATGGGGCTTGAAATTCCAGCTGAAATGGACGAGGCGTTATTTTAAATTTGATAATATAAGCAAAATTTATAAGGAGAATCTATGAAATTTAGCGGAAAAAACGTGCTAATAACAGGTGCAAGCAGAGGTATCGGCGCACAGATCGCAAAAACACTTGCAAATATGGGCTTAAAAGTGTGGATAAACTACCGCTCAAAGCCTGAGATAGCAGACGCTTTGCAGGCTGAAATCGAGCAAAATGGCGGCAAGGCTGCAGTGATAAAATTTGACGCGACAGACGAAGATGAGTTTATAAAGGGCATAAATTTGATAGTTGATAGCGACGGTGAGCTAAGCTACCTCGTAAATAACGCTGGCATCACAAATGACAAGCTAGCGCTTCGCATGAAAACTAGCGAATTTACAGATGTGATAAATGCAAATTTAACTTCAGCTTTCATAGGATGTAGAGAGGCTTTGAAAGTGATGAGTAAAAAGCGCTTTGGAGCAGTCGTAAACGTCGCATCTATCGTTGGTGAGATGGGAAATGCTGGACAGGTGAACTATTCAGCCAGCAAGGGCGGACTAATCGCCATGAGTAAGAGCTTTGCAAAAGAGGGTGCGAGCAGAAATATCCGCTTTAATAGCGTAACTCCGGGCTTTATCGAGACTGATATGACGCATGGGCTAAGTGATGAGGTAAAAAAAACTTATAGTGATAATATCCCACTAAAACGCTTTGGCAGTGCTAGCGAGGTGGCTGAGGCGGTTGCATTTTTACTAAGTGATCACGCTAGCTACGTGACTGGCGAGACGCTAAAAATAAACGGCGGACTTTATATGTAATGAAATTTCAATAAGTTTTGAAATTTAAAATAAATAAAAGCGTAAATATTATAAGATAACAGACATTTTTTATAAGGAGACCTTAAATGGCAGTATTTGAAGACGTAAGAGACGTAGTTGTAGAGCAACTAAGCGTAGATCCACAAGCGGTAAAACTAGAGTCTAAAATCATCGAAGATTTAGGCGCTGATTCACTTGACGTTGTAGAGCTAGTTATGGCTTTAGAAGAGAAATTTGAAGTAGAAATTCCTGATAGCGAAGCAGAGAAATTAGTAAGCATTCAAGACGTTGTAAATTATATAGAAAAACTAGGCAAATAATTTAAATTTGCATAGTTTGATTTAAGGAGATGTATTGAAACGAGTCGTTGTAACTGGTATTGGCATGATAAACGCACTTGGTCTTGATAAAGAGAGCTCTTTTAAGGCTATTTGCGAGGGTAAAACAGGTGTGAAAGAGATCACGAGCTTTGATGTAAGCGAATTCCCTGTTAAAATTGCTGCCGAGATAACTGATTTTGATCCAAATAGCATTTTAGACGGCAAAGAGGTGAAAAAAGTAGATCGTTTCATACAGCTTGGCATAAAAGCATCTAACGAAGCTATGGCTGATGCGAATTTTAAGGAGTTTGATGCTCATAAATTTGGCGTTAGCTCAGCAGCTGGTATAGGTGGTTTGCCAAATATTGAGAAAAACTCAATCACATATTTTGAAAAAGGCGTAAAGAGAATTTCGCCATTTTTCATCCCATCGGCACTTGTAAATATGCTAGGTGGCATAGTTTCAATAAATCACGGACTAAAAGGTCCAAATTTATCAAGCGTAACAGCTTGTGCAGCAAGCACTCATGCGATATCACAAGCTGCAAAATGCATAATGATCGGTCAAGCAACAAATATGCTAGTTATCGGTGCTGAGTCAACTATTTGCGGCGTTGGTATAGGCGGTTTTGCAGCGATGAAAGCACTCTCAACAAGAAATGAAGAGCCAAGCAAAGCTTCAAGACCATTTGATGCAAACCGCGATGGCTTTGTAATGGGCGAGGGCGCTGGCGCACTTGTGCTTGAAGAGTACGAGTCGGCTGTTGCAAGAGGTGCTAAAATTTACGCTGAAGTAGTTGGATTTGGTGAGAGCGGAGATGCACACCACATCACATCACCAACACTTGAAGGCCCATTAAGCGCGATGAAACAAGCACTTGATATGGCAAAAGGCGTAAAGATAGACTATGTCAATGCACATGGTACTTCAACGCCAGTAAATGATAAAAACGAGACAGCTGCACTAAAGGCTGTTTTTGGCGATAAGTGCCCACCAGTTAGTTCAACTAAAGGTCAGACTGGACACTGTTTAGGCGGTGCTGGTGCGATCGAAGCTGTCATATCTATAATGGCAATGAGAGATGGCATCATCCCTCCAACGATAAACTACGAAACGCCAGATCCAGATTGCGATCTAGACTACGTTCCAAATAAAGCCAGAAAAGCTGATATAAAAGCTGTTATGAGCAACTCATTTGGTTTTGGTGGAACAAACGGCGTCGTGATATTTAAAAAGTTGGATTAAGATGTCAAATTATTTAGATTTTGAAAAGAGCATAAAGCAAATTGATGAAGATATAGCAAATGCTAAGATCAGAGGCGATGAACATGCTGTTGAAATTTTAAATAAGAACCTATCTAAAGAAATATCAAAAGTATATAAAAATTTAAACGAATACCAACGTTTACAACTTGCTCGTCACCCAGATAGGCCATACGCTATTGATTATATAAATTCATTTTTAGTTGATGGCTATGAGATCCATGGCGACAGGGCATTTCGCGATGACCCAGCAATAGTCTGCTACATCGGCTATATCGGAGGTAAAAAGACTGTCGTTATAGGCGAGCAAAAAGGTCGTGGCACTAAAAATAAACTAAAAAGAAATTTTGGTATGCCTCATCCGGAGGGCTACCGAAAGGCTTTACGCGTAGCAAAATTGGCTGAGAAATTTAACCTACCTATCTTGTTTTTGATAGACACTCCAGGTGCATATCCTGGTGTTGGTGCTGAAGAGCGAGGTCAAAGCGAGGCTATAGCTAGAAATTTATTTGAATTTGCAAATTTAAAAACTCCAATAATAGCTGTCGTTATCGGCGAAGGCGGAAGCGGTGGTGCTTTAGCTATTGGTGTGGCTGATAGACTTGCTATGATGAAAAACTCTGTCTTTTCAGTCATCTCGCCAGAGGGTTGTGCTGCGATACTTTGGAACGACCCAGCTAAACAAGAGCAAGCTACAAAATCTATGAAGATAACGGCTGATGACTTAAAAAATTTATCGCTTATAGATGACGTGATAAATGAGCCGATAAATGGAGCTCATAGAGATAAAGACGGTGCCGCTAAAGCACTTGCAAACTACTTCATCTCAGAACTAGCCGAGCTTGAGAAGCTTGATATAAACGAGCTTGTCGCAAAAAGAATAGACAAAATCCTCTCTATCGGGGCTTACGAAGAGTAAAATTTATAGTCGCAAGTGAGTTGAAAGTTTAAGTAAATTCGCTTGCAGCTCTCATTTGTGCTAAATTTAATATACCTTTTTTAAATTTTAAAAATTAAACAATTTTATATTTTTATCCCACTCTTTTAAATTTTAATAACTCACCTATGCGACTTTTAAGTGTTTAAAGCTAAAATTCTTAGCAAATTTCATAAAGGCTATTTGTGGATAAATTTCAAGAAAAATATATAAAACTTTCAAAAGATTACTACAAAAATAACGGCAATGCGGCGAGCGTGGAGGCTTTGTATCAGTTTAAAGAAGAGCTTGAGACAAGTGAGGATATGCAGGCAAAAAGCGTTTTAGTCGATATTTATCAACTTTTGTCTATGCAAAAGAGTGCTTACGAGCTACTTTTAAAGATACATGACAAAAACGACAAAAAGCAGCTAAAAACGCTTGGTTATCTTGCGCAGTTTTTGGATGAGGGCGACAAATGGGCGGTGCCAAGGCCAAAGAGCAAAGAGCAAATTTTAGCCCAAAAGGCAAAGGCTGCTACCTTGCCAAAATTTCGCTACCACCCAGAGCCATTAAAAACTGGCGCATTTAAAGATGATATGAGCGTCATCTGCGAGTGTTGCGGTAAAAACACAGAAATTTATTACAACAATGGCGTCTATAGCGAGCAAGACGTCACCTATCTTTGCCCAGCCTGCATCGCAAATGGTGAAGCTGCTAGAAAATTTGACGCTACCTTTGTGCAGGGCGCCGACAAGCTTGCCACGGATGACGCCAAAAAAGATGATGAGCTTTTTAATAGAACACCTGGCTATGAGAGCTGGCAGGGCGAGCACTGGGTGGTGTGCTGTGATGATTATTGCGCATTTTTGGGCGATGTGGGCACGAAGGAGCTTGAGGAACTCGGCATCGCAGACGAGGTCTTTGATGACTACGCAAAAAGAGACGATTACGACGTGAAAATGGCTCGCGAGCTGCTCGTAGCTGGCGGCGACTTTGCTGGATATTTGTTTCGCTGCTTGCACTGCAAAAAGTATCACATCTACATTGATGCTTGCTAGAAAGGGAAAAATATGGATCTAAATGAAATTTATAAAGGCTGCAAAGAGCGCGGTTTGGATGAGCTTTTTGAGTTTTTAAAGCCAATGGCTAAAAATGCTATAAAGATAGATGTACAGGCTAGAGATGACGGTGATATCGCTGTTGGAGCGTCTAAATTTGGCGGACAGCCAGATCTTCCAGCTAGCGTGCCTTGGCCGTCAAATGAAAACGGCGCGCTTAGCTTTGTGGCTCAGATAAATTTTGCTGAAGTTAGCAAATTTGACACCGACGGGTTACTACCAAAAAGTGGCATGCTCTATCTTTTTTATGATATAAATTTACGCATTTGGGGCTACGACCCTGCCGATAAAAAGGGCTTTGCTGTGATCTTTAGTGAGGCAGCTCAAGACCAGCTTGTTCGACAAAACGTGGATAGCGGAAATTTCACATTTGGCGCGCGATCTCTTGGCTTTAGGAGCGAGCTAAATTTGCCAAGTTTGCAAAGCTCGCTCGTGCCATTTGGTAAATTTAGCGAGGAGGAGTGGGAGGCCTATCACGAGGTCATCGAGCCAAGCTGGCAGGCTAAAGAAAACAAGCTACTTGGTCACTCTGACAATATCCAAGACGGCATGGAGCTAGAGTGCGAGCTCGTGGCAAACGGCCTTGACTGCGGCGATGGTAGCGCTTATCACCACCCAAATATCGCTGAGTTCGAGAAAAATGCCGCCCAGTGGCAGCTGCTTTTGCAAATAGATAGCGATGAGCAGAGCGACATGGACTGGGACGGTGAGGGCAGAATTTATCTGTGGGTAAAGAGGGATGATCTAGCGGCGCACGACTTTAGTAAGACGTGGCTAGTTTTGCAGACGAGCTAGGGGCGAAATTTAGCCAAAAGCTTTTGATATGCGTCTGGTAGTAAAATTATTATTGCTGTTTTTTTGGCGAGCCATATAAATTTCGCGCGTAGAATGTGTAAAATTAAAAATTTAAAGGCAAATAGCAGTTGAAATTTATACTGGCTAGATCAAATTTAATTTTTATAATTTACCGCCAGTCAAATTTACCTTGCAAGCGACTTTTGTTACCAAACTAGTGGCTCATCGCTAATTTGTCAGCTTTTTTATATTCTTTTCTAGGTTACACTCGCTTTTTTGTTTTTTGCGTGACCGCTCAAAAGCTCATCTTAATGTTGTCTTATCCATTATATTTAGCCTTTATATCTTTTAAAATTCACGAAAACTAGCAAATCTATCCATGCGCCAAATTTAGGCAAAATTTAGTAAAATCCTTAAAAAATTTAAAGGCAAAATATGTTTAATGGCTTAATCAGGGAGCTTGCCGAGGTCATTAGCTACTCACAAAATGTTTTACGACTAAAGGCTAAATTTCGCCCAAATTTAGGCGATAGCATAGCAGTAAATGGCGCTTGCTTAAGCGTTATCAAACTATATGATGATGGCTTTAGTGTGGAGCTAAGCGCGGAGAGCAGGGCAAATGTCGCGGTTGAAAATTTAAGTGGCTTGGTGCATATTGAGCCAGCTATGAAGCTTGGAGAGCGCGTGGATGGGCATTTGATGCAAGGGCATATCGATTTTATCGGCGTGATCTCAGCTATAAAAAAGCATGAAAACGGCGTTGATTTTTACATCGACCTGCCGCGAGAGGCGATGGCTCTGATGGCAAACAAGGGCTCGGTGGGCGTCGAGGGCGTGAGCCTTACGATAAATGAAATTTTACCAAAGGGCATAAGGCTAACGATCATACCGATCACATTTAGAGATAGCCTTTTTGGCACTTTCAAGATCGGCAGACGCGTAAATATCGAGAGTGACCTGCTGGCTCGCTACGTGGCTAGGATGCTTGAGGCTAAGCAAAATGGTGGCCTTAGTTGGGACGAGGTCGAGAGAATTTCAAGCCTCTACTAAGTGAGCGAAGATGCGTGAAAATTTAGATATCGTTTTTGATAAAAATGGCATAGTAGCTGGCTTTACAAACAGGCTTGGTGGTGTGAGTGAAGCTAAATTTAGCTCGCTAAATTTAGGTGATCACGTGGGCGACGAGCCAAAAGATGTCATAGAAAATAGAGAAATTTTGGCTAGAAATTTAGGCGTTAGGCAGCTTAAATTTATGAAGCAGATCCACTCGGACAAGGTTTTTGTCCTTGAAGATGAAAAAGATGAGCTGCCGGAGTGCGACGCTGTGATCACAAATTTAAGTGATGTTGGCATCTGCGTCTTGGTGGCTGACTGCTCGCCAGTCGTGATGATAGATGAGAGGCAGGGTGCTATCTGCGTGGCTCATGCAGGAAGAGCTGGCGTGATGCTAAAAATTTGCACAAAAGCAGTTACGCTTATGGGCGAGAAATTTGGCTCAAGAGCGGGCGAGATGAGCGTCTTTGTCGGAGCAAATATAAAAGGCGGCTGCTACGAGGTGGGCGAGCTTGATCTTGGGGAATTTAACGCATATAAGATAGGTAGAAATTTTGATATGAACGCAGCTTTGAGGGATGAATTTAGCGCACTTGGGGTTAGAAATTTAAACTTTAGCGAGGTCTGCACGCACTGCGACGAGAGATATTTTTCATACCGAAGAGACGGCGTGTGCGGTAGATTTTGCGGATTTGCAGTGAAATTTAAGGATAAAAATGGGATATGAGAGCTTTAAAAATCCACTAGCGGCAAAAATAGCTCAAAACGCTAGAAATTTGGGCTTTGAGCAGCTTATGAACGAAGAGTTTGTGCAGATGCTACTTAGCTCAAAAAAGATGGAGCTAAGCGCCGTAGATAGGGAAAATATCGAGCAAATTTTTATAAAACTGATGGAGATAGAAGAGAAAGTACAACTTAGCAAATAAAGGAGAAAAGATGCTTTTGCTTAAAAATGCTAATCTATACACGCCAAAATTTCTTGGCAAGCGCGATGTTTTGGTAGGTGGCGGTAAAATTTTAGCCATCGGCGAGGGGCTAAGCTTTAGCGTAGAAGGGCTAGAAATTTACGACCTAAAGGGCAAGGTTTTAGCTCCAGGTCTCATTGATCAGCACGTGCATATCACGGGTGGCGGCGGCGAGGCTGGATATCACTCAAGAACACCTGAGATCACGCTTAGCCAGATCGTAAAATACGGCACTACGACGCTTGTTGGCGTTTTGGGGACTGATGGAGTGACTAGAAGCTTGGAAAATCTCTACTCCAAAGCAAAAGCGCTCGAGTTTGAGGGCATCTCGACCTTTATCCACACCGGCTCATATGCAAGCCCCTGTGTGACATTTACCGGCGATATCGCAAAGGACCTCATACTAATCGACAAAGTGATCGGCGTAAAGATCGCGTTGACCGACAACCGCGGCAGCTACGTCTCAAAAGAGGAGCTCATCAAAATTCTAAGCAAGATACGCATAGGCGGCATGGTCTCTAAAAAAGGCGGCGTGCTTCACATGCACATGGGCGGACTGAGTGAGAAATTTGACAACGTCTTTAAGGTGATAAAAGACTATGAATTCCCAGTTCATTACTTCTCGCCGACACACTGCGCTAGGACGAAAGACTTGTTTAACGAGGCTTTGAAGTTTCAAAAAATGGGCGGAAACGTCGATATCACAAGTGGTGGAAGTAAATTTGCCCCACTTCACGAGGTGGTGGCTTATGGCCTTGAAAATGGGCTAAATTTAGAGCGCCTAACGATGAGCTCAGATGGCAACGGCAGCGTGCCTAAATTTAACGAAAATGGCGAGCTAGTGGGATATGGCTGCGCGTCATGTGCGTCAAATTTAGAGGTATTGCAAGCTTTGGTAAGAAATAAAATTTTAAAGATAGAAGATACTTTGTCTTTGATGAGTAAAAACGTGGCGAGATATCTAAATTTAAGCCAAAAAGGCGAGATAAAAGTCGGCAACGACGCTGATCTTTGTGTCTTTGACGAGGAGCTAAATTTATACGACGTGATCGCAAAAGGCGAGTTTTGCGTTAAAGACGAAAAGGTCGTTAAAAAAGGCTTTTTTGAGTAAATTTATGAAAATTTGAGCTTTATTTGTAGCTAAAGAAATCTTTAAATTTAGCTTCAATAAAGCCAAGTTTCAATATAATCCAAGCTTTATTTCACACACGACAATCCTAAATTTGGTTGTGCGAAAGCATTAATGGTCGTGGAGGATAAAACTAAATTCAAGGCAAAATGCCTAAAACAAGGAGAAACTCATGGTAACTATGAGAGATTTATTAGAGTGTGGCGTACATTTTGGTCACCAAACACGCCGCTGGAACCCAAAGATGAAAAAATTTATCTTTGGCGAGAGAAAAGGTATCTATATTATAGATCTACAAAAGACTATCCGCTACTTCCGCTACACTTACAACATCGTTCGTGACGCAGCTGCTGAAGGCAAGTCAGTGCTATTTGTCGGTACTAAAAAACAAGCTATCGACGCTATAAAAGAGTACGCTGAAAAATGTGGAATGCCTTATGTAAATCACCGCTGGTTAGGTGGTATGATGACAAACTTCGGTACTATCCGCCAGTCTATCCGCAAACTAGAAGTTATCGAGGCTATGGAAGAAGATGGTTCGATAAATTTACTAACTAAAAAAGAGGCTTTGATGCTTCGCCGCAAAAAAGAGAAGCTTATCGCAACTCTAGGCGGTATCCGCAACATGAAAAGCCTACCTGATATGATATTTGTTGTTGATACAGTTAAAGAAAAGATTGCTGTTCAAGAGGCAAATCGCTTAAAAATCCCAGTTGTAGCACCAATAGATACAAACTGCGATCCTGACGTTGTTGATTATCCTATCCCAGGAAACGACGATGCGATCCGCTCTGTTCAGCTTTTCTGCCAAGAGATGGCTGAGGCTATTAACGAAGGCAAATCACTTCTTGAGCAAGATGGTGGCGAGCAAGCTACTGGCGAAGAAGTAAGCCAAGATGAGAAAGATGCAGTTGTAGCTGAGGCTATGAGCGAAGAAGACTTTGGCGAGGACGAAGAGTAATGGAAATAACTGCACAAATGGTAAAAGAGCTCCGCGAATCAACCGGAGCTGGCATGATGGACTGCAAAAAGGCACTTGGCGAAGCAAATGGCGACATGGAAAAAGCTGTTGATATACTTCGTGAAAAAGGCCTAGGTCAAGCTGCTAAAAAGGCTGACCGCCTTGCAAGCGAGGGCTTAGTAAGCGTTGAAGTTTGCTCAAAATGCAAAAAAGCAACTATCAGCGAGATCAACTCTGAGACCGACTTCGTTGCTAGAAACCCACAGTTTCAAGCGCTTGCAAAAGACGCAACGGCTCACATCCAATCAAGTGGTATAAAAACAGTTGAAGAGCTAAATGCAAGCACATTAAATGGTGTTAAATTTGAAGAATATTTCAAAACTCAGATCGCAACTATCGGTGAAAACCTTGTAGTTCGTCGCTTTGAGACAATCAGCGCTGATGATAAGGGCGTGGTAAATGGCTACGTTCACTCAAATGGCCGTGTTGGCGTACTTATCGGTGCAGCTTGCGAAAGTGCTGAAGTTGCAAACAAAGCAGCTGAATTTATAAGAAATTTATGTATGCATGCAGCCGCTATGAAGCCAAGCGTTATAAGCTACAAAGATCTTGATAAAGATTTTGTTGAAAAAGAATTTATCGCACTTCGCGCCGAGCTTGAAAAAGAAAATGAAGAGCTAAAACGCCTAGGTAAGCCACTTCACCACATCCCTGAGTATGCTAGCCGCTGCCAGATAGGTGAGACTGAGCTTGCAAAAGCTACAAAAGCGATCGAAGAAGAGCTAAAAGCTGAGGGCAAGCCTGAGAAAATTTGGGACAAGATCATCCCTGGCAAGATCGAGAGATTTTACGCTGATAACACAGTGCTTGACCAACGCCTTACACTTTTAGGCCAGTTTTATGTAATGGACGATAAAAAGACTATCGAACAAGTTATCGAAGAGAAGAGCAAAGAGCTTGGCGGCAAGATCGAGATCGTAAAATACGTTCGTTTCGAGCTTGGCGAAGGCTTAGAGAAAAAAGTAGATGACTTTGCTGCAGAAGTTGCTGCTCAAATAGGCTAATGGAAATTTTAAGAGCGTCTAATCTAGGCTTTGCGTATGATTATACGCTCTTTAATAATATAAATTTAACTCTCAATCAAAAACAAAGTATCGCGATAACTGGCGTTAGCGGTTGTGGCAAATCAACGCTTTTACACATACTTTCAACACTTTTAAAGCCAAATTTTGGCGAGGTCATCTATCAAGATAGATCGATCTATGAGCTTTCTCAAAACGAGCTTTTGGCCATTAGAAGGCTTCATTTTGGCATCATTTTTCAGTCGCACTATCTTTTTAAAGGTTTTAGCGCTTATGAAAATATCGAGCTTGCAAGCATACTATCAGGCGAAAATATAGAAAAAAATGATCTTGAAGCGCTTAAAATTTCAAGTGTGATAAATCAAAAAGTTGGTGAGCTAAGTGGCGGTCAGCAGCAGCGTGTCAGCATTGCTAGAGTGCTTACTAAAAAGCCAAAGATCATCTTTGCAGACGAGCCAACAGGCAACCTTGATAAGCAAACAGCAAATGAAGTGATGCAAGTTTTATTTGACTACATAAATGAAAATAACGCTGCCCTTGTTCTAGTCACTCACGACAACGATCTAGCCGCAAAATGCGACAACTCATACAAGCTTGAGAACAAAGAGCTTGTGCAAATTTCTTAAAATTTAGCTTCAAATTTCTAAAAACGACCACATAAATTTAAAAACAAAGTAAAATTTTGTAAAATTAGCAAAAAATTTAAAAGAGCAAAATGGAACTAGTAGAATTTTTTGGAGCCGATAAAGCAATAGTTTTTATGCTTTTGTTTGCACGCCTAAGCGGTCTCATCGTATTTTTTCCATTTTATTCGCACAATCAAATTCCTCTTAGCGTAAAAACGCTTTTAGTTTTTGTCCTTTGCGTCGTGCTATTTCCCATCTCAAAAGCTCATGCAAACTCTATAAATTTCTTAATCGGCGAGATCTTAGGCGAGGTTATGCTGGGTCTAAGTGCTGGACTTATGCTAACCATCATCTTTGCCACACTTCAAATGGCAGGCGAGCAAATCTCGATGGTCATGGGCTTTTCGATGGCCTCTGTGCTTGACCCACAAACTGGCACAAACTCTCCAGTCATCGCAAACCTTATAAATTTCATCGCGCTACTAACATTTCTAGCCTTTGACGGTCACCATTTACTCCTTCAGTTTTACGCTAGCTCGCTTGCTGTTGTGCCTCTTGGCGATTTTTATCCGCGCCCTGGCATCATGAGCTATGCGATAAATTTATTTACAAATTTGTTTATGTTTGGCTTTATCATGTCATTTCCTATCATCGCCCTCTCTTTACTCTCAGACTCTATCTTTGGTATGCTCATGAAGACGATGCCGCAGTTTAACCTACTAGTCATCGGCTATCCTATCAAAGTGACGATTGGATTTTCTGTTTTGATAGCCATTTTAGCAGGCATTATGAAGATAATGAGCGACCTACTTTTAAAAGTGATAAATGATCTGCCGGCTCTGTTTTTTTAAGAAAATAGCAATGAAATTTATCATAGAATAGGCTTTTACTATTACAAGGAGGGATGATGAAAGTTGCTCTAATAAATAAAAATCCAGCAGTTTCACGTCTGATAACTTTAAGTCTGAATAAAATCGGCACCGAATATAGCGAATTTGAGGATCTAAATGGATTTGACGATGCTCAGTTTGACTTTATCATAATCGACAGTGACGTGGATAGTAGCGAGCTAGCTACAGATAAAAAGGTGATGTATCTAGCAAGTCGTGGCGAGAGCAAACCAGAATTTGCTACTTTGATGCTTGAAAAACCATTTTTACCGACTGAATTTATAAGTGTTTTTGAGCAAAATATCCCAAAAGATGAGCCAGCTACCGAGCAAAATGCTAGTGAGCAGGGCGAAAGCGACTTTGGTGATTTTAGCGACGAAGCTATAAATTTTGACGAGATGTCAGGGTTTAAGCTGCCTGATATAGATACAAATTTAGAAAATTTCGCAGACCTTGATAAAGAGCTTTTAGAAAGTGGCATAGATAGCCCAAGTGAGGAGATTAACGAGAGTGACTTGCAAGAGGAAAATGAAGCTAGCGATGTGGAGTCTTTAGAAGAGCTTGAGGACCTGCAAGAGCTTGCTAGCGAGGACCTTGCTGATGAGAGCGTGGATGAAGAGACTAGAGAAGCGATAAGTGATGCAAATGAGAGCGAAGAGAGCAAAGATGGCGATCTAGCAGAGCTTAGCGCACTTGTTGATGAGATAGAAAATATGCCAGAAGAGTCTGAAGTAGATGAAGAGCTAAATAAAAATTTAGATGATATTATTAGCCAAAATGACGTTGCAGGCTTGGTTGATGAAGAGAACGCGGGTAGTGAGCTTGATGAGATAGATCAGAGTAAATTTGAGCTTAGTGAGATCGATTCGCTTGATGAAGAGCTAAATAGTGAAGAGTCTGACGAGGAAAATAAAAATTTAGACGATACCGAGCTAGATGTTCAAAATTTAGAGCAAGAAGAGCTAAATATAGACGAACTAGCCAAATTTGATGATGAATATAGCCTTGAAAATGAGGCAAATTTAGAAGATGAGCCTAAAGATGATGAGAATTTAGATGAGATCTCTGAGGCTGATGAAGAGCAAATTCAAGTAGATGATGAAAAAGCAGAAGAAGATATAGAAGAAGAGGCTTTGGATGAAATTTCAAGCGAGGAGCTAGAAAATTTAGAGTCTAGCGAGAGTGAAAATGCTTCTAATGAGATGTCAGTAGAAGAGCTAGAAGAGGTGAGCGAGCCAGAAGCCAAAGAGGATCTAGGTCTAGTAGATGAAACTTTTGAAGAAGAAAATGCTCAAGAAGAAGACGTACAAAAAGAGAGCAAAGACGCAGCACCAAGCGAGTTAAACTTTGACGCAGCATCGATAGATGATATAGATGAAAACACGATGTTAGCGGCATTTGGGCTAAAAGATATGCCTCAAATAAGCTCAAAAAATGATGCAAAAGAAGACTACAAAGAAGAGCTAACTAAAAAGATAACAAAACACGTCCACGAGTCGCTAAATGAGAGCTCGCTAAGAGATGTGCTAAAAGATATGAACATCAAGATAAATATAAGTTTCGAGGAAAAGTAGTTGCAAGGACAAATTTTAGTAGTTTCGGGACCTAGTGGAAGCGGTAAAAGCACGCTTTTGGGCCGTCTTTTAAAGGAAGAGAAAGACCTATATTTTTCTATCTCAAGCACAACAAGAGCCAAAAGAGAAGGCGAAGTTGATGGGGTGGATTATTATTTTATAAAAGAAGATGAATTTAAAAGCGGCATAGAAAAGGGCGAGTTTTTAGAGTGGGCGCAGGTGCATAAAAACTACTATGGTACGAGCTTAAAGCCTATTTTAGCAGCGCTTGAAGCTGGAAAGATAGTAATATTTGACATCGATGTGCAAGGCTTTCACATCGCACTTGAGAAATTTAAAAGCTACATCACTTCAGTTTTTATAACAACTGCTAATAAAAAAGAACTCAAAAGGCGCTTGAAAAACCGCGGAACAGATAGCGATGAGACGATAGAAAATCGCCTAATGAACGCAGTTGGCGAGATGGAGCATATTTTAGAGTATGATTATTTTTTAGTAAATGATGATATAGAAAAGAGCTATAAAGGGCTAAAATCAATCCTTCGAGCGATGAGGTTAAAAAGTGCTAAGATAAACTTAAGAAACGTCATCGACGAGTGGATAGATTGTTAGAAATTCAGGAATTTATGATAATATTTTGAGAAAATTTGATAAGGAGAAAAGATGGGTTCTTTTAGTATTGGCCACTGGTTGATCGTTTTGGCGATCATTGTATTACTTTTTGGAGCAAAGAAGATCCCAGAGCTTGCAAAAGGACTAGGCAAGGGCATAAAGACTTTTAAGGCCGAGATGGAGGACGCAACCCCTGAAAAGAGCGAAAAAGTTGAGCATAAAGAAGAGAGCGCTGCTAGTCAAAAGATAGAAGAAACAACTAAAAACGCGTAGGTTTTAGAGTTGAAAGATAAAGTAAAAGCTGAAATTTTAAAGGTTTTAGAGCGCGAATTTGTGCTTGAAAAGCCAAAGGATAAAAATTTAGCCCACTATGCGACGCCGCTTTTTAGCCTCGCAAAAGAGCTAAGAAAGTCGCCGGCTATGATAGCTAGCGAGTTTGCTGATAAATTTAGTGATAGCAAGATAGTGGAAGCTAGTGCGGTAAATGGCTACTTAAATTTCAAGCTTAAGAGCGAATTTTTAGATGAAATTTCAAAGCAAATTTTGCTAGATAGCGAAAATTTTGCAAAAGAAGATGCGAAAAAAGACAGCTATTTAATAGAATACATTAGTGCAAATCCAACTGGGCCGCTTCACATCGGACACGTTAGAGGCGCAGTTTATGGCGATACTTTGGCAAGACTTGGCAAAAGACTTGGCTACGCTATCTCAACAGAATACTACATAAACGATGCGGGCAATCAAATAGATCTGCTTGGCACTTCGATATCTCTCGCAGCTAAAGAGCAGCTTTTTAACGAAAGCGTCGTCTATCCAGAGAAATATTACCGCGGGGATTATATTTTAGATATCGCTAAGCTTGCAAATGAGAAATTTGGCAAGGAAATTTTTTATGACGAGAGCAGAAACCTTGAGCTTGCCGAATTTGGCAAGGATATCGTGCTTGAGATCATCAAAAAAGACTTGGCTGATGTTGGCATTTTTATAGAGAGCTGGGCTAGTGAAAAAGCACTTTACGACCGCATGGAGCCAACCATAGACAAGCTAAAACGCTCAAATCAAATGTATGAAAAAGAGGGCGCTACTTATATCGCTTCTACCACACTGGGCGACGATAACGATAGGGTTGTGGTTAGAAATGATGGCAGACCGACATATTTAGCTGGCGATATCATCTATCATAACGCTAAATTTGAGAAAAATTTTGACCACTATATAAACATTTGGGGCGCGGATCACCACGGATATATCGCAAGGCTAAAGGCTGCGATAAATTTCCTTGGATACGATGAAAACAAGCTTGAAGTGATACTTATGCAGATGGTTAGTCTGCTAAAAGAGGGCAAGCCATACAAGATGAGTAAGCGCGCTGGCAATGCGGTCCTGATGAGCGATATCGTGAGCGATATCGGTGCTGAGGCGCTTAGGTTTATCTTTATAAGCAAGGCAAACACAAGCAGTTTGGAATTTGACGTGGATGAGCTTAAAAAAGAGGATAGTTCAAATCCTATTTTTTATATAAATTACGCTCACGCTAGGATAAATCAGATCTTTGCAAAGGCTGGAAAAAGCGTTAGTGACGTGATAAACGCGGACTTTGAGTGCCTAGATGAAAATGCTAAAAATTTACTTTTTGAAGCGCTAATCTTGCCTGAAATTTTAGAGGATGCTTTTGCTTCAAGGCAGCTTCAAAAGATACCAGACTATCTAAAGTCGCTAGCTGCTAGCTTTCATAAATTTTATAATGAAAACCGCGTGGTTGGAAATGAAAATGAAGATAGCTTGTTAAAAGTCTTTGCAGTCGTTGCTGTCTCGATAAAAACAGCATTTAACATAATGGGAATCACAGCTAAAGATAGGATGTAATTAACATGAATAATTCAAAAAATGTTTTAAGGTATATGTTTGGCAAAGGATCGATTTCTAATCTGAAATCAATTTTAGATACTAGAGCTGAAGGCGATAATTATGTTGTGTATTTTATTGATGAATATTTTAAAGGCAATCAAATTTTAGAAAATTTGCCTATAACAAATAAAGATGAAATTTTCTTTGTTCAGACAAAGGATGAGCCTAAAACTAAAGGTATTAATCTTTTAAGAGATAATTTGCTTGTAAAAAATAAAATAAATCCAAAAGCAATTGTATCATTGGGTGGTGGTTGCACTCTAGACACTGGAAAAGCAATTGCAAATTTATTAAAAAATCCAGGAAATGCCGAAGACTACCAGGGATGGGATTTAGTAAAAAATCAAGCTATTTATAAGATAGGTATACCAACAATTTCTGGCACTGGAGCTGAAGCTAGTAGAACTTGTGTTATGACAAATCCTGAAAATGGTTTAAAGCTTGGAATGAATAGTGATTTTACCATATATGACCAACTTATTTTAGATCCTGATTTAACAAAAAGTGTGCCAAGAGATCAGTATTTTTATACCGGAATGGATACTTATTTACACTGTATTGAATCACTAAATGGTAGTTATCGTAATGCGATAGGTGATGCCTTTTCTCATCAAGCCATAAATTTATGTAGAGAAATATTTTTAAGTAAAGATATGATGAGTGATGAAAATAGGGAAAAATTAATGGTTGCTTCATACCTTGGTGGATGTGCGATAGCAAACAGTTATGTCGGATTAGTTCATCCATTTTCTGCTGGTCTTAGCGTTGTTTTTGATACGCATCATTGTATTGGAAACTGTATCGCAATGACTGCAATGGATGAATTTTATCCAAATGAATTGGAAGAATTTTGGATGATGGCAAAAAAACAAAATGTTAGTATCCCTAGAGGAATTGCCAGTAGTGTTTCTGAAGATATATACAAAAAGCTTTATGCATCAACTATAATTCATGAAAAGCCATTAAATAATGCCTTAGGGGATCGATTTAAAAATATTTTGACTTTTGAAAAAGCAAAAGAAATATTTAGGAAAATGTAATGGCAAAGTATCATAAGTATGTTTTTGATGTAGAAAAGCGCACTTTTATAGGTGATTTTGAAAATATGTATGCACATGAGTCTATTGAAAAATTTGATTCATGGCATCAAGATGATAGTAGGCAATTACAGCGTAAGATATGTTTAGAAATTTTAAATCAGTATAATTTTAATACTATAGTAGATATTGGCTGTGGTAAAGGGGCTCTAACACATATTTTAAAGAAGAAAAACAATACTTGTTTAGGTATAGATATATCTCAAACTGCCATAGATATTGCAAAAGAGAGGTTTAACGATATTGATTTTGTTGTGTGTGACATAAATAATATAGGAGCTTTTTCTGATTTGATATTAGCAAGAGGTATTTGTGAGGGGGGGGGTAAATTAGACTTGGTGTTTTCAAGCGAGGCTTTTTCTTATTTTTCAAATTATAAAAAATTGCTAAAAGAGATATCTGAAGTCAGTGATTATTTTATGGTAAGTCTATATTTGCCAAATGATCCAATAGGATTTGTCAAAAGCGAATCTGAATTATTGGATGATATAAGATGTTATTTTGAAATTATGGAACATATTAGCCTTAGTGTGCAAAAGTCTGTAATTGTTTTTGCTAAGTCAAAATAATATTTTTGATTTTGCTTTAATGATATTTACTCCTATAAATATTTTTATATAGAGTATGCAATATAGAAAGTTGAGACAATATTATGGATTTTAAAATAAATTTTAGTGGGACTGGTCACAAGTATACTAAAGAAGAGTTGAATGTTGTTTTGGAAACTATGCAAGATGCGGATCCGCTTACTCAGGGGATATATAGGGATAAATTTGAGAAAGCATTTTGTGAGTATAATGGAAATGATTTTGCATTCAGTGTTTGTAATGCTACTGCGGCTCTTGAATTGGCTGCTCAGCTTTGCTTATTTAAAGAAAATGATGAAATTATTGCCCCGTCTCATACCTTTACTTCTAGCGTTTATCCTTTTATTAAAAAAGGGGCAAAGGTTGTTTGGTGTGATATAGACTTGAGTACTAGAGTTGTGAATTTAAAAAGTATAAAAAAATGTGTTACGAAAAATACTAAGGCAATCGTTGTCGTTCATCTCTATGGTTTTATGATCCCAGATATTGAAGAAATTGCTAAGTTTGCAAAAGAAAATAATATTTTATTAATTGAAGATGTTGCTCAAGCAATGGGGACTGAAATGCATGGTAAAAAAGCTGGAACTTTTGGTGATTTTAGTATTTTTTCATTTCATTCACATAAAAATATTACAACACTTGGAGAAGGTGGGATTATAGCAGTTAAGGAAAAAAAATATGCCGATATAATTCCAATGTTGAGACATAACGGACATTGTGCTTTTGAAGGAGAAAGAAAAGAATACTGGAAACCAGCAATGGGTAATGTTGATATCCCAAATTTAAATGGTATAGATTTGATGCCAAATAACTATTGTTTAGGTGAAGTAGAATGCGCATTGGGAACAAAACTACTTGATAGGCTTGATCAGATGAATGAATTTAAACGAAAAAGAGCCGTGGAATTTATAGACAGTTTAAATGATTTTAAAAATATTGTTTTTCATAGAGTTGACAATAAAAGCCATAATTATCATCTGATGGTTGCATATATTAAAGGTGGCAAAAGAGATCAAATGATGGAGCGATTGGCATATGAAAAGGGTATAAAATGCGTTGTTCAATATTGTCCATTAAACCGTTATCCTTTATATAAAAAGTTAGGATTTGGCAACGCAAATTGCCCAAATTCTGATACTTTTTTTGATAACATGATCTCTTTCCCATTTCATCATTGGATTAGTGATGATGATTTTTCTTATATGATAAAATCAACAAAAGAAGTAGCAGTAAAATTAGGACTTTAATGGATAATTTACTTTTAGTAATTCCTGCAATTAAAAAAAATGCTGTTATTCCAGATCAATTAGTTAGAAAGCTAAATGGAGTGACTCTTATTCAAAGAGCTATAAATACAGCACTGGATGTCACAAATAAGATTTTAGTAGTTACCGACTCTGAAGAAATTTCTTTAATATGTGATAGAAATAGTATTAATTTTTATAAAGACAAAGACCTGCGCTTAAATTCTGAGAATATTTTAGAAATAATATATTCCATTGTAAAGCCCTATAAAGAAGATAATATTTTTCTTTATAGGGCAAACACCCCACTTGTTGATAGTGAAATTTTAAAAGATGCTTATGCTACTTTTAAAAGAGACAGTTTAAAAATTTTAATGTCAGTTAAATTTAACAATAAAAATATTTTTTTTATGGAGAATGATACGCTAAAACCTATCAAAGGAGATATCTCTTATAGAGAGTTAAAGGCGTTTTATATATTTTCAAAAAAAAGCCTAGTGTTAAAAGATTTTAAGCCGTATATTCTAGATAGTGAAAAATGTATAGAGATCGAAAGCTATCAAGATTGGTGGGTATGTGAGAAAATTTTAAGAAGAAAACGTATAGTGTTTAATGTTATAGGTGATTCTTGTATTGGAATGGGGCATATTTATAGGTCGTTAACTATAGCAAAAGAAATAAACGATCATGAGATAATTTTTGTTTGTGATGAAAAGTATAATTTTGCTGTCAATAATATTGCTTCTAAATACCATAAAGTTTTTTCGTCAAGTAATGTGCTAAAAGCAATTCTTGATTTAAAGCCAGATCTTGTTGTAAATGATTGCCTTAATAATGATGAAATGTATATTCATAGTCTTAAGAATGCCAATATAAAAATTGTAAGTTTTGAAGATATAAGCGAAAGTTCACGATATGTTGATTTGGTGTTTAATGAATTATTTGAAATTCCACAAAAAGATGGAAAAAACTATTTTTGGGGGCATAAATATACACTATTAAGAGATGAATTTGATGATGCAAAACGAAATGATAATTTTAAAAATGTAAATAGTATTTTATTGTCTTTTGGTGGTAGTGATCCAAATAATTTAACACTAGTGGCATTAAAGTCTATATTGAAAACATGTATAGAATTTGAAATAAAAATAAATATAGTTTGTGGAAGTGCATATGCTTACGAAGAAGAGTTGAAGGATTTTATTGCAAATTGTAAATATAAAAATATTTTTTTATTTATTAATAGTGTTGCTATGTCAAAAATAATGGAAGAGTGTCAGATTGCTATTTCATCAAATGGTAGAACTGCGTATGAACTAGCAGATATGCATATTCCAACTATTGTTATATCTCATCATGAGAGAGAGGCTACTCATACATTCACATCCCTTCAAAACGGATTTATTAACATTGGTGTTTTTGATAAAAAAACAGCCATAAAACTAGAAGAAAAATTTAAAAAATTAGTTGAAGATATAGATTATAGGGAGCTTTTATTTAATAATATCAAAAAATATGATTTTAGATCCAACAAGAATAAAGTTATTTCTAAAATCTTGGAGCTGCTATGAAAACAACTGGTGTTATTCAAGCTAGAATAGGATCTAAAAGATTACCATGTAAGATGATGTTAAATTTAAATAGACACCCAGTAATAGAATGGGTTGTAAAGAGAGTTCAAAGATCGTCTTTAGATGAGATTATCGTTGCTATACCTGATACTAAGGAAAATGATATTTTAGAAAAATATCTAAAAGGCTTAGATGTAAAAATTTTTAGGGGTGATGAAAATAATGTTTTAAAAAGATTTTATGATGCTCTCAAGGGTACCCTATCTACACATTTTGTTAGAATCTGTGCAGATAATCCACTGATAGATCCAGCAGAGATAGATAATCTAATCAAATTTTATAAAAATAATAATTGTGACTACGCTTACAATCATATACCAAGAGGTAATTTATACCCAGATGGTCTTGGTGCAGAAATAATATCTTCGGAGCTTTTTTTTGATATTTTTCATAAAGTTACATTGATTGAGCATAAAGAACATGCGTTGTCATATATCTGGGACAATCAAGAAAAGTATATAATAAAAACATTTGATCCTAATGATGAAAATTTGAAAAGACCTGATCTAAAATTTGATATAGATACGCTTGATGACTATTATAAGTTAGTAATGAAAGATTTTGATATTAATGTTAATTCTTTAGAGCTAGTTAAAATTTTTGGAGAATAAAGTGAAACTTATAGATTTTATGAATAGCATAAATCCCTATGAACCAAAGCTATATAAGCCTTTTATAATAGCTGAAGCTGGTGTTAATCATGAAGGAAGTATGCAAATTGCAAAAAGACTGATTGAAGAAGCATGTGAAGGTGGTGCTGATGCGATTAAATTTCAAACATATAAAGCAAATACAATAGCTTCCAAAAATTCTCCTGCTTATTGGGATACTACAAAGGAGCCTATTGCAAGCCAATATGAACTTTTTTGCAAACATGATAAATTCTGGAAAAAAGAGATGGAAGAGCTTAAAAGCCATTGTGATAAAGTTGGTATAGAATTTCTTAGCACCCCATTTGATATTGAGAGCGCTAAATTTTTAAATGATCTGATGGATGTTTTTAAAATTTCATCTAGCGACATAACAAATAAGCCTTTTATAGAATTTATATGCAACTTTAAGAAACCAATAATACTATCCACTGGCGCTAGTTTTTTATACGAAATACAAGAGTCGGTTAGCTGGATAGAAAGAGCAGGCAATACTTTGGCTCTACTTCATTGTGTGCTAAATTATCCAACTCCTGATGAAAATGCAAATTTAGGCATGATACTTGGGCTAAAAAGAGCATTTCCTGATAAAATTATAGGCTATAGTGATCATACATTGCCAAAAGATATGCAAGTTTGTAAAAACGCAATTTTGCTTGGGGCTACTATTATTGAAAAGCATTTTACTCATGATAAGACCTTGACTGGAAATGATCATTATCACGCAATGGATAAAAATGATTTAACTAAATTTAAAAAAGATATAGAAGAAACTTTTAAAATTTTAGGAAAATTTGAAGTTAGTGCGCTTGATGATGAAAAACTAGCTAGAGATAATGCTAGAAGAAGCTTGGTAGCATCAAAAGATATTAAAAAAGGTGATATTATAAAAAGAGATGATCTCACCTTTAAAAGACCAGCAATGGGGATAAGTCCTAAATTTATAGATGATATTGTAGGTAGAAGAGCGTTTTGTAATATAAGTGAAGATGATGTTTTAAAATGGAATATGGTGGAGTAGAATGCAAGATAATATTTCAAGATACACAGAAAAAGACTTAAATAATATTTTAAGTAATGAACTAGGTGAAAAATATATTAGTTACAGGAAGGAATGGAATAGTATTAGTTATAATAACTTTCCAGATTTTCCATTACATATAGATTTTGAAATGCAAGATAGTTGTAACCAGTCTTGTATAATGTGTCCAAGAAATACCAAAAAACATCCAAATATAAATTATAAAGTAAATACAAATTCCAAATTAAGTTTTGATTTATTTAAGAAAGCTATTGATGAAGGAAAAAATAATGGTTTAAGGTCTATAAATCTTGGTGCTTTTGCTGAGCCACTATTAAATAAAGACGTTTTTAAAATGATTAAATATGCAACTGATAATGGTATTGTAGATACAAGGATTATTACAAATGGGTTAATGCTAGAAAGATATATAGATGATATTTTTGATAGTGGGCTAGTTAATCTTTTTGTATCGCTAGATGCTTTTTATGAAAATACATACAATGACATTAGAGGCAAAGGCATGTCTTTAGTTAAAAGCGCATTAGAAAAATTTTTAGAGGAAAGATCTCTTAGAAAAAGTATACTCCCAATAACTAGAGTTTCTTTTGTAGATATGAAAAAGAATAGAGATGAAAAGATGAAATTTATAGAATTTTGGAGAGATAAAGTAGACTTTATAGATATACAGATTTTTGACAATTACAATATAGATATTAATGGCGAATTTGACTTTTCAGTGCACAAGAAATGGAACTGTTTTTCACCATTTGCTAGAGTGGCTGTTTTGTCGAATGGTGATATATTGCCTTGTTGTAATTTTTTTGGTAGAAACATACCAATAGGCAACATAAAGATTATTTCTATAAAAGATGCATTCAATAGTAAAAAAATGAATAATATTAGACAAGGTATATTGAATGATAGCTTAAGAAATTGTTCTATTTGTCAAAGGATTGGTGAGTGATAAAAATTTTTAAAAAAATACTTATATTTTTATATTGTAACTTTATATTGGAGATAATTGCATTATCTCCAACAATTATTGGAGATAAATTAAGATGGATATATGTTAAAATTTTTGCTAGAAAGTTAGGTAAAAATTTTAGAGCACATACTGGAACATTTTTTTATTATCCTAAAAATTTGAGTATAGGTGATAATGTTAGTATAAACGGAAATTGCATAATTCAATCTCTATCGAATTTGAAGATAGGAAATGATGTAATGATAGCTTCAAATTGCAATATAATGACATCAAATCATGGTTTTAAAGATAGATATATACCCATGAATCTACAAAAAAATGAAACAAATGAACTTATTATTAATGATGATGTGTGGATAGGCTTTGGAAGCGTCATAAACTCTGGTGCTAGAAAGGTGGAGATAGCAAAAGGGGTTATAATAGCATCAAATTCTGTAGTTACGAAAAGTATAGATATTGAGTATAGTATATGGGGGGGGGTTCCCGCCCATTTTATCAAGATGAGATTTGATGATGAGTAATAAGAGTGTTTTTTTGTGTACAACTGCTTTAGAGGATACATGGGATGCTAGTGCAGATAATCTATTGTTTTTAGGAGAACATTGCAGACTTTTTGATAAAAAAAAATACTACGAGAAATTAAATTATCAGATTTTTAAATATATTTGGAGCGATAAGGGAGAGATTGATCGTGCTTTAAAATATTGCATTGATATTTTTGAAGAGATTATTGAAAAACTTGCTGAGTTGCTCAATGATTATCATGGTGTAAATTATTCAATAAAATATTGGCAAAGTCTATTATTGCCATGGCTACAATATTATATATTAACGATTTATGATAGATATATGCATATTAAAATGGTATATATGGAACATAAAGATTTATATACAAATATTTTGAGCGAAGATGATTTTAATTTTACTGCGACTACAAATGATTTTTTTGAGCATGCACATAGTGATGATTATTTTAATCTTCAGCTTTATTCGCAAGTTGTTAAATTTTTAAATTTAAAGAGTAATGTAATAAGTATAAATCATCCAAGAATACAAACAAAAATAGAAATTGGTAATAAAAAACCACTAATTAAAAAGGCATTAGGAGTAGTTTCTAGTGTTTTGAATAGACTAAATTTTAACAAAAAAGTAGTAATAGTAAGTCCATATTTTAAATTTCATGCTATTAGGCATTGTCTAAAATTGTTTATTTATTCTAAATTTAGGATAGTTTTTGACAATATGAACTATCCTATTTCTATGGATGTGCAACCAAATTTAAGCATTAGAAAAGAGCTTTTTCGCAATGTTAATTTTACAGACGAGTTTAAGAATTTTTTATTTTATTCTTTTATACAAAATTTTCCCATTATATATTTAGAGGCTTATAAAGATTTTGACAAAAAGATAGATGGGTTAAAGCTACAACCCCCTAAAGTAGTATATAGCGCGAATGCATTGTATCATAACGAATTTTTTAGATTTTTTTGTGCTAAATATAGAAAAGATATTGTAGTGGCATATGGACAGCATGGAGGTGATTTTGGTATAGATAAAATAGATATTCAAGAAGAAATAGAAAGTAAATTTTGTGATATTTACTATACATATGGTTGGAAAAAACAGGGAGCATCTTGCGGTATTTTACCGCAGCAGTCGCTGCCAAGACTGGGTCACAATAATAAGATAGTTTTAGTAATGACTTGCATGCCGAGATATTTACATTGCATTGCATATATAGAAGATGGTGCTAAAATGTTGCAATATATTGAAAATACAAAAGTTTTTTTGAATAAATTAAAATATGATAGCTTATTGAATATTAGAACCTATCATGGAGATTATGGGTGGAATGTTAAAAATAGACTTTTAGAGTGTGGGAAAAAGTTATTTTTTGATACAAAAACAAATTATTATAAACAAATATCTTCATCAAGACTCAATGTGTTTGATCATATGCACACAGGCTATCTTGAATCATTATCTTTAAATAAACCAACACTTATTTTCATTGCCAAAGGAGTGTACTCGTTTAGGGAAGAAGTGAAACCATATATCAGTGATCTTATAGAGGCCAAAATTTTATTCATAGGTGCCGAAGAATGTGCTGACTTTATAAATAAGAATTATGAAAAAATAGAGATATGGTGGAATACCAAAGAAGTTCAAAATGCTAAAAATTTATTTTTGCATAAATATTTTAGAACATCATCAAACTGGGTAGAAGAGTGGATTAAAGAGTTTGATATGCTTTTGGAGAGCAGATGCACGAACAAAGTTTAAAAAAAAGATATCTAGCTAAGCTTTTTTCAAATATAATTAGTGCATTTGTTAATATGGCAATAGTTTTTATTGTTCCAAAAGCTTTAGGGCCAACGTCATATGGTCTTTTCATGTATTTACAAAATTTTTTTAATCAAATGATGGGCTTTTTAGATATTGGCACTTCAAGTGCTTTTTTTGTAAAGCTCAGTGCAAATAATTCTAGAAAATCGTTGTTTGTATTTTATTCTATTTACATATTATGTATATTTATTTTTTCTATCCTTTTTATTTGTGCGCTAAATTCATTAGAACTGAATGAGCATTTTATGCCAAATGTGCCTCAAAACTTTATATTGATAGGTTTTTTATACTCTTTTCTTTTGTGGCTAAGCCAAGTTTTTGTTAAAATTTCAGATGCGTATGCTATTACTATTAGTGTTGAATTTATTAAGATAGTTCATAAAATTTCAATGCTTTTATTGCTTATTTTTTTTGTATATGAACTTGCATTCGATTTAAAATTATATTATTTATATAATTTTATTTTTTATATTTCATTTATTTTTATCCTCATTTTATTTTTTTATAAAATGAGAATTTTTAAAGATATATGTGGCTTAAATTTAAAAGAGTTAAAAGATATTTTTAAGGAATTTTATTCTTTTTGCCACCCGCTGTTTTTTTATACTATTGTTACTACTTGTGCAACAGTCTTTGATGTTTGGCTTTTGCAAAAAGTATCAGGGAGTATTCAAAGTGGATTTTATGGTCTTGTATATGGTCTTGTTTCTGTTGCACTTATATTTACTAGTTCAATGACTCAGATTATTATAAGGGAGTTTTCTAAAGAATATGCAGTAAAAAATTATGAGAGATTGAGATTTTTAATTGTAAGGTATGTGCCTATGCTTTACTCTATAGCTACTTTCTTTAGCGTTTTTGTATCTTTTCATTCTAATGCAATACTTGCTATTTTTATAAATGATGACTTTAAAGGTGCCTGGTTGGCATTGTCTTTGATGGCTTTTTATCCACTTCATCAAACTTATGGTCAGATAATAGGAGGTTACTGTCATGCTACTTTGCAAACAAAATTAAATAGAAATATAGCTTTGTTTTTTATGCCTATTGGATCTATGATTAGTGTAATAATGATATATTTTTTAAATTTAGGTGCAACAGGTTTAGTAGTTAAGATGGTATTACTACAAGCAATAAGTACAAATGTAATGCTTTTTTTTGCCACCAAAGACTTAAACATAAAGATATTATTTTTTATTAAACATCAAATTTATTCACTTTTGTTTTTTGTATTATTTGGTATTTTATCAGAATATATAGCTATTTTCGATAGTATCGTTATAAATTTCATTGCTTGTGGCATTTTTTATATTTGTTTATGTATAATAGGAACAATCATTTTTCCACAGGTTTTTGCTATAAAGCCAGAAGACGTGAAAATGCTTTTAAAGAAGATAGTGGGATTTGTTTATATAAAATTAAAAGGATAAAAAGTATGGATAAGAGTTATTGGGATGAATTTTATAAGCAACATACTGGAGATAGTGTTATAAAACAACAAAGTACTTTTGCTAGTTTTTGTCAAGAAGAATTTTTCAAAGATAAAAAGTTAAATATTATTGAATTAGGTTCTGGAAATTGTAGAGATTCTATTTTTTTCGCTGCTAAAAAGCATAATGTTATAGCAATTGATCAAAGCGATATTGTAATAGAAAGCAAGGAAGACGATTCTTTAAAAGATAATTTAACTATTAAAGTAGCGAATTTTGTAACCGATGATTATTCTAAGTATGGTGATATAGATGTATTTTATTCTAGATTTACGATGCATGCCATTACAAAGACAGAAGAAGAAGAAATAGTAAAAAAAGCATATGATAGCCTTAGGCAAAATGGGTTATTTTGTATAGAGGTAAGAACAACAAAAGATCCATTATGTGGTATTGGACGCAACATGGGAGACGATACATTCTTTACCGATCATAATAGACGATTTATTAATTCGGATGTTTTTTTGAAACATGTCTTGAAGCTTGGCTTTAAGTTAAGATATTTTACAGAAAAAAATAACTTATCCATTTATAAGAATGATAATCCTGTTTTGATGAGGATAATACTTGAAAAATGATTATTCATATGGTGAAGATGAAATTTTATTTAAAAAAGTAAATCAGCTTCTACGTAGTTTTAAGTGTGAGTATTGGGTTTGTCATGGTACTTTATTGGGCATAATAAGAGATAATATGATTTTACCATGGGATCATGATATAGATTTCGCTGTTTGGAAAAAAAAAGTAAAAACGGAAGACATAGAAAAACTTTTTAAAGATAGTGGTTTTAAACAAGAAATTATTCTAGGTGAGATGGATTGTTTGCATTTTACAAACGGTTCTAAAAAAGTAGATATTAGTTTTTATGATGTAAAAGATAATGTTGCTTCAGTTAGATGGGTCGTTCCCAAAAAAACAAATCTAAAAAATAAATTCTTAAATTTTATCGCAATGATTATGCATTCACTTGATAATAATATTGTTATTGACCTTGAGATTAAAAACATAAAAGATTTACTAAAATTTTTATTAATAAAAGTAACAAAGTTAATAAAGCCATTCATCAAAAAAAATACTAGAAAAAAAATCTATGAAAATGCTATAAAAAGCTTTTACTATACTGGATATAGCTATGATATAAATTTAATGAAATTTAAAAACATTGTTTTTTTAGATGAAGTTGTTCCTGTTCCAATAGATTCTGAAAAATGTTTAGAAATGACGTATGGTAAAGATTGGAGAGTCCCAAAAAAAAATTATGTTTGGTACAATGAGGCGAATAATTTAATAAACATGTAATTAGAAAAGGAATTTATTTATGAAAGTTTTGTTACTTGCTGGTGGGTTTGGGACTAGACTAAGTGAAGAGACGGATATTAGACCAAAACCTATGGTTGAAATTGGTGGTAAGCCTATCCTTTGGCATATTATGAAAATTTATAGCCACTACGGGTTTAATGATTTTGTAATTTTATTGGGCTATAAGGGCTACTATATAAAAGAGTTTTTTGCAAATTATTTTTTACATAGAAGCGATATAACTATTGACATAGCCAGTGGTAAAATGGAGATATTAAATAACACTAGCGAACCATGGAGAGTTACTTTGCTAGACACTGGCTTGCATAGTATGACTGGTGCCAGAATCAAAAAAGCTAGAAAAATCGTAGGAGATGATGCTTTTATGCTGACATATGGAGATGGTGTAGCTAATATAAAAATAGACGACCTTTTAAAATTTCACTCATCCCATAAAAAAATAGTAACAATGACTTCAGCGCAGCCAGATGGAAGATTTGGCGCTTTAGAAATTTCAGATCAAGATCAAGTACTACAATTTAAAGAAAAGCCAAAAGGCGATGGCAGCTGGATAAATGCAGGTTTTTTTGTTTGTGAGCCGGAAGTGTTTGATTATATAGATGACGATGAAAGTACTGTTTTTGAGCAAGAGCCACTTATGAGACTTGCTCAAGATGGGGAGATATTTACTTACAAACATCATGGTTTTTGGATGCCAATGGATACACTAAGAGATAAAAATAAACTAAATGAAATGTGGCAAGAAAATAAAGCAGAGTGGAAAATTTGGGAATAAAAAATGTTCAAAAATGTTTTTAAAAATAAAAAAGTTTTAATTACCGGACATACTGGCTTTAAAGGTAGTTGGCTTAGCACATGGCTCTTAAAATTAGGTGCAGAAGTTGTTGGAATTTCAAAGGATATTCCAACAAATCCATCCATGTTTGTTTTACTAAATTTAAAAGATAAGATCAAAAAAGATTACAGAGCTGATATTCGTAACTTGGATATTATAGAAGAAATTTTTCTTAATGAAAAACCAGATTTTGTCTTTCATCTGGCAGCTCAACCAATAGTCTCTGTTTCATATAAAGATCCAATAGAAACTATAACTTCAAATGTTATGGGCACTACAAATATTTTAGAGATATTGAGAAAAGCAGAGCATGAATGCACGGCTATAATTATAACAAGCGATAAAGCTTATGACAATATCGAACAAGTTTGGGGATATAGAGAAAATGATGCACTTGGCGGAAAAGACATTTATAGTGGGTCTAAGGGTGCAGCAGAGCTTATTATTAAATCCTATTGTAACTCATTTTTTAAAGAGATTAAAAATATAAGGATAGGTGTAGCAAGAGCAGGAAATGTAATTGGTGGCGGGGATTGGGCTAAAGATAGAATCGTAGTGGATAGTATGATGGCATGGAGTAAAAACAAGGCTGTAAATATCAGATCTCCAAAATCTACAAGACCATGGCAACATGTTCTTGAACCACTTAGTGGTTATTTAAATTTGGCTATGGCGCTATCTTTGGACGATAGTTTAAATCGCGAATGTTTTAACTTTGGTCCAAGAGCTGAACAAAATCACAGTGTGGCAGAATTATTGGTGGATCTTGGTAAAATTTGGAGTTTAAAAAATATATATAATGTTGTAGATGAAATAATTTTTGACGAAGCTAAATTACTAAAGCTAAATTGCGACAAGGCGTTGCACTATCTTAAATGGCATGCAAGCTTAGAGTATAAAGAAACAATTGAGTTTACCTCGCAGTGGTATTATGACTTTTATAAAAAAAACTCAGATATGTTTAAAAAGACAACAGAACAAATAATAGAATATGAAAATATTGCAAAAAATAGAGCGTTATCATGGACGGAGTGATTTTAACACCATTAAAACAAATTTATAATCCAAAGGGTGACATTTTTCATGCAATGAAACAAAGTGATTATGGTTTTTGTGGCTTTGGAGAGGCGTATTTTTCAACTATAAACGAAAAAGAGATAAAAGGCTGGAAGAAACACAATCAAATGGTGCTTAATATTGTAGTCTGTTTGGGAGAGATTAAATTTGTAATTTATGATGATATAAAAAAAGAATTCTTAAGTGTAAATTTATCTCATAAAAATTATCAAAGACTGACTATAAAAAACGGGTTATGGATGGCTTTTTGTGGTCTCGGAAAGAATAATATGCTTTTAAATATTGCAAGCATAGAGCATGATCCTAACGAGTCTATTAGCATGGACATTAATAACATTAAATATAATTTTTAAAGGCTTTAAGTGAAAAAAATATATCAAAAGAAGTGGTTTGGTATAAAATTTAGTGAATTTACTAAGCTTAATTCTAAAAAAATTGCAGATGATGAGTTTTATAAAAAATTTTATGAGCTATTTTATAAAAAATTTAATTCATATAATGACCTTTCAAAAGATTATATTGAACGTAAAACAAATATTGCAAGAGATATTATAACCTTTTCGAAAAATTATAAGGATATTCTGTCTATAGGTTGCGGTAACGGTTTTGTTGAAAATTTTATAATTAAAAATAGTGATAAAAATATATTAGCAATAGAGCCTTCTAATAATTTTAAGTGGTTGACAAATGGGGGGGGGTGTAAAACCGTGATAGGCTTTTTCCCAGAATGTGTCAAAGATGAGAAAAAATATGAATTTGGTTATTGTAGCACTATAGACTATGTTTTTAATAATGAAGAGTATACTAATTTTTTAAAAAGTATTTATGAATATGGATTTAAAGAATTCTATTTAGCTGAGGTTATCATGCCAGCAGAAGGATTTGTTGCAAGTATAAAAGAGATTGTAAAAACTGTTTTATCACTACTTGGATTATATAATAAGGGTCAGTTTTGGGGATACTTAAGAAATATTGATGAACATATCATGCTTCTTAAAAAAGTTGGTTTTAAAAATATAACTTGTGGCGCGCATAAACATGGATCATATTGGATTAGGATTAAAAATGAGAAAGATTAGACTTTCGAAATCTTCAATTGGTGATATAGAAAAACAGGCCGTTTTAAAGGTGCTTGATGAAGAGTATCTTGGTATGGGCAAAAATGTTATGCAATTTGAAATTGCTATTAAAGAGTATTTAGCTACCGATATGGAAGTAGTATGTGTAAACACTGGAACCTCTGCTCTTCATTTGGCCCTTGCAGCGCTTGATTTTAACGAAAGCGATGAAATTTTAGTTCCAACTATTACTTATGTTGCGTCATTTCAGGCTGTTTCTGCCTTGGGGTTAAGACCTATTCCTTGTGATATAGATCCAGACACGATTTTTATCGATAAAGATGATATTAAAAGAAGAATTACTAAAAAAACTAGAGCCATTATGCCAGTGCATTATGCCAGCTCATCTAAGGGTATGGAAAGTATTTATGAAATTGCAAATGAGTTTGGGCTAAGGGTTATCGAAGATGCTGCTCAAGGATTTGGCTGTCTTAGGAATGGTAAGAAAGTTGGTAGCAGTGGAGATATAATTTGTTTTAGTTTTGATGGGGTAAAAAATATTACTTGCGGTGAAGGTGGAGCCATTTTATCTAGTGATTTAAAATTTATACAAAAAGTTAGAGATATGAGGCTTCTTGGGGTTGAAAAAGATAGTGAAAAAAGGTACTTAGGTCAAAGAAGCTGGGATTTTGATGTGAAGCTTCAAGGTTTTAGATATCACATGAGCAATATTATGGCTGCAATTGGAATAGCTCAACTTTCGAGAATTAATGGCTTCATATCCAAAAGAAAAGAGCTAGCCAGACTATATGTGGATTTGCTTAAAGATGTAGATGAAGTTGATTATTTAAAATTTGATTTTGATGATGTTACTCCATATGTTTTTGTTATAAAGGCAAAAAATAGAGATGGATTGCGAAATTTTTTACTAGAGAATGGCATAGAAACAGGTATTCACTATAAGCCAAATCATCTTCTAACAAAATTTAATACCAGTTATTCATTGCCAAAAAGCGAAAAAATATATAATGAAATTTTAACGCTTCCGTGTCATTTTGACTTGGAAATGGACGATATAAAATTTATTGTAAATAAGATAAGGACATTTTATGCAAGATAAACCACTAGTTTCGGTGATTATGAATTGTTTTAATAGTGATGAATTCTTAAGAGAAAGTATTGAGAGCGTAATAAACCAAACGTATAAAAATTGGGAATTAATTTTTTGGGATAATCAATCAACCGATAATAGTGCAAGTATTGCAAAATCATATAATGATAGTAGAATAAAATATTTCTATGCTCCAAAGTTTGCTCCACTTTATGGTGCTAGAAACTATGCTGTCAAAGAAGCCAAAGGTGATTTCATTGCATTTTTAGATTGTGATGACTTATGGAAAAATGATAAGTTGGAAAAGCAAATTTTATTAATGCATAATAGTGATTTTGGGCTTTGCTACACTAACTTTTATATTATGGGTCAAAATAAAAATAAGAAATTATTTGTTAAAACTCAGCCATCGGGATATATTTTTAAACACCAAATAGCTAATTATTCTATCGGAATTTTAACAGTTATGATTTCCAAGAAAGCATATGATAATATTGAAGATAAGTTTGACTCAAGCTTAAATTTTCCAGGAGATTATGATCTTTTTATTAGGCTTTTAAAAAACGAAAAGGCATGCTATATAGATGAGCCACTTGCATATTATAGGGCTTCTAATGCAAATAGTATCTCCAATACAAAACGCCTTGATAACATCAAAGAGGTGAAAGTTGTATTAAAAAAATTAAAGAATATGTATAGTGAGAAGGATATATTAAAAAGGCTAGATGAAGCAAAGGCCATAATGGATATAAAAGAAATTTTATTTTCTTTGAAGGATATGAATACAAGAGAAATTCTAAGAATTTTAAGAGATATGTCTTTTAAAGATGCTTTTTCTTTAACCGTTTTAAATAAAATTATCTCAAAAATTTTACGAACTTTGAGATGGTACTCTTAGATTTATTTTTAATATAAACGACGCACTAAATAAGCCATTTTTATATTTTGATGGGTTGTGTTCTGAGTTTTCATGCATTGTTCTAAATTTATAGCACTTAAATATTTTAGTATCCAGGCCAACCCTGTTTTGCAAGAAGTAAAGGCTGCCAGGAGACTGCTCGTCTATCTTTTTCTTTACGTAAAATTTAAGCACAAAAAGTATCACAAGAAGCAGTGAACAGCTTGCATAGTCGATCACGCGTTTTAAGGCGTATTCAAAGGCATTGTAAGGCTTGATATCGTTTAAAAAGTTTAAATTTTCGCCATTTTCTGGGATATAGCACTTTTGCAAGTAAATTTCTAAAAAGCTCTCCACATTTAGAAATTTGATCTTTTTATACTTCGTCTTAAACTGCAAAAGCGTGAGAAATCTCACCAGTTTGCTATCAACGGGCTTTTGGGTATTTAGCACGATCAGCCTTTGATCGCCTGATTTTATGAGATTTTCCAGTGCGCTTCTCAAAGCTTTAGCGTCGCTATTTTCGTGGGATAGAAAATTTACCTGGCCAAATTTCTTCCTAAGCTTCTCTAGCTCGAGTTTGGTGAAAGTATATTTTTCGCCAAGGATGATCATAGGCATATCCCTTTATCTTTATTTTAAATTTGCATTATAAAATTCGTCTAATTATACCCAAACGTGCTAATTGCATTTTTAAAAAAAGAGTTAAGGTTAAAATATGTCTCATAAATTTCTTGCTGTGCTTGTTTTGGCGCTGATCTGTGCCATTTCTTTTGCGCTCTCAAACACGGTCTTGGCTAAATTTCACACCAGCCCGCTCATCATCTCTATCATTTTAGGCGCCATTTTTGCAAATCTTTTCACCAAACAAACTCAAATTTTAAAAAGTAGTGGCGTCGTAGCGATCGCTGGGAAGCAAATTTTAAGGCTAGGCATCATACTTTTTGGCTTTAACATAAGCCTTAGCGAGATCGCAAGTGTCGGCACCATTGGCGTGATATACGCAGCTTTTATGGTCTTTGCGACCTTTTGTTTTGCGCTTTTTACCGCTAAAGCCTTGGGACTTAGCAAGGATAGCGCCGTGCTCATTGGCTCAGGGGCAAGTATATGCGGCGCAGCTGCTGTCATGGCTACTCAAAATGAGATAAAAGCAGACGCAAACAAGCTTGCTATCGCCATTTGCACGGTGGTGCTCTTTGGGACGATTGGCATGTTTATCTACCCATTTATCGCTAAATTTCTAGCTCTCACGCCACACCAAACTGGCTTTTTTATCGGCGGCTCACTTCACGAGGTAGCCCATGTAGTGGCAGCCTCAGCGGCATTTGATAGCACAGCTAGCAGCACCGCCGTCATCATAAAAATGCTTCGCGTCATCATGCTTGTGCCATTTTTGTTTTTGCTAAATTTCTTAAATTTAAGCCAAAATAGCGATGGCTCAAAACTAAAGAGCATACCATGGTTTGCGCTATTTTTCCTGGTGGCGATCTGCGTTAGGTCTTTACCATTTTTCCCTGAAAATTTGGTGCAAATTTTAAAGCTAGCCGCTAGCATTTGCCTTTGCGTTGCGATGTGTGCTTTGGGTTTTGGGATAGATAGGAGTATATTTAAAGCGACGGGCAAAAAGCCATTTTTGCTAGCATTTTTTATATTTTTATGGCTTATTTGCTCATCGCTTGTCTTTGTTAAGACTCTTTGCTAGTTTTTAGTTTTTGCAAAAACTCTTCGATGTTGTATTTTGCTCTGTAAGCTGGGCTTAAAAGGTGTATCAAAATGTCGCCAAGGTCCATCACGATCCAATCAGGCGAGCTCTCAGTGCCTATAAATTTCTCCCCAAGAGGCTTAAGCTCCTCTTTTAGATCCTCAGCCAGCGAGTAAGCGTGCCTCTCGCCAAGTGTAGTAGCGATAACTACGGCCTTTACGAAATAATCATCCCCGCTCATATCAAACACTTGTATCTCTTCAGCCTTTTTTGCGTCTAAAACCTTAACTATACTTTCGGTGCGCTCTTGCATCGATTTCTCTTGCATCTTTAATCCTTGGTAAAAATTTATAATTTCATCTTTTATCTCGCTAGGCAGCTCATCAAGCCCCTTTTGGTGCCTGATCTGCGACGAGCTAACATCCACGTGCACGTCCATTTTTTGTAAATTTCGCGGAATTTCTATGTGATTGCGCTTAGCGATCACAAACTGCACTAAATTTTTTAGCTCCTCATAGCCATGCCACTTATCAAGCGTGGCTAGGTGGTCCGCGCCTATTATGAGATAAAATTTCTCTATCTTGAATTTCTCATACAAATACTTAACCGTCTCTATGGTAGGCACTGGGCGGGCTAAATTTATCTCATAGTCTGAGATCTCGACCTTCTCTAGGCCGCCCCAAATTTCTCTTATCCACTTTAGGCGAAGCTCTGGCGGAGCTGAAAATTCGCTCTTAAAGGGACTTATAAAAGTTGGCATGATGATGAGCTTGTCGATGTCAAGGCTGCTTAGTGCCATTTTCACAATGCTATCGTGTCCTAAATGAACCGGGTCAAAGCTCCCGCCAAAAAGTGCTAACTTCATCTATTAAAGTGCCTTGTTTATATTTGTTTTAAAATTCTTTTTTGTAGAATTAGGCGTAATTATATCAAAAGGAGCTAAGATGTCAGTTAAAGTAGCAATAAACGGCTTTGGGCGTATCGGTAGGTGTGCTGCTCGTATTATTTTAGAGCGTGATGATGTTGAGCTTGTCGCTATTAACGACACCGCAACAAGGGATATGACGAGGTATTTGCTCAAATACGACAGCGTGCATGGCGAATTTAAGCAAGACGTTAAGGTGATAAGCGACGATTTTATAGAAGTAAATGGCAAAAAGATAAGAGTTTTTTCTACAAGAGATCTAAACGAGCTTAGCTACGCAGACTACGGCACAGACGTGGTTTTAGAGTGCACTGGCAAGTTTTTAACTACTGAAAAGTGTGAGCCATATCTTGCTCGTGGCGTCAGAAAAGTCGTCATGAGTGCTCCGGCAAAAGATGATACAGCGACATTTGTAGTTGGCGTAAATGACGATAAATACGCAGGCGAAGCGATCGTCTCAAACGCAAGCTGCACCACAAACGGCCTAGCTCCAGTGGCAAAGGTGCTAAATGATAAATTTGGCATTGTAAAAGGGCTCATGACTACGATCCACGCATATACAAATGGTCAGAGCCTAGTTGATGTAAAAGCTAAAGACTTCCGCCGCTCACGTGCAGCAGCGCTAAATATCGGACCTACGACCACCGGAGCTGCAAAAGCGATCGCTAAAGTGCTCCCCGAGCTAAGCGGCAAACTACACGGCCAAGCGGTCCGCGTGCCAGTGGCAAACGTATCAATGGTCGATCTAACAGCGGTTTTAAAAAGACCAGCTAGCAAAGAGGAGATAAACGAGGCATTTAGAGCGGCTGCGGAGTCAAATTTAAAGGGAATTTTATTTGTTGATGACGACTACAGAGTTAGCAGCGACTTTTGCACAAGCACCTTTAGCAGCATCGTAGCGAGCGACACTACGCAGGTCATCGCTGATGATATGGTGAAGGTTTTTGCATGGTACGACAACGAGTGGGGCTACTCAACAAGGCTTGTTGATCTTGCTAAGATCGTGGCTACAAAGTAAATTTAAAGGGTGAAAAATGAGTGATATTTTATCGATCAACGACCTTGAGCTTAATGGTGCAAAAGTCTTTATAAGGTGCGATTTTAACGTGCCTATGGATGAGTTTTTAAACATCACTGATGACCGCAGGATCCGCTCGGCGATACCAACTATCCGCTACTGCCTAGATAACGGCTGCAGCGTGGTTTTGGCTAGCCACTTAGGCCGTCCAAAAAATGGCTATGAAGAGAAATTTTCACTTCAAGGTGTTGCTAAGAGGCTATCAAGGCTGCTTGATAGAGAGGTGATATTTGCTGAAGATGTGATCGGAAATGACGCTAAGACAAAGGCTGCGGCTCTAAAGCCAGGCGAAATTTTGATGATAGAAAATTTACGCTTTGAAAAGGGCGAAACCAAAAACGATGAGACTTTGGCAAAAGAGCTTTCAGAATTTGGCGAATTTTACATCAATGATGCATTTGGCGTTTGCCACAGAGCTCACGCATCGGTTGAAGCGATCACTAAATTTTATGATGAGAAGCACAAGGCAGCTGGATTTTTACTACAAAAAGAGATAAATTTCGCTCAAAATTTGATAAAACATCCATCTCGTCCATTTGTCGCAGTCGTGGGTGGCTCAAAGGTAAGTGGCAAGCTTCAAGCCCTACATAACCTTCTGCCACGCGTCGATAAGCTCATAATTGGCGGCGGCATGGCATTTACATTTTTAAAATCACTTGGCGAAAACATCGGAAATTCGCTCCTTGAAGAAGAGCTCATCGAAGATGCAAGGCAAATTTTACAAAAAGGCAAAGAGCTAGGAGTGAAAATTTACCTGCCAGTGGATGTCGTCGCTGCTCAGACATTTTCAGCTGAAAGCGCCGTGAAATACGTCCCAGCTCAAGAGATCCCAAATGGCTGGATGGGGCTTGACATCGGACCTGCGTCGATTAGGCTATTTAAAGAGGTCATCGCTGATGCGCAAACCATCTGGTGGAACGGACCTATGGGCGTTTTTGAGATGGATAAATTTAGTAAAGGTAGCATCAAAATGAGCCACGCTATCATCGACACTCACGCAACAACCGTCGTTGGTGGTGGTGATACGGCTGACGTGGTCGAGCGCGCAGGAGACGCTGATGAGATGACATTTATCTCAACTGGCGGCGGTGCTAGCTTGGAGCTAATAGAAGGCAAAGAGTTGCCTGGCATAAAGCCGCTTAGAAAAGAGGAGTAGGTCTTGAAATTTCTAGCGAATTTAAAGTGCAACCACACGAGAGCAAGCTTTAGAGAGTACGCGAAAATTTTAGACGAAAATTTAAGCGCAAACGACGACGTGAGCGTATTTGCTCCAGCTAGTGCCTTTGATGAAAAAAGGCATATTTTTAGGCTTGGGGCGCAGAATTTCTACCCGTGCGAGAGTGGGGCATTTACTGGCGAGATCGGCAAGGCGATGCTTGATGAATTTGAGATCAAAGATGTGCTGATCGGCCACTCTGAAAGGCGTGAAATTTTAAATGAAAGCGAGGAGTTTTTGCGAGCGAAATTTGACTTTGCCGCAAAAAATGGTTGGAACGTGATCTACTGCATCGGCGAAAATTTAAGCACAAATGAAAGCGGAGCGACCAAAGAATTTTTAAGCCGCCAGCTTGAAAACATCGACCTTGGCTATAAAAATTTAGTCATCGCCTACGAGCCGATCTGGGCGATAGGAACGGGTAAAAGCGCTAGCATAGAGCAGATAGATGAGGTGCTAAGTTTTTTAAAGACAAAGGCAAACGTGCCACTACTTTACGGCGGAAGCGTCAATGCAGCAAATATCGCTGATATCGCAGGTATAAAAAGCTGTGATGGGGTTTTAGTAGGCACAGCCAGCTGGGATGCGAATAATTTTCTAGGGCTTATTAGCGCGGCATCTCGCTGATAAATTTAAACGATCTTGCAAATTTCACCCTGCGACAGGCTATTTGCCTAGTCTTGGGATGAAATTTACTGCGAAACATTTAAATTTACCTAGCGATATATCCGCTTGTTGGTTTGTGTTTAAAATTTAAATATCGCTTAAAAGTCAAACAAAATAAAAGGAGAAATGATGATTTTAAAAGGTAAAAAAGGTCTGATCGTCGGTGTTGCCAACGCCAAGTCAATAGCTTACGGCATTGCAAAAGCTTGTCACGATCAAGGTGCGCAGATGGCATTTACATACCTAAACGACGCTCTTAAAAAGCGCGTAGAGCCGATCGCTGATGAGTTTGGTAGCAAATTTGTCTACGAGCTTGACGTAAATAACCAAGCACATTTAGATGGGCTTGCTAGCCAAATCAAAAAAGACCTTGGTGAGATCGATTTTGTCGTGCATGCGGTGGCTTACGCGCCAAAAGAGGCACTTGAGGGCGAGTTTGTAAATACCACAAAAGAGGCATTTGACATAGCGATGGGCACTAGTGTTTATTCGCTGTTAAGCCTTACTCGCGCGATTTTGCCAGTGCTAAAAGAGGGTGGTTCGGTGCTAACTCTTACATACCTTGGCGGACCAAAATTTGTGCCACACTACAACGTCATGGGCGTTGCCAAAGCGGCACTTGAAAGCTCAGTTCGCTACCTAGCACACGACCTTGGCGCTAAAAATATCCGCGTAAATGCGATCAGTGCAGGCCCTATCAAGACGCTTGCCGCAAGCGGAATAGGCGACTTTAGGATGATTTTACGCTACAACGAAGTAAATAGCCCACTAAAACGCAACGTCACCACAGAAGACGTCGGCAATAGCGCTATGTACCTGCTCAGCGACCTAGCTAGCGGCGTAACAGGCGAAGTTCACTACGTAGACTGCGGCTACAACATCATGGGCATGGGCGACGTGGCTACCGATGCCGAGGGCAACACTATCCTAGCTTGGGACGCAAAATAATCTACCTATATAAATTTGGCGGGGCGACTCGCCAAATTCTTCTTTTAAATTTCACCAAATTTGATAAAAAGGACAGAAAATGAGAGCTTTAGATGAGCTTATAGACACAAATGAGCCAGGCTGGGCGCTGATCGAAGAGTGGCTAAAAGAGGCCAAAAACGACTTTGAAATTTTGCCTCGTGATGAGAGCAGGGCGCAAAGTGAGCTTTTAGGGCTTCAGGTCACCACTCGCTCGCCGATGGGAGCGCTTGTTTATGGGTGCGGCGGCATAGTGATAGATGGCGGTTGGCTGCGTCTTCTTGGCTCAGGATGTGAGCAGATGAAGCGTGGAATTTACAGCTTCAACCTTGGCAAAAGCTTTAGCGAAGCAGGGCAGATGCCTGGCTATTTGCTCGTGGCGGACGATGTTTTGGGCGGGTTTTTCGCGGTAAATGGCGGCGCTTTTGGCGGCAAAGAGGGCAATGTCTTTTACTACGCACCAGATAGCGGCAAATGGGAAGATACGCAGCTTGGCTACTCGCAGTTTTTATACTGGGCGCTAAGTGGCGATATATCTAAATTTTACGAGCTTTACCGCTGGGATGGCTGGCGCGAGGATGTTAGAAATTTTAGCCTTGATAAAGTTATGTTTGCGCTACCACCACTCCTTTGGCAAGACGCCGACGTAAAACTAAGGCTTAAAGATATGAAAAAAGATGGCGTTAATATCGATGAGTATTTTGCTTCTTTGTTTAAAGTGGAGAAATAGGATTGATTTTGTAAATTTCGGCTTTTGCAAATTTTAAAATCTTACTCACTCACCTTAGTAACTTACTAAATTTAGGCTGCACTTCGTTTAGCACTAAATTTAGAAGCGTGATATGCCAGCTCTAATTTTAAAATTTGTAAAAATCTGTGCGAAGCACAGCAACCTCTAACGTGCGAGGGGATTGGGGGATTTAAAAAGGGGAATAAGGGGACGGCCTCGTAACTCGAGTCCCCTTGTCTCTCTTTTGGATAAAAAGAAATTTACAAATTTAAATAAGCTGTCTTTGCAAATTTTGAAATTTCATTCACTCGCAAGAATTGACTACTAAAATTTGGCTTCGCTTACAGCTTAGCTCAAATTTTAGAGCCGAAATTACTCGCTCATGAAATTTTAAAATTTGCCTGATACCCACCTGATTTGACAAAATAAATTTACAAATTTTAAAATTTAAATTTCACCGAGCGGTAGGTCTGATCAAACCTAAATGTTAGTAGATTTTGCAGTATCCCAAAAAGTACCATGAAGGTGACGAAGCTGCTTCCACCGTAGCTAAAAAACGGCAGCGGCACGCCCACAACCGGCGCAAAGCCGATCGTCATCGAGACATTTACCCCCACGTAGACAAAGATGAGCGCGGCTATGCCAGTGGCGGTCACCTGCGTGAAATAATCATTCTTAAGCCCATAATTTAGGCTAAGTAAGTGCGTTATAAGCACGCCATAAAGCCCCAGCAAAAGCAGCGCACCGTAAAAGCCGAAACGCTCGATATTGTAGGCGAAGATGAAGTCACTTGTGGCGATTGGCAAAAATTTAAAGTGCGTTTGCGTAGCCTCGTCCTTTGGTTTGCCTTTTAGCCCACCACTACCTATGGCGATGATACTTTGTTTGACGTGATAGCTTGGCTCTTCGGCAATGAAGTCGTGGATCCTCTTTTTTTGATAATCATGCAAATTTTCATATAAAACCGGCGCCGAAAAACCTATGGCAAGGATGATGCAGATCCAAATTTTCTTATTTACGCCGATGACAAAAAGGATGGTGTAGCCAACTATCAAAAGTATGAGTGCGGTGCCAAGATCAGGCTCTTTCATGATGAGCGCAAATGGCAAAAGTATGTAAAAACTAAGCCTTAAAAAGTCTTTTAGCCCGTATCCATCGGCCTCTGGCGGGCGCTGCTTAATTAGATAGGCTAGCATCAGCAAAAAGGCTGGCTTCATGAGCTCTGAGGGCTGAAGCGTGAAGTGAACGAAAGGGATCTCCAGCCAGCGTTTGGCTCCTAGCTTACTAACGCCAAAGATATCGACGCTTAAAAGCAGCACGATGCAGACCCAGTAAAACATCGGAATTATCCAGTCGATGCGTCTAATGGGCAGCAAAAATGCGATGCAAAATGAGACAAATCCTATACCAAAATATACAAGCTGTTTGTTTGCCAAAATGTCGTTTGCTTCGGAGACTAGGATGTATGAGATGGCTATGATTGGGATGATCAAAAACGGCTGAATAAAATCAAAATGTGTTAAAATACGCCGATCTAGTTTTATCAAGAAGCAAACCTTAATTTTTGGGCTAGATTATATCACAAACAAGGCTTTGATTTTGGTTAAATTTAATGTTTTAAATAGCTCAAGACTCGACGTTGCAGTGGCCAAAGAGCTTCAAATTTCACGTAATCAAGCTTTAAATTTGATAAAAGACTCCCTTGTAAGCGTAAATTTAAAACCAGTTTCAAAACCAAGCTTTTTACTGAGCGAAAACGATGAAATTTGCGTAAATTTTGCCCCAAAAAAAGAGGTGCAAAACGAGTATGAAGTAAATTTTGACATCCCGATCATCTACGAGGACGACGATCTCATAGTGCTAAACAAGCCCCCGCAAATCGTCGTTCACCAAGCCCCAAGCGTCAAAGAGGCGACACTTGTTGAGTGGCTAAACAAAAAGGGCTTTATGCTCTCAAATTTAAACGGCGACGTAAGAGCTGGCATTGTCCACCGCCTAGATAAGGGCACGAGTGGCGCTATCGTCGTTGCTAAAAACAACTTCGCCCATGCAAAACTAAGCGAGCAACTAAGCGATAAGAGCATGGGACGAATTTATCTAGCGCTCATCGACCTACCGCTAAAAGAGGACGTCATCATCGACAAGCCAATCGGCAGAAATCCAAACAACCGCCTAAAAAAAGCGATCGTCGCGGACGCTAAATTTGCAAAAAGTGCCTTTGTAAATTTGCTAAGCGAGGGCGGAGTAAATTTGATAGCAGCAAAGCTTTTTACAGGTAGGACGCATCAGATAAGAGTGCATCTTGCTAGCATAAATCGCCACATTTTAGGCGATGATTTATACGGATTTAAGAGCCAAGGCGATAAAATAAGCAGGGTTATGCTTCACGCTTATATGCTCTATTTTATCCATCCACGAACTGGCAAAAGGGTAGAATTTACCGCAAAAACGTATGATGACTTTAACCAAATAATTTACAAAAAAATTCCCAAGGAGATTTTTGATGAAAAAATTTGCCCTACGCATATTGACACCATTTTTAGCAGCTTTCTTAGCGGGATGCGGCTCTAGCGTACCGACTCAGCAAAGCACGTCACTACCAACGATTACAAGCTTAAAAACTATCTCAGACATGACAGAAGTTGGCTTCGAGTGGAACCCAGTGAGCGATGAGAGCGTCGTTGGCTACTACCTTTACCGCTCAAATCCAAACGATGCAAACTCAAAAATGCAGCTAGTTGCAAACATAAAAGACCGCTTTGCTACGCACTACGTGGATCGCGACCTAGCTCCAGAGACCACCTACTCATATCAGATGAGAACCTACTCAAGCAACGCCATCTCTCAACCAGGTGCTATCGCAACTGCGACAACTAAGCCACTGCTTGACTCTGTGCCATTTGCGCAAGCTATCACCGGACTTCCAGGCCGCGTAAAAGTGATCTGGAGACCACATCCTGATAGCACAGTAGCAAGCTACATTATCCAAAGAAGCGATGCAGGAGCTAATAAATTTAGCCAGATCGCAGAGGTAAATGGCAGACTAAATGCCGAGTATATCGATACTGAGGTAAAACCTGGTAGGTCTTATGAGTATAGGATATTAGTTAAAACTTCTTCTGGCGTCATCTCAAAACCAAGCCAAAACATAAGCGCCACAACAAAGGAGTTACCCTAAATCAGTAACAAACGTCCAAGCGACCAAAAATGCGCCAAAAAAGATCATCTTAACGTGGGATTATGCGCCGGCTGAGGATTTTGCTTATTTTAAGGTTTATAGAACGACAAGTAAAATTTTGCCTTACACATACCTAGCAAAAACGACTAGCAACACCTATGAGGATCTCATAAATACAAACGCAGCGACAAGGTATTATAGAGTCACAGCTGTCGATAAAGACGGTCTTGAGAGCTTAAAGCAAGAAGAGCCGATCGTTGGTAACACACTTGGCGCACCAAAAACTCCAAGCATAAGCGCTAGCTACGATGGCAGCGGCGTAAATGTAAGCTGGAACGCAGTTGAAAGAGCTAGCTCATATACAGTTTATAGAAGCGGTGCTAGCGAGAAAGTCTTTAGCGGTATAAGTGATACTGGGCTTAGAGATGACAGCGTCCAAAAAGGAGCTAGCTACTCTTACAGCGTTGTAGCAGTCGATGAATACGGCATCGCTTCTGATAAGTCATCAAAAGCAGAAGTTAGCATAAAATAATGCCAAATTTCATCGCTTCGTCCTTAAAAGAGCTCTCGTTTCCATTTGGTAACGACAAGATCAAATTTCTTTGGCAGGCAAATGGCCGAAATGAGAGGCTCATCTACACAAAAAATGAAGATGAAGGCTTTTTTCTAGTCGTAAAGCCAGGTAAAAATGGCGTCGTCGTAAAGGGAGAAAAGCTTACAAAGCCTGCTAAAGTTGGACTTTTACAAGAGGCACTTGAGCTTTTTAAAGAGCAAAGTTGTAACGACATCATCAGTCAAGCATTTGCTGTAAAAAAGACAAATTTAACCAAAAAAGTTAGTGAAATTTTAAGCCTTGAAGAGTTTGTGCCAGCTTTTTGCGAACTAAAAGATAAATTTAAAGAGATTTTTATCGAGATCGGCTTTGGCTCTGGCAGGCACTTGCTCTATCAGGCTAAAAACAACCCAAATGCCCTAGTTATCGGCATAGAGGTCTATAAGCCAAGCATCGAGCAAGTAGCCAAGCTTGCTAAGGTAAATGCCCTAGAAAACGTGCGGCTGATAAATACCGACGCAAGGCTCTTACTCTCACTTGTTGGATCAAATTTGGTTGATAGAGTATTTTTACACTTTCCAGTGCCGTGGGACAAGGCTGAGCATAGACGCGTGGTCTCATCGGCGTTTGCGCTTGAGTGTGAGAGGATACTAAAAGTTGGCGGTAAATTTGAGCTACGGACTGATAGCAAGGAGTATTGCGACTTTAGTTTGAGTAAATTTTTAGAGCCTACAAACTCAAAGATCGAAGCTTTTAAAAATAGAAATTTAGAAGTAACTAGCAAGTATGAAGACCGCTGGAGATGCCAAGATAAGGATATTTACGATGTTATTTATACTTGTGAGGCAAAAAGCGATGAGAGCGTTTTGACTGGGGATTTTAGCTTTAAAGAAAAGACAAGCGTAAAAAATATCATTAAAAATTTTAAAAATTTCATCATAAAAAAAGAGGATCATTTTTTACATTTTGAAGAAATTTATACTATAAACGAGAGTGAAATTTTGCTAAAAGTCGCCTTTGGAGCGTTTAACAAACCAGAGCAGTGTTTCATCAAAATAAGCGATGAAAAAAGCGAATATTTTATAAAAAAACCGATCTTAATACGTGAAAATTTAGCAGCACACGAGCTTTTGAAGGAGTATTTGGCTGATGCAAGAGATAATTAGCGCAAGAAATTTAAGCCTAGCTTATGAGCGCAACGAGGTTGTGATCAATAGCGTAAATTTAGACATCTACGCAAATGACTTTGTCTTTATCACAGGCAAGAGTGGAAGCGGAAAAAGCACGCTTTTAAAGTCATTTTACGGAGAAATTTCGCCCCTTGCAGGTGAATTAAATGTCTGCATGACGCAAATGGACGACATCGATGACAAGAGACTTTGCGAGCTTAGGCAGCGAGTTGGCATTATATTTCAAAACTATCGCTTGATAAATGAGTGGAATGTCGAAAAAAACGTCATGCTACCCCTCATCATCAAAGGCGTCAATCAAAATGTGAGCAAAAAGCAGGTGGCTAAACTTTTAAAACATGTAAATATGCTTCACAAAGCCGATAAATACCCTCGCGAGCTAAGTGGCGGCGAACAGCAAAGAGTTGCCATGGCAAGAGCACTCGCGCACAATCCAAATTTGCTCTTATGCGACGAGCCAACGGGAAATTTAGACGAATACTCAAGTGACGTAATCTGGTCGCTTCTAAAATCAGCCAGAGAATTTCTAGGCACAAGCGTCGTCGTGGTGACGCATCACATCCCCTCAACGCTTCGCATCCCATACCGCCACTTCGTCATAGAAAATGGAGGCGTGCATGAGATCGCTTAAAAACCACCTTGGATTTATCTTGCCGCTAATCGCACTTTTATTTTCAGTGCAGTTTAGCCTTACAGCAGACAAGATCGTAAGAGAGTATGAGAGGCTTATGGGAAATGACTACAACATCGTGGTGGTCTCAAACAAAGAGCTAAGCGAGCCAGTGCTAAAGCCAGTGGTTAGCACGCTGGCAAGTGTCGAGCCACTAAGCCCACAAAAGATCATCGACCGCCTATCAAACGACATCTCGGCTAAAAATTTATCCATCCTTCAAAACGCCTTGCCTAAATTTTACTCGCTAAGACTAAGCGAATTTCCATCGCCAGAATATATGGAGGAGATAAAGCAAAAGCTTTTGAAATTTGATGGTATAAGCAAGGTCGAGACATTTTCAAAGACCCATGACAAGGTCTTTAAGATGCTAAATTTAGCCAAAAGCATATCTTATGCATTTATGGCGATACTTTGTGTTGTTGGGCTTATGCTTATGCTGAAACAGACTAAAATTTGGCTATTTGAACATAGAGAGCGCATCGAGATCATGACGCTTTTTGGCGCGCCATTTTGGCTAAAATCAGCCATGCTATATAAATCAGCCATGGTTGATAGCATAGTTGCGACCATTGTTGTTGGTGCTTTTTTCTTTTTCTTGCCAAATTTTGAAATATTTAGAGAAAATGCCGCAAGCATCGATGTAGTCTTGCCTAGCCTTGATCTTTCAAGAGATATATTTATCCTTTTTGGCGTGGCTGTGGTTTTAAGCATTTTTGCTGTTAGTTTAGTGATGAGTAAGGCTAGAAAAAGCACGATATGAAAAAAGGAATTTTTACACTTTTGCTAGCATTTGGCCTAGCTTTTGCATCAAATACTAAAGAGAAGATAAAAGACTCCAAAAACTCGCTAAGATCGAGCCAGGTGATGAGTGAGCAGCTTAGTAAAAAGCTTGATGACTTGGCTGGTGATATCGTAACTGGTGAGAAAAAACTTCGTGGCATAAGTGGTGATATCACAAATTTAAAGGGTCAAATTTCAGTTCTTGAGACAAATGCTTCAAAAGCGCTTCTTGAGCTTGATGATCTAACAAAGCAAAACAAAGAGCTAGAGCGCACGCAAAAAGAGCTAGAGCAAAATATGATAAGGATCATCGCAGAAGATTTATCATTTGATCTTATGATGTCAGCAAGCGATGGCAAACAAAGCGAAGAGAGCATCATCTCATCGCAAATTTTAACCAAACTAAACGCCATAGCAAAAGAGGACTTTAAAAGGCTTAGTGAGAACTACGAAGATACGATTGAGAAGATAAAAAATAAATCAAGTAAGATAAATGAGATAAACTCAAGTATAAAAAACTATAGGCGCAAGCAAAATGATCTACAAAGCCTAGAGAGCACGCAGAAAAATACAATAAACGGGCTAAAACGCGATAAAGAAATTTACAGCAAAAAGCTAGCCAAGCTTCAAGCCCAACAAGACGAGCTAAGAAAGACACTTGAGCAGCTTGCTATTATGCAAAAGCAAGAGGATGAAGCAGCGCGTGCAGCTAGAGAAAAGCAAGAAAGAGCAGCTAGCAAAGGCGGCAAAAAGGGCGAAAAGAGCCAGCCAATGGGTGGGGGCTATCAGACAAGCTCAGTTAAAAGATACTCAGGTGCAAGGACGATCGCTCCGCTTGATAGCTACTCTGTAAAGCAAAAATTTGGCAATTACGTAGATCCAATATATAACATCAAAATTTTCAACGAGTCAGTCATACTTCGCTCAAGCACGCCAGATGCGAAGGTTAAAAGCGTGCTAAATGGCAAGGTCGTCTTTGCAAAAGCTACTCCAATGCTTGAAAATGTCGTCATCATCGAAAACGAAAACGGCATCCACACGATCTACGCTCACCTAAGCCAGATCGCGCCAACTGTAAAAGTGGGCTCAGTCGTGCAAAAAGGCTACGTCATAGGCCGAGTTAGAAACGATCTAACCTTTGAGGTAACGCAAAGAAACTACCATATCGACCCGCTTGAAATGATCTCAAAATAGTCACTTTGTAAGCGTTATTAGCTAAATTTAAAGCCTTTTTGGCTAGAATGCGTGAATTTCAAGGAGCATGACAATGAGTAAGAGAAAACGCGTATTGGTCAAATTTTCAGGCGAGGCCTTGGCTGGAGAAAATGGTTTTGGTATAGACACAGCTGTGCTTAAATTTATAGCAAGCGAGATAAAAGAGCTTATAGAAAATGATATCGAAGTTGGCATCGTAATAGGCGGTGGTAATATAGTGCGCGGTGTGAGCGCTGCAAAAGATGGTATCATCAAGCGAACAAGTGGCGATCACATGGGTATGCTAGCAACTGTCATAAACTCTATCGCGATGCGTGAAGCATTGGAGCGAAGCGGGCTTGAAGTAAGAGTGCAAAGCGCGATCAAGATGGAGGCGATCTGTGAGACATTTATCGTAGGACGTGCGCAGCGCCATTTAGAAAAGGGCAGAGTTGTTATCTTTGCTGCAGGCACTGGTAATCCATTCTTCACAACAGATACAGCAGCTACGCTAAGAGCTATCGAGATCGGCTCAGATATGATCATAAAAGCGACAAAAGTTGATGGCGTTTATGACAAAGATCCTAAAAAATTCAAAGATGCAAAACTTTTAAAATCACTAAACTACGAAAAGGCGATGAGCGATGACATCAAGGTTATGGACGATACTGCCATAGCTTTAGCAAAAGACAACGCACTGCCGATCTTAGTTTGTAATATGTTTAAGGCTGGAAATTTATTAAAAATAATAAATGAAGAAGAAGCAGCCCTATACTCAGTTGTAAAATAAATTTCAAAAAGGATAAAAATGAGAACAGAACAAATCACAGCAAGAGCGCTAAAACAAGTAGGAGATGACAGATATAAGCTTTCACTTATCGTTGCAAAGCGTGCAGAAGCGCTAGCAAATGGCGCAATAGCTTTAGTTGATGCTGATACTTCAAAGATGAAATTTGCCGACATCGCACTACTTGAAGTGGCTGAGGGCAAAATAGGCTTAGAGGCAATAGTTGAAGGAAAATAGTCTTTTTTTAGAGCAGTTAATAGAGCAAATTTTAGCTTGCAAAAACGTTTCAGAAGCGATAAAACTGCTCTTTTCTCTTTGTGAGAGAAGTGAAATTTTAGACAAAGCGATAGACAGCTGCGTCACATCTCACGCTGGACAATACCGCAAAAGCGGCGAACCATACGCCATCCACCCCATCTTAGTAGCCTCTATCGTAGCAAATATGGGCGGCGATGAGAGCATGGTCATAGCTGCACTTCTTCATGACGTGGTCGAAGATACCGACGTAACGTTAGGTGAGCTTCAGGCTGAATTTGGCGATGAGGTTGCAAAGCTGGTTGAAGGGCTTACAAAGATAGTTGCCATTAGAGAAAATAAGCTCGCAAGCTCAGATAGCAACGAAAAACTAGCAAGCTCGGCGCTAACTTTTAGAAAGATGCTCTTAATCTCCATAGAAGATGTGAGAGTCCTTGTCGTAAAGCTTTGCGACAGACTTCACAACATGCTAACTCTCGAAGCGCTAAGGCCTGAAAAGCAAAAACGCATAGCCGAAGAGACGCTTATGGTCTATGCTCCGATCGCTCATAGGCTGGGAATTTCATCGATCAAAAATATGCTTGAAGATCTAAGCTTTAAGTATGCGATGCCAGAAGAGTACGCTAAAATCGATAGCTACCTAAACAAAAACAAGCAGCAACTTAGCCTAAAGCTAAATGCTTTTCACGAAAAGGTAAGTCAAATTTTACTTGAAAATGGCTTTATCGAGGGCACTTTTGAGATACAAAAACGCATAAAACACTACTACTCGATCTATCTAAAGATGCAAAGAAAGGGCATTTCTATCGAAGAGGTGCTTGACTTGCTTGCCATTAGGATCATCGTGCAAAAGCCGCTTGATTGCTACCTTGCACTTGGAAATTTGCATATAAATTTTAACCCTCTTATCTCAAGATTTAAAGACTATATCGCGCTTCCAAAGCAAAATGGCTATCAAACGATACACACAACCATTTTTGATAACAAAAGCATATTTGAGGCGCAAGTTCGCACTTATGACATGCATAAAACCGCTGAATACGGTGTTGCCGCTCACTGGAAATATAAAAACGGCGAGGGCAGCCTCTTAAATCCAAAGCTTGACTGGCTAAATGACATCAGCATGCAAAATAGCGAGAACGAGAGCAACGTTGAAGAGCTATATGAATATGCAAAAGATAGCCTTTATATCGAAGATATCGCAGTTTATTCTCCAAAGGGAGAGGTCTTTACTCTGCCACGTGGTGCGACGGCGCTTGATTATGCTTATGAGATTCACTCAGAGATCGGACTTTACGCAAAAGAGGCTTATATAAACCGCGTTAGGATGCCACTTTTAACAGAGCTAAAAAATGGCGACATCGTTAGGATAGTAACTGGCGAAGAGGCTAAATTTCGCTGTTCGTGGATAAATAGCGTGCGAACAGGCAAGGCAAAGGCGACGATAAGGTCATTTTGCAAGCAAAAGATCAAAGATATAAACTACAAAATGGCGATAGATATCTTAAAATCAGTATTTAACGTCTCAAAAGATAGAATTTTAGAGTGGGTAGAGAGCGAAAATTTAGGCAAAAAGGTATTTCGCGCGGCAACTGATAGTGAATATCTGCAAGAAGTGGCAAATATGCTTAAAAAATACATCAGAAAAGAGCGCCCTTTTATGATCTCTTTGGGCGACAAGTACCAGATCAAAAAGCAAAAATTTGAAAACATAGTGATCTACTCAAATCATAAAATTTCAAATGTCGAGTTTGATTATTGCTGCAATCCAAAAAGGGGCGATAGCATAGTTGGCTTTAAAAATGGTCACACCGTGACAGTGCATCACAAGCTTTGCGAGCGCGCTGGCAAGCTAATGGATAAAGGCGATGAGATCATCTTTGTCAAATGGACGAGAAATGCCCCGCATAGGTATAAAATTTTATTAAATTTAGAAAACAGAAAAGGTGCGTTGGCTGAATTTTTAACATATCTTGCTAGACTTGATATAAATTTAGCTACAATCTCGCTAAACGAAGCAAATGATCTTAGCGGAGATACGTTTGAAATAAGCGTAGAAATAGCAGAAAACATCGATGCAAACGAGATTAAAGAGAAGATCAAAGATAGATATAAGATTATTGATTTTGTTTCGCAAAGCGACCCATATCATAATTAGGAGAGAAAAATGGTTCAAAATATAGACGATATTTTACAAGAGATAAACCGCGGCGTTGCCGAGATGATCGATGCTGAGAGAGTTGAAAATTTAATTAAAAATTATTATGAAAAAGGCGAAAATTTCTACGTAAAAGCAGGCTTTGACCCAACAGCTCCAGACCTTCACCTAGGTCACACAGTCGTTTTAAACAAGATGGCTTTGCTTCAAAAACATGGCGCGATCGTGCAGTTTTTGATAGGTGATTTTACCGCTCAAATAGGCGATCCAACAGGCAAGTCAGCCACTAGAAAAAAGCTAGATCAAGAGACCGTTTTAAAAAATGCTAAAACCTACGAAGAGCAAGTTTTTAAAATTTTAGATCCTAAAAAAACTGTGATAATGTTTAACTCAAAATGGTCAAATGAGCTTGGCGCTGCTGGGATGATCGAGCTAACTAGCACATTTTCAGTAGCTAGAATGCTAGAGCGAGACGACTTTGAAAAGAGGATAAAAGCGGGCAACCCGATATCAATCTCTGAGTTTATGTACCCACTGCTTCAAGGCTATGATAGCGTGGCGATGAAGTGTGACATCGAAATGGGCGGCACGGATCAGAAATTTAACCTGCTAATGGGTAGAACATTGCAGCGAACATATAATATCGGCAAAGAGCAAGCCGTCATCATGATGCCACTTCTTGAGGGGCTTGATGGCGTAAATAAGATGAGCAAGAGCCTTGGCAACTACATAGGCGTTACTGAAAATGCAAATGATATGTTTGCAAAAACGCTTAGCATAAGTGACGAGCTTATGTGGCGCTGGTACGAGCTACTAAGCACAAAAACACTTGGCGAGATAGAAGAGCTGATGAATGACGTAAATAGTGGCAAATATCATCCAAAAAAGGCGAAAGAGGATCTTGCTTATGAGATAACAGCGAGGTATCATGGCGAGGAGGCTGCTAAGGCTGCTATGGCTGAATTTAACAGCGTTCACTCTCAAAATCAGCTCCCAACTGATATGAAAGAATTTAGCTTAAAAGCGCCGATTTGGATAGTTGAGGCCTTATCTCAGTGTGGGCTAAGTGAGTCAAATTCTCAAGCAAGGCGAGATATAAAAGCAAACGCAGTTAGCATCAATCAAGAAAAAATTAGTGATGAGCAGTTAAAATTAGGAGCAGGCGAGTATATCTTGCAGGTTGGTAAGCGTAAATTTGCGAAGATAAAGGTTGAATAAATGGAGTTAAAGCCATTAAAAATAGGTAAATACGAGATAAAATACCCGATATTTCAAGGCGGTATGGGGCTTGGCATCAGCTGGGACAAACTAGCTGGCAATGTGAGCTTAGAAGGCGGTCTTGGCATAATTAGTTCAGTCGGCACAGGCTACTATGAAAACCGCAAATTTATAGATAAAGAGCTAAATGCAAAGCCTTTTGGAAGCGAAAATTTTTACTCCACAAGAGGGCTTCGAGCAGTCATAGAAAATGCACGTAAAATTTGTGGTGACTTGCCACTTGGCGTAAATATAATGTATGCTGCAAATGACTACGCAAGGGTGGTTAAGGATGCTTGCGAGGCTGGTATAAATATCATCGTCTCAGGTGCAGGTCTGCCTACAAATTTACCCGAATTTACACAAAATTTTAAAGAGATAGCACTTGTGCCGATCGTCTCGAGCGCAAAAGCACTAAAGATCATCTGTAAGCGCTGGCTACAAAGATATGAGCGCTTGCCGGATGCTGTCGTGCTTGAAGGACCGCTAAGTGGCGGACATCAGGGCTTTACATACGAGCAGTGCCTTGATCCTGAGTTTTCACTATTTAACCTCATCCCGCAGGTAAAAGCTGAGATCAAAGAGTGGGGCGACTTTCCGCTCATCGCAGCTGGTGGAATTTGGGATAAAAACGACATCGAAAAGGCGATATCGCTAGGTGCAGACGGCGTTCAGATGGGCACACGCTTCATCGGCACTCACGAGTGCGACGCAGATATTGGCTTTAAAGAGGTTTTGCTAGCGGCTGAAGAGAAAGACATCGAGCTTATAAAGAGCCCAGTTGGCTATCCAGCTCGCGGAATAAGAACAAATTTGATAAATTTAGTCGATAAAAGAATGGGTCCAAAGATCCAGTGCATAAGCAACTGCGTGAGCCCTTGCCAAAGAGGCAAAGAGGCAAAGCAAGTTGGGTATTGCATCGCGGATAGGCTATTTGACGCATATAGCGGCAAAAAAGAGAGCGGGCTATTTTTCACAGGGGCAAATGGCTACAAACTAAAAGAGCTAATAAGCGTAAAAGAGCTAATGCATAAGCTGGTACATGGTGAATGAAACGGGTTTTAATATCTCTTTTTCTAGCATTTAGTTTTCTTTTTGCGGCGACAAATTCGGAGACTTTTGCCAAATTTGATAGAAATTTTATGGCTCTAAACAGAAGCGCAAAGATCAAGCTTCACAACGATATAAAAAATATCTATGTCGATGCGATCATCAAAAATGATAAAAACACGAAAAAACAAGCGCTATCAAGGCTCATAACAAGCTCAAAAGCGCTTGGTTTTGACTCAAGCGCATATATAAGAGATCTAAATTCGATAAATGGCGTAAAAGGTGCTAGCATGCCAGCAGCTTCGCCAGCTTTAACACTACTTAGTGCGACAAAGGTAAATGACACCTTGGTGCTTAAATTTAACACAAAGCTAGATACCGCAAGGCTAAAAACATCGTTTGCCAAACAGCAAAACAACTACAAAAACATAATGGATATCGAGGGCAGGCTAAATGGCAACCCTCTAACATATAAAAATTTTATCTCAGACTACATCCACATCTCGCAGTATGATAAAAACACCGTTAGGATCATCTTTTCTGACAAGGTGCAAAAGACGATAAAGGCAAATGCAACTGGGGACTTGCTAATAATAAGCGCTCAAAATTTCATCTCAAATGAAAACGTAAGAGCGCCACTTCATAAGCTTAAAAATAAAAATGAAAAGCCAGCACAAAGCGCAGTAGAGCCAAATTTAAAGTCTGAGCCAGCACAAAGTGAGCCAGTAGAAGAGCCTTTGCCTCCAGTTGCTACGGGTAAATTTTCACGCAACAAAACGATCGTCATCGATCCAGGACATGGCGGTACAGATCCTGGTGCGGTAAATGGCAGTTTAAAAGAAAAAACAGCCGTTTTAGGTGTAGCCAAAAAGCTTGGTGAGATACTAAAATCTCGTGGCTACAAGGTCTATTTCACCAGATCAACTGACGTTTTTATAAATTTAAGATCAAGAACAAAATTTGCAAATGACAAGATGGCTGACCTCTTTGTCTCCATCCACGCAAACGCCGCTCCAAACGCTACAAAAGCAAAGAGCATGCACGGCATCGAGACATTTTTCTTATCGCCTGCAAGAAGCGAGCGCAGTAAAAACGCAGCCGCGCTTGAAAATAAATCAGACATCGAAGAGATGAACTACTTTTCTCAGCAAACGTTTTTAAACGTGCTAAACCGCGAGAAGATCATCGCTTCAAACAAGCTTGGTATCGACATCCAAAAGGAAATTTTAGCAAGCGCTAGAAAGGTCTATGCAGCCAGCGACGGCAGCGTGAGAGAGGCGCCATTTTGGGTACTCGTGGGCGCTCTTATGCCAGCGGTTCTTGTAGAAATCGGCTACATCACACATCCAGTCGAGGGCGAAAAACTATTTAATGAAGCCTATCAAAAAGCCCTTGCAAACGGCATCGCAAACGGCATAGATGGATATTTCGCAAAAAATAGATGAAAAATGCAAATTTAAGTTTTAAAGGACAAATTCCATTTAACGAAGAGTTTGGCGACATTTACTTTAACACCGAAAAACCCTGGCTTGAGAGCGAATTTGTCTTTGCGAGTGCGCTTGATGAAATTTGGCAGAGCAAAGATAGCTTTATAGTCGCTGAGACCGGCTTTGGCGCTGGGCTAAATTTCTTCACACTTTGTAAGAAATTTAAAAATAGCCCCAAAAAACTTCACTTTGTTAGCATCGAAAAAAGTCCTATTAAAAAAGATGATCTTTTAAAAATTTATGAAAACTTAGGCATTTTTAAAGCTTATGCTAAAAAGCTAGTTTCGCTCTATCCACCGCTGATCTCAGGCATACACCGCATAAATTTCGCACCAAATATCACCCTTGATCTTTGCTACGGCGAGGCAGATCAAATTTTGCCCGAGCTTGAATTTAGCGCTGATATCTGGTTTTTAGACGGCTTTGCCCCAAGCAAAAATGGCTCGATCTGGAGCGAGGATGTCTTTAAACAGATCGCAAGGCTAAGCAAGGTTGGCACCATAGTTAGAACTTACTCGTGCGCAAAAATGGTAAAAGAGGGGCTAAAAAATGCTGGCTTTTTGCTGAGCCTAAAAGAGGGCTACGCTAGAAAACGCCAGATGAGTAGCGCCGTGCTAGAGAAAAAGGATGAAAATTTAAAGGACGCTTGGTTTGCTAGGTGTGAGCCAGTCGCCAGCGTAAAAGGCAAAACAGCACTTGTTATAGGAGCAGGAGTGGCTGGGCTTGCAACAGCCAGCGAGCTAGCTAAAAATGGCTTTAAAGTGGTGATCGCCGAGGCAAAGAGTGAAGTCGCGACAAATGGCTCGGGTAATCACTGCGGCGCCTTGATGCCATTAGTTACGAAGCATGGGGTAAATTTAGGTCGCATGCACATAAATGCGTTTTTGCAAGCAGTGAGATTTTACAAGGCAAATTTACCAAAAAGCCTCATCAAATTTAATGGCTGCATCGACTATGCATTTGATGATGAGCTTGTCAAGCGATACGCATCGTGGCAGGATCAAAGCGCGGAGGATGTTTTTAAATTTGATGAGAGTTTAAAGCCATACCCTGGGATATTTATAAAAGAGGCGGCTTATGCTAGACCAAGAGAAGTTTGTAAATTTCTATCAAGTAACTTTGAAATTTTATTTAACCACGAGTATGAGAGCAGGACGCACCTGCAAAATGGCAAGATAAGCGTTAAATTTAAAAATAAAAAAAGTTTGGAGGCTGATATCTTGGTCTTTTGCACAGGTAGTAAAAGTAGCGAGATATTTAAAGGTTACGACATGCAAATAAGTAGCGTCCGCGGTCAAGTCACGCACCTAAAACCAGTGCTAAAAAATGAGCTGCCACTAAGCGCAAAAGGCTACATCTGCCCAGCTGTAAAAGGTGTGCAAGTCATCGGTGCAACATACGCTAGAAATGAAATTTGTGACACGCCTAAAGACGAAGATAATGCTAAAAATTTAAGCGACGTGAGCGAGTTTTTTGACGCCACAAAAGCCACCATCATCGGCTCACGCGTGGGATATAGAAGCTACAGCGGAGATAGATTTCCGATAATTGGCACCTTACACGATGAGGAGTTTTACAAGCAAAACTACAAAGGGCTATTTTGGAGTAAAAATAAGGACAACAATCCAAAAGCAAGCTACGAAAAAAATGTCTTTGTAAATTTCGCTCACGGCTCGCGTGGCCTTGGCACGGCGATACTTGGAGCAAATTTGATAACGGATCTTGTGCTTGATCGCCCACTTTGCATAGAAAGATCGCTATTTCATGAGCTTCATCCTGCTAGATTTTTGATAAGAAAGCTAAAAAAAGGACTAAAATAGTCAAATTCCTTAACATATGTTAAGAATTGTTATCAAAACTTACATTATAATCCTTCACAAAAAAGGATAAAAAATGAGTCAAATTTATAATCTCGATAAAGACACAAAGATAGTTGAAAAAAGCGTCGTTAGCAAAAGGCTCTTTCAAAACAAAAACGCAAGCGTAGATATATACGCATTTGACGAGGGCGAAGAGCTTGATCATGAGATGCTTTTTATAGACAGTCTTGCATTCGTCATTGACGGCGAAGCGCAGCTTGAATATGGCGAAAAGCAGATGAGGCTTGGACGCGACGAAGCCTGCCTTATCGAGGCAAAAACCTGGCGAAAACTCAAATTTACAAAGAAGACAAAATATTTACTAATAGATTTTAAGGAGAATGTTATGATAGATCATTTAGACAAAGCGAGTGTCTTTAGCCTCGCAGATGCCGTTAGCTACGAGAGTGGCAAGATAGTTAGCAAGACGCTTGTCAAAAACGAAAATGGCTCGATGTCGCTACTTAGTTTTGACAAAGATCAAGAGCTCTCAACCCACGCTGCCCCTGGCGATGCGCTACTTATCGCGCTTGATGGCGAGCTTGATTTAAAGATAGCTGATGAGAGCTTTCATCTAGTAAAGGGCGATAGTATCGTGCTTCCAGGTAAGATCCCACACGGCCTAAAAGTGAAAGACAAATTCAAAATGCTTCTAATCGTCACAAAAGACAAAATGTAAAAATAAGCCCTATTTTATGGCTTTTCTCTTTTATAAATCACATTAAATTTACCCTTAATAACCCAAAAAGCAAAGTCATAATATAATCCCTTTAAAATTTAAAGAAGAGCTATGAAAAAAGAAAATTCCAAACTATTTTTACTACTATTTTTGGGCGCGCTTTCAGCATTTGGCCCATTTGTCACAGACCTTTACCTGCCAGCACTTCCAGCCATCACTGAGTGGTTTGGCACAAGCGTTTCAGCAACCCAGCTAACCCTTACGACCTCGATGGCAGGACTTGCGATCGGTCAGCTAATAGTTGGCCCAGTCAGCGATAAATTTGGGCGAAAAACGCCACTTACCATCTCGCTCATCATCTACACGATTAGCACGATTTTTATATTTTTTGCGCAAAATATCCAGTTTTTTATCTTTATGCGCATCATCCAAGGGCTTGCAAGTGCGGGTAGCTTAGTCATCTCAAGAGCCGTTGTGAGCGACCTTTATAAGGGTCACGAGATGACAAAATTTTTTAGTTTGATGATGGTTGTAAATGGTCTTGCTCCGATATTTTCGCCCATAGGCGGCAGCTTGCTACTTAAATTTACCGACTGGCGCGGCATCTTTATGGCACTAACGATCATCGGCATTTTGCTATTTATTGCAAATTTTTACTTCAAAGAGAGCCTAATCCCTGCTAACCGCCTAAAAGTGCCTTTGTTTCAGATCTACAGCGTCTTTGGCAAAATTTTAAGAAAAAAGAAATTTATGCTATTTATTGCGATCCAGACATTTACGATGGCTGCGATGTTTGCCTATATCGCGGCATCTTCTTTTATCTTGCAAGAGTTTTACCTGCTAAGCCCAGTAAGTTACAGCTTTTGCTTTGCGGCAAATGGCCTAGCCATCGTCATAGGTGCTAGGCTTGCAAGCTTGCTAAATGAACGAAAAGCGCTAAAAACTGGGCTTTTTGGCACCTTGCTTGCTAGCATTTTTATAGCGTTTGTGCTTTGCTTTAAATTTGAAGTGATCGGCGTTATCATAGCATTTTTCTTGCTTTTACTCTTTACTGGCTTTATCTTACCAACGGCCTCATCACTCGCGATGAATGAGGGCAGAGAGTACGCGGGCTCAGCCTCAGCGGTGCTTGGATTTTGCCCATTTTTCTTAGGCGGCATCATCTCGCCACTAGTTGGTCTTGGCGACATTTTTTACTCGACCTCAATAGCTATTTTAGCTTGCAGCGTGCTTGCTTTTATCTCATTTTTAGGGCTAAAAAGAGTTGCGTAAAATTTATCTTGTCTCAAACACAAAGACGGCTGATGAGAGCGTTGTAAATTTAAGCGTTAGCAAGATAGAGTTTTTGAAATTTGAGATAAATTTAAGCGAATTTGACGCGCTTGTGGCAACCTCTAAAAATGCCTTTAAGGCTTTAAAATTTAATGGTATTTTGCCTATAAATTTGCCAGTTTTTGCTATCGCAAATAGTTGCGCAGCGGCTGCAAGAGAGTTTGGTTTTAGTGAAATTTACACTGGACAAAATGCTCATGGAGATGACTTTGCGAGAGAAATTTTGCCACTTTTAAAGGGCAAAAAGGTTCTTTATCTAAAGGGCAAAGATAGCGCTTCAAATTTCTTAGAAATTTTGCGAGATAGTGGCGTAAATATAAAAGCGATCGTTGCTTACGAAAACGTCTTAAATCCTTGCAAAATGGAGCTAAAACCACCAAAAAATAGCATTTTGATATTTGCATCTCCGATAAATGTGAGAAATTTTCTAACTAATTTTGGCTGGGACGAGAGCTATCAGACGATAAGCATCGGAAAGGTCACTGCAAAAGAGCTAAATTTTACAAAGCCACTTGTTAGTCAAAATCAAGATATAAACGCTTGTATCGCACTTGCCAAAACGTTACTTTAAGCAAAGAATTTATATAATTTTATTGCCTGAGTGAAGCGAGTCAGCATTTTACGGGGTCCAACACTTTTTTGTTAGCGAAAAGGTATGGGTGCCTTGCGATGTGGCTTCGTTTGAGCCTTAAACAGCGAGAAGTTGCAACCTTTTGGTATCCATCTATTTGCAAGATTGGCTTTGTTTATGGGCCACTCTTCTATGCGACGCCCACTTGGGTTTTTAAATTTACGGAGATAATATGAACATTCTCATAATAGGAAGTGGCGGCCGCGAATACGCCATTGCTCTAAAACTAAAAAGCGAAAAAAATATAAATTTATACTTTGCGCCCGGGAATGGTGCGACCTCACGCCTTGGTGAGAATTTAAGCATAAAAGACTTTCATGAGCTAGCAAATTTTGCCAAAAAAAATAGTATCGAGCTAACTATCGTGGGACCTGAAGCGCCTCTTAGTGAAGGCGTAGTGGATATATTTAAAAAAGAGGGTTTGCTCATCTTTGGACCAAGCAAAGCAGCTGCTAGACTTGAGGCTAGCAAGGCCTATATGAAGGACTTTTTAGCTAGAAATGATATAAAAACTGCAAAATATTTAAACACAGACGACAAAGAAAAAGCATTTAAATTTATCGATACCCTAAGCGCTCCGATGGTCGTAAAAGCTGATGGACTTTGTGCTGGAAAAGGCGTGATCATCGCAAATTCCAAAGAAGAAGCCAAAGAGGCAGTTGGCGACATGCTAAGTGGAGCTAGCTTTGGTGATGCTGGTAAATTTGTAGTGGTTGAAGAGTTTTTGGACGGCTTTGAGCTAAGCTTTTTTGCCATTTGTGACGGCGAAAATTTCGTAAGCTTGCCAGTGGCGCAAGACCACAAACGCCTACTTGATAACGACGAGGGTCCAAATACTGGCGGTATGGGCGCTTATGCTCCAAGTCCGCTTGCTTCAAAAGAGCTAGTAAAAAGGGTCGAAGAAGAGGTTGTAAAACCTACGCTAAAAGGGATGAAAAACGAGGGCAATCCATTTTGTGGAGTGCTTTTCGTGGGGCTGATGATCGTGAAAGATGAGCCTTATGTGCTTGAGTTTAACGTGAGATTTGGCGATCCTGAGTGCGAGGTCTTGATGCCATTGATCGATGGAAATTTGAGTGAAATTTTACTAAACGCTGCAAAAGGCGAGCTAAAGCCTATCAGCTTAAAAGATGAATTTGCAGTAGGTGTCGTTATGTCTAGCAGGGACTATCCGTATAAAAGCAGCCCAAAGGCTAAAATTTCAGTTTTAAATGATGTAAAAGACGCCCATATAGCTTACGCAGGCGTGAGCAAAGAGGGTGATGAAATTTACGCAGATGGCGGTAGAGTGCTAGTCTGCGTGGCGACCGCAAAGAGTATAAAAGAGGCACGTGATAAGGCCTATGAGCTTTGCGAAAATGTCAAATTTGACGGAGCGCACTTTAGAAAAGATATCGCGTGGCAGGCTCTAAAATGAGTATGCAGATAGAAGAGAAGCTTCAAAACGAAGAAATTTCACTTGCTCCTTTTGCTAAGAGGATCATGGCGTTTTCTATCGATGAGACCATAGCTGCATTTCTTTTTATGATCATCTATTGGGAGTCACTTTCTACTAGCACTAACTTTGATGATGCTAGAAATTTAGTATTAAATTTATTTTGGCAGGTGGTCGCTTTAAAAGTCATCTATCACACATTTTTCGTTTGGTATTACGGCGCAAGCCTCGGGCAGATGATAACAAAGACGATGTGCATAAATGTAGAAATTTTAGACAAGCCAAATTTAACTCAAAGTCTTGTTAGGGCGATCTTTAGGATAGTTAGTGAAGCTTGTTTTTATCTTGGTTTTGCGTGGGCACTTTCAAACCCTGCAAGGCAGACGTGGCAAGACAAAATAGCAAAAACAGTGGTGATAAATGCGTAAAATTTTATTTTTAATTCCGGTTTGTGTTTTTAGTTTAAGTGCAGCAGTGCAAGATGTGCAGCTATTAGCTGATGATGTGAAGCAAGATAAGGGCATCGTAACGGCAAACAAAAACGTCGTTGTATATTCGCAAGAGTATCTTGTGACGGCTGATTGTGCTGTTTATGATCAAAACAACTCAGTCATTGAGCTCTTTGGCAATGTCAATATGATGAAGGGCAAAGATGAGGTCTCTCGCTCAAACTACGCTAAGCTAAATTTGAAAAACAACAACGCTGCCTTTGAGTCGCTCTTTATGATGAATAAAGACATGGAAGTGTGGATGAGAAGCGATGAGAGCAGCTCTGATAGCGAGTACTACAGAGTAAGAAAGGCGATGGTTTCAAGCTGCAACGTCCAAGATCCTGACTGGAGCATCACCTCAAGCTCAGCCATGCTAAACAAACAGAGTAAATTTCTACATCTTTTTAACCCAGTCTTTCGCATAGCAAACGTGCCAGTCTTTTACCTGCCATACTTTGGCTTCTCAACTGATACTACAAGAAGGACAGGCCTTTTGCCACCAGAGCTAGGATACGGCAAGTCAGAGGGCTTTTACTACAAACAACCAGTCTATTTTGCTCCTTATAACCAGTGGGATCTGGAGTTTGATCCGCAGATAAGGACAAACAGGGGCGCTGGAATTTACGGTGCTTTTAGATTTACTGATTCGCCTGATTCAAGGGGTGAGATCAGCTTTGGTTCATTTACTGATAAAAACAGCTACAGAGCCAAGCAAAAAAGCGAGACTTCAAACAGAGCTGAGCTAAAAAACAAAACTCACAAAGGTGTCGGGCTAAAATATGAAAGAGATAAGCTTATAAAATACCTTAGCGAGGCCGATCTGCAAGAGGGTATGTGGATAGATGCAACCAAGCTAAATGATATAGACTATCTAAATTTAAAGGGCAGAGACGATGACTACGACTCGCTTGTCACCTCTAAATTTAACTACTTCATAGCAAATGACGATCACTACTTTGGTGCCTATGCAAAATACTACATAGATACTGAAAAGATCGGTTCAAAAAATGAAAACAAAGATACGCTTCAAGAGCTTCCATCGCTTCAGTATCATAAATTTACAGACGATATAGTCTTGCCAAATATCTTATATTCAATCGATCTTCAATCACACAGATATGATAGAAAGATAGGCGTTAGAGCAACTCAGTATGAATTTACTCTACCAGCTTCAGTTCATGTGCCGCTATTTGATGATAGCCTAACGTTTTCATTTTATGAGTACCTTTACGCTTCAAGGATAAACTACGAAAACAAGATAAATTCATTTGATGACAAAAGAGAAGATAAGCACGCAAATTTTGTAAATAACTACCATAAATTTGCTCTTCACACAGACCTTGCAAAGGCGTATGAGAGCTTTTACCACACTTTAAATTTTGGTGCTGAGTATTTGCTACCAGGCTACAGAAAAGGAAATTTAGACGACGAGTTTATCTATGACAAAGATCTAAATGAATATGAAAATTTCTTAGCTCAAGATCAGAGCAAAGAAGAGGTTTCTGGCTATTTGACGCAGTATTTCTTTAACGGCAGTGGCAGAAAAGTCGTCAAACACAGCATCTCACAAGGTTACTACACAAAAGATGATGAGTATTCGAATTTAAAAAATGCCATCTATCTATATCCGTTTGAGAATTTTAGCCTTTATAACAAGCTAGAGTACTCACACAAAGATAGAGAGCTTAAAAAGGTGCAAAACGGACTTTACTATACGCACGATCTATTTTGGATAAATATGCTCCATACGATGCAAAAGAGCGATAGCAAGGCTAAAAATAGCGCAACAAAAGATAGCTACTTTACAAGTAGTGCAGGTGTAAAACTCCCGCATCAATATAGCTTAATTGGCGGCTGGCAATACGACCTTGAGAGAAGCTATACAAAGAGCTGGAGAGTTGGTGTGCTTCATCAAAGAAAGTGCTGGAACTACGGGCTAATTTATCAACACGATGTCGAGCCTACAACAACTACAAATGGCTCAGCCTCAACTAAGAAAAGCGGCATCTACTTTACTATAAATTTCTATCCGATGGGCGGCTTGCACTATGACTTTTCACAAAGCAGCACCACTTCATCAAGTAGCAAATAAGATGGCTAGATAAATGGCAAGCGTTAAATTTAAAGATCAACTAGATGCAGCTAACAAGCTCATCGAGATCTTGCCAAAAAAAGAGCTAAATGACGCTAAGACGATAGTTCTTTGCATGTCGCTTGAGTCAGTTATCCTGACTGATGTGGTTTGCAGGGGGCTAAATTTAAGCTATGAGATGCTCTTTAGCGAGCCAATCCCTGCGCCAAACAACAGCGAATGCGACGTAGCGATAGTTAGCGAGACCGAGGATATCGTGCTAAACGATCCTCTCATAAAAGCTTTTAACATAAGCTATGACTACATCTACGGCGAAGCGCATAGAAAATATGAAGAGAAAATTTTAAAAAATGTCTATAAATATAGAAAAGGAAATTTGATAGGAGAGCTAAAGGGCAAGAATATTTTACTGATCGATGAGGGGTGTGAGACTGGCATGACGGCACTCATCTGCATAAAGACGCTGCTTGATGTGAAGGTAAAATCCATCTCATATGCAACGCCGATGATAGCCACTGATGTCTTTGCAAATTTAAATGATATGGTCGATGAAATTTACACGATAAACAAGATCGTTGATTTTATCGATGTGGATTCGTATTACGAGAAAAAGATCGAGGCTACGAGCGAGCGCATCATGTCGATATTAGAAGAGAGCCCTCACTATTTACCGTTACAAAAACAACAAGGAGATAAAAATAATGCAATATAGTATAGAAGTCAATAATCAGGTCGAAATTTTTGACCTTAATAAAGTAGCTAAACAAGCTAGTGGGGCAGTGCTTTTAAGGGTGAAAAACACCGTAGTTTTAGCAACTGTGGCAAGAGAAGATGTGCAAGTTGAAGAGGACTTTTTGCCTCTAACCGTGCAATACATCGAAAAAGCTTACGCAGCTGGCAAAATACCAGGTGGTTACGTCAAGCGCGAGACCAAGCCAGGCGACTTTGAGACACTAACGGCTCGCATCATTGATAGATCACTTCGCCCACTTTTCCCAAAAGGCTACGCATACCCAACACAGATCGTTGTCATGGTACTTTCAGCTGATCCTGAAGTTGATTTGCAAGTTGTGAGCCTAAATGCGGCTTCAGTTGCACTTTACCTTAGTGACATCCCTGTAAATCGCCCAGTTTGTGGTGTAAGAGTTGGCTATATAGATGATAAATTTGTTATCAATCCAAGCAACTCTGAGCTAAAACAAAGCGCGATCGACCTATATGTTGCTGGTACAAAAGATGAACTTTTGATGATCGAGATGAGAAGCTTGCCTCAGCAAACTACGCAGCTCATACCGATGGTAGCGATCGAGCCGATGATAGATCCTAGCCTAAGCGATAGCATGGCGCAAAAACAAGTGATGAATGAATTTAGTGAAGATAAGATGGTTGAGGCGATCGACTTTGCTGGCAAAGCTATACTAAGAGCTAGCAGCGCTTATGAAGAGGCATTTAAAGAGCATAAAAAAGAGGATGCTGCACTTGAGCTAAAACCAGAGATAGAAAACGAAAATATCGCTATTTACATCGATAAATTTTATAAAGCAGAGGTTAAAAACGCGATCAATCAAATGGCAAAGAGTGAGCGTGCAAGCGAGCTTGGCAAGATCGCTAAACAAATTTCAAGCGATGAGGTAGCTCAAAAAGAGGGCTGGGACGAGGCTGTCATCTCAAATGTCCTTGGTAAATATAAAAAGAAAATAGTAAGAGAGCAGATCATAAACGAGGGCGTTAGAGCCGACGGACGCGGGCTTGAAGAGGTTAGGCCTATTAGCATCGAGACAAATGTCCTTCCAAACGCTCACGGCTCATGCCTCTTTACAAGAGGTCAAACTCAGGCGCTAGTTGTCGCTACTCTTGGCACAGATAGTGATGCTCAGATGTATGACATCCTAACTGAAAAAGCTCCTTTGGTTGAGAAATTTATGTTTAACTATAACTTCCCAGGCTTTAGCGTCGGCGAAGCAAGCCCGCTTAAAGCTCCAGGCAGACGTGAGCTTGGACATGGCAATTTAGCCAAACGTGCCCTTGCACCAAGCATCGATCTAGCTTCTCCATATACGATAAGGGTCGTTTCAGAAATTTTAGAGAGCAACGGCTCAAGCTCTATGGCTAGCGTTTGCGGTGGTTCGCTCGCACTTAGAGCTGCTGGGGTCAATACCCAAAAACTAGTCGCTGGTGTTGCTATGGGGCTTATATTTGAAGGCGATAAACACGCTGTTTTAACCGACATCATGGGGCTTGAAGACCACGACGGCGATATGGACTTTAAAGTTGCTGGCACAAGTGATGGCATCACAGCGCTTCAGATGGACATCAAGCTTGGAGGCATCAGCCTAGAAGTGCTAAAAGAGGCACTTTATCAGGCAAAACGCGGCAGAGAGCACATCCTTGCTCTAATGACACAAGCTGATAAAAACATAGAGATAAACGAATATGTATTGCCAAAACTTGAGCTATTTAACGTTGATCCAAGCAAGATCGTAGATATCATCGGTCAAGCTGGCAAGACTATAAAAGAGATCATCGAGAAATTTGAAGTTTCGATCGACCTTGATAGAGAAAAAGGCGAGGTCAAAATCGCAGGCGGCGCTAAGAAAAACGTCGATGCAGCAAAAGACTACATCATCTCTATCACTTCAAAAGAGAACTCTCGCTCATTTGGCAAAAAGCCGTTTAAACACGACAAAGAGCGTGTAAAACCGACATTTAATATCGGAGATGAGTTTGTTGGAAGCGTAAAAAGCGTGGTTGATTTTGGAGTATTTATCGAGCTAAAAGACGGTGTAGATGGTCTGCTTCATATCTCAAAGATAAAGAGCCCATTAAACGTAGGCGATCAGGTAAAAGTGTGTGTGAGCGAGCAAAAAGGAAACAAAATTTCGCTCTCTTTGGTTGAATAAATTTTTAAAGGATAGATGATGAAATACAAAAAGTTGCTTTTCCCAATAGGAGCAGGGGACGATATCGAGCCAAGAATTTACGGTGCTTTAAAGGTTGCACAATGGTTTAAAGCTCACATGGAGATCCTCACTTGCCAACTAGATCCAAGCGTGGTTTATAATATGAAAATGACGCTTCGTGGTGGAGTGCTTTTTGAGGAATTTTTAAAATCAGCCAAGTCAGAGCTTGCGGTTGAACACGAAGAGAACGAGAAGCTTTTTAATAAAATTTGTGCAGATCTTGGCATAAAGGTGAGCGATGAGATCATCGAAGATGTTTGCACTGCAAATTTCACGATCCACAGCGGAAAAAGAAGCGCTATAGTTGAGCAAGAGAGTAAATTTTGCGATCTAGTCGTAGCTGCAGTGCCACTTGATGGTAAGATCACAGGTACATTTGAGTCAGCTGTTTTAAAAAGCGGCAAAAATGCTATCGTTATCCCTAGAAAGATGCGTGAATTTAAGGCTGATAACATCCTTGTAAGCTGGACAGGAACGACTCAAAGCTCAAGAGCCCTAACTGGCGCGATCGATCTTTTAAAGAGCGCTAAAAAGGTTCAGTGCATCACTTCAAAAGCAAGCCTTGGCGATAACGCCGAGCTAAATCTTAAAAAGCTTGAAGAGTATTTTAAAATTCATGGTATCAGCGCGTCTTTTGAGATCATAGCAACTACAACGATACCTGGCGAGGCACTTTTAAAAGCTGCAAATGATAGAAATGCAGATCTCATCGTAGCCAGCAGATACGGCGAAAACGGACTAATGGAGATGGTCCTTGGCGGAACATCAAGATTTTTCTTAGAACATACAAATATCCCAGTTTATCTATAATGGATTGCGGCTTAGCCCGCGATCTAATTTAATAAATTCATCTTTTCGTTTTGCAAATTTTAAAATCTTACTCGCTCGCCTTAGCAGCTTACTAAATTTAGGTTTCGTAAAACTCGCCACTAAATTTAGAAGCGTGATATGCTCGCTCATAAATTTTTAAAATTTGCCTACACTTGCCTGACGATAAAACGCATGCAGTGCGTCAGCGCTATTGCATGCCACCTCTAACGTGCGAGGGGTTTGGGGGATTTAAAAAGGGAGATAAGGGGACGGCTTCGTAATTCAAGTCCCCCTTGTCTCCCTTTTTGATAAAAAGAAATTTACAAATTTAATCAAACTGTCTTTGCAAATTTTAAAACTCCATTCACTCGCAAGAATTGACTACTAAAATTTGGCTTCGTTTAGTGCTTAGCTCAAATTTTAGAGCCGAAATTACTCGCTCATGAAATTTTAAAATTTGCTCGAGTTTTTTAACTGCATGCGATTGTGCTAGCGTAGCGCATGCCGTTTAAAATTTTATAGAGGTTAAATTTGACAATGTGATTTGCCAGCTCTAATTTTAAAATTTCTCAAACGCTAAATAGGCAGCGTGACAGCTTAACCAAGCGCTTTGCTCTTGTCACAGACTGAAAAATCCCTAAATTTTAAAGCTCCCATTAAGCTTTCATCAAGCGCCTTATTAGCCAAAATTTTGTAAAATCCGCTCATTAAAAAGGATAAAAAATGAGTGAAAATTCTGGCTTTACACACCTACATTTACACACCGAATACTCCCTACTAGACGGAGCTAACAAGATAGAAGAGCTAGCTCACACGCTCCATGACAGAGGCGACACGGCAGCAGCGATCACGGATCACGGCAATATGTTTGGCGCGATTGATTTTTACAAAAAGATGAAAAAAAATGGGATAAAACCGCTAATTGGTATTGAAGCATACGTGCATAACGGCGAGCAGCTCGATGACAAGAGCACCAAACAGCGCTTTCACCTCATCCTAATCGCCAAAAACGAGACTGGCTACAAAAATTTGATGTATCTTAGCTCCATGAGCTACATCGAGGGCTTTTACTACTATCCTCGTATCAATAAAAAAATCTTAAAAGAGCATAGCGAGGGCCTAGTTTGCAGCTCTGCTTGCTTGCAGGGCGAGGTGAGCTGGCATCTAAATTTAAGCGAGCGTAACGTTAAATTTGGCGCTAAAGGCTACGAGCGGGCAAAAGAGGTCGCGCTTGAGTATAAAGAAATTTTTGGTGATGACTTTTACCTTGAGATCATGCGCCACGGCATCGGCGATCAAAGGCGTATAGACGACGACATCTTGCGCATCGCAAAAGAGACTGGCATCAAGGTCATCGCCACAAACGACACCCACTACACTTTTAAAGAAAGAGCCGCTGCGCACGAGGTTTTCATGTGCATCGCGATGAACAAAACCTTAGATGATCCAAACCGACTTCGTCACAGCGTCCATGAGTTTTTTGTCAAAAGCAAAGAGCAGATGAATGAGCTGTTTTTAGATATCCCCGAAGTGATAGAAAATACCCAGGAGATCGTGGATAAGTGCAACCTTGAGATCAAGCTTGGCAACCCAACTCCGCCAAATTTTAAATTTACTCTTGAGTGCGCTAAGGAGAGAAATTTGACCCTCCCAGAGCCAGAAAACAGATATAGCTTCAAAAATGACGCTGTATTTTTCGAGCATGAGTGCAGAAAGGGCCTTGAAGAGAGGCTGAAATTTGTACCTGAAAATTTACACGAAGAGTATAGAAAGCGCCTAGAAATAGAGATCGGCATCATCAATAAGATGAATTTCCCAGGATATATGATGATCGTTTGGGACTTCATCAACGAAGCCAAGCGCAGAGGCGTGCCAGTTGGCCCAGGACGTGGCTCTGCGGCTGGTAGTTTGGTCGCTTACTCGCTAAAGATTACCGACCTTGATCCTATCCCATACAACCTGCTTTTTGAGAGATTTCTAAACCCAGAGCGCGTTAGCATGCCAGATATCGACGTGGATTTTTGCCAAAGCAGACGTGGCGAGATCATCGACTACGTCACGCAAAAATACGGCAAATTTAACGTTGCTGGCGTTATTACATTTGGTAAATTGCTCGCAAAAGGTGTCATCAGAGATGTCGCTAGAGTCTGCGACATGCCTTATGCGGAGGCTGATGCGATGGCAAAACTAATACCAGATGAGCTAAACATCACGCTAAAAGACGCCTACGAGAAAGAGCCAAAGATAGCTGAGCTAATAAGCCAAAATCCAAAGGCGGCTAAAATTTGGAAATTCGCCCTTGATCTTGAGGGGCTAAACAGAAACGCCGGCCAGCACGCAGCAGGTGTCGTCATCTCAAACGAAGAGCTTTGGAACAAAACCCCGCTATTTCGCCAGCCAAACAGCCCAGAAGATCGCTTTGTGACGCAGTATAGCCTGAAGTACCTAGAAGACGTTGATTTAATAAAATTTGACTTTCTTGGCCTTAAGACGCTAACGGTTATCGATAATGCGATCAAGCTCGTTAAACAGCGCACTGACAAGGACATCATCTGGGAGCAGATCGATAAAAACGACTCTGGCGTTTATAAGATGATACAAAGTGGCCAAGCCATCGGCATCTTTCAGATAGAGGGCGAGGGCATGAGAAAGCTAGGAACTAGCCTGCGTCCAGACTGCTTTGAGGATATCGTCGCGATGCTAGCACTTTATCGCCCAGGACCGATGGAGAGTGGCATGCTTGATGACTTCGTCAAGAGAAAACATGGCGAGGCGGAGATAACATACGCGTTTAAGGAGCTTGAGCCGATCCTCGCGCCAACATACGGCGTCATCGTCTATCAAGAGCAAGTCATGCAGATCGTGCAAGCCATAGGTGGCTTTAGCTTAGGCGGTGCAGACCTTGTGCGCCGTGCGATGGGTAAAAAGATCAAAGAAGAGATGGACAGGCTAAAGGGTGAGTTTGTAAAAGGTGCTGAGGCTAAGGGGCTAAATGGACAAAAAGCGGACGATCTTTTCGAGTTGATCGTTAAATTTGCAGGATATGGCTTTAACAAGTCTCACTCCGCAGCCTACGCTTATGTCACATTTCAGACGGCTTATCTGAAGGCTTACTATCCGGCTGAATTTATGGCGGCACTTCTAACAAGCGAGGAGAGCAATGTCGATAAGATCGTTCGCTACATCGATGAGATAAAACGCATAAACATCGATACTTTGCCGCCATCTATCAACAAATCAACCAAAGAATTTAGCGTCGTTAAAAATGGCGAGCACGATGGCATTATCTTTGGGCTTGGAGCGATTAAAGGCGTTGGGGGAGCGGCAATTGAGAACATTATCGCTGAGCGTGACGCAAAGGGCGAGTTTAAGAGCATGGATGACTTTGTCTCAAGGATCGATCCATTTAAGGTCAATAAAAAGGTCTTTGAAAGCCTTATAAAAGCTGGCTGCTTCGATGAATTTGGCTTTAGCCGCAAGATGCTTTTACAAAATGTAGAAAATATCGTAGAAGCTTGCAAAAATGCAGCTCAGATACGTAAAAATGCGGCCGAGAGCCTATTTGGCGAAGATGATAGTATGAATGATGTGAAGATAAATTTCGTCACTATAGATGATGAATTTGACATCAAGCAGATCTTGAAATTTGAGCAAGAGAGCGTTGGCATCTACCTCTCAGGTCACCCGCTTGATGACTATAAGGACGAGATAAATAAGATCAAATACACGCTAAGCTCGGAGTTTGAAACCTTGCCACAAAGTGCTGAAATTTTGGTGGTTGGCAAGATCGAGGACTTTAGCACAAGGATCACAAAAAGTGGCAAAAAAATGGGCACTATAAATGTGCTGGACTTTCACGGCAACATCGAGATCGCCGTCTTTGAAAGGGAGCTTGGTAACATCGAAGATATCGTAAAAGACGAGGCAAAACGCGATCTGCCTTATGCATTTAGGATAAATATCTCGCGCGACGATCAGTTTGTTAGGACAAATTTAAATGAGGTTTATAGCCTAGAAGATGCGCAAAATTTAGACTTTAAGACAAGAAAGTTAAAACAAAACTCTAAATTTAGTAAAAATGAAGAGGCGAGCGCCCCTCAAAAAGCAAGAGAGTATGCCGAACTGGAGGTGCTTTTAAGCCTTAGCGAGCTTAGCAGGCAAAAGCTGGAGCAAATTTACTCGCTAGTTTTTAGCAAAAATGCTCCAAATAATCAAAAACGGCTAATCTTGAAGATAAAAAATGAAGCAACTGGCGAAATTTTCATCTATAAGACTGAGTTTATCATAAGCGACGATGTGGGCGAAGAGATAGAAAAGCTCGCTGCTTCAGCGTAAATTTAAGGACAAGAAATGTTTGATATTTTTAGAAAAAAGAGCCATTTTTTAGACGAGCTTGGCATAGATAAAAGTAACTGGAGCGAGTTTTTTAGCGCTTGTCTTGGCAGAGCGATGCTGCTTCAAAAACGGCTTTTTAAGCAAGTGGTTGAGGCTAGCAAGTGGCAGGCTGACTTTGAAAGTGGCAAAATTTGCTTTGACAAGCAGGAGTTTGATATGCAGTTTATCGGCTCTGAGAGCTTTTCGTCTAACACTTGGCTTTGGGGATATGAAAATATAAATGGTTTTGACGAGTGCTTACTTGGCCTTGCAAATAGAGCGCGTGAGTTTGGCGAGAAATTTGGGCTTGAAGCGTTTAGCACGGCGCAGTTTGAGCTAGATGAAAATGTAAACGGTCATACGCTCAGCATGGTTGCTTGCGTGGCGCTTGGCGAGGAGCTAAGCTACTATAAGATTGATTACGACGGAGGTGCTGCGTACGTGGCATTTAGGGCTGAGACTATCTTTAAAGAGCCAGTTTTAGCAAACGAAGTAGTAAGCGTAGTAAATGAGTGCATAAGCGCCTATGAGCTTGATCACAAGCTTTTTATAAAAGGGCTTTTGCTAGGTTGCGAGATAAAATTTAGCGAAAACAAAGATGAGATAGTAGCTAAGTTTAAAGATGAACTTAGCTTTAAATTTGATGATCTTAATAGGCTCGTAAATATTTCAGGTGCGATTTAGCAATAATTCAGCCATATTTTTAAGCCTAAATTCATAAAGCAAGTTTGAAATTTTATCTGCTGAGTTTAAATTTAGCCCAAGATCACTTGCTAACATTTTGTAATAAATTTGAGGATTTTGGCTTAGATCAATAGGCGGCGACTTGGAGCTTTTAGAAAGCTTTTTGGCTCCGTCTAAAAGTAGCTTGTGGTGGATAAATTTAGCATTTAAAAAGCCAAAATTTAGCCTTTTTGCAAGGTATTTTTGAGCTAGCGTGCAAGGCAGCAGGTCCTCGCCTCTAACGACCAAATTTACCCCCATATCTTCATCGTCTATGACGCTTGCAAAGTTATAAGCTGGGGTAAAATCCTTTTTATAAATGACAAAATCACCCATCTGCGCTGCCACTTGCCTGTCAAGCTCGTCATTTTCATCCACGCTTAGCCTGATAGCGGTTTTATCTTTTATAAATTTTAACTTTTTGTCTTTGCAAATTTTAGTGTAAATGCCGTTTTCATAGGCATCTTTGGTAGCTCTTGTGCACTCACAATTGTAAATTTCATCTAGCTTTTCAAGTGCGTTTTCATATCTTTTGGCTCTTGTTTTGAAGCTAAAATTTTGCTCAAAGTCATCTATACTTTTAGCACCTTTGTCATAGCAAAGCCCCAGAAATTCTAAAATGTCAAAGATATTTTGAACAAATTCGCGCCGGTATCTGCCAAGGTCATAATCATCAATCCTTAAGTGCAAAACGCCGCCCAGTGAGCGCGTCAAAAGGTAAGTTAAGATGAAGTTGTAGGCGTTGCCAGCGTGCAAGTAGCCGCTTGGCGTCGGAGCTATGCGCGAGACTATGCCACCAGATGGTGGCAAATAGTCATTAATCCCTTGGTCTAGCCTCATTTACTCTTAAAGTGCGTCCGCCAAGTTCTTTTTCATTTAGTGCGTCGATCGCCTTTTGGCCCTCGTTCGCGTCATCCATTTCAACAAAGCCAAAGCCCTTTGAGCGGTCTGTTTCTCTATCTTTTACGATCTTTGCGCGCCTTACTTCACCAAATTGTGCAAAAGCTTCCTTCAACTCTGCCTCTGTCGTTCTATACGACAAATTTCCTACATAAATGTTCACAGGATTATTCCTTAAAAAAATTATCGATCTGATCGATTAGAGAAATAATAGCTTATTTCCGTCAAAAAGATGTAAAAACCAAGAAAAATATTACAAATTTTTAAAAAATATCCTTAAATGCAACAAATCGCAACAATACGGCATTATAATATCTATCACTAAACAAAATTTATCCTTAAGTTTAAGTAGAATAATTAAATAAAAAATTACAATTTTTTTATAAACTATTTATAAAGTAAATTATTTTTTACTTTATAGTAAGCCTCTTCGCCAAGCAAATTTTTCACTATAAAAAGCGCAAATTCCATAGAAAAAGCTGGCCCCTTGCCAGTGATGATGTTTTGATCTTTTAGCACGTTTTTATCGCTCACGTAGCCTCTTTTGTCGCTTCTTACATTCTCTTCAAAGCCAGGATAGCAGACAAAATGCTCTTTAAGCACACGAGCTCGCTCAAGCACCATAGGAGCGGCACAAATGGCACAAATTAGCTTACCTTTTTTGTCAAATTCTTGCAAAATTTCTCTTAGCTTGGCGTCATTTGCAAGATTTTCTGCACCAGGCAGACCTCCTGGAAGCACGATCGCATCATAACCTAGCTCCTCCACCTCACGAAGTGTGACATCAGCTTTTACATTTATATTGTGAGCACCCCTGATCTGCGCGTCCTTCAAGCTAGCGATAGATGCTATAGCTCCAGCTCTACGCAAAACATCGACGGAGGTTAGCGCCTCGATCTCCTCAAAACCATCAGCTAGGATTACGGCTACCTTTTTCATAAAATCGTCCTTTCTCGTGTTATCTGTTTGTTAGGATAAATTTTATATAATCGAAGCTTATTTCACAAGAAAGGACAGAGCATGCAAGTAAAAATTATTTACTGCAACTCTTGAAACTATCGTCCGGTAGCTTCTCGTGTAGAAGATGAAATAAAAGCGAACTTTAGTGATGCAAGAGTCGAGTTGGTTGTAGGAGATGGTGGAAATTTCATCGTCGAGGTTGATGGAAACGTTATCTTTTCTAAAAAGGATCGCATCGGAAACGATGAGTCAAGGTTCCCACACGGCGAAGAGATCACAACTCTTATAAACAAATATCTCAAAGAAAAGTCGGCTTAATGCTAACTAGCGGGGCAGGCAACTGCCTCGTTTTTATTTTTTGCCTAAATTCCACTCTCTTTTCTTAGTAAATTTATCTCATCTATCACCATTTGTGGCTTTAGATCTTTCATGCAAGCATGCGTTTTTAGCGGGCAAACTCGCTTCATACAGGGCATGCACTCTAAGTTTAGATGTACTATTTTTGCAAATTCATTGCCCCATGGCGAGGTTTCGCTAAATTTTGTCGGTCCAAAAAGAGCGATCGTTGGCACATGAAAGGCGGCAGCTATGTGCATAGGGCCGCTATCGTTTGTGATGAAAACGCCATTTTTACTAAGCCCAGCTATGCGCTCACAAAGCTCTTTGATGCTTGTTTTGCCAGCTAAATTCTGGCAAGCTACGCCATTTTCTTTTAAAATTTGCTCTATTTTTTCGCAAATTTCTTGCTCGCCTTTGCCACCAAAGATAACGATCTCAAACTCATCTTTAAAATTTAAAGCCACCTGTGCAAAATACTCTGGATACCATCTTTTGGCACTTCCATAGCTCGCACCTGGATTTAGAGCTAGTGTTTTTTTAGCTGAAATTTGAGGTGTAAAATGTAGCTTTAGCTGAGTAGAAATTTCACCCAAATTAAGGGCATTTTTTACAAAATTTGCATATTTTAGCACCTGATGAAGGGTGGTTTTACTCTTTTTAAAGATGGCTTTTTTCTTAGCGTTTATAAAAAATAGCAAAAATTTACTAGCAAACGAGCTTCTAAAGCTAAGCGCTAGATCAAATTTACCAAGACTTTTTGCACTTTTAGCAAGGGATAAAAATCTAAATTTAGCCTTTTTGCTCTCATCAACGACCACTTTTTCGCAGTTTGGATGACTTTTATAAAGCTCGCAGGCTACAAATGAGCCAAAAAAAACGATTTGTAAATTCTTCTCATTTTGCACCAAATTTTCGATCGCAGCGCTTGCCATCACGCTATCACCAAGCCAGGTTGGAAGCTCGATAAAAACTCTCATTTTAAGACGTCTTTTATCACTTCAAGCGTAAGAGCAGCATTTTTTTCGATGCTAAAATTTAAAGAAAGCTCGTAAGACTTCTCTTGTAGGCTCGCTAAAAGCTCATGGTTTGTGAGAATTTCATCTATAAACTCTAGTGCACTCTCGTCGCTTGGACTTTGAAGTACAAATTTATCTTCTAAAATCTCGCTAGCTCCATTTTGAGCCGTTGTAAAGACCACGTTTTTAAAGCTAAGCGCCTCTAGCACGACATTTGAAAAAGGTTCATAGTGCGTTGGAAAGATAAAAATATCACTCGCCTCGTAAAATTTCGCTGTGCTCTTTTGCTCGCCAACAAAGTAGGCGTTTAGCCCAAGTTTTTTAGCTAGGCGTTTGTAGCTTGAGATGTTTTTGTCTTTGCCGACAATGAGCGTATTTACTGGCGTTTTTAGCTTTGAAGCAAGGAGTAAAAACTCTTTTAGCCCCTTTCTTTTAAAGCCATTTCCCACAAAAAGCAGAGTTGCTAGCTCAAATTTAAGTCCAAATTCCTCACAAAGTGCTAGCTTTGCCTCAGCTTTTTGCACCCTTTGGGGTAAATTTACGCCGTTATAAATGGTCGTGATCTTTTCAGACTCTATGCCGTAAGTCGCGATGATCTGCTCTTTGATGAAATTTGAGTTTGTGATGATCTTTTGGGAGTTTTTAAAGCATCTTTTCTCTAAGTATGGATAGACGAAATTTAGGGGGTTTAGCCACCAAAAGCTCTTTGTCGCCCTATAAACCTTGTGCACGCCGTCTCCTGCCCTGTAAATATCGGCGCAGCTTACTCGCTCTAGGCTAAAGTAAAACTCGTCCTCTTTTTTTTGGCGTTTTACTTGGCGGTTAAAATTTAGAGCTTTTTTCCAAGAAGAGACACCGGTGTCTCCAAGATATGAGCGAATTTCTGTTTGGATACCAAGCTCATTTAGGGCCTTAACAAGCCTTCTTAAGTATCTTTCAGCACCTCCAACTGCGTTTGGATTAGTTCTTAAAAATACTATTTTTTTCATCTATAACTCCTAAAGCCAGTGCCCAAAACAAGAGCATCAAAAGTGCGTTTTCATGGTGAAATGTCGTGTTTACAAGTGAAATTACGTTTTGAAAAACAAGCATCAAAAGCGCTAGAAAAACTATACTGTTTTGCCTGAAATTTTTAATAAATTTAATAAAAAGTGATAGTTGAAATACTAAATATGCAAGCAGAGCGATGATACCTTTTTCGGTTAAGAATGTTAAAAAGGTGTTGTGCGCGTGAGATACATGTGCTTTTGCACTTTGTGGAAAAAAGTGCGTCAAATCTATACTCTTAAAATTTCCACTACCTATGCCAAAAAAGATATTGTCTTGCCATGTTTTAAATGCACTTTCAAATATGAGAAATCTAAATTCACCGCCTTGCACCCCTTTTGACATTTGATCATATATTCTTTCATCTGCAGTAAAGGCTACGGTTATATATAAGTATGTAAAAAATACTACGCAAAATAAAATGTATAGTGTTAGTGAGAGCTTAAAACTAACCTCTTTTTTATATATCAAATATGAAAAAATTAAAACACTAACCAATGGAATCATATAAGCAGTCGATCTTGAACCAGCGATAGCAAGAGCTAAAATACAAATTATAGATATGGAAATATTTATTGATCTGTTTTTATTTTTATTTGATATAAATAATAGTGCTGTTAGAAAAATTAAAAATATGTAAATAGCACTATGATTTACATGTCCAATTGATTTTAATATTAAAAAAGCCTCTGGATCTGGATCACTAAATTTTTCTATGCAAGCTGGTATAAAAGCGACAATAAAACCAGCAAATAGTGCATAAAACATAAATTTAAAATTTATTTTTTCTGTTCCAACAGTTCTAGCTACAAAGAAAAACAACATGCATCTTAATGGATCAAGCACTCTTGAAGGCGAAACCCCATTTACAAGGCAGCTTATAAAAGTGGCCAAAAAAAAGATAAAGAAGGAGACATTTGTAACATCAAATTTAAATTGCCTTTTTTCTTTAACACAGATATAAATTCCAACCAAGACAAAAAGCGTTAATGAAATTTGTTTTAATCCTTCGGTAACTGGTAGTGTAAACAGCATCACAAGCAAAAAAAAGTTGTAGAGTTTTGACGCTATCTCATTTTTCATGCATATCCTTTAAAATTTAAGTTTGCATTTTATCATTGATGAACTAAAAATAATATACAATTAAACAAAAAGTTAAAAGGAAGTATTGTGTCTGGCGTGAAAATAAGCTTTATAGTGCCTGTTTTTAACAAAGAGGAGCATGTTAGAAATTGTTTAAATTCGCTAATATCCCAAGATTTTACTGACATTGAGATAATAGTTGTAGACGATGGAAGTAGTGATAATACACCACAAATTTTAAAAGAGTATGAAGATAAAATAATATTAAAAACAAAGATCAATGCAGGCGTAAGTGCTGCCAGAAATGACGGTATATTGCTAGCTAAGGGAAAATACACTATTTGTATTGATGCTGATGATTACGTAGAAAAGGATTACGCTTCAAGCGTATATGATGTTGCAGAGAGGTTTGAGGCAGATATAGTAATAACAGATGCATTTAAAATTTATGGTAATAAAAAAGTATATTTAAAAGACTTTGAGACAAAAGATGAATGCACTATAGATAAAGATGAGTATTTAAGGAGATTGCTTGCTTCAAGACATAATAAAGTCTTGCATAATACATGGAATAAAGCTATTAAAACAGAAATTTTAAAAGAAAATTTGTTTCCAGTTGGGATTACACAGGCTGAAGATTTTCATGCCTTAGTAAGAAATGTTATCGCTTCAAAGACTCTTGTGAAGCTAAATAGAGCGTTTTATAACTACAATATCGGAGAAAATAACACTAGTGGCTTTGAAAAACTAAAAGCTGTGGTGGATCATAAATTTGTCTATGAGGATATAATCTCAATTTTAAAAAATAAAAATTTAGCTCTTGAGATGGTGTCAGATCTAGAGTTTAGAAAGATCAAAAGTGTCTATATGCCAGCTATCTCATCAAGGCCAAATTTAAAAAATAGCAGCTACTTAAAGGCGCTTGATCTTTTTTATGATGATATTGATAGCATTATAAGTTCAGCTGGTTTTTCAAAGCTTAGACTAAAACATAGAATTTTGATAAAAATGCTAAAAAATGTAAAATCATACGAAAATGTATCAAAAATTTTAAAAATATTTAATACAATAAATGGCTTTTTATCAAATAAAAAAATGAAAGAATTTAAAGAGTAAAAAATGATAAATATACTTGAGCTTGAAAGCTCTCTTGGATTTGGCGGGCAAGAGCACCGCACGCAGCGTGTGATAAACGGACTAGATAAGAGCAAATTTAAGGTTTTTTATGGGTTAAATCCTGGCTCAAAGAGCTTTGAAAAGCAAATAGAGTGCGAATTTGTCGAGTTTAACCTTAAAAAATCTTTTAATATCTTTGAAATTTTAAAAATTTGCAAATTTGTAAAGCAAAATAATATAAAAATCATCTCAACTCACTCAGGCAAAGACGGCACCATAGGCGCAATCGTAGGCAAAATTTGTGGAGTTAGCGTGGTTCGCACTAGACATTTGCAGCTGCCTATAAGCTCTCCCATACCTTACAACCTAAGCACAAAAGTGGTTGGCGTTTGCAACTCGGTTTGCGCTGATCTTATCAAAAGAGGTGTGAAAAAAGAGAAGGTGCTAAAAATCTACACAGGCATCGACACGCAAAAATACACGCCAGAATTTAAGATAAATATGAAAAAAGAATTTGACCTAAGTGAGGATGTGGTGGGCGTTTGCATCGTTGCAGTGCTAAGAGCTGCTAAAAATCACAAGCTCTTAATCGATGCATTTAGCGAATTAAATTTAGAAAAATCAGCCCTTTTTATCGTGGGCGACGGTCCTCAAAATAAAAATTTACACGAGTATATAAAAGATAAAAAAAATATCTTCATGCTTGGCAACAGAACCGACGTGAGCGACTTTTTGGGCTCGCTTGATATCTGCGTGCTACCTTCAGACATGGAGGCAATCGGCGGAGCGCTACTTGAGGCATCTTCATGCAAGCTAGCTACCATCGGAAGTGATGTGGGCGGTCTTGGCGAGGCAGTGAGTAATGGCAAAAGCGGATTTTTATTTGAAAATGGCAACAAAGAGGAGCTAAAAAAGGTGCTTGAAAGGCTCATTTTGGATGAAAATTTAAGAAAGCAGATGGGCGAGTTTGGTAGAGAGTACGTCAAAGAGACATTTAGCATCGAAAAAATGATAGAAAACACACAAAATTTATATATGGAGCTTGTAAAATGAGCGTACCAGTTTTGATGTATCACCACGTGCTTGAAAAGAGCGGATTTATCGCTAGTAGCGTGGATGAGTTTAGATCGCATATGAAATTTCTGGCTGAAAATGGCTATAAAACGCTAAGTATAAATGAATTTATCGCGTACAAAAAGGGTGAGCTTGAAGTGCCTAAAAAGAGTGTTTGCATAACATTTGACGATGGCTGGATGGACAACTACATCTATGCCTATCCTATCGTGAAAGAATTTGGACTAAAAGCAAATATATTTATAATAACTGGCTGGATAGAGGCAGCGCAAAAGGCCCATGAGTTGAGGCCTGCTAGCTTTTTAAACGTTGATCACAACGAGTGCAAGAGACTTGCTCCAAGTAGGCCGCAAGATGTGATCTTAAATTTAGAGCAGATTGAGAAGATGAAGGACTGCTTTTATTTCCACTCGCATACGCACGGGCATTTTGACGGATATTTTGGACAGCTTAGCTTGGATGAGGAATTTGGTCTTTGCCGTGAGTTTATGAAGAAAAATTTTGGCTTTGAGGATGACGCACTTTGCTGGCCAAGAGGCAAATATAATGACGAGTATCTAAGTGCTGCTAAAAAGCATGGCTACAAGGCGTTTTTCACGACAAAGCGTGGCATAAACAAGGCCGATGGCAACTTAGAGGAGATAAAACGCATAGTGACAAAGCGCGATGAAAAATGGCTTAAAAAGACTATGTTTATCTACCAAAATGACTTTCTAGGATCGATCTACGCAGCGATAAGGTCCTAGCGGGCTAAACTATTTAGTAAAAATTTTCTCATTCTTTGTTAGATGCTTTTCGTAAGATCTAGGGAATTACTTGTGTTTAAATATTTCGTTTTATTTGTGATTTAAATTCTAATTTAAATTTATATTCAAGGCCTACTAGATCAAGCTCTTTTTTATCTATATGCTTTTGAGTGTTGCCTGGGTCTTCACTGGAGTTTCTCTTGTAAATTCCAGCAATTCTATCCTCTTCATTCATGCTTAAAATACATAGTATATCGCATTTGCTGATGCGCGAAAGAGGATTGGCGCTTGCGTAGATCACAACCTTTACAAATGGCATGATAAATTTAAAAAATGGCCTTAGCTCGTCTCTTTGATCGCTCTTGATTTTTACCCTTGGGCGGATAAAAAAGAGATTTATGCTCATCACACCATCGTCTATGACAGCGATCTGATATGGTTTAAAGTCGCCAAAGCCTTTGCGTCTTAGCTCTTTACCAAGTGTGCTTTTGCCACTACCATGAAGTCCAGTAAGAGCGATAAGCACTCGTTTTTTTACTTTTAATATCTCTTTGCAAGCTGAATTTAGCGCTTCTAGCATTATTTATAGCCTCTATTCCTAAAATTTGAATATAAATTTCCTATTATTGGCATCGAATAGATAAAAAGCTTCTTTTTAACCCTAAAAACGTAGTCATCATCGTTTTTTGAGCTACTAGAGATATCTATACGTCTTATCTTAAATTTATCATCCCCAACGCAAAATCCACCATCTATCACGCTAAAAGCAAAGTCATAATACTCTTTAACTATCCTTTGCGAAAGCTCATTAAAATGCCCTTTTGGAAAGCAAAAGCCAAATTCTTTTTTTTCTGGAAATAGCTCTTTTATCTTGGCAAGTGAGCTAGAAAACTCCTCTCTTAACCTTGTCTCATCGTCACTTCTGCAAGAAAAGTGGCTCACTGTGTGACTATCAAACTCAAAAATACCGCTCTCTTGCATCTGCCTGATCTCATCTAAATTTAAAAAATACTCTATATCTTTATCGTAGTCGATATCTTTGTGTTTTTTAAACGTAAAATCGTAATCCTGCCTTTTAAAATCCTTGATCTTATCTGTTATCAAAAAGCAAACGGCTGGGATATTTAGCTCTTTTAAGATAGGAAATGCAAATTTATAATTGTCAAAATATCCATCATCAAAAGTTAGCAAAATGCTCTTTTTGCGAGCCTTTGCTCTGCCAGCCACGATATCTTTAAACTGGCCATAATTTATAAATTTATAACCCTCGTCAAGTGCCATAAGAAGCGCTTTTTTTAAAAGCTCTGGGCTTATAGCAAAGTCGTTTTTGTTATTGTTGCAGTGGTGAACTGTTAGTATGCAGACTGGACTATTCATAGGCTCTCCAATAATCTCTTGATATATCTTTTTAGAATTTGTGTGTCGTAATTCTCTTTGACAAAGATGCTGGCGTTTTCTGCGCATTGTTTGGCTAGATCGTCATCTTGTATGTACGCATTTATTTTCTTCGCCATATCTTGCGCGTCTAAAAATTTAGCACATTGACCCCTGTTATTTGCAAGCAAGTTATTCATAGGTGCAATATCAAAAGCGACTATTGGGCGAGATAGAGCCATAGCTTCTAGTAAAGCGGTAGGAAGGCCCTCTGTGTGAGAAGGAAACGCGTAATAATCTATACCTTTTACCACGTTTGCTATATCACTTCTAAAGTCAGTAAAGACTAATTTTTCTCGCATATCATCATCAAATATGCTTAAAATTTGTTCTTTTGTGTTTTTGTTGATATTTCCACCAAAAATGCCATATATATCGCTATTTTCTTGTATGAGAATTTTTAGTGCATTTGCAAATTCAAAGACCCCTTTTTGGCGGCTTAGCGAGGAAAACATACCTACTGTTATAGCTTGTTTTGGGATGCTAAATTCTTCTTTAAATGTTGATCGCGCCGCATTTAGAGCATCATAATCCACAAAGGTAGGCATGAAAAATATTTTTTCATCTTTTACGCCTATTTTTTGTAAAACTTTTGTTACGTTAGGACTTACGCTTATGATCTTATCAAATAGCATGGTGTGTAAAAATTTACTCAAAAAGCCTTTTATTGGGAATTCATTGTGCCTTTCTCGTATAAATTTAACACCTTTTTTCCTAGTAAAAATTTTTGATATAGCAGCTACCCAGCTGTCTGTGGAGCCATTTGATATGACCACATCTATATTTTCTTGCCATAAAATTTTACAAAGTATCGGCACAGTTTTGTGAAAATTTTTTTTGTTCATCTCACATTCAATAACCTTAAAATTTTCTTCTCGAGCACGTTTTAAAATTTCAGAATTTGGGTTGCAAAATAATATTACATTGTGACCCAGCTCTTGCGCTGATTGCATTTCGTTTATCACTTTATTTTGTTGTCCGCCCCAGTTATAAAGCGTCTCTGTATAAAGTATATTCATTATTGTGATCCTAACTTTTCTTTTATCTTTTCTTTTATCTTTGGCATTTCGTCGCTAAAATCCATCAGCGTTTTTTCTACATTATACTTCGTGATACCTTCTTTATCGCAAGGCACAAAGTCCCAGTCCTTTTGATAGACAATGTGCTTGCCCATACTTTGGATGCCATTTTGCGCTGTGTAGCCGTTTTGCATCAAGCCATTGTCCCACGGCCCCCATTCAAAAGCATTGCTTGGGCCAAAAAAGGCGATCACTGGCACGTCATTTGCAGCGGCTATATGCATGATAGCAGTATCGACGCCGATAAAGAGACTTGAGCGCTTTGAGAGGGCGATCGTTTGTTTTAAACTTAGCTTGCCACCTAAATTTATAGGCTCGCTTTTGCAAATTTTTAGCACGCTTGCAAGCTTATTTAGCTCATTTTCTTTGTTGTCGCTTGTTAGCACGACTTTTACGCCAAGCTCATTTTCGCAGTAGTCGATGAGCTCCGCCATACTCTCGTCGTTTGCGCATTTAAACATCCAGCGGCTTGTTAGATGCACATGCACAAAGCGTTTTGGTAAATTTAGATACTCCACGCTCTCGTCTGAAAAAACGCTCACTTTTTTACTAACCGGCTCAAATCCTAACGCTCTTAGTGCGTTTAAATTTAGATCAACCGTGTGAGAGAAATTTTCGTAGTATTTTGCCTTTACGCTTAAAAGCTTGTTTATCGCCTTATGCTTGCCTAAAAAGCCAACTATCTTTTTGATCTTGGCGTATTTTGAGATGATGACACCGCGGTCTCCAGTGGTCGTTTGCACCGCCATATCGTACTTCTCTTTTTTGATCGCTCTTATAAATTTTAGCTCGGTAATTAGCTTTTTAAAAAAGCCAGAATTTGCACTTTGCCTATCGTAAATGTGGATTTTGTTTATATAAGGATTGCCTTCTATCATCGCTTCTGTGCCTTTATTTAGGGCAAAGTCGATGGTTGCATCTGGATAGTAGTGGTGCAAATTTTCAATGAGCGGCGTTGTCAAAAGCACGTCGCCGATATTTCTAAATTTAATCACAAGTATTTTCATTTTATGTATTTCCAAAATGTGTACTGGGCGTAAAGTCTAGCGATAACGTAGCCAGCAAAGCCCTCTTTGAAGCCACCTTTTAGCACATAAAGCTTAAAAAATGTCCAAGTTGGGCTTGTAAGCGCCTTTAGCAAATTTCTTTTTGCGCCCATGCTTGAGTAACGATTTTGCTTGGCGATAAACTGCTCGATGCTCTCATACGCGTAGTGCAAGAAGTGATTTTTAAGCGCGCCAAGCCTTTGTGAGCCGTCATTTAAAACGACCTTTTCATGCACAGCTCTGCCATCAAATTTGGCAAAATTTTTGTTAAAAAGCCTCACCGTGTAGTCTGGATATAGCCCCATATTTTTTATCGCTTTGCCAAAGAAAAAATTTAACCTAGCAACATTGTAAGCCATAAATTTAGGCTCTTTTAGCGTGCTAATGATCTCATTTTTAAGCTCGTCTGTTATCACCTCGTCGCTATCAAGCACAAAGACCCACTCGTTTTTGGCTAGATCCACGCCCTTTTGCTTTTGCGCGCCAAATCCAAGCCAAGCTTGCTCGTGAAATTTCACGTTGCTAAAGCCATCACAAATTTGCCTTGTGTCATCTTTTGAGCCGCTATCAACCACGATGATCTCATCAGCAAATTTAGCGCTCTCTAGCACCTCTTTTAGGTATTTTTCGCTGTTAAAAGTCAAAATGACAACGCTTAGCATTTGTACTCATTTTCGTAAAATCTCTTAAACCTTTGGTGAAACCAAAAGTACTCTTCTGGTCTTGCTCTAACCATCTCTTCGCACGCACTGCACTGCATCTGCGTCGCTTTTTGCACGGCATATTCTTTATCAAACGTGCTTATGTCTATTGGCTGCTCAAAGCAAATTTCATTTAAATTTTCACCTTTTTGGTAGATAAATGCATTTATGATAATGGCATTTGTCTTTTGAGCTAGCACGCTTGCAGCTGGCGTATGAAGCACATCTTTGCCAAAAAACTGCACCTTTATGCCATCTTTTGGCGCTGTATTTTGATCGACTAAAATTCCTACTATTCGCCTAGCTTTTAGTGCTTTTAAGATATCTTTTGCGCCGCCATCTTTGTCGATGAGCTCCACGTCAAACTGCGCTCTGTTTGCTCTTAAAATTTTATCCATGACGCTGCTATCAAGCTTTCTGCCAAGCGCTGAAGAAGCTCCAAAGCGAGCTGCAACTGCTAGGCCAAATATCTCCCACTGCCCAAAATGCGCCGTTGTGACGATGATAGGCCTGCCAGACTTCATCGCATCAAGCAAAAAGTGCTCATTTTTAAAGACGACCTTTTCAAGTATCTTTTGCTTTGTCGTGTTTTGATTGAGGATGAAATTTATACCAAGATATTTTGCAAAGTTGTAGTAGCATTTTTTGGCGATCTCTAGCTTCTCTTCTTTAGTTTTTGTCTCGCCAAATGCAAGGTCTAAATTTGTCATTACTATGTGAAATCTCTTTTTTTTAAGCTTCATAAACGCAAATGCTAAAAATTTAGCAAGCAGGTTTTGAAGCGAGCTTGGCAATATAAATATAAGAAATTTCAAGGTATAAAAGCCAGCTAGATAGAGCCTATCCATTTAGCAGCCTTTTTGCGAAATTTGCAACCGTTTCAGGGTAAATTTCTCTTATGCAAAAGTCGTTTTTATCGATACTTCTAGCATCTATCTCCTTGCCCATATCAACAACTAAGTTTTTGTCTGTGATGTAAGCATTGCGGTGGCTTGGTCGGTTGCCAAAAAGCGTGATAGAAGGCCTATTTACAGCCCATGCAAGGTGCGTTAGACCGCTATCATTGCCAATTACTAGATCGCAGCTTGCGATGTAATCTATCATATCTTTTATGCTTAGTTTTTCAAGCAGTTTTGCAGATGTGCCCGAAATGATCGCCTCAGCCCTTGTTTTTTCGCTCTCACTCCCGTAGCAAAGGTAAATTTCACAATCATTAAGAAGTCTGATCACATCTTTAAATTTGTCATAAATTTTGCTCTCTTCGCTTGCAAAAGCAGCAATCAATACGCGTTTTTTGCCGCTTTCATTTTTAAATTTTTTGCAAATTTCAAAGCAGGGCGATTTTTTTAAAATTTCATCTCTGTTAAAGCCAAAATTTAGAGCATATCCAACAAGGCTTAGGTTTCTAACTATGATATTTTCGTTGTAGTCGATCTTAAATTTATGCCTATAAAGCCTGGCTGCAATCTTTTCTTTGACACTTTCTCTGCTAAAGCCGTAAATTTCTTTGCCAAGTAGTTTTGCGACGACGGCTGATTTAAAAAGCCCTTGCAAGTCGATGATTTTGTCAAATTTACCAAGCGTTTTTATGATCTTGTAGCTCTTTTTAAAGCTCTCTTTAAGCGGCAAAACGACTAGCTCGTTGATTAGGGGATGATCTTTTAAAAGGCTTGCAAAACGGGCATCAACGAGCCATGTGATGTGAGCATTTGGGCAGTGCTTTTTGATAAACTGAAGCACAATGGCTGCGTGCACGATGTCCCCAAGAGCGGAGAGCTTGACGATGGCTATTTTTAGCTGATTTTTATCTTGCATTGGCTACTTTAAATATAAATTTTTGGTATGATTTTAAAAAAAAATGCTTAAAAAAGGGCTAAAATGGCGAAAAGTTACATCTGCGTCTTTGACTGCGAGACGATACCTGATGCAAATTTGATAAGAAAAATTTACGGCATTGACGGAAGCGACGAAGATGTGAGCGTGCAGGCGATGGCATTGCAAAAAGAGGCCAGTGGTAGTGACTTTTTGCCTGTGATGTTTCATAGAGTGGTCGCGATCTCTGCGGTGATGGCCGATGAATATGGCAAATTTTTAAAAGTCAGCACGATGGAGGGCAAGGACGAGCGCGAGATCATCGCTAAATTTTTAAAATTTATAAATGATTACAACCCAAGGCTTGTTAGCTTTAATGGCCGCGGCTTTGACCTGCCGATGCTAATGGTACGTGCGATGCGCTACAACCTAAATGCAGCGGCTTATTACGAGAGCGAAAACAAAGAGCTAAACAAAAATAAATGGGAAAATTATAGAGCTAGATATTCGCCTAAATTTCACCTTGATCTGCTTGATTTTATAAGCGATTTTGGAAGTGTTAGAGGGCTAAAACTCGATACTCTTTGTGCTAGCTTAAATTTACCTGGCAAATACGACGTGCACGGCGATCAGGTGCTTGAGCTATACTATGCTGGCGAGCTTGATAAGATAAACGAATACTGCGAAAGTGACGTGCTTAACACCTACTGGCTATTTTTGAAATTTGAGCTTTTGCAGGCAAATATCTTGCAAGATGACTACATAAATCACCTAAATGTGATGAGTGAATTTCTAGCCAAAAACTGCGCTCACAGGGGATACACTGAGGTCTTTTGCTCTGCGATAAGCGACGAGCTAGAAAGAATTTCTGGCAAGCTAGACTACGAGATAAAGGTAGATAAAGAGGCTTTGGAATTTAGTGAATTTGATGAGGTAAGGCCGATTAGTAAAGAGGAGCTAAACCGCGATATGCTGGGCGGTCTACTTAAAAAAGCAAGCGATCTAAAGCCAAAAGAGCCAAAGAGCAAGACACTTTTTGAAGAGAAAGTGCCTGAGATAAATTTAGACGACGAATAAGCCAAAATGAAAGGAAAAATATGAAAATTTTAGTAACTGGAACAGCTGGATTTATAGGATTTCACCTTGCAAATGCCCTTGTGGCACGCGGAGATGAGGTTGTTGGATATGACGTGATAAATGACTATTACGACGTAAATTTAAAGCTTGCACGCCTAAAAACGGCTGGTTTTGACGTGAGCGAGATAGACTACGGCAAACTTATCACCTCAAAAACGCATCCAAATTTAAAATTTATAAAAGCAGACCTTGCTGATGAAAAGACGATGAAAGAGCTTTTTACTAAAGAGAAATTTGACGTAGTGGTAAATTTAGCCGCACAAGCTGGCGTTCGCTACTCGCTCATAAACCCAAAAGCCTACATCGATAGCAACATCATAGGCTTTATGAATATCCTCGAGTGCTGCCGCCACAATGAGATCAAAAACCTAGTCTATGCAAGCTCTAGCTCGGTTTATGGCTTAAATGAAAACATGCCATTTTCTACGCACGAAGCGGTCAATCACCCTATAAGCCTCTACGCAGCGACCAAAAAGAGCAACGAGATGATGGCGCACACTTATAGCCACCTATTTAACGTGCCAACGACTGGACTTCGCTTTTTTACGGTTTATGGACCGTGGGGACGCCCTGATATGGCGCTATTTTTGTTTGTTGATGCCGCGCTTAAAGATAAAACCATTGACGTCTTTAACTATGGCAAGATGAAGCGCGACTTTACATACGTGGACGACATCGTAAAGGGCATCATTAAATGCATAGATAACCCTGCTAAGTCAAATCCAAACTGGGACGCAAAGCACCCAGACCCTGCCACTTCAAAAGCGCCGTTTAAGGTCTATAATATCGGTAACAACAGCCCAGTTGAGCTCATGGACTACATCAAGGCAGTTGAGATAAAGATCGGCCGCGAGATCAAGAAAAATTTTCTCCCACTTCAAGCAGGCGACGTGCCAGCGACATTTGCTGATGTGAGCGATTTAGTGACTGACTTTGACTATAAGCCAAATACAAAGGTAAATGACGGCGTGGCTAAATTTGTCGAGTGGTATAGCGAGTTTTACGGCATAAAAATTTGAAATTTATAGCCATTTTCTTAGTATTTTGCCTTAGCTTTGCCTTTGGAGCAGGGCAGGGCAAGCTTGAGTTGCTACGCCTTAGCGAATTTAAAGATCAAAACGTCAGTGGCTGGTTAGCTAGCGAGAAGCTTGATGGCGTGCGTGCCTACTGGGACGGAGAGAATTTGCTCTCAAGGCAGGGCAAAAAGTTAAATGCACCGCTAAGTTTTACTAAAAATTTCCCCAAATTTGCACTTGATGGTGAGCTTTACGCAAAGGAGCTTAAATTTGAAGAGATTCAAGCAAGCGTGATGGATAAGCTGCCAGATGAAAAGGCGTGGAGCAGGCTTAAATTTCACGTTTTTGACGTGCCAGAGGCGAGCGGCGGACTACTTACCAGACTGGAAATTTTGGCTAAATTTCTAAAAAATAAACCAAATCAAAATTTGATCATCATAAAGCAGATAAAAATGCGTAATAACGCTCAATTTTTAAAATTTGCTGAAAGTATCATCGCAAAAGGCGGCGAGGGGGCAGTCGTGCGTGAGCCAAATGCGCCATACGAGCGAAAACGAAGCAAAAATGCGCTCAAATTTAAGAAATTTAAAGACGCCGAGTGTGAGGTTATCGCCGTAAATAAAGGCAGCGGCAAATACGCAAATTTTGCTGGCTCGCTTACCTGCAAGGCACTTGGTAGCAAAGATGATAAAGAAAAAGCTGGCGAGCCAAAAGAGGGCACTATCTTTAAAATAGGCTCAGGACTAAGTGACAAAAACCGTCAAGATCCCCCAAAGATAGGCTCTATCATCACATATAAATTTCAAAATTTAACCTCTAATGGCAAGCCAAGATTTCCAATATTTTTAAGGATTAGAGAGGATTAAATTTTGTCCGCGATCTCTTTTAACGCCCTAAAAGAGTCAAGCTGCGCCCTTTCATCAAAAATAAAGCTTTGAGCCATGATCTCATCGACTTCAAGTCTGTTTTGAAACTCTAAAATTTGCTCTTTAACGCTTTGCTTTGAGCCTATAAAAGAGCACGCCATCATCTCTTCCGTGACGCTTCTTTCTCTATTTTTTAGCTCTATTTGCCTAAAGTCGATCGGTCCAAAATGTGGAGCTTTGGCACCTGTTTTGTAAGACGCAGCAAATACTTCGTCGTTATCCTTTTTTGGTGGTTGCAAATACTCTTTTTCGCCAGTTACTATGTTTAAGAAAAACTGCGTTTGCGTAGTGGCTAAACTCTTTGCTAGCTCGTCACTTTGGGCTATTATCACATTTGCTCCTGCGATGACATAGGGTGCTTTTAAAAAGGGCGATGGTTTGAAATTTTGACGATAAATTTCTACCGCTTTTTCTAGCGCATGTGGTGCAAAGTGCGAGGCAAAGGCGTAAGGCAGGCCAAACTCAGCCGCCACGTATGCGCTATATATGCTTGATCCAAGTATATAAATAGGCGGAAATTTTTCAATTTTTGGATAGGCTTTTACGGCTCTTTTGGCGTTAAAATAGTCCATTAGCTCGTTTATCTGCATGTTAAATTCCATCTCTCTTGCGCCTCGTCTAAGCACCGCAGCTGTCTCTTGGTCAGTCCCTGGAGCTCTGCCTAGTCCAAGATCGACGCGGTTTGGATATAGAGTCTCAAGAGTGGCGTACTGCTCGGCGATAGAGTAGGGGCTGTGGTTTGGTAGCATCACGCCACCAGAGCCCACACGAAGGCTTTTTGTATGCTCTAAGATGTGCGCGATGATGAGCTGCGTGGCTGAGCTTGCTAAATTTTGCATGTTGTGATGCTCGGCAACCCAGTAGCGATTTATGCCGATATTCTCGGCAAATTTAGCCAGTCTGACGGCCGCATCTATGGCTTCTTTTGCGTCACCGCCTTGTTTTATCGGTAGTAAATTTAAGATTGAAACATTCATTTTTGTCCTTTTTTGTAGATGAGGGATTATAAAGATTAAATTTAAAATAGATTGTAAGTCTATTTTAAATTTATAAAGGCAAAGACCTATCCACGCAGCTTTCAAGCAAAATTTAAAAACTAACCTTGCTTTACTTTTGCTTTACTCTATTTTTGATAAAATTAACCACTTTTTTATGAAAGGCTTAAACTTGAAGATTTTAGTAACAGGTGGAGCTGGATATATCGGCAGCCACGTAGTAAAAGCACTTTTAAAGCAAGGCAAAGATGAGATAACCATCATCGACAATCTCTGCAAGGGCTCACAAAAAGCACTTGAGGCACTCCAAAAGATAGGAAATTTCAAATTTATAAACGCAAATTTAGAGGATGATCTAAGCGAAATTTTTGCAAATGGCAAATTTGATGCGATCATCCATTTTGCAGCGTTTATCGAGGTCTTTGAGAGCATGAGCGAGCCGCTAAAATACTATCTAAACAACACCGCAAACGTCGCAAGGGTGCTAAGATATGCAAAAACTTACAATGTAAATAAATTTATATTTAGCTCAACTGCCGCAGTTTATGGCGAGCCAGATGTGGCGGAGGTGAGCGAAACGACAGCTACAAATCCGATAAATCCATACGGCAGAAGCAAGCTAATGAGCGAGCAGATCATCAAAGACTACGCTACGTCAAATGAAAATTTCAAATTTGCGATTTTGCGCTATTTTAACGTCGCAGGCGCAGACGAGGAGGGGCTTATCGGTCAAAACTATCCAAACGCCACTCACCTTATCAAAGTAGCCGTTCAAACAGCACTTGGCAAGCGCGATAGCATGGGTATCTTTGGCGATGATTACGCGACAAAAGATGGCACATGCGTAAGAGACTACATCCACGTTAGCGACCTAGCAGACGCCCACATCAGCGCACTTGATTACATCAGTCAAAATGGTAGCGAAACTTTTAACGTGGGATATGGCAGGGGATTTAGCGTAAAAGAGGTAATCGAGACCGCAAAAAAAGTAAGTGGGGTAAATTTTAAGGTGCTAAATGCACCAAGAAGGGACGGCGACCCAGCTATCCTCATCTCAAACGCAAGCAAACTGCGCTCGCTAACAAGCTGGAAGCCAAAAAGAGACGATCTAGCGCTCATCATAAAAACCGCCCTTGAGTGGGAAAAGAGAATTTAGGGGAAAACATGAAAATAGCAGTAATTGGAACCGGATATGTTGGGTTAGTAAGTGGTGCATGCTTTGCGAAAATGGGCAACAGCGTCATCTGCATTGATGTCGATAGCAAAAAGATCGAGGCGCTAAAAAACGGCGTCGTGCCGATATATGAGCCTGGGCTTGCTGATATCGTGAGTGAGTGCTACAAAAATGGTTCGCTTAAATTTAGCACGCAGATAACCGAGGCGTTAGAGCATGCAGATGTGCTATTTATTGCAGTTGGCACGCCTATGGGTGCTGATGGGCAGGCGGATTTGAAATATGTCCTATCAGTTGCGAAATCTATCGGAGAAAATTTAAGCAAACCGCTAATTGTAGTCGATAAATCAACCGTTCCAGTAGGCACTGGAGCTAAGGTGCATGAGGTGATCGAGGCTGAGCTTAAAAAGAGAAATGTAGATGTTAAATTTGAAGTAGTCTCAAACCCAGAGTTTTTAAAAGAGGGCGCTGCGGTCGAGGACTTTTTAAAGCCAGATCGCGTAGTTATCGGAGCTAGCAGCGAGTGGGGCTTTAGCGTTATGAGAGAGCTTTATGAGCCATTTATGAAAAATCACGACAGACTCATTTGCATGGACGTAAAATCAGCCGAGATGACAAAATATGCTGCAAATTCGATGTTAGCAACCAAAATAAGCTTTATAAACGAGATAGCAAATATCTGCGAACGCGTGGGCGCTGATGTAAATTTAGTAAGAAAAGGCATCGGCAGCGACTCAAGGATCGGATATAGCTTTATCTATCCAGGCTGCGGATATGGCGGCAGCTGCTTTCCAAAAGACGTCGAGGCGCTCATCTATACAGCTAGACAAAATGGCTTTGAGCCAGAGCTTTTAAACGCGGTCGAATCAAGAAATAAGGCTCAAAAAAGAGTGCTTTTTGATAAAATTTATAACTTCTTTGGCGGCGATCTAAAGGGCAAGACGATCGCACTTTGGGGGCTTGCGTTTAAGCCAAATACCGATGATATGAGAGAGGCTAGTTCGCTAACTTTGATAAAGCTTTTAGACGAGGCTGGCGCAAAAGTGGTCGCTTACGATCCAAAAGCGAGCGAAGAAGCTAAAAAATATATGCCAAATTTAGATGTGAAATATGCTAAAAATAAGTATGACGCTCTTAATGGTGCCGATGCAATGGTGCTTGTGACTGAGTGGAGTGAGTTTAGATCGCCTGATTTTATGGAGATCAAAGAGAGGCTAAAAAACGCTGTCATATTTGACGGACGCAACCAGTATAACGCTAAAGCTTTGGCTGAGCATGGATTTAAGTATTTTCAAATAGGCGTCAAAGCGTGAAGCCAATTTTATCTCTCATAGCTTGTTTGCTACCTTTTGTGCTTTTTGCTAGCGAGGCTACAGGTAAAAGTGAAGCAAAGACGCAAAAACAGGTTTTTGAGCTGCCTGTCTCAAAGATGCCGAATGATTATTTTAAATATGAAGCTGCATTTTTTAAAGAGGTGCAAACGGATTGCGAATTTGCTATGCTAGAGGGCGGACATTTAGATAAAAAAGAGGATAAAAGCGGGGTTTATTATGAATTTAGCGCAGATGATGAACCGCTTAAGCCTTGCAACGGCAGAAATAAAAAGAGGCAAATTTATTATGAATTTACTCAAATTTTGCCTGGCATTAGCCCCATTAAGATAGTAACTCCGCAAGGCGTGGGCGCAGAGATAAGAATTTATGAACGTTTAAAAACAATAAAACCAAAAATTTTAAAAAGGAAAGAGAAATGAAAATAGCAGTAGTAGGACTTGGATATGTGGGACTTCCACTAGCAGCAGCTTTTAGTGAAAAGTACGAAGTAGTCGGCTTTGACGTAAATGCAAAACGTATAGAAGAGCTTAAAAGTGGCTATGATAGAACGCTTGAGCTTAGCAATGAGCAGATGAAAAAAGCGATCGATAATGGCATGAAATTTAGCTTAAATTTAGATGACATCAGAAGTTGCAACTTCTTCATCGTAACCGTCCCAACTCCGATAGATAAGAACAAACGCCCTGATCTAACTCCAGTGGTAAAAGCGACTGAGAGCGTGGCAAAGGTGCTTAAAAAAGGCGACATCGTTGTCTATGAAAGCACCGTTTATCCAGGCGTTACAGAAGAAATTTGCGTGCCACTTCTTGAAAAGAGTGGGCTTAAATTTAACAAAGACTTCTTCTGCGGCTACTCTCCAGAGCGCATAAACCCAGGTGATAAAGAACACACTGTTACAAAGATCAAAAAGATCACAAGTGGCTCAACTCCAGAGATCGCTGATAAGGTCGATGAAATTTACCGCTCGATCATCACAGCAGGCACTCACAAAGCCTCAAGCATCAAAGTAGCAGAGGCTGCAAAGGTCATCGAAAACACTCAGCGTGACATCAACATCGCCTTTATAAACGAGCTTGCGATGCTCTTTGAAAAGCTTCATATCAACACCATTGACGTGCTTGAGGCTGCAGGTACGAAGTGGAATTTCTTAAATTTCCGCCCAGGTCTAGTCGGTGGTCACTGCATCGGCGTAGATCCATACTACCTAACTCACAAAGCTCAAGAGGTAGGCTACAACCCTGAAATGATCCTAGCAGGTCGCCGCATCAACGATGATATGGGCAGATACGCAGCCGATCAAGTGATCAAACTAATGATAAGAAAAGGTGTGCTTATCAACAAAGCACGCGTGCTTGTTCTTGGTATGACATTTAAAGAAAACTGCCCAGATATAAGAAACTCTCGCGTTATAGACGTGGTTGATGAGCTAAAAGACTTTGGTTGCAAGGTCGATGTGACTGATCCTTGGGCTGATAGCGCTGAGGTAAAACACGAGTACGGCTTTGATCTAGTAAAAGAGTATAACCTAGACGACTATGACTGCATCGTGATCGCAGTAGCTCACAATGAATTTAAAAAGCTCAACCTAAAAGGCCACTTGGTTTATGATATAAAAAATATCTACCCAGAGGCTGACGCTAGGCTGTAAGGAATTTAGTGCACAAAGTAAGCGTAAATTGTAAAATTTTACTTATCTTTCTAGCTGCTTATCTGTTTGGATTTGCAGCTAGGATGCTTTGGGTATTGTGGGCAAAGGATATGCCAGAGTTTTACTTTAATGGCGAATTTATGCTTACGACAAATGACGCATACTATTACGCAGAGGGCGCTAGAGATATGCTTGCTGGCTTTCATCAGCAAAATGACTTTAGCCCCTTTAATCACTCAATCTCAACCATAGTTTTTTATATTTGCAAAATTTTACCTTTCAAGATCGAAAGCGTGATGTTTTATATGAGCGCGCTTTTAGCACCCCTTATCGCGCTTCCAGTTATCTTGATATCAAATGAGTTTAAAGCCCTAAAAGCTGGGGCCGTGGCGGCATTTATGAGCGTTATCTTGCCAGGCTATCTTGTAAGAACGTCACTTGGTTACTTTGATAGCGATATGCTAAATGTAACGTTTGCGCTTTTTATCATCTATCTTTTGATCAGACTTTTAAATGCAAATGAACAAAAATTTATCGTTTTGCCTGGAGTTTTTGTATCGCTTTATCTTTGGTGGTATCAAAGCTCTTATGCTCTTATTTTAAGCATCATTTTTATCTTTTTTATCTACACGCTTGCTTTTATGCGAAAGAAGATAGAAAACTACCAAGCGATATTTTTTATGTTTATAAGCATCGTTAGTTTTAATATTTTTTCAAAAGATCCACTCATCGCAAATAAAATTTTGATTTTAAATTTAGTGGTCATTGCTTCATTTTACGTCATTTTTTGCAAATATAAAAAACTATTTTCACCTAGAAATTTAAGAATTTTTCTAGCTATTATGCTAGCTATTTTTATCTATTTTGGCGGTTTTGATTTTATTGTCTCAAAGATTGGCAGTTACGTTTTAAAAAGCAGTTCAGAGGTTGCAAGTAAATTTCACTTTATAAGCGAATACACGCTAATTGACGAGGTAAAAAGCGCTAGCCCTTTATACTTTGTCTATTTCATGGCTGGAAACATCCTTATTTTGCTAGCTGCAGTGATTGGATATCTGGCGCTTTGCTTTAAATTTCGTCCATTTTTACTTAGCTTGCCACTGCTTGGACTTGGTGCTTTATCGCTATTTGGCGGAGTTAGATTTGCTATGTATATAACGCCACTTGTTGCACTTGGTTTTGGATATTTCTTACACTTTTTTTTAAATTTATTTGACCTTAGAAATTCTCTTAAAAATTTATCCTTTTTTATCTTTTCAGCTGCTGCACTTGATCCAAATTTAGAGATCGCTTACTCTTATAGACCGCATACTTTGATCACGCACGATGAGGCAATGGCGCTTGATCAGTTAAAAAAGGCTGCTAAGCGCGATGACTACGTGCTTTCATGGTGGGATTATGGATATGCGGTAAGATACTTTGCTGATGTTAAGACACTAAATGATCCTGGCAGGCAAGGTGGCGAGAACAGCTATTTTGTTAGCCTTGTATTAAGAAAAGATGAGGCAACCTCAGCCAAGCTAGCTAGAGTAGTGAGCGAGTATAGCGACATCTCGTTTGAGAAAAAGAGTAGAGCGCTAGAAGAAATTTTAAAAGATCACAACACAAGCGATCTAAACACCTTTTTAGGTCAGCTTGAAAGCACAAATTTCACTCTGCCAGCGGCAAAAAAAGAGGTTTTTTACTATCTTGTGCCAGACATGATAGATATCGCTCCAAACATCTTTAGGTATAGCTACATCGACGTTATGAGTGGCGAGCGGCCAAAAGAGGAGTTTTTTTACTACATTAGCCCTATAAATAGCGTTAGTGAAGCGGGCATAGACCTTGGAAATGGCTATATTTTGCCGCTAAAAGAGCCAAAATTTATCACACAAAATGGCGAAAAAGTGGCGGTAAAGTCCTTTTATAAGATAAAAGGCTCTGGCAAAGAGCTGCAAATAGACGAGAAAACTATCGACGAAAAGGCGAAAATCTCTGTTTTGTTTTTAGAGGACTACGCTCGCGTGGTTTTAGTTGATGAAAATGCCTTAAATTCAGCCCTTGTGCAGCTTTTTATATTTGAGCGAGCCAATGAGCGATACTTTGAGCCATTTATCATCTCAAGTGGCGTAAAAATTTACAGGTTAAAAGTCTAATGCTAATCAATCTAATAAGCTCGATCGTCGTTTTTGTCGTATCAATGGGCATAAATTTCTTTCTTACGCCATTTATCTTAAAAAGCCTTGGCAACGAGGCATTTGGCTTTGTGGGGCTTAGCAACGCCATAGTTAGCTACGCAGCGGTCGTAAGTGTAGCCATAAACTCGGTAAGCGGGCGCTTTGTCGCTCATGCGTGGCACAAAAAAGATCTAAGCCTTGCAAACACCTACTACTCATCAGTCCTTGTTGTAAATATCTTTTTTTGCGCCGTTGTCGTGGTACTTAGCTCCATTTTCATACTAAATTTGCAAAGCTTTTTAAATGTCCCTGAAAATTTACTCTTTGATGTGAGAATGACCCTTGTTTTTTACTTTATAAATTTCTGCGTTGGGCTATTTAACGGCGTTTTGACGGTTTGTGCTTTTGTGACAAACAAGCTCTACCTACTCTCCATCAGAAACGCCATCTCAAGCGCGATCCTAGCAGCCCTCATCGTGGCGCTCTTTTTCTTTTTTAAGCCATTTATCTCATACATCGCCATTTCAGCGCTAGTTGCTAGCCTTTTTGTCTTTTTTAGCACCATTTTTATGTCAGCTCGCATCACGCCAGAGCTAAAATTTAGCCTTAGTAAATTTGACTTTTCTAAGATCAAAGAGCTTCTAAGCTCTGGTATTTGGAACAGCTTTAATGCGCTAAATCGCATACTTTTAACGGGCATGGACCTATTTATCTGCAACATTTTCGTAAATGCAAATGCCACTGGCCTTCTTTCTGTAGCCAAGGCCGCTCCTATCATACTTGAGAGCTTTGTAGCGCAGCTTAGCGGTATCTTTGCGCCAAAATTTGTCGAGCTTTACTCTAAAAATTTGATCACGGACCTCATAAACGAGGCTAAATTTTCGATGAAGGTGATCGCCTTTGTGATGAGCGCTCCGGCCGCATTTTTCGTCGTTTTTGGGCTGGATTTCTACACGCTTTGGCTACCTTTTAAAAGTGCTGACGAGGTCAAATTTATCTATAACGTCTCGATGATCACGCTAGTGCCGATCGTCTTTATAAGCTTTGTTTTTTCGCTTTTTAACCTTGATAGCGCAACAAACAAGCTTCGCCGACCAGCCATTGCCAACACTATCCTTGGCGTTAGCACGATCATAGCGCAGATCGCACTGCTTAAATTTAGTGACTACGGCGTTTATGGTATCGTCATCGTCGCAGCCGTTTTTTACAGCATAAGAATTCTTGGCTTTGACCTTATAAATGCTGCTTTAAATTTAGAGGTGAAGCTCACCACGTTTTACGGAGTTTATTTTAAAAATTTAGCCGTTTTTGCGCTCTGCATGCTCGCGATGTTTGCCTGCAAGGACTTTGTGAGCTTAGATAACTGGCTAAAATTTGCTATCTTTGCTGCGATATACGCCAGCGCAGCTTATATTTTGGGATATTTTTTGTTTTTTAATGCCTTCGAGCGAGGCATAGTCTGGCGTAAAATTTTAAAAAAATTTAAAAGGTCTTAAATGGATGAAATTTATCTGATCTCTTTGGCAAAAGATACCAAAAGGCGCGAGCTTTTGCAGCAGAAATTTGGCTCTTATGATAGCTTTAAGCTAATAGACGCAGTTGATGGCAGGGAGCTAAACGCGAGGGAGTACTATAAGATCATTTCGCCATCATTTAAAGCTTACGGCAAGGTTTTAAGCCCAGCAGAGGTTGGCTGCTCGCTCTCGCACATGAAAGCTTATGAGGCATTTTTGGCAAGTGAAGCGAAATTTGCCCTCATCTTTGAAGATGACGTGATAGGAGATGACAATGCCATAAAAGAGGCCTTTTTAGCAGCTAGCAAGATGCCTGAAAACAGCGTGCTGATATGTGGCATGCAAGATGGGCTGGAGGGTAGGTTTAGCGCCTTTGGCAAAAAGGTGGATACTAGCCTAAGTAAGCCACTTTGGCAGGTCTCAAAGCACTCATTTTCAAGCATTTATAGAGCAGGGGCTTATGTGCTAACTAAAAAAAGTGCTAAGAATTTGCTTGAAATTCACAAACGTGCGCTTTGCACGACCGATGTTTGGGACTATTTGCTTGGCGTTAATGATATGCAGATGTATTTTTGCGATCTTTTTGCACACCCAACAGATCTTAGTGGCTCAAACATCGAGGGCGAGCGCCTTGAGAGGGGATATAGCGCAAATTTAAAGGCTTACATAAAAACAATTAAATTTATACTTTTTTCACGTCTTGAAAAGCTTCAAGGCTATGAGAGAATTTTTAAAAGGGGCTAAATGAGTGAGCCATTAATCAGCGTCGTAACAGCGACATACAAGCGTCCAGAGCTTTTAAAAAAGGCCATAAAAAGCGCTCTAGCTCAAAGCTATAAAAACCTAGAGATAGTTGTAACGGACGACGGCGATGACGAGAGTGCGAGAGAAATTTGTAAGAGTTTTAACGATGCTAGGATCAAATTTGTAAAAAACAGCGCTCACAAAAAGAGCCCAAATGGCAACAAAAATAACGGCTTTGATAACGCAACAGGCGAGTTTGTCTGCTTGCTTGACGATGACGATGAGCTTTTGCCAGAGGCGATTGCTGTGTGCTATGAAATTTTAAAAAGTAGCGAGTATTCGTGCGTTTTTGCAGACGCGATCTGCGAGAAAGATGGCGTGATGACCGAGATGATAGCTGGTAGAAGCCCATATAGCAAGAGTGGGGCGATGAGCAAGGTTGATTATCACTGCGGGCGGATAAATGGCGAGTATTTTAAACTTTTTTCGCGTGAATTTATAGACGGCTTTAGATTTGATGAGAGCAGTTTTGGCGGCGAAAATGAGCTTTATATCCGCTTTTTTGAAAAAAATGTCTTTTATCTTAAAAAGCCACTTTACATCTACCGTATCGCAAGAAGCGATAGTGTGACGCTAAATGCTGGCAAACACGCGTTAAACGTGGCAAACGCCTACATAAAAACAGCAAATTTGCACTACGACATCGCTATAAAAAATGAGCCAAAATTTCTAGCTATGCAGTATAAAAACGCCGCTTACTACGCCAAAATAGCAGGCGAATATGGCCTTATGCTAAGGTGTATCTTTAAGAGTCTTAGCATTAAATTTAGTAAAGAAGCGTTTATTTTTTTGCTACTTAGCCCGCTACCAAGTGGCATTTTACCGGCACTCTCAAAGCTTAGAGTAAAGATAAAACAAAGGTTTGGCGTATGAAGGTTTTATTTGTCACATCAACGCTTAGAAGTGGCGGTGCGGAGAGAGTTTGCGCGGTGATCGCATCAAGATTTAGCATGGATCATGATGTAAGCCTTGTTAAATTTGACAAAGATGAGCCATTTTACGAGCTGGCAAGTGGCGTGAAGCTCATAAATTTGGGCGTTGGGGCTGATGAGCTTGGCTTGGTTGGAAATTTAAAAAAGAGAGTTTTAAAGGTGCTTGCCTTAAGGGCGCTCATAAAAGAGGGCAAATTTGATGCTGTTATATCATTTTTAGACGCCGTAAATACCTTGGTGCTCTTTAGCTCAGCTGGGCTAAAAACGCCTATTATCATAAGCGAGCACACAAACTATCTTGCGCCAAAAAGAGCCATTTTTAAGGTGCTAAGACGCCTTAGCTATCCATTTGCAAACGCACTTAGTGTCTTAAGCGACGAGGATCTTGGCTACTACTCGAAATTTTGCAAAAATGTGATGAAAATTTACAACCCGCTCTTTGAAGAGATACGCAGTGAGAGCTTTACTAAAGAAAATTTGATCATATTTGTTGGCAGGCTAAATAAGATAAAAAACTGCGAAATGTTTGTAAGAGTGGCTGCAAGCTTAAAGCAAAGCGGCTATAAATTTGTTGTCGCTGGAGATGGCGGCGAGAGGTCAAATTTAGAAAATTTAGCTAAAAATTTGGGTGCAGAGGTGGAGTTTTTAGGAAATGTAAGCTACATCGCCTCTCTTTATGAAAGGGCAAAGGTGCTGCTATCTTGCTCAAATTTCGAGGGTCTTGGAAACACATTGATAGAGGCGATAAACTATGACTGCGTGCGGGTTGCGACAAAAACTAGCGGGGCAAAAGAGCTTATAAAAGATGGTTTTGATGGCTTGCTTTGTGAGATAAATGACGCTGGGCATATGAGCGAAAAGCTTGCAAATTTGCTGCAAAATGAGGCTAAAATGGGCGAATTTGCTAAAAACGCAAGAGCTAGACTTGATGAGTTTAGCGTGGAGCAAATTTATAAAAAATGGCTGGAGCTTTTAAGACTTGGAGGTGTGAAGTGAAAATTCTTTTTGTCATCGCTGCACTTAGAAATGGTGGGGCCGAGCGCGTGCTAAACGTGCTTGCAAATGAGCTTTGCAAAGACAATGAGATCACTATCGCCCTGCTTGAAGAGGATCTTGGACTTTATAAATTTAGTGAAAAGACAAAGATCATAAACCTTAATGTGAGTGGCTCTGGGCTGGCTTTAAAATTTAAAAAAATCCTCGCTCTTAGAGCGCTTTTTAAGGAGCAAAAAGCTGATCTCATAATTAGCTTTATCGACTGGACAAACGTCGCTTGCGTGCTGGCAAATTTGGGGCTAAAGAGCAAACTAATAGCAACCGAGCACCACGAGCATAGCTACTTAAAAAGTAAAGTCGCAAGCGCTATGCGTGACTTTTCGTATAAATTTGTAGATGGTTTAAGCGTGCTAAGTAAAAGCGACTACGACTACTATAAATTTGCCAAAAATCGCGAGGTCATACATAATCCACTTTTTATCGACGTGCCTGAAAATTGCGAGAAGCAAAACGTCATCTTAAGCGTGGCAAGGCTGGAGGCGGTAAAGGGCTATGATATCTATTTTGAGGCGCTTAGCAAGGTGGATAAGGGCTTGCTTGATGGCTGGGAGATAAAGATCGCAGGCAGTGGCAGACAGGAAGTGCAGCTAAAAGAGATGGCTTTAAATTTAGGGCTTAATGTCAAATTTCTAGGTCATATGAGCGACGTTGCAAAGCTTTACAGCGAGGCAAAAATTTTTACTCTTTGCTCAAGAAGCGAGGGGCTTTCAAACGTGTTAATCGAATCAGGCGCATTTGGCTGCGCTAGGCTAAGTAGCGACACTGTGGGCGCAAGAGAGCTTATAAATGACGGCACAGACGGGCTTATCTTTAAAAACGGCGACGCAAATGATCTAAAAGAGAAGCTTGAGATGCTTTTAAAAGATGAAAATTTAAGGCAAAAACTAGCAAAAAACGCCAGCGAAAGTGCAAATTTATTTAGCAAAGAAAATATCATCAAGCAGTGGCGAGAATTTATAAAAAAGGTTGTTAGCAAGTGAAAAAATTAGCCGTTTTTTTATACTCGATGGGGCCTGGCGGGGCTGAGCGAAATGTGGCAAATTTACTGCCATTTTTGATCAAACGTTATGAAGTTCATCTCATCTTAATGAGCAAGGTCATCGCTTACGAGATCCCAAGTGAGGTGCAAATCCACTTTATAGAAAATAGCGATCCTTACGAGAGCGGGCTAAAGAAGCTTGCAAGGCTCTTTTTAGCGATGCCAATGCTTGCCTTTAAATATAAAAATCTTTGCCAAAATTTAGGCATCGACACGCAGTTTGTGCTGATGAACCGTCCATGCTACATCGCTGGGGTTGCTAGGATTTTAGGGCTAAAGGCTAGGCTGGTTATCAGCGAGCGAAGCTGCCCGTCGATCTTATATAAAAACGATCTAAGCGGCAGGGTTAATAAATTTTTACTCACTCATCTTTATAAAAAGGCTGATCTAATCCTCGCAAATGCAGCTGGCAACAAAGATGATCTGGTGCGAAATTTTGGTATGAGCGAGGCAAAAACAAAGGTGCTTTATAACGCCCTTGATCTAAAAACTATAAATTTGCTAAAAGATGAGCCGCTTGAGAGCGACTTTAAGCCATTTTTCATAAACATAGGCCGCCTTGATAGCGGTAAAAATCAAGCCATGCTAATAAAAATAATCGCCTCTATTAGCGACCCTCGCGCTACGCTTGGCATCCTTGGCAAAGGGCCTTTAAAGGACGAGCTTCAAAATTTGATAGATAAATTTGGCGTGGGCGAGCGAGTAAAGCTTCTTGGCACTGATAAAAACCCTTTTAGGCACATAAAAAACGCCTCTTGCTTGCTTTGTGCTTCGCGTTTTGAGGGCTTTTCAAATGTCCTGCTTGAGGCACTTGCATGCGAAAAAACTATCATCTCAACTGAGCACAAGAGCGGTGCAAAGGAGCTTTTGGGTGAGAGCGAGTTTGGCATCTTAGTGCCTGTCGATGACGAAAATGCGATGAAAGAGGCGATGATAAAAGTGCTTAACGAGCCAAAGATAAGGCAAAATTTTGAAAATGTTGCGTATAATCGGGCTAAATTTTTTGATAGTGAAAATATAGCGAGCGAGCTTATAAATTTTTTGGAAAATCCTAATGAATAGAAATTTGTTTTTTAAAAATTACTCTTTATACCTTATGATATTTGTCGCGGTCCTTTTTGGCATGGTTTGTAGGCTTTACTGGGTCTTTTGGGCGAGCGAATATCCAGTCTTTTTTTGGAACAACGAGCTGATGATCAGCACAAACGACGGCTATGCATTTGCCGAGGGTGCAAGGGATATGCTAGCTGGCTTTCATCAAGAAAACGACCTTAGCTACTACGGCTATCCGCTCTCGACACTTACTTACTGGATCGTGAAATTTCTAGGCATCAAACTTGAGACGGCGATGATTTATATGAGCGTATTTTTCTCATCGCTTGTGGCTGTGCCTGTTGTCTTGATCGCAAATGAATACAAAGCAAAAATGGCTGGCTTCATCGCTGCACTTCTTGCAGTGATCGCAAATAGCTACTACAACCGCACTATGGCAGGTTACTACGACACTGATATGCTCATCATTCCACTTAGCGTTTTTGTCGTTTGGGGGCTTGTTAGAGTGCTTGAGAAAAAGGACGCAAAGAGCCTGATAATAGCACCTTTAAGCGTGCTTATCTATATGTGGTGGTATATGAGCGCCTTTTCGCTTATTAGCATTTTAACTGGGCTATTTTTGCTTTACACGCTTATTTTTGATAGGAAAAATCCACTTTTTTACCTTGAAATTTCGCTGCTTTTACTTGCTATCTCAAACCTTGATCTAACTCTTAAATTTATCGTTGTTATCGTTATTTATGCACTTTGCCTACTTAAAAAAGAGGTGATAAATTTAAAATTTGTTCTTAGCGTTTTGGCGGTTATATTTATCGTCTTTGTCGTCCGTGGCGGGCTAAATCCGATAATCTTTCAACTTAAATTTTACGTCTTTAGAGATGCGCCTGAAGTTGGCGGCATGAGCTTTCACTTTTTTAATGTCAATCAAACTATCCAAGAGTCAAGCGTCGTTGATTTTACGCTATTTTGCGAGAGGATCAGCGCAAATGTCATCACATTTTTGATCTCGCTTGCAGGCGTCGCTTTGTTTTGCTACAAGCACCGCTCATTTGCCGTTTCGCTTGGCATGCTCGCACTTGGCTTTTTGGCATTTAAAAGCGGTCTTAGATTTACCATTTACGCTGTGCCTGTAATGGCGCTTGGTTTTGGCTATTTATTAGAGTTTGTGCTTGCAAATTTAAAGCTAAAAGAGGCCGTTTTAAATCTCATAAGAGCGTTCATAGCGGCTTTAGTGCTTGCTCCAGCGCTCATTCACATCTATGGCTACAAGGCTGAGCCAGTCTTTGTAAATAAAGAGGTTGAAATTTTAAACAAGCTAAAAGGCATCGCAGGACGCGAGGACTACGTGGTTGCGTGGTGGGACTATGGATATCCGATTAGATATTACAGCGATGTTAAGACGCTAATTGACGGCGGAAAGCACCTCGGACGTGAAAATTTTGCCGTGAGCTTTGCTCTTGGAAGCGATGAGATGAGCTCGGCAAATATGGCAAGGCTCGATGTAGAATACACTGAGCGAAATTTCAAAGAGCACTTTAATGGCAACTTGGCTCAAATTTTAAAAGATAGAGATTTAAGTGTTGATCAGTTTTTTAGCGAGATAAAAGAGGCAAATTTTAGCCTGCCAGCAAAGAGCAGAGAGATATATTATTACCTGCCAGATAGGATGCTTAGTATTTTCCCAACCATTTTGCAGTTTAGTAAGATCGATCTAAAAAGCGGTAAAAATTTAAACAACGGACTTTTTGTCACCACAAGAGCGATCTCGCAAAGCGAAAAGGGCATTAGGCTAAGTGGTGGATTTACACTAACAAGCGATGTCACAAGTTTGATCTATGATGGCAAGGTCTTACCGTTAAGATCTTTCATAGAGACCGACTACAACGAGGCTGGCAAGCTAAATGTAAAAGAGTATAAAAATAACGAAATGTCAAACATTTCTGTCATTTATATGAGGGATTATGGCAGATTCATCATCCTTGATGAGAGCATTTTAAATAGCGCCTACATACAGCTTTTCGTGCTTGAAAGATACGATCCAAATGTCTTTGAGCCAGTCATACTTGACGGGGCGGCAAAAGTTTATAAACTAAAGAGGTAGAGATGGCAAGGATAGGATTTTTAAGCCACGCTGATATGAGCATACACTTTTTTAGACGCCCTATTATGCAGGCTTTAAAAGATATGGGGCATGAAGTTTTTGCTATCGCTCCAAAAGGAAATTTCACTAATGATCTTGCTAAAAGCTTTCACACCGTCACCTACGAGCTTGATAAGGCTAGCCTAAATCCACTAACTGTGATAAATAACTCAAAAAAACTATCTCAAATTTTAGGTGAGTTAAATTTAGACCTGCTGCAAACTGGCGCTCACAAGTCAAATGTCTTTGGCACATTTGCCGCTAAAAATGCTGGCATAAAGCACGTGATAAATTTGGTTGAAGGGCTTGGCAGCTTTTATATCGATGATGATCTTAAGACAAAGGCCGTACGTTTTGTCATGGAGAGTCTTTATAAGCTCTCTTTTGCAAAGGCTGATGCTTGTATCTTCGTAAATGACGCAGATCCAGACTATCTGATCTCTAAAAATTTGATAGATAAAAGCAAAGTGTACCGCATAAAAAGTGTCGGCGTGGATACTGCTAAATTTGACCCAGCTATCACGCAGGCGGCTGACCTTGGTGAAAAAAAGGTTATTTTAATGATCGCAAGAGCCATGTGGCACAAGGGTGTTCGTGAATTTTACGAGGCAGCAGAAATTTTAAATGGTTACAAAAACTGCGAATTTGTCTTTGTTGGCGAAGGCTTTGCTGGCAATAAATCAACCGCGGACGAGAGCTTTTTAAAAGGTGGCAAAGTGCGATATTTAGGAGCCAGAAACGACATACCACAGCTTTTAAAGGCTTCTTATTTACTTGCTTTGCCAAGTTATAAAGAGGGCTTTCCAAGAACGGTTTTAGAGGCGATGAGTATGGCTAAAGCAGTCGTTGCAAGTGACGTGACAGGCTGCAATGAAGCTGTAAAAGATGGCTACAACGGACTTTTATGCAAGGTAAAAGACGCAAGCGATCTAGCAGAAAAGATCAAAATTTTGCTTGATAATGAGGAGCTTTGCGCTAAGCTTGGACAAAATGGCAGAAACTGGGCGGTTAGCGAGTTTGACGAGAAGCAAATCGCAAAAAGATATATAGAAATTTATAGGAAATTTATAGATGTATAGAAATTTTTTAAAAAGGGTGATTGATATTTTGGGGGCTTTGTTTTTGCTCATTTTAACATCGCCTATTATCATAGCAACGGCGATTTTTATCTATTTTAAGGTTAGCCGTGATGTCATTTTTACGCAGGCAAGACCAGGGCTTAATGAGAAAATTTTTAAAATTTATAAATTTAAGACGATGAGCGACGAGCGTGACGCAAATGGCGAGCTCTTGCCAGATGAGCAGCGTCTTGGTAAATTTGGCAAACTGATCCGCTCTCTTAGCCTTGATGAGCTACCACAGCTCTTTAACGTGCTAAAGGGCGACATGAGCTTTATTGGACCAAGGCCGCTTTTGGTTGAGTATCTACCCATCTATAACGAAACGCAAAAGCATCGCCACGACGTGCGCCCCGGTATCACGGGCCTTGCGCAGGTAAATGGCAGAAACGCCATAAGCTGGGAGAAAAAATTTGAATACGACGTCTATTACGCTAAAAACTTAAGCTTTATGCTTGATACAAAGATCGCTTTGCAGACAATAGAAAAGGTGCTAAAACGAAGTGGTGTAAGCAAAGAAGGGCAGGCGACAACGGAGAAATTTAATGGCAAAAACTAAGAAAATTTACATCTACGGCGCGAGTGGGCATGGGCTTGTGATCGCTGACATCGCTAGAGATAATGGCTATGATGAGATAGTTTTTTTAGATGATGCTAGTGAGTGTAAATTTAGCCCAGAGCTTGAAAAAGCTGACATCATAATAGCCATAGGTGATAATAAAACAAGGCAAAAGATCAGCCAAAAGGTCGAGGATGTTGGCTTTGAGATAGTAAATTTGATCCATAAAAGCGCGGTCGTGAGCAAAAGTGCTGTGATAGAAAAAGGTGTGGTTGTCATGCCAAATGCCGTGATAAACGCAAAAGCTCGCATAAAAGAGGGCGCTATTATAAACTCTGGCGCGGTGATAGAGCATGAGTGCGTGATAGGTAAATTTGCTCACATCAGCCCAAATGCAGCCCTTGCTGGAAATGTGAGCGTGGGTGAATTTACGCATGTTGGCATTGGCTCAAGCGTCATTCAAGGCATAAAGATCGGCAAAAACTGCATCATCGGCGCTGGAAGCGTGGTCGTTAGAGATATAAAGGACGGCATAAAGGCGTATGGCGTGCCTGCATGTGAGCGCGCTAAGATATAAATTTAAAAATAAGTGCTAAAATCGCCAAAAAATCACGAAAGGTATGAAAATGGATAGGGTTTTTTTATCTCCACCAAATATGAGTGGAAAAGAGCAAGAATATATAAAAAAAGTTTTTGAAAGCAACTACATAGCGCCACTTGGCGAATATGTCAATAAATTTGAAGATAGCATAAAGGCTTATACTGGCGCCAAAGATGCGCTTGCACTATGCGCTGGAACCGCGGCACTTCACCTAGCACTGCGCGTCCTTGGCGTAAAAGAGGGCGATCTTGTGCTGGCTTCTAGCTTTACTTTCATGGCTTCAGTCTCGCCGATACTTTATGAAAAGGCAACTCCAGTCTTTATTGACTGCGACGAGAGCTGGAATTTAAGCCCAGAGCTACTTAAAAAAGCGATCTCAAATTTACCTAAAAAGCCAAAAGCGCTAGTCGTCACTCATCTTTACGGACAAGCTTCAAAGATGAAAGAAATTTGCGAAATTTGCCAAAATGAAGGCATCGCTTTGGTCGAAGATGCAGCTGAAGCACTTGGTGGATTTTACGGCGGCAAGGCACTTGGCACATTTGGCGTGATGGGCGGATATAGCTTTAATGGCAACAAGATCATCACCACTTCAGGTGGCGGCATGTTGGTTGGAGATAGCGAATTTGTAGAAAAAGCTAGATTTTACAGCACGCAAGCAAGAGAACCTTTGCTTCACTACGAGCACAAAGACTACGGTTACAACTACCGCTTAAGCAACGTTTTAGGCGCTATTGGCGTGGCTCAGATGGAGGTTTTAGAAAAAAGAGTCGAGCAAAAGAGAAAAGTATTTGAAATTTATGAAAAAGAGCTTGGCGATATTTTAGAATTTATGCCAGAGCTACCAAATTCTCGTGGAAACAGATGGCTCACAACTGGCGTTTTTGCTAAAAAAGATGCACATTTAAAAGTTATAAAAGCACTAGCTGATGCAAACATCGAGAGCCGCCCACTTTGGAAGCCTATGCACTTGCAGCCTGTCTTTAAAGGTGCGTTAAGCTTTGTTGATGGATATAGCGAAGATCTATTTTCAAGAGGAATTTGCTTACCAAGCGGCAGCGATATGAGCGAGCAGACACAAGAAAGAGTGATAAAAATAGTCAAGGAAAATGCGTAAATGTTTCATGCAACGAAGTTAAAAAGGCTCGTATTTTTCCTTCTTGGCGATGTTTTTATATTTGTTTTTTCGATATATGCGGCTTATCTTTTAAGATTTAATGCCGATATCCCAGATATCTACGTGCAAGGGCTTTTTGTAACGGCTGGATTTTTGATCGTATTTAAGCTCTTTTTTATGTGGATGTTTAAAATTTACAAGGTGCCGTGGAGATTTTTTGGTTTAAATGAAGCTCGTAAAATTTTCCTAGCTCACGTTTGTGCAGCGATCTTATTTACGCCACTATTCTTTGTATTGCAAGACATATTTGCGATGTATCCAAGAAGTGTTATTTTGATAGATATGCTCATATCATGCTTATTTATTGGAATATTGAGAATTTCAAAACGAATGGCACTTGACTTTTCAAACAGACCTCATAAAGGCGAGCCTTGTATAGTTATAGGCGCGACATCAAAGGCGCTTCACGTCTTGCGTGGCTTAAAGCAGGGTTATCTTGACTACTACGCAGTTGGCGTGGTAGATGGCAGAAGCGACCTTGTTGGCACATATTGTGATGGATTTTTAGTTCAAGATAAAAAAGATATACCAAGCCTTATAAAAGACTACGACGCAAAGACTGCTATCATCGCACTAGCACTTGATCAAGACGAGCTTCAAGCTTTAGTTGATGAGCTAACTGGATATGGCATAAGAGATATGAAGCTCTTTTCGCTTATCGAAAATGAGCCGATCAAAGATATCTCGATCGAAGATTTGCTCGCTAGAAAGCCAAAAGACCTTAATCCAGAAGCTATTTCAAATTTCTTAAAAGATAAAAAAGTGCTTGTCACTGGAGCTGGCGGAAGTATAGGAAGCGAAATTTGTAAGCAGTGCTTGAAATATGGCGTCAGTGAGCTTATAATGGTCGAGCACAGCGAGTTTAACCTTTATAAAATAGGCGAAGATACAAGAGATAAAAGAACTGTTAGCAAGCTTGTAAATATCACAAATTTAAAAGACTTTGAAGAGGTTTTTGAAGAATTTAGACCAGAGATCGTCATCCACGCTGCAGCCTACAAACACGTGCCACTTTGCGAGCTAAATCCTCGCTCAGCAGTTGAAAACAACATCCTTGGCACAAAAAATGCAGTCGATCTTTCTAAAAAATATGGTGCTAAGAAATTTGTCATGATCTCATCAGACAAGGCAGTGCGCCCAACAAACATAATGGGTACAACTAAGCGTGTTTGCGAGCTTTATGCGCTAAATTCAAACGAAGCAGGTGTGTGCGAAATAGTTTGTGTGCGCTTTGGTAACGTCCTTGGCTCAAGTGGCTCAGTCATACCTAAATTTAAAGCGCAGATCGCTGCAAATAAGCCTTTAAGCGTCACTCACCCAGAGATCACAAGATACTTTATGCTTACATCTGAAGCGTGCCAGCTAGTCCTTCAAGCAGCCTCTATCGCAAAAGGTGGAGAGCTTTTCGTGCTTGATATGGGTGAGCCTGTTAAGATCGTCGATCTTGCTAAAAAGATGCTTCTGCTTTCAAATAAAGAGCATCTGGGCATCGAATTTGTAGGGCTTAGACCTGGCGAGAAGCTTTATGAGGAGCTGCTTATCAACAAAGATGACGTTCAAACTAAGTATGAGTCGATCTTTGTGACACACTCACAGCCTTATGATCTGACCCTTTTAAATTCACAGATAAATGGGCTTTTGCTGCTTGAAGATGACGAGGTGGCACCTGCTCTTAAGGCGATCGTGCCAGAGTTTAATCATGCATTAAATTTAAAAGGCTAGTTTTGGTTATAAAAGATATTAAGAGATTTAGTGACACGAGATACAAGGCAAGGGCGTATATCTGCTATTTATTTAGTAGAAATTTGCCAAACAGACTGCCTGGAGTGTGCTTAGAAAACATAAAAGCTGGCTTTGATAAGATCAGCCACGAGATAGAAAATTTTGATGCACTATACATCTTAGATGAAAATGGTATACAGATCGAAGACTCGATCAGCCTAAATGAAAAGTATAAAATCCCAAAAGGTGAAAACCGCGCAAACAAGGCATACTACTACACCGCTGTGCGCGAGAAAAGGTGCGTTTTAAGTGATCCATATCCATCAAGCCTAAATGGAGGTTTGTGCGTCACAGCAAGCGTGCCTATCTATAATGAAAAAAATGAGCTTAAATTTATCGCTTGCATCGATATAAGCCTAGAAAATATCCTAAATATGGTCGATAGCGGCTTTGTAGAGGAGCATTTTGGTAGATTTTTAAAGACAGTTTATGCGCTCTTTTGTGCATCGCTTTTTATGATCTGTGCATTTTTATTTTGGCATGGCGTAAAGAGCTTTATCTCAAAGAGCATCGAGCATATAAATGTCGAAGAAATTTTTGAATCAACCATCATTTTAACGCTGGCTCTTGCCATTTTTGACCTTGTTAAGACGATATTTGAAGAAGAAGTTTTAGGCAAAAATCACGAAGAAAATAGCGTTATTTATAAGACGATGGTGAGATTTATCGGCTCAATTATCATCGCACTTGCGATCGAAGCGCTTATGCTTGTGTTTAAATTTGCTATCACTGCACCTGAAAATATCATAAACGCTATCTATCTAATAGGCGGCGTGGCGATGCTGATGGCAGCACTTAGCTTTTATCTCTTTAGCGTAAAAAGACAAGAGAACAAATGATTGCTATTATTGATTATGGTGCTGGAAACATCAAAAGCGTGATAAATGCTTTTAAATTTCTTGGTCATGAGTGCGTTTTACTAAGTGAGCCTGGGAGCATAAAAGAGCACTCTCACATCGTTTTACCAGGTGTTGGGGCGTTTGGTGAGGCGATGAAAAAGCTCAAATTTAACGGCATGGATGAAGCGATAAAAGAGGCTGTGAAAAGTGGAAAAGCCTTTATAGGAATTTGCCTTGGTATGCAGCTTTTGTTTGAAAAAAGCTTTGAATTTGGCGAGCATGAGGGGCTTTCTCTTTTGCCAGGAGAGGTCGTTAAATTTGATGAAACTAAATTTGATAAACCACTAAAGATCCCACACGTTGGCTGGAACACACTCGAGTTTAAACAAAATAGCGCTTTAAGATTAGGATTAAAAGAGCTTGAGTATTTATACTTTGTGCATAGCTACCACGTGGTTTGCGATGATAAATTTGCACTTGCAAAGACAACTTATGGATATGAATTTACAAGCGCGGTGCAGCATGAAAATCTCTTTGGCTTTCAGCCTCATCCAGAAAAAAGCCACGAGGTTGGGCTTAAAATTTTAGAAAATTTTGCGAGGTTGTGATGGAAATTTTCCCAGCGATAGATCTAAAAGAGGGGCAAGCAGTTAGGCTTAGCAAAGGGCTAATGCAAAGCGCTAAAATTTATAGCAGTGAGCCAAGTGAGCTTGCTAAGAGGTTTGAAGATTACGGCGCAAAATGGCTGCATGTGGTTGATCTTGACGGAGCATTTGCAGGGGAAGCTATAAATTTTAACACGATAGAAAAGATAGTAAAAGCTACAAATTTAAAGGTACAAGTTGGCGGTGGTATAAGGGATGAAGAGCGTATAAAGCGCTATTTGGATCTTGGAGTTAGCAGAGTGATCCTTGGCTCGGTTGCTCTAAAAGATCCAGAATTTACAGCAAAAATGGCTGGAATTTACAGAGTCGTAGTTGGCATAGATGCCAAAGATGGCTATGTGGCAGTGCAAGGCTGGGGTGAGGTTTCAAGCATAAAAGCAGTCGATCTTGCAAAAAAATTTGCAGATGTGGGTGTAGAAGCTGTGATTTGCACCGATATTAACAAAGATGGAATGCTTGGCGGGGTTAATGTTGATTTTAGCTTGCAAATAGCTAGAAGCAGCAAGCTTGAGACCATAGCAAGTGGCGGTGTGAGCGATATAAACGACATTTTGGCGCTAAAAGAGACAAAAGAGATAGCTGGTGTGATCGTTGGTAAAGCTTACTATGAGGGACGACTTGATTTAAAAGATGCTTTCAAACAAGTTGGCTAGCGTTAAAGCTTTTATAAATTTTAATTAGCTAGAATAGGGCAATTTTTACTAAAAGGATATTATGTGAAGATTTTGGTTGTAGATGACAGCTCAACAATGAGAAGGATCATAAAAAATACTTTGCAAAGGTTAGGACATCAAGAAATTCTCGAGGCTGAGCACGGGCTTGAAGCTTGGAATATCTTGACACAAAACGAGGGTATTGAGGTTCTTATTACTGACTGGAACATGCCTGAGATGAATGGTCTTGAGCTTGTTAAAAAGGTAAGGGCTGAGCAAAAATATGTTGATATGCCTATCATAATGGTAACAACAGAGGGCGGAAAAGCCGAGGTTATAACAGCTTTAAAAGCAGGTGTTAATAACTACATCGTTAAACCTTTTACGCCACAAGTTTTAAAAGAGAAGCTTGAAGACGTTCTTGGTTAATGAAAGATAAATTTTACGAATTAAGCATCAAAACATCAAATTTTTATGATGAAATTTTAGAGTTAGTTTTTTCTTTTGGGGTCACCTGTGTAGAAGAGCTAGACCATGAGATCATCATCAGGGAAGAGTATGATCTAAAAGATATAGCTTGGGGTGTCGAAGAGTATGCAAAAGGCCTCTCTAGCGTTCGTAAAATTTCAAATGATTTAAAAATTTCTCTTAATTTAAAAGAAAATAAAGACTGGCTAGGCGAATATAAAAGGGCAGTTAAGCCTATTTTGGTTGATAAAATTTATATTAGACCTAGCTGGGAAGAGCCACTTAATGGCGTAACAAATATAATAATCGACCCAGCTCTAGCCTTTGGCTCAGGGCACCATGAAAGCACAAATTCTTGCTTGCAACTTTTACAAAAATATGCAAAAAGTGGTGATACCGCTTTAGATGTGGGATGCGGAAGCGGGATATTAAGCATAGCTTTAGCAAAGCTTGGCTGCAAGGTCGATGCCTGCGATACAGACGAGCAGGCCACGCAAAGTTCGCTAAGTAACGCCCAGCTAAATGAGGTTAAATTTAATAAAATTTGGACAGGTTCTATTGCAAATTTAGAGCAAAAATATGACATCGTCGTAGCAAATATCATTGCTGATGTCATATTTATGCTCTCAAATGACTTGAAAAAATCGCTTAAAAAGGGCGGCTATTTAGTATTGTCAGGAATTTTGAACAAATACGAAGATAGGATTAAAGATACGTTTAAGGATTTGGAGCTAGTTGAGATAAAACAGGCTAATGATTGGGTTAGCTTTGTTTATAAGGAAATGGATGAATAATCAAAATAATAACCAAAATAATGGCGATAATAACGGGTTTTTTAACAAAAATCCCATCTTTATCTTTGCTATTTTTGCGATAGTTATAGTTCTAGCTTTTAGAAGCTTTAGTGGCGACGGACTAGGCGGTACTTTTGGGCTTGGCAGCAACGCTCAAAGCAAGATGGTGGCCTACTCCGAATTTAAAGATATGCTAAAAAATAAGCAACTAAATGAGGTTGCGATATCTGAAACTACGATAAAAGGCGTTGGTAGTGACAAAACCATCTACCTCGCAAAGCGCATAAATGATCCAACGCTCATTGGCATACTTGAGCAAAACGGCATAACTTACAGCGTTTATAGTGAAAATAACTGGTTTGGAGATCTTATATTTTCATGGATCATACCGGTGTTTATATTTTTTGCTATTTGGATGTTTATCGCTAGTCGTATGCAAAAGAATATCGGCGGTGGCATACTAGGTATAGGAAGTGCGAAAAAGCTTATAAATTCTGAAAAACCAAAAGTTAAATTTGACGATGTTGCAGGTGTTGAAGAGGCAAAAGAAGAGGTTCAAGAGATAGTTGATTATCTAAAGAGCCCAGATAAATATCTAAGACTTGGAGCTAAAATTCCAAAAGGTATTTTGCTAGTTGGCCCTCCAGGCACTGGTAAAACGCTTCTTGCAAGAGCAGTTGCAGGCGAGGCTAGCGTGCCATTTTTCTCTATGTCAGCATCAAGCTTTATAGAGATGTTTGTTGGCGTTGGTGCAAGTAGGGTTAGAGACCTTTTTGAAAATGCCAAAAAAGAGGCCCCAGCGATTGTTTTTATAGACGAGATCGATGCGATCGGTAAGAGTAGAAATTCTGGTCCTATGGGCGGTAATGACGAGAGAGAGCAAACGCTAAATCAGCTTCTTTCTGAGATGGACGGCTTTGATGCGGACAAGTCGCCAGTCATCGTTATAGCAGCTACAAATAGACCTGAAGTTTTGGATGCTGCACTTTTAAGACCGGGTAGATTTGACAGGCAAGTGCTTGTTGATAAGCCTGATTTTAAAGGACGTTGCGACATCTTAAAAGTTCATATGAAAGATGTAAAGATCGGCAAAGACGTTAATATTGAAGATATAGCAAGGCTTACTACAGGTTTAGCAGGTGCTGATCTTGAAAATATCATAAATGAGGCGGCACTTCTTGCAGGACGTAAGTCAAAGACTTTTGTCGAGCAGGCTGATCTAGTGGAGGCTGTCGAGAGATCGATAGCTGGTCTTGAGAAAAAATCACGCCGCGTAAATCCAAAAGAGAAAAAGATAGTCACTTACCATGAAAGCGGCCATGCCTTGATAGCTGAGCTAACAAAAGGCGCAAAAAGAGTGACAAAGGTCTCAGTCGTGCCACGCGGTCTTGCAGCGCTTGGCTATACGCTAAATACGCCTGAAGAGAATAAATTTATGATGCAAAAGCATGAGTTGCTTGCAGAAGTAGATGTGCTTTTGGCTGGTAGAGCTGCTGAAGAGGTATTTATAAAAGAGATATCAACTGGAGCTAGCAACGATCTAGAGCGTGCAACTGATATCATAAAAGCTATGGTTAGCATGTATGGTATGAGCGATGTTGCTGGTCTTATGGTACTTGAAAAGCAACGCGCAACATTTTTAAATGGCGGACAAAGCATAAAAGACTATAGCGACAAGATGGCTGAAAAAGTCGATGAGTTTGTAAAAGCGCTTCTTCATGAGAGATATACAGCTGTGCTTGGTCTTCTTGAAATTTATAAAGGTGCCATTGAAAACATGGTATCAGCGCTTTATGAAGAAGAGACTATCGAGGGAAAAAGAGTTAGAGAGATCATCAAAAGCTACGAAGAAGAAAATGGTCTTGAAAGCAGGCTTGTAGAGCTTGAGGAAGAGGAAAAAGGCAAAAAAGAGGAATAAAAATGAGTGGCTACATCGCAAAAGCAGGGTATAAATTTATATTATTCTTTTTGATTTTATTTGCTATATCTGCATTGTTTGGTATTGCGCCACTATTTTTTCTAGCACTGCTTCTTTTAACTCTATATTTTTTTAGAGACCCTGAAAGAGAGCCTTTTACTGATGATAAGCTAGCCTTACTTTCGCCCATAGATGGTAAGATAAAAGAGATCAGCGTTTCAAATTTTGATGATAAAGAGGTGGCTAAGATAGTTATCTCAAAACCATTTTTTGGCGTAGGTACGCTAAGGGCTATAAGTGATGCTAACGTCATTGAAGTTAAAAAAAGGCATGGGCTCTTTTTATGCCAGGCGATGAAAATTTCAGAGATGCTAAACGAAAGAGCGATAATTCGTTTTGAAAAAGGAAATATCAAATTTGCTATGAAAATCATAGCTGGAGTTTTTAGTAGAAGTTTAGAAATTTATAACATTACCAGTCTAAAAGCCTCTAGAAAATTTGGCTTTTTAGGAAGTGGCGAAGTGATTTTATACTTGCCAAGAGATACTAAAATTTGTGTAAGTGTTGGCGAGAGTGTTAAAGCTGCTTCACTTCTTGGATACTTTGAAGAGGAAAAATAAAATGAATAGCATACAAAAAATGCAGTTAATGTATATCTTGCCAAATTTATTTACAGCAGCAAGCGCTTTTTTGGGCGTTATAAGCATCATTTCATCTATCCAAGGAAACTACTTTAAGGCGATCATCTACATCATTCTTTCACTGATTTTAGACGGACTTGATGGACGCGTGGCAAGGCTTACAAAGACTACAAGTAAATTTGGAGTAGAGTTTGATAGCCTTGCAGACCTTGTAGCATTTGGTGTGGCTCCAGCGATTTTATTTTATCTAACAGTTGGTGCAAAATTTGGCAGATTTGGCGCGCTAATAGCAGCTATGTTTGTTGTCTTTGGTGCTATTAGGCTAGCTCGTTTTAACGTCACTACCGGCACATACGAACCAAATGTTTTCATCGGACTTCCTATACCATCAGCAGCCATCATCGGAGTGCTTTGGGTTGGTGTTTATCTAAAGCATGAATTTTTATATGGTTTTGAGTGGTGCTTGATATTGCTTGAAGCAGTTTTAGCTATCTTGATGGTTAGCAACATCCGCTACCCAAGCTTTAAAAAGATGAATTTAAAACAAACTCATGTTATGCGAATTTTAGTAGCACTTGTAGTTGTATTTTCTATGCTTTATCTATATCCTTACGAGAGTGCGACCTTTTTTATGAGCGTTTATATGCTTTATGGTATTATTAGAGCGGCGATAATGTTTAGCAAAAATCACAAAAAAAAGGAGAGCGAATGAGCGAAAATGGCATAATAAAATCGCGTAAATTTTTACCAAAAATCGAAATCAAAAACTCTCTACTGCTGCTACTTAGGTAGCAAATTCTTCTTTACTTAACTCATTAAATCTAAATATAAAAAATCATAAAAGGACAAAAAATGGATAAAAATAAAATTATAATCTTTGATACGACTTTAAGAGATGGCGAGCAAAGCCCAGGAGCTTCTATGAATACAGCTGAAAAGCTTCAGATCGCACTTCAGCTTGAAAGGCTTGGTGTGGATGTGATGGAGGCTGGATTTGCAGCTGCAAGTCCAGGGGACTTTGACGCGGTAAATCAGATCGCAAAGCAAGCTTCAAACATCACTGTCTGCTCGCTTGCACGTGCGGTTGAGCGTGACATCAAGGCAGCTGGCGAAGCATTAGCTCCGGCCAAAAACAAAAGAATTCACACCTTTATAGCAACAAGTCCGATCCACATGCAGTACAAGCTAAAAATGAGCCCAGACGAGGTGATCAGGCGTGCAGTTGAGTCAGTACAATACTCAAAAACATTTTGCGATGACGTGGAGTTTAGCTGCGAGGATGCGTGCAGAAGCGAGATGAGCTTTTTAAAAGAAATTTGCGACGCAGCGATAAACGCAGGGGCAAAAACCATAAATATCCCTGATACGGTTGGCTACTTGTATCCAGAGGAGATCACAGCTCGCATTAGCGAAATAGTAAAATTTATAGGTGGTAGAGCGGTAGTTTCGGTGCATAACCACAACGATCTAGGCATGGCTACGGCAAATTCACTAGCTGCTATAAAAGCTGGTGCAAGGCAGGTTGAAGGCACGATAAATGGCATCGGCGAGCGTGCTGGAAACGCTGCACTTGAAGAGATCGTGATGGCTATAAAAACTCGTCAGGACGTCTTTGCGCCACTTTACACAGGCATCATCTCAAAAGAAATTTATCCGACTTCAAGACTGATCGCTAGCATCACAGGTATCGAGCCACAGCCAAACAAAGCAATCGTTGGCAAAAACGCCTTTGCACACGAGAGTGGCATCCATCAAGACGGCGTGCTAAAGCACAAAGAGACCTACGAGATCATCAGCGCTGAGAGCATCGGCTTAGAGAAAAACTCGCTCGTTCTTGGCAAGCACAGCGGCCGCCATGCGTTTAAAGATAAGCTTGCTAGCCTTGGATTTGACCTTGATAGCGATGCGCTTAATAAGGCGTTTGAGAAATTTAAAGAGTTGGCGGATAAGAAAAAAGAGATATTTGACGATGATATCAGAGCGCTTGTTGCAGAGGAGATCACCAAGATCCCGCAAGCTTACGAGATCACAGACTTGCTTCAAAGTAGCGGTGGCAGCTTAGCAAGTGCCTCTATGAGCATCAGGCACAATGACGAGATCGTTAGCGACTCAGCCCTTGGCAATGGCACAGCAGATGCGATATTTAAGGTAGTTGATCGCATCAGCGGCATTAACGGCACGCTCAAAGACTATAAGGTCACAGCTGTTTCTCAGGGCAAAGACGCTCTTGCAAAGGTCGATGTAAAAGTCGAGTTTGAGGGCAAAACAGCCGTAATGGGTCACGGACTTGATATCGATACGATGATGGCAAGCGCTAAGGCCTATGTTGGCGCACTAAATAGCTACCTTCGCATCCATAAAAACTAAAATTTTAGCTGGCTGCTGAATTTGCAGCTGGCTAATTTAAATTTAGCTACTCTTTAGACAAAGACTTAAATTTACTGCGTTTTTTAAATTTTAAAATTCCATTCACTCGCAAGAATTGACTACTAAAATTACTCGTTCATAAAATTTTAAAATTTACTTGACGCTTGCTCGATATTCAAACACATGCAGTGCGAAGTGCCGAAGCATGCCACCTTGAACGTGCGAGGGGTTTAGGGGATTTAAAAAAGGGGGATAATGGGACGGCCTCGTAACTCGAGTCCCCTTGTCTCCCTTTTGAATAAAAAGAAATTTACAAATTTAATCAAGCTATTTTACAAATTTTAAAACTTTCATTCACCCCTAAGAATTGACTACTAAAATTTGGCTTCGCTTGCAGCTTAGCTCAAATTTTAGAGCCGAAATTACTCGTTCATGAAATTTTAAAATTTGTCAGAATTGCTTAAACAAACCGCATGCGGCGCAAGCGCTATCGCATGCCACTTCTAACGTCGTAGGGGTTAGGGGATTGTTAAGGGGGAAGGGAGCGACTTCGTAATTCAAGCCTCTTCCCCCTTAACAAAGAAATAAACATTTAAATTTAATTAGGTTGCTTTGTAAATTTTAAAACTTTCATTCACTCGCAAGAATTGACTACTAAAATTTGGCTTCGCTTACAGCTTAGCTCAAATTTTAGAGCCGAAATTACTCGTTCATGAAATTTTAAAATTTACTTGACACTCATTTGATTTGACAAAACAAATTTGCAATTTTTAAAATTTACTAAACACTTTTGTAGTCGCAAGAAGTAAATTCCTACATATCCAAGAATTTAAACAAATATCCTAAAATAACCAAAAAATTTAAAGGAAATTTCATGCAAAATAAGCTTTTTGCGCCGCTTAAGATAGGTGGCATCGAGATCAAAAACCGCATTATTATGGCTCCGATGTGTATGTATGAGGTTAAAAAAGAGGATGGTCGTCCAAGGTGCTTTCACAAGCTCCACTACGCTACAAGGGCGATCGGCGGTGTCGGCATGATCATCGTTGAGGCGACAGCTGTGGAGGCGCGCGGCAGGATCACCAAAAAAGACCTTGGGCTTTGGAGTGACGAGCAGATCGAGGCTCACGCGGAGCTTGTAAAAGGCTGCAGCAAATACGGCGCCAAAATGGCCATCCAGCTAGCTCACGCTGGCAGAAAGGGCACTTGTGAGGGCATCATAGCGCCAAGTGCTATCAAATTTAGCGAAGACTACGCCACGCCAAAAGAGATGAGCGCAGAGGATATCGCAAGCGTCAAGCAAAGCTTTGTGGATGCGGCCATTAGGGCAAAGAGCGCAGGATACGAGGCTGTGGAGATACACGCGGCGCATGGATATTTGATAAATCAATTTTTATGCGCTGGCGCGAACAAGCGAAGTGACGAATACGGCGGCACTTTTGAAAACCGCATAAGGCTGCTGCTTGAAATTTTAAGAGAGATCAAGGCTGGCGCTAATATCACAGTTGGCGTGAGGATAAGTGCAAGTAGCTGGCTTAAGGGCGACTGGGACGTAGAAGATAGCGTAAAGCTAGCGCGTGAGCTAGAGAAAAATGGAGCTAACTTCATCCACGTATCAGCTGGTGGAGTCTATGCAATAGTTGATGCTGCGCCTAAATTTACGCCTCTTTATCAGGCTGGCTACGCAAAAGCGGTGAAAAATGCAGTTGATATCCCAGTCTTTGCAGTCGGTCTTATCACAAAGGCTAGCGAGTGCGAGGCGTTACTGCTAGGCGATGTTTGCGACGGCGTGGCGCTTGGCAGAGAGCTACTGCGCAACCCATATTTTGCTTTTAGCGCCATGAAAGAATTTGGTGAAAATGACAAAATAGAAAACGCCTACAAAAGGGCATACTAAAATTTACGGCAAGGTGAGAGCCTTGCCAAATTTCATTTTTCTTAAATAAAAATCACTAGAATTTGCTTACTATTTTTTTACAATAATAAATCAAAATTTCTATATTTATAGCTATAAAATCGCATTTATTTTAAATTTTTACCTGAAATTTATATTTAAAATTATAATATTCAATTTCAAAATTAGACTATAAACTAAAATAGTAATTTTAATAATCAAACTAGGAGGAGAGATGAGATTTAAGGGCTTATTTAAGCTTTCTCTTGTAGCGAGCGTGGCAGTTTGTGCAAACGCAGCAGGCGAGAGCGTGCTCAGCGGTGTTGAGGTGACAAGTAGTAGTGGCGGATACGGCGTTGATGACATCAAAATTTCAACTAGAAACGCTGGTCTGGCAAAAGACGTGATGAGGGATATCCCTGGCGTCTATGTGGGCGGCACAAACGGCATGAACCAAAAAATTTATATGCGTGGTGTGAGCGATCGCGGACTAAATATCACGATAGATGGCGCAAAACAAAATGGAAACACCTTTCACCACAACGCCGACTTGCTGATCGATCCTGATCTCATAAAGGCAATAGACGTCGAGGTTGGCTCAAGATCAGTCGTAAATGGCTCTGGCGCGCTTGGCGGCTCGGTCGCTTTTAAAACAGTCGACGCAAGGGACTTGCTTGAAAGCGGTGAGAAGATCGGCGCAAAGATAAAGACCGGATATGCCTCAAATAACAGCGAATTTTCTCAAGGCCTTATGCTCTTTACCGCCCCAGTTGAAGGGCTCGACTTTATAGCTGCGATAAACCACAAAGGTTACGACTACGGCAAAAGCGGCAATGGCAATAAAATAGGCGGCGACGGCAACGACCTTAGCTATCTTCTAAAGCTTGGTTATAGCTTCCTTGATGCGCATAGAATTTCTATTTCAAGAGAGCATAATGAATTTAAAGGTATTTATCCATTTAGAGCAGAATTTGGTAGCTGGCATAATGGAGCAAATGTCGATGACTACCGCAAATACGAGCGTGATACGACAACGCTAAAGTATGAGTATAAACCAAGCGATCTTTTAAATTTAGATGTGACAGCTTATAACACAAGACACCAAAGGATCGATGACTCAAAATGGGGCGTAGAGACGAACGGCATAAATGCAAAGGCTAAAAGTGTAGTAGAGAGCGGCGCTTTGATGCAGACTTTTAGATATGGCGCTGAGTTTTATCAAAGTAAAAATTTCAACAAACCAGATAATCACTACCCAGAAAAGGTAAATAACTACTCAATATACGCAGAAGATGCGCTAAATTTTAGCTCGCTAACCGTTACACCTGGCATCAGATACACTCATCACGAGCTAAAAAGCTACGATGGCAGAGCTGGAAATGTAAAGAGCTACACCTATAAATTTAATGAATTTACCCCAGCGCTTGCACTTGATTATGAGATCATTAAAGGGCTTAACGCATTTGCAAGCTATGCGAGGGTCTTTAGAGGACCTGACGTCATGGAGTCGATGATGGCAAGTGGAAGTAGTAGGGGCAGGGCTTTAAACTGGGCGGCAAATAAAGATCTAAAAGCAACAACTGGCAATAGCTACGAAACCGGTCTTAAATACCATGGCGACATAAGTGAAGCTAGCTCATATAGCCTATCTGCAAAATACTTCATGACAAAATATAAAAATTTAATAGTCGATAACAACGCAGCAGGTGGCGCTGTAAATCAAACTCTAGTCAGGATAAACGCTGGTGGGGCTGATATAAGTGGCGTTGAACTACTTGCAAGGCTAAATTTAGACGCACTAAGCCTAGCTGCTAGCTACACTCACCAAAAGGTAAAATATAAAGATAGGGTCGCTAAACCAAATGGCAGCTACTACACCTCAAACATTATCGGCTACCGAGATCAGGGCGATAAATACACATTTAACGCCGAGTACGCATTTTCAAGGATCGATACGCTAATAGGCTACAACCTAATCTACTTTGCATCAAAAAACACCATCTCAGCTGGCGATAATGAAAATGTCAAGATACCAAGCTACGCAGTTAGCGACATCTACGCTACCTATGCGCCAAGTAGCGGTAAATTTAAAGGGCTTGAGATAAATGCTGGAATTTACAACCTCTTTAACAAGGCATACGCTTCGCAGTCTCAACGAACGGCTGATTATATAGGCGATCCAAACTATGTAGACTGGGAGCCAGGTAGAAATTTCAAGGTAAACGTCTCTTATAAATTTTAGCTTTGTGGCAAGGTGAGAGCCTTGCCAAATTTCACTTTTACACAGCCTATTTTTCACACCTCGCTTTTTGCTGTTTGATTTAAATTTAATATAGTATCATTTGTGCGACTAAACTTTCAGGGGAGAAAATGAGGCAAAAGCACTTTGAAGTGGCAATTGTTGGAGCGGGCATTAGCGGGACGGCACTCTTTTACGAGTTGGCTGCATTTAGCGATATAAAAAAGGTCGCGCTTTTAGAAAAATATGACGGCGTAGCGACGCTAAATTCAAGCGGCAAGGGCAACTCACAGACCATCCACTGCGGCGATATCGAGACAAACTACACGCTAGAAAAGGCAAAAAAGGTCTCGCAAGTGGCAAATATGCCAGTAAAATATGCTCTAAAATACAACTTAGAGGGCAAATATATGTTTGCTCATCAAAAGATGACGCTAGCCATCGGAGATGCCGAAGTAGAGCGCATCAAGGAGCGATATGAGAGCTTTAAAGAGCTGTTTTCTTATCTTGAAATTTATGACAAAGAGAGGTTAAAACAGATCGAGCCAAACGTCGTTTTTGACGCAAATGGCAATGAGCGCCCAGAAAATATCATCGCAATAGGCGCGCAAAATGGCCAGTATACGACGATGGACTTTGGTGGCGTGGCAAATTCGCTCGTGCAAAATGCGCTAAATTTGGGCGGAGATGGCTATGAGATCAGCCTAAGCTCAGAAGTGACTGATATGAAAAAGGTTGGCGATACCTTTCACATCAAGATAAATGACGGCGAGGTGATCACCGCAAACTACGTTGTAGTCGATGCTGGAGCGCACTCGCTATTTTTAGCTCACAAGATGGGTTATGGGCTACATCTTAGCACGCTGCCAGTTGCTGGAAGCTTTTACTTTGCTAACAAGCGCCTGCTAAACGGCAAAGTCTATATGGTGCAAAACGACAAGCTACCATTTGCCGCGCTTCATGGCGACCCAGACATCCTAGCTAATGGCAACACTCGCTTTGGCCCAACTGCCCTTGTCATACCAAAGCTTGAGAGATTTCACGGCTGTTCTAGCTTTTTTGACTTTTTAAAGTGCTTAAAATTTGACAAAAACGTCCTTGAAGTCTTTACAAATTTACTAAAAGATGGAGACATCAGGTCATATATTTTGCGAAATTTCTTATTTGAAGTGCCATTTATCAACAAAAAAGAATTTGTTAAAGACGCTAGAAAGATCGTGCCAAGTCTAAGCGAAAATGACCTAAGCTATGCTGTAAATTTTGGTGGCGTAAGGCCGCAGGTGATCGACCGCAATAAAAAAAGACTAGAGCTTGGTGAGGGCAAGATCAGCACAGGCGAGGGCATAAGCTTTAACATGACGCCAAGCCCAGGGGCTACTAGCTGTTTTGAAACGGCGAGGGCTGATATGGAGGAAATTTGCAAATTTTTGGGCAAAAATTTCAACGAAGAGAAATTTAACGCCGAGTTTTTTGGGTAGAAAATGGGAGTGTTTGATATTTTTAAAAGAGGTGTGGATATGCCAAAAACAGCACAACAAAGAAAAGATGAGAGCATAAAAATTTTAAAAAAAGAGGGCGTAGCGGTGCTTGAGAGCTTGCCGCTTCGCTATGAAAACAGCGAGGTTACACCAAGAGACGTGGACGAGATAATAAGGCGCGCAGTTTGTTCATTTACAGCTATAATGTGTGCTTGCACGATCCGCGATGAAGGCTCTTTGGGTGAAGAAAATATGGCGTGGGCAAAGAGCTTTTTGGGTGAGGCTTACGAAGGACTTAGCGTAAAAGAAAAAGAGGTCGTTGAGGATAGAGCTGATATGAAAACAGCCGTAAATATGGGCTGGAAATATGAGTCGCTATGGATATTGCTTTGGGCGCTTGGAATAGCCGAAGATATCGGTCAGATGGATAAAATTTGCGACTGTGAGTTTGTGATGAATGTCTTTAGAGAGGGCGGGCTAAAAAGCCGCTCAAAGCTTCGCAGCATGGATGAAATTTTAAGCAAACTTGATCTAGTTTATCGCTACCACTGGGCCTGCGTAAATGCAAGGGTAAATGGCACAAAGGCGGCTGGACTTGACGAAGAGGTCGTTATGGAGAGGCGAGCAGGACTTGAGTGGCTATGCTGCAAAGGGCAAGAAAATGACGATATGACGGCTGAATTTAACTGCTGGGACTATCCTGATCTAAACACTTGATCTAAGAAATTTTAAGCTCAAATGAGCTTAAAATTTATCTTAATGTAAATGCTATCGGAAAACGAAGATAGCTTGCTTTTTACTCGCCTTTAATAAGTTGTTAAAATGCTCGTATATGTCACAATAAGCATTAAGCAAATTTAACTAGCTTAGCACGGTTTAAACGGTAGAAAAACTAGCTCTCAAGTCCTAAATTTGCTCTGTATTCTTCGTATGTGCCTTTAAAATCAACGATTTCGCCATTACCTTTTAGGTGTAAAATTCTATTTGCAAAGGCGTCTATCAACTCCCTGTCGTGGCTCACGCAGATGACTGAGCCATTAAAGTTGTAAAACGCCTCGCCAAGCGCGATGATAGCCTCGAGGTCGAGGTGGTTGTTTGGCTCGTCCATGACGAGTAAATTTGGTCTATGAAGCATGAGCTGAGCTAATCTTACTCGGTGTTTTTCGCCACCGCTTAGCGCTCCGACTGCCTTTTCTTGCTCAGCACCACTAAAGAGCATCCTGCCAAGGCACTTTCTGATCTCGTCGATGTCCTTGTTTTTGGCATCTTGTAAGTACTCATAAAGCTTTAGCTCGCCATCTATCTTATTTACCGTATCTTGCGCAAAATATCCTAGCTCAATGGTCGCACCTATATGCACCTCGCCCGCGTCAGGCTTTATTTCGCCCATTATGATCTTGCAAAGTGTGCTTTTACCAACGCCGTTATGACCGATGATAGCTAGCTTGTCGCCCTTTTCAAGCTTAAAGTTAAAGTTTTCAAATATCACTTTATCATCAAATTTCTTACTTATGTTCTTTAGCTCAATTAGCTCGTTGCCTATCTCGCGGTTTGCACGAAAGAGTATGCTTGGATCACGCCTGCTTGAGACTGCGATCTCGGCGATATCTAGCTTTTCAAGCTGTTTTGCACGTGAGGTCGCCTGCTTTGCCTTGCTCGCATTTGCTGAAAATCTCGCGATAAATTTCTCCAGCTCCTCTTTCTCTTTTAGCTTCTTATCACGCTCCATCTCATGCTGCTTTGCGATCAAATTTGCAGCCATATACCAATCATCGTAGTTGCCTGAAAACTCGCGAATTTTCTTAAAATCCACATCCAAAATGTTTGTGCAAACTCTATTTAAAAAGTGTCTGTCGTGGCTGATAACCACAAGTGTGCCCTCGTGGCGGTTTAGCTCGTTTTCTAGCCATGCGATCGCGTCTATATCAAGGTTGTTTGTTGGCTCGTCTAAGAACAAGATGTCTGGCTTTGGAAATAGCACTTGAGCTAGCAAAACTTTAACTTTATCTGAGTTTTCAACCTCGCTCATGAGCTTGTCAAATTCATTTAGTCCAAGTGAGCTTAGGATTTTTTCTATCCTAGTCTCGTACTCGTAGCTTGGATCCTCCTCGGCACTTATCATCTCAAGCTCGCTTAAGCGCTCGTTTATCTCATCTGTAAATTCCTCGCTCATATAGAGCTTCTCTTTCTCTTTAACAGCATCGTATAGGCGCTTGTTACCATAAAGCACCGCATCTTTTAGCGTGAAATTTTCAAACGCAAACTGATCTTGCCCAAGCACGCCAACCTTTAGTCCATTTTCTATGATGATCTCGCCGCTAGTTGGCTCGATAGCTCCGCTTAAAATTTTTAAAAATGTCGATTTACCAGCGCCATTTGCACCGATTAGTCCGTATCTGTTATGGCGATTTAGCTTTAAATTTACATCCTCAAATAGCAAACTGCTTGCAAATCTTTGAGTAAGTCCCCTAACTTCTAGCATTATTTTTCCTTGAATTTATTTTTTGCGATTTTGCCTAAAATTTGATTAAAAAGCCATTTGCTACTTTAGTCTAAAATGCCCCGTGATCTTGTAGCTATAAAGTATGTTTTCTTCTTGCACGCCAGAGCCGATATTGTGGATGACAAGCGGCGTTTGGCCTTCAAATTTATCTGAGATCACGCCGATGTGAGGTAGATTTCTTGGTAGCATCCATGTGACGATATCGCCTGGCAGAAATTTATCATCACTCACCTCAAAACCTTTTCTTTTTAGAAAGGTAGCGATGTTTAAAACACGCCTGTGATCGATGTTTTTATCAGCCTTTTTAAGGCCCCATTTTTTAGGATAGCTTGCGAAATTTCTACTCATATCTTCAAAAATGAACCTTTGCAGATCCATCTCTTGATGACGTAGTGCTCTTACCACAACGTCGGTACAAACGCCCTTTTTGATATCCACGTCGCCCATAGGATAGGCGAGCTTTTCATAGCTTGGATCGTAACTTAGCGTCACACCGATCTGCAACCTAGCGTCATTTACAAATTTACTCGCCGAAAAGGCAAAAATTTGCGTGGCAAAAAGAGCCAAAAGTAGAAATTTCTTCATTTTCTACTTTAAAAGCATTGTTTTTAAGATACGCTTTCCTATCTCAACGCCTGGCTGATCGTAGGTGTTGATGCCTAGCATGATACCAGTGGCCGAGGTTAGTAGCTCGTAGTAAAAAATGAGCCAGCCAGCGTGAAACTCATCAAGTCTCTCAAGTGTGATCGTATCGACACTTATGCCCTCTTGCACCAGCGCCATAGCCGTCGCGTCGCACTGCAAATTTATAAGCTCATTTAGGCTTAGACCCGCCACAAAATCGCACTCTTCAAGCCCTTTTAGGCTAAAGCTTGGGATAGTCTTGTCGCTTGCGTGATCTTTTATCTTTATAAATGTCACGCTCTTATCTTTTACGCCGTCCATTATAAGCTGCAAAAAGCTGTGCTGATCGCGGCTACCAACAAGTCCAACTGGCGTAAGGCCGACCCTTTTATAGCCTCTTTTTTTACCAAGGCTCTCCGCCCAAAGCTGCACATACCAGTCGTTAAATTCAAAAAATCTATCGCAATAGCTAAAAATGACATTTATGCTGGCACTTCTGCTAGTGGCGTAGTGATAGGCTTTAGCGACTATGGAGCTATCTTTTTGCTCGATGTATTGCTTTTTGCAAGCAAGCGCACCTTCCAGAAGTGCCTTTATATCGTAGCCGCAGATACCAAGAGGCACAAGGCCGATCGCGCTTAGCACGCTAAATCTCCCGCCAACATTTTTTGGGATGTTAAAAAATTTGATCCCATTTTCTTTGGCGAAATTTTCTAAATTTGTACCTGGATCAGTTATGATGAGGAAATTTTTGCCTAAATTTTGAGGTTTAAAGTCATCAAGTAAGCACTTAAAAATAGTGATCGTCTCGATCGTGTTGCCTGATTTTGAGCTTATTATAAAAAGTGTCTCGTCAAAATTTAGCCCATCAAGCGTGCTTTTGTAGCTGCAAGGATCGACGTTATCTAAAAATAAAAGCTCTCTTTTTATCCCCTTTGTACCTTCAAGCATCGATTTTAGTGCCTTTACGCCAAGACTGCTGCCACCAATGCCAACAAGTACTACATTTTTGATATGAGCTAGCCCCTTTTCATACTCTTCGATCTCGCCAAGTAAATTTTGCCCGAGCACTGGCAGGTGGTAGTAGCCTATCTCGCCGCTTTCGTATTCGTCGTTTATGCGTTTGGCGTAGGAGTCGATGACATCGCTACTTGCAAAGTTAAATTTAAATGAAGTTTCTATCATTTACTGCGCTCGTAAAAGAAATTTGTAGCCTCGACAAAGCCATCGATGCTGCCACAGTCAAACCTCTTGCCCTTAAATTTATAAGCTAGCACCATGCCATCTTTCGCCTGAGTTTTTAGCGCGTCAGTGATCTGGATTTCGCCGTTTTTGCCTGGTTTTGTTCGCTCTAAGATGTTAAAAATATCTGGCGTTAGGATGTAGCGGCCAATTATCGCTAAATTTGTCGGAGCCTCAGCAGGATCAGGCTTTTCAACCATATCATCAACCATTATGAGATCATCTTCTATAAACCTACCGCTTACGACGCCATAAGACTTGGTCTGCTCTTTTGGCACCTCCATCACAGCTACGACGCTGCAACGGTATTTCTCATAAATTTTAACCATTTGCGAAAGCACGCCCTCGCCATTTTCATTTATGCATAGATCATCTGCCAAAATGACCCCAAATGCCTCATCTCGAACTAGAGTTTTGCCCGTATAAATGGCGTGTCCAAGCCCTTTCATGGCATTTTGCCTAGTAAATGAAAATGTGCATGAGCTCATTAAATTTCTAACTTCGCTAAGCAGTGACTCTTTTGAGCTGCCTGCGATCTCTTTTTCTAGCTCGTAGCTGATGTCAAAATAGTCCTCAAGCGCCCTTTTTCCGCGTCCTGTGACAAAGGCCATATTATCCATGCCAGCCTCAAGCGCCTCATCAACGCCGTAGTGAATGAGCGGTTTTGTAAGGATCGGCAACATCTCTTTTGGGAGCGATTTTGTAGCTGGTAAAAACCTCGTTCCATATCCAGCCGCTGGAAATAGGCAAGTTTGTATCATTTTAGTCCTTCATAAAAAATTGCAAAATTCTACTATCTTTTCCTTAATAATATAAATTTGTCTGAATTTACAAGGCTTTAATTAGCAAATTGATAAGATTTTTAAAATTTTTAAAAAAGAGCAAATTTGCAGACGATTGATAGGATTTTCAAAGCCCAGCTTGATATAAAAAAGTCAAATTTCTTAGCATTTTTGTGCCCGATAAGCTCGTTTAAAAGCTTGCACGAACACCTAAAAGAGGAGCATTTTAAGGCTGTTCACGTAGTTTGGGCGACAAGGGAGTTAAACAAATACGGTCAAATCGTTGAAAATCAAAGCGATGACGGCGAGCCAAAGGGCACTAGCGGCCAGCCAAGCCTAAACGCGCTAAGAGGAGCACAGCTTATAAACGTTGGGGTCTTGATAGTTCGCTACTTTGGCGGGATAAAGCTTGGCACTGGAGGGCTTGTCAGAGCCTACTCAGGGGCTGTGAATGAAGCGATAAATGAAGCCATAAAAGATGGTGGCGTGATGAAATTTGAGTTAAAAGATGAGGTTAAATTTTTTACGCCATTTTCGCTGATGAGCCGCTTTGAGCACTACTTCGCCACTAAAAATTTAAGTGAGCTTGAAAGAGATTTTAATGATGCTGGAGCGAATTGGAGCGTAAATTTAAATGAGGCCGAGTTTGCTGAGCTATTTAAATTTTGCAAAGAATTTGAAGTAAGCGAGTTTAAATTTCTAGCCTTGCCACTTGGTAGCAAGGCGCTGTTTATTTATTAATTGTAAAATCGCACAAATTTAAAAAGAAAGTAAAAAATGGAAATTTGGAACGACATTTATAACCACTTTAACCCAGTCGCCTTTAGCCTCTTTGGCTTTAGCGTGCACTGGTATGGGCTTATGTATATTTTGGCCCTTGTTTTGGCACTTGCGATGGCAAAATATCTCGTTAAAAAAGATGATATCCCTATATCAAATCAACTTTTAGATAACTACTTTTTTTGGGTAGAGATAGGCGTCATTTTAGGCGCTAGGCTTGGCTGGGTTTTAGTTTATTCTGGCGAAGCAGGATATTATCTAACGCAGCCTTGGCAAATTTTTAATCCAATCCACAACGGCGAGTTTATAGGAATTCGCGGCATGAGCTATCACGGCGCTGTGGTTGGCTTTTTGCTAGCTACGATTTTATTTTGCAAAAAGTATAAACAAAACGCTTGGCAGCTACTTGATCTTTGCGCCATCTGCATACCTTTTGGCTACACCTTTGGCAGGATAGGAAATTTCTTAAATCAAGAGCTTTTTGGCAGGGTCACAGACGTGCCTTGGGCGATAAATGTCTTTGGTCAGCCAAGACATCCAAGCCAGCTTTACGAGGCATTCTTAGAAGGTTTAGTTATTTTTGTCATTTTATTTTTATATAGAAAATATAAGAAATTTAATGGCGAACTCATAGCACTTTATGCCATTTTATACACATTTGCAAGATTTATTTGCGAATTTTTCAGAGAGCCTGATTCTGGACTTGGATTTATTATCTTTGGTCTATCGATGGGGCAAATTTTATCACTTATTATGTGTGGGCTCGGAATTTTTGTCTATATTAAACTCTATAAGAGATTTACGAAAATTTAATGTCAATATTTAAAATTTATTAAAGTAAAGTTCTGATAACATTAGCTTTATCAATTAATGCTAATGTTTAAATTAGTATTAAGAAATGATAACTTATTTCAAATTTCTTAGGAGGGCTCATGACCGGGCTTATAGAAGGTTTTTTGGGGAAACGGTCGGACGGCAAAAAAAGCCGCACTCCAGCCGCTTGGGATAGATGGCAAAGTATTACAGGATTTATTCTAGCCTGTTTCATATTGTGCCATATGGTTTTTACTTCTACTATACTACTTGGCAAAGACGCATTTAACGCTGTCGTAGGATTTGCAGAGGCTAAATTTTTATTTGGCGAGGCTACTTGGTGGATCACAAATGTTATAGCTGCTGTTATCTTTGTAGTTTTTGTAACTCACGCCTTCTTGGCAATGAGAAAATTTCCTGCAAATTATAGACAATACTTAATGTTTAGAGGCCACAAAGACCGCATGAAGCACCTTGATACCACACTTTGGTGGTTCCAGTTTTTAACAGGCTTTGCTCTATTTTTTGCAGCAAGCGCCCACCTCATCGACATCATCTTTGGCGGACACATCACTGCTGACAAATCAGCTGCTGCTTTTCACAAACTAGAAATTTTCTACTTCGCACTACTTGTTTTCATGGTCGTTCACGCTAGCGTTGGCATGTACCGCTTATATGTCAAATGGGTAAGCATTGATGGCGTAAATAAACACGAAATGTTTGCTAAAAGAAACAAGGCAAAAACAGTTGTATTTGTCATTTATGGCATACTTGCTGTGATCGCTTTGATCGCTGATTTCGTGTGGATCAGCCATTAAAAAGGAGCTAGAAGATGAATGTAAAATATTATGACGCATTGGTAATTGGTGGCGGTCTAGCTGGTCTTAGAGCTGCTGTGGCTGCTGGAGAAAAGGGCTTAAGCACCGTAGTTTTGAGCCTCATCCCTGTAAAACGCTCTCACTCTGCTGCTGCACAAGGCGGCATGCAAGCAAGCCTTGGCAACTCTAAAATGAGTGAAGGCGATAACGAAGATGTACACTTTGCTGACACAGTAAAAGGTAGCGACTGGGGTTGTGATCAACAAGTTGCACGTATGTTTTGTCAAACTGCACCAAAAGCGATTCGTGAGCTTGCAGCTTGGGGCGTGCCTTGGACTAGGATCACAAAAGGCGAAAGAAGCGCTATCATCAACGCTCAAAAGACAACTATCGTTGAAAAAGAAGAGGTTCATGGCCTTATCCACTCACGTGACTTTGGTGGTACAAAAAAGTGGAGAACTTGCTACACAGCTGACGCAACTGGTCACACCATGCTTTTTGCTGTTGCAAACGAAGCGCTTAAACACAATGTAGAAATTCACGACCGTAAAGAGGCGATCGCTTTGATACACCAAAATAACCGCTGTTACGGCGCGATCGTTCGTGACCTAGTAAATGGCGAGATCACAGCCTATGTTTCAAAAGGCACACTTATAGCAACTGGCGGTTATGGTAGAGTTTATAAACACACTACAAACGCTGTTGTTTGCGAAGGTATCGGCGCTGCGATAGCACTTGAGACTGGCGTAGCTCAGCTTGGCAACATGGAAGCTGTTCAGTTTCACCCAACTCCGATCGTCCCATCTGGCATTCTTTTAACAGAAGGTTGCCGCGGTGATGGTGGAATTTTACGTGACGTTGATGGATACCGCTTTATGCCTGATTATGAACCAGAGAAAAAAGAGCTAGCTAGCCGTGACGTCGTTAGCCGCCGTATCATGGAGCACATCCGTGCAGGCAAAGGCGTACCTAGCCCTTATGGCTATCACGTTTGGCTTGATATCTCTATCCTTGGACGCGAGCACATCGAGAAAAATTTACGTGACGTTCAAGAAATTTGCGAAATTTTTAACGGCATCGATCCTGCTGACACTGAAGTATATACTGACGAGACAGGACATCAGCGTGGCAAAGGCTGGGCGCCGATCCTACCTATGCAGCACTACTCAATGGGCGGCATCAAGACAAAACCAACTGGCGAGAGTCCAACACTAGCTGGTCTATTTAGCGCTGGCGAGGCTGCTTGCTGGGATATGCACGGCTTTAACCGCCTTGGTGGTAACTCAGTTTCTGAGACAGTCGTCGCTGGTATGATCGTTGGTGATTATTTTGCAGATTATTGTGCTAGCCACGAGATCGAGATAAACACAGCTGATATCGAGAAATTTGTTAAAAAACAAGAAGACTATCTAAATAGCCTCGTCACAAAAGAGGGTAAATTTAACGTCTTTGATATCAAAAACAAGATGAAAGAGGTAATGTGGGAGCACGTTGCGATATTTAGAACAGGCAAAGGTCTAGAGCTTGCTGTTAAAGAGCTTGAAGCACTCTACAAAGAGTCACTTGATGTAAAAGTAAGCAACAAAGCACTATTTGGCAACCCAGAGCTTGAAGAGGCTTACCGCGTGCCAAAGATGCTAAAACTAGCACTTTGTATCGCAAAAGGCGCGCTTGATAGAACAGAGAGCCGTGGTGCTCACTGCCGTGAAGACTATCCAAAGAGAGATGACCTTAACTGGCTAAACAGAACGCTTACAAGCTGGAAAGAAGGCGACACTATGCCAACTATCACTTATGAGCCACTTGATATCATGAAGATGGAGATGCCGCCAGCATTTAGAGGTTATGGTGCAAAAGGAAATATCATCGAACATCCAAACAGTGCTATCCGCCAAAAAGAGGTCGATGAAATTCGCGAGAAAATGCAAGCAGAAGGCAAGAGCAGACAAGAAATTCAAGAGGCTTTGATGCACTATGACCTTCAACCAAAATATAAAGCACCAAATGAAAGAGCAGGTATAGGAAATGAGTAGAAAAATAACCATAAAAGCTTTTAAATACAATCCTTTAAGCAAAGTTTCAAAGCCTCATTTTGCGACTTATGAGCTTGAAGAGACTGATGGTATGACGCTATTTATCGCGTTAAATCAAATTCGTGAGAAATTTGATCCAGATCTTAGCTTTGACTTTGTTTGTCGTGCGGGAATTTGCGGAAGTTGTGGCATGCTAGTAAATGGCAAACCAAGCCTAGCTTGCAGAACCCTAACAAAAGACTTTGAAAGCGGTGTCATCGAGCTTATGCCTTTGCCAGTCTTTAAACTACTAAAAGATCTAAGCGTAGATACTGGCAATTGGATGAACGCTATGAGTAAGCGTGTCGAGAGCTGGATACACACAGATCATGAGACAGATATCTCTAAGCTTGAAGAGAAAGTTGAGCCAGAAGTCGCCCAAGAAGTTTTCGAGCTTGATCGCTGTATAGAGTGCGGAATTTGTGTCGCATCTTGCGGAACAGCTATCATGAGACCTGATTTCATCGGCGCTGTTGGTCTAAACAGGGTTGCTAGATTTAAGATAGACGCACTTGATAAGAGAACTGACGAGGACTTTTACGAGCTAATCGGCGATGATGATGGCGTATTTGGTTGTATGACTTTGCTTGGCTGCGAAGACAACTGCCCAAAACACCTACCACTTCAAAGCCGCATAGCTTATATGCGTAGAAAAATGGCTGCTATAAAGTAGCAAAGGGGCTGTAAAAAGCCCCAAATTTATTTAAATACTCTGCAAACTGACGCCAAGATACAGATACAAATATCTAACGCTGCAAATAAGAAAAATACAAATATTAAAAGCGGAAACGACAAGACTAAGCCCATTATATAACCAAGTGGCAAGGTAATAAAAAATAAAAGACCAAAGCCAACACTAAAGCAAAAAAATAGTGCAAATAATGAAGCGATTATGTTTATAAATAAGTTGATATTATCAAAGAAAAACTCTGTTAGGCTTATATATTTCATGCGGTGTTTATAGCTTTTAAGATTACAAAAACTGGTGAAAATTTATCTAGCATTTTAGAAAAAAATGAACTATGGAACTAGATGTCGATTAGACGGCGTCATGGATGAGCTAGGACTTTCTAAAATTTACATCCAAGCAAAGAGATATAAAGATGGTAGCAACATAGGCAGGCAAGAGATACAGCAGTTCATCGGCGCTATCTCAAATAAAAATACCAAAAAAGGCGTCTTTATCACTACAGCGAAATTTACAAAAGAAGCCCAAACGTTTGCCAAGGATAGTCAAAACTTTAGCGTAGTCTTGATAGATGGCAACAGACTGGCTGAGCTAATGATAAAGTATAAAGTAGGCGTTCAAACAAGCCAGATATATGAAATTTGCAAGATTGACACTGATTTTTTTGATGAAAATAATTTTTAGTAACTAGGATAAACAATATTTTTTCATATAAATTTATCTGCGTCGCCACCATAGAAAACTCAAATTTTACCAATCCAAAACACATTTTAAACCAAATTTCACTCTTATAAACGCCGTCTAAATTTTAAGTGTTATAATTACGGCAAAATAACGATTTTAAGGAGAAAGTATGCGATCACGCATAATTACTGGCGTTTTGATGTTTGTTGCTATTTTGGTAGTTTTTTTTATAGATAATTATATTTTAAATTTTATTTTGCTTGGCGCTGTGCTTTACTTTGCCTTTAATGAGTCGCTCAAGCTTTATGGCATCGATCACAAACAGCTAGTTTATGCAGCGCTTGCATTTTACGTGCTTACATATTTTACAAATCCGATCTTCATCGCGATCCTTGCAATCATGCTAGTGGCATCTATCCTTGCACATATAAAAAGCGAAAATTTAAAGCTAGTCGCCCCTTTTGTCTATCCGACAACTCCTATCTTTATGATGTGGATGCTCTACTCGGAGTATGGCATGGGCTATCTTGCGTGGCTTATCTTAAGCGTCGTTGCAAGTGATAGTGGCGCATTTTTCGTTGGTAAGATGTTTGGCAAGCACCCATTTAGCCCAAGCTCACCAAACAAGACCATCGAGGGCGCAGTTGGCGGCGTGGTAGTAGGCACCATAGTTGGTTGCGTCGTTGGAAATTTCGTAACAGATGGATTTTTTCAAATTCTATTTTCAAGCTTTTTAGTCTGCGTCTTTGCGGTCTGGGGAGATCTATTTGAGAGCTATCTAAAGAGACTTTGCGGCGTCAAAGATAGCGGCACGCTTTTCCCAGGTCACGGCGGTATGCTTGATAGGATAGATGGCTATTTATTTGGCGTTGTTGCGCTACTTTGGTCGCTATCGTGGTAATACTTGGCTCAACTGGCTCGATCGGCAAAAATACTCTAGCGCTCTGCGAGAAATTTGACATTAGCGTCGAGGCGCTAAGCTGCGCTAAAAACGTAGCTTTGCTAAATGAGCAAATTTTAAAATTTAAGCCAAAATTTGTCTGCGTGGGCGATGAAAAGTTAGCTAAAAATGTAAAAAACATTGAAGCTAAAAACATCTTTTTTGGCGAGGCTGGACTGCTTGAGATGCTTGAAATTTCAAGCTCAAAAAAGGTGATAAACGCCCTTGTTGGCTTTGCTGGGCTTGCTCCTAGTCTAAAGACGCAAGCACTTGGCAAAAGGCTGGCACTTGCAAATAAAGAGAGCCTTGTAGTTGGTGGCAAGTTTTTAAAAACAAGAGAAATTTTGCCCATTGATAGTGAGCATTTTGGGCTTAAATTTCTACTAGAAAACAAAACTCCTGCCAAAAAACTCATCATCACAGCAAGCGGCGGGGCATTTTATAAAAAGCCGATCAAATTTCTAAAAGATGCCACGCCGTCTGACGCGCTAAAACACCCAAACTGGGATATGGGCGCAAAGATAACGATTGACAGTGCGACGATGACAAACAAGCTTTTTGAGGTGATGGAAGCCTACTGGCTTTACGGCATAAAAGATATCGAGGCTGTGATAGAGCCAACCTCAGCCATCCACGCCGTGGTAGAGTTTATCGACGGCTCAAGCACGATGCATCTCTCACGCACAGATATGAAGCTAGCCATTTCGCATGCTATCTTTGAAAAAGTTGAGCAAAATATCGTCTCTCACGCAAATTTACTTGATCTAAAAAGTATCAAATTTCATAAAATAAGCCCTAAAAAATATCCAGTCTTTTCGCTAAAAGATGAAGTCTTAGCAAATCCTGATCTAGGCGTAGTGATAAACGCTGCAAACGAGGTTGGAGTATTTAGCTTTTTAGAGAAAAAGTGCTCATTTTTGGATATCTCAAGGCTCATTTTGGGCTCTGCAAAGAAATTTAGAAATTTAAAGATAACAACCCAAGATGAAATTTTTGAAACCGACAAAGAAGTTAGAAATTACGCAAAAAGGATGCTAAATGCAAAGGTATGAGGGGTATAAATTTGATCTTAGGCAAAGCTTGATCGGTGTGCAGTTTCTGTTTGTCGCCTTTGGTGCGCTCGTGCTCGTGCCTATCCTTACGGGGCTTGATGCAAACGTAGCGCTCTTTACCGCTGGCCTTGGCACGCTGCTTTTTCAGCTAATAACTAGAAAAAATGTCCCGCCGATCTTTCTAGCAAGCTCGTTTGCTTTCATCGCTCCGCTTCAGTACGGCATCGAAAAATGGGGCATACCAGTGACTATGGGTGGCGTTATATTTGCTGGATTTTTCTACGTCGCGCTAAGTCTTGTGGTTCGCTTTGGCGGAGAGAAAATTTTGCATAAAATTTTACCTCCAGTTGTCGTTGGCCCAGTTATCATGACCATAGGCCTCATACTCGCTCCAAATGCCGTTAAGATGGCTACTTCAGCTACTGAGATCTACACCCAAAACGTAGCTATGATGGTAGCAGCCACCTCGCTTATCGCCACTATCGTTGTCATGATGCTAGGACGGGGGATGTTTAGGCTCATACCAATCCTGCTTGGCATCATCGCTGGCTACATCGTGGCTTACTGCTTTGGTATGGTTGATTTTAGCGCCATCGCAAGTGCCCCTTGGTTTAGAGTGCCAAGCTTTAGCGCACCAAAATTTGAACTCGAAGCGATCATATATATGATACCTATCGCCATCGCCCCAGCGATTGAGCACATCGGCGATATGCTCGCTATCTCAAACGTCACAAAAGAGGATTTTTTGAAAAATCCAGGGCTTAAAAACACCCTTTTAGGCGACGGCCTAGCCACCTCGCTAGCTGCTGCCTTTGGTGGTCCGCCAAACACCACCTACTCAGAGGTCACAGGCGCAGTTAGCCTTACAAAAGCGTATAATCCAGCAATCATGACCTTTGCAGCGATCACTGCTATCGTGCTAGCCTTCGTTGGCAAGCTTGGCGCGGTACTCTCAACCATCCCAGCTCCAGTCATCGGTGGCATCATGCTGCTACTTTTTGGCATCATCGCAAGCGTTGGCATGGAGACACTTATAAAAAACAGAGTCGATCTTGCTGATCCTAGAAATATGATAATCGTAGCCCTCATCTTCATCTTTGCCATCGGCGGCATGGTGCTTGACCTTGGAGCGGTTAAATTTTCAGGTATCGGACTTGGCGCGGTTACTGGTATAGTTTTAAATTTGCTTTTGCCAAAAACAAAGCATTACGAAGGATATTAATGCATAAATTTAGACTTTTTCTAGCAGCTCTTGCGGCTGCAAGCCTTGCAAATGCAAGCGCACTGGACTATGCACTTATCAAAAAAGGTGAGCCAAGTAGCAATACTATGCTCTTAATCGGTGGCATACAAGGCGACGAGCCAGGCGGCTTTTTGGCGGCCTCTATCGTGGCGACTGACTATAACATCACAAAAGGCTCGCTTTGGGTCGTGCCAAATTTAAATTTCCCAAGTATCATCGAGCGAAGTCGCGGCACAAAGGGCGATATGAATAGAAAATTCGCCCACGTCGAAAAGGACGATCCAGACTACAACTCAGTGATGAAGATAAAAGACGTCATAACCGACAAAAACGTCACTCTCATCTTAAATTTACACGATGGCAGCGGATATTACAGAGATACTTTTATAAATAAGGACGAAAACCCCGACAAATGGGGCAATACCTGCATCATAGACCAAAGCACACTGCCAGGCTCAAAGTACCCAGAGCTTGAAAGCATCGCCTCAAGCGTAAAAGACGTGCTAAATAAGCACCTCATAGATCCAAAACATCAGTATCACGTCAAAAACACGCACACTGCTATGGGCGATAAAGAGATGTTAAAAAGCCTCACCTACTACGCTATCACGCAAAACAAGTCTGCCTTTGCAAACGAAGCTAGCAAAAATTTAAACGCCGAGCAAAGGACATATTATCACCTTATAGCGATCGAAGAGTATATGAAAAAGGCTGGCATTAGCTTTACTAGGCCATTTGAGCTTGATGTCAAAAGCGTGAAAAAGGCGATCGAAAAGGAGATCAGGCTTGAGCTATTTGACAGCTACGCTCTTAGCCTTAAAAATTTAAAGCCAGTGATAAGCTTCGTGCCATTTAAAAAGGGCGAGCTAAGCTACCACTCGCCAAATCCGCTAATCGCCGTCATAAAAGATAACGACACTTACAAAGTGCAGTATGGCAACCGCTCTGTCACAAGGCTAAAACCGCAATACTTCGAGTTTGCAAAGCCACTTGATAAAATTTCTCTTACGATCGACGGCAACGAGCAGGAGCTAAAAAGTGGCGATAAATTTAGCGTTAAAAAGAGCTTTAAGATAAAATCGCTCAAAAACGTGCGCGTAAATGTCATAGGATACGGCACTAAAAGCGTTGATGAGAGCGAGCAAGAGATCGATAAAAACAGCCTAAACAAAAGCTATAGCATAGATAAAGATGGTAAAATTTACCGAGTTGAGTTTTACAAAAGCGAAAATGGCAAAGAGAAATTTGCTGGCATGATACTAGCGGAGTTTAGATGATACTTGGCATCGAAAGCAGCTGTGATGACAGCTCTGTCGCGCTCATAGATGAAGGCACGCTGGAGCAAATTTATTATAAAAAGATCTCGCAAGAAGAGGAGCACGCTATCTTTGGTGGCGTGGTCCCAGAGCTTGCGGCTAGGCTTCACACAAAGGCGCTGCCAGCACTTTTAAATGGCATCTTGCCAAATTTAAAAGATATAAACGCCATCGCTGTGACAAACGAGCCAGGGCTAAGTGTGAGCCTGATAGGCGGCGTCAGCATGGCAAAATCGCTAAGCATCGCCCTAAATATCCCGCTAATCGCCGTAAATCACCTAGTTGGCCACATCTACTCGCTATTTTTAGACCGCGAAGCCACCTTCCCACTTGGCGTTTTGCTAGTTAGCGGCGGACATACGATGATACTTGAGATTAGCGAAAATGGCGAGATTTTAGAGCTTGCAAGCACAAGCGATGATAGCTTTGGTGAGAGCTTTGACAAGGTGGCAAAGATGCTTGATCTTGGCTATCCAGGAGGTGCTGTGGTGCAGGAAAATGCACTTTTGTGCGAGGACAAAGATAGGTTTAAATTTACCGTCCCACTTCTTCACGATAAGCGCCTTGAATACAGCTTTTCAGGGCTTAAAAACCAGGTTAGAGTTGAAATTTCAAAGCTTGAAATCATCACACAAAAAGATATCGCCGATATTTGCTACGCCTTTGAAAATACGGCCTGCGAGCATATTTTAAATAAGCTTGAAAAGGTTTTTAAGCTAAGAAATTTCAAGCGTTTTGGCGTGGTTGGTGGAGCGAGCGCAAATTTAAATTTACGAAAAAGACTTGAAGCGCTTTGTCAAAAAAATGGATGTGAGCTTTTGCTAGCTCCACTTGCGTTTTGCTCTGATAACGCGCTGATGATAGCAAGAGCTGGACGTGAGAAATACTTAAAAAAAGAGTTTATCTCGCATGATAAACTGACTATAAATCCAAGGGTTAGTTTTAAGAAAATAGAAATTTAAAATTAAAGTAAATTTGATGGTGGCTAAAGCTAGCCACCTTGCTTAAATTTAAAGCCTTGTCTTCATCTTTTCAAATTCATCTTTTATCACTTGTTCGTGTGGCTCGCTAGTCATTTTATTTATCGCGTCGCCCCAGATACTGACCATGATGATGGCTAGGCTTGAGGTTAAAATGCCTGGTAAAATTTCATAAACATAGGCATTTAGCCCTGATGTTATCCAAAATATCACGGTCACACCCCCAGCTATCATGCCAGCAAGCGCTCCAAGTGCGCTCATGCGTTTCCAGTAAAGGCTAAAAAGAAGCACCGGACCAAAGCTCGCGCCAAATCCAGCCCAAGCGTTGCCAACAACGTTTAGAACGTTATCTGTAGAGATAAAGGCAAGTACGGTAGCAATTATCGCTACAACCACGACTGCATAGCGGCTGATCGCTGTTTGAGTGCTTTGGCTCACCTCTTTTTTATAAAAGGCAAAGATAAAATCCTTTGTGACAGAGCTTGAAGTGACCAAAAGCTGGCTTGAGATGGTACTCATGATCGCTGAAAGCACGGCTGAGATGATGATACCTATAAAAAATGGTGGGAAAAGTAGCTCACCAAGCTTTAAAAACACTGTCTCAGGATCGCTTAATCCGCCTCTTTGGCTAAAATAGACAAAGCCGATAAGTCCGCTCATAATTGCACCTAGTAGGCCGATCGTCATCCAGCCGATACCGATCCTTCTTGCCTTTGCAAGCTCTTTTGAGTCACGTATCGCCATAAATCTAACGATGATATGTGGCTGTCCAAAGTAGCCAAAGCCCCAAGCTAGAAGGCCCAAAATGCCCCAGAAAGTCTGATCTCTAAATGGATTTAGGTGATTTGCATCAAGCCTGCTTATCTCTTTTATCAAATTTGTATCGCTTGGCAAGTCTAAATTTAGATATGCCACGACTGGGATCGAGACTAGAACGCAAAACATCAAAAGTCCCTGAAATGCGTCAGTTATGCTAACAGCCTTAAACCCGCCAAAAAATGTGTAAAAGACTACGATTATGAGCGTAAAGACCGCTCCGTATGCAAATTTTAAGCCAAAAAAGCTCTCAAATGTCTTGCCGCCAGCGATGATGCCACTACTTACGTAAAGTGTGAAAAATATCAATATGATAAGACCTGAGATGATCCTTAAAATTTTCGTCCTATCTTTAAAGCGGTTTTCTAAAAAATCAGGTATCGTGATACTGTCGCTCGCAACCTCAGTATAGACCCTAAGCCTTTTTGCTAGAAATAAGTAGTTGCAGTAAGCTCCCACGATAAGACCAGCTATCATCCAGACATTTGCCACGCCAGTTGCGTATAAGGCCCCGGGCACGCCAAGTAGCATCCAACCACTCATATCAGAAGCGCCAGCGCTAAGTGCGGTGACGACTGGACCCATTTGACGGTTATCTAGCAGATATTCGTTCATACTTGCATTTTTATCGTAGAAATATCGTCCGATGAAGAGCAAGAAACCAAAATAGATGGCGATGGCTAAATAAGACCCAAAGCTCATAAAATTCCTTTCAAATAAAATAAAACGCTTATGTTATTATAAAATCATTTAAATTTCAATGAGCGGGCTCATTCCTTAAAAATTTTTAAGCAAAATGATATATTTTTTTTCGTATCATTTAAGGCTACATTTTAAAGAAAGGACGAAGTTGAACGCTCAAAATTTAGCCAAATTTCTATTTTTTATAATAATTGTCTCACTTGGAACATATTTTTTCTATCCAAGAGATCTTAGTGAGGCGCAAGAGATCGCATATATCAAAAGTTACGGAGTGACGCTAGGCCTTACGATAGGCGGTATTGCTATAGGTATAACACTTGGATTTATTTTAGCTTTTATTAAATTTTTAGATATCAAGGTTTTAAATTTCGTCATAGATGAGTATATCGACATCTTGCGTGGAACGCCTGTAATACTTCAACTTCTAATATTTTCAGTAGTCATTTTCGCCACTTGGAGTGACAACTTCTATGTCGCCGTGATCGCACTTGGACTAAATAGCTCAGCTTACGTTGCTGAGATCGTAAGAAGCGGCATAAATAGCGTCGATAAAGGTCAGATGGAGGCAGCTAGGGCGATGGGGCTAAACTACTACGTTTCGATGCGTGAGATAGTCTTCCCACAAGCTACTAAAAATATCTTGCCAGCGCTTGCTAATGAGTTTATATCGCTTTTTAAAGAGACCTCAGTCGTTGGCTACATAAGTGTCGTTGATATTACGATGCAAAGTAAGAGCCTTCAAGCGGTATTTTACAGCCCAGAGCCAGTCATTTTTACGGGCATTGTATATTACGTGAGTGTTAAATTTTTCACCCTTTTGGTTAAGCTACTTGAGAGGAGACTAAATCGCCATGATTGAGATTAAAAATTTAAACAAAAGCTATGGCGATTTGCGTGTTTTAAATGACATTAGCGTGAATATCAAAAAAGGCGAAGTCATAGCGATAATTGGCCCAAGTGGCGGCGGAAAAAGTACATTTTTGCGCTGCATAAACCGACTTGAAGAGCCAGATAGCGGGCATATCAAGATAAATGGTGAAGATATCCTCAATAAAAAATCAGACATAAATAAAATTCGCCAAAAAGTAAGCATGGTCTTTCAGCACTTTAACCTTTTTGCAAACAAAAACGTCTTGCAAAATTTAACTCTAGCTCCTATAAAAGCTGGGATCTTAGACAAAGAGAGTGCTGAGAGGAGGGCAGATGAGCTGCTAAAGAGCGTTGGGCTAAGCGATAAGAAATTTGCCTACCCGCACAAGCTCTCAGGCGGTCAAAAGCAGCGTATCGCCATCGCTAGAAGCCTAGCTATGGAGCCGGAGGTGATACTATTTGACGAGCCAACAAGTGCGCTAGATCCTGAGATGATCGGCGAGGTGCTTGATATCATGAAAGATGTCGCAGCAAAGGGCATAACGATGCTTGTGGTGACTCACGAGATGGGCTTTGCAAGAAACGTGGCAAATAGAATTTTCTTTATGGACAAAGGCAAGATAGCAGTTGATGACACACCAAAAAATGTCTTTACAAATCCGCAGCACGAGCGTCTGCGAGAGTTTTTAGGTAAAATTTTAAATCACTAATAAGGGGTAAAATGAAAAATTTATTAAAAGTTTTAGCGTTAGGGTTAGTTATGTTTTTTATAGGTTGTGGTGATGATAGTGGCAAAAAAACAGCTGCAACTGCGCCAGAAGCTAGCAAAGAGGTAGTTTATAAGGTAGGATCAAGTGCTGATTATCCTCCGTTTGAGTATCTTGATGATAAAAATCAAATCGTTGGCTTTGAGATCGATCTTCTAAACGAGATCACTAAAAAAACTGGGATCAAATTTGACGTTGCAAATATGAGTTTTGATGGGCTAATACCAGCTTTAAAAACAGGCAAGATCGATATCGTGATAAGCGGCATGAGTGCAACTGATGAGAGAAGAAAGTCTGTTGATTTTACTAAGCCATATTATTTTTCAGAGAATTTGTTTATCCGCAAAAAAGGCTCAGATGTAAATAAAGACAATCTTAAAGATAAGAAAATTTCAGCTCAAGTTGGCACGCTTCAAGAAGAGGCAGCTAAAAATATCACAACTCAGTCAATCCCAGCTGAAAATGTAGCAGCAGCTATAATGTCACTAAATGCCGGTAAGATCGATGTTGTGCTTACTGATAGCCCGATAGGCGTTGAGTTTTTAAAACAAAATCCAGACTTAGAGGAGTTTTTGAGACTTCCTGACGGCACAGAGGGCTTTGCGATGGCATTTGATAAGGGCAAACATACTGATCTTATCAAAAAGATAGATGTTGCGATCGAAGAGCTTCAAAAATCTGGCGAATTTGACAAAATGCTCGCTAAATACGACCTTAAAAAATAAATTCTAATATAAATTTGCAAGAGGCAAAAATGCTTCTTGCAAAAAATCTCACAAATTTCTAATTTATAAAATTTAATATTATTTAAATATATTGTAATAAAATTGTCAATTTACTTTAAGGAGAATGCAATGAAATCACTCAGGATGAGAACAGCACTTGTGCTAAGTGTCATGATCTTGGTTTGTGTCAGTGTAGTCGGCCTTATTACCTATAATATGGCTAAAAATTTATATACCGACAGGGTCGAAAGTAAAGAATTCCCACTTGCTGTCAATGAAGTTGGTTATAAAATAGAATCTTACATCGATAAGATAATCGACGCTTCTTATCAAATAACTCAAAATAGCTTTTTAATAGACTGGGTTAAAAATGGCGAGGACGAGCACGGTAGAAAGGTCTTGTTTGACTATTTTCAGACTCTTGCTAAAAATTTAAAGCTAGATACGATAATGTTTGGCTCAGATAGAACCCTAAACTACTACGTCGAAGATAAAATTTTAAAGGTCATTAACCCAGAAAATGACAAATGGTACTACGCCTTAAAAGATGGCAGCAGCCCAAGCCTAATCGACATCAACAAGGCTGAAGACGGCAGCGGCAAGATAATGATGTATATAAACTACAAAGTTCAAAAAGATGATAAATTTTATGGTATCGCAGCGACTGGCGTAAATTTAAGCGAGATAGTAAATTTTGTCCAGTCACAAAAGATAGGTCGTGGCGGTAAATTTCTACTAGTTGATGAAAAAGGCGACATTAAGATCGGCAAAGACGTAAGCGGCAATCTAAAAGATTTAGTTGGCGATGCAAACCTTAAAAAGCTAATCAACGAAAATGGCGGCTACATATCGCTGGATAAGGATGGCAGAAATTTATTGATCGGCTCAAAATATATCAAAAGTATGGGCTGGTATCTTATTGGAGAGCTTGATAAAGACGAGCTTTTAGAGGATTTAAACTCACTTGCTTATGCATCTGTTGGAGTGCTTGTGGTGGTGCTTATTTTAGGACTATTGCTCTCACTTTATCTATCTTCATATCTTTTAAAAATCATCCTCAAACTAAAAACAGGCCTACTATCTTTCTTTGATCTACTAAATCACAAGACAAACAAAGCACAGCCTATAGAGATAACATCTAAAG
>NZ_CABPUX010000001.1:547742-691363 GCF_902460715.1 Campylobacter concisus | reverse complement strand
AGCTAATAAACAAAAACACAAAGGCCATTGAAGATGGTATGAAAGATCAAAGTATATTCATCCAAAAAGCCAACACCTTTGTAAATGAGATAAAAGATGGCAACTATGAAGCAAGCCTAGAAGCTGATACAAACAACCCAGCTCTAAATCAACTAAAAAGCACATTTAAAGATCTACAACTTGCTCTTAAAAATGCAATATCAAGTAATGGTAAAGATGTACTTGATCTACTAAACACTTATAAAAACCAAGACTTTACAAAAAGACTTGATGATGATGGTAAGATAGCAAGTGGTATAAACTCTCTAGGCATAGAGATATCTAAAATGCTAAATGACAATCTAAACCAAGCACAAGTACTAGAAGAAAAAGCTAAACTTCTAGCTAGCTCAGTATCTAAAGTAGCTAGCTCAGCAAACACTCAAGCAAATAGCTTACAAGAAAGCGCAGCTGCAGTTGAACAAATGTCTAGCTCAATGAATGCCATCTCTCAAAAGACAGCTGATGTTATAAGACAAAGTGATGAGATCAAAAACATCATAACTATCATTAGAGATATAGCAGATCAAACAAACCTTCTAGCTCTTAATGCTGCAATAGAAGCTGCACGTGCAGGAGAGCATGGTAGAGGATTTGCCGTTGTTGCTGATGAAGTTAGAAAACTAGCTGAAAGAACACAAAAATCACTTGGTGAGATAGAAGCAAATACAAATGTCCTAGCTCAATCAATAAATGAGATGAGTGAATCAATCAAAGAGCAAAGTGAAGGCATAAATATGATAAATCAATCAGTTGCTCAAATAGATCACTTAACAAAAGAGAATGTGGTAATTGCAAACCAAGCAAACGAAGTAACATCAGAAGTAGATGAGATGGCTAAAGCCATAGTTGAAGAGGTTAGAAAGAAGAGGTTTTAACTTCTTTCTTTAGAGTTTTAACAAAATCAAATTTGTTTAATGCAAAACTACTCAATAAACCCCAACCTAGTTTAGGCTGGGTTGGGGGGTTTATATATTTTTAAATTTAATTCTTTATATAGTTACTTTAAATTCTAGACTTTAATTTTAATCTTGGGTTTTTATATTTTTCTACTCTTGCTTGTAATGTTTTACAAATTTTAAAATTTATGAACGAGCATATCACGCTTCTAAATTTAGTGGCGAATAGTTATGAGCCCTAAATTTAGTAAGTTGCTAAGGCGAGTGAGTAAAGTTTTAAAATTTGCAAAAAAAACTTTATTGCATTTATAAATTCTTTTATTTAAAAGGGAGACAAGGGGACTCGAGTTACGAAGCCGTCCCCTTATCCCCCTTTTTAAATCCCCTAATCCCCTCGCACGTTAGAAGTGGCATGCTTCAGTGCTTCGCACTGCATGCGTTTTAAAAGCCCTAATAAATTTTAGATACACACGCTCATAAATTTTTAAAATTTGCCTGACTTCTTTTAGCGCACGTACCTATACACTTTACAAGCTTGTGTAAATTTCTGTCATTACGTTAAATTTAAACGAATTTTAATAGATAAATGCCGATAATTAGGGCGTTAAATCACCTTTAAAGGATAGACATGAAAAAGATCTTTGCTCTTTTACTGACAGCTTTTGTTGCTCTTTGCGCAAACGAGCTAAAATTTGGTACAGCGGCAAACTACCCGCCATTTGAATACATCGATGAAAACAACAAAATAACAGGCTTTGACATCGATTTGATAGATGAAATTTCAAAGCGTGCTGGCTTTTCATACAAGATCATAAATATGAGCTTTGATGGCCTCATACCTGCGCTTAAGGCTGGTAAGATAAATGGCATCATAAGTGCGATGAGTGCGACTCCAGACAGACTAAAGTCGATCGACTTTACAAAGCCATACTACCTAACTGAAAACATCTACCTAAAGAAAAAAGGCAACGATGCGCTCAAGGCTAAAGAAGAGCTTGCTGGTAAGAGAATAGGCGTGCAACAAGGCACTATCCAAGAGCTAGCTGCAAATGCGATAAATGGCGCAAAAGTAGTGCCTTCAGAAGATACTGTGCCACTCATCATGGGGCTAAAAGTTGGCAAATTTGACGCGGTTATCCTTGATAGCTCGATCGGCTACGGCTTTATCAAGAAAAACCCTGAAGTAGAGGCATTTTTCAAAGAGGTTGATGGCAGCGAGGGCTTTTCAATCGCTTTTGATAAAAATAAGCAGAGTGAGCTTATCGCTAAGATAAATCAAATTTTAGATGAGATGAAAAAAGACGGCAGTTACGACGCACTGCTTAAAAAATACGAACTAAAATAACGCCTCCTAACTAGCCTGCAAATTTGGCAGGCTAGCTTTATCTTGCATTTTAAAATTTATACTAAAATCCGCTTTTACATAGAAATTTAAAGGACGGATTATGAGAAAAATTCTGCTGCTTTTGTGCCTGGCACTTAGCCTCTTTGCCTTGCAAAATGACAAAGATATGCTAAGTGGCGAGCTTGAAAACGGGCTAAAATACTATATAAAAGAGAATAAACTCCCACAAAAAACGGCCATCTTTTACCTAGTCGTAAACTCAGGCTCGACTGATGAGAGAGAGGGCGAGCAGGGGCTTGCGCACTTTTTGGAGCACATGGCGTTTAATGGCAGCCGCGACTTTAGCAAAAATGAGCTCATCAAACAGCTTGAGAGCCTTGGGGTCAAATTTGGCGCTGATCTAAACGCGCAAACAAGCTACGATCAGACGAGCTACACGCTAAGCATAAATGTAAATGAGAAAAATTTAAAGGATGTTTTTAAGGTCTTTTCAAACTGGATAGACGGCGTAAAGATCGATGCAGGCGAGCTTGATAAGGAGCGGGGCGTCGTCATGGAAGAGGAGCGCCAGCGAAACACGCCAGCATATAGGCTCTATCTTGCCCAAAGTAAGGACATCTTTGCAGGTAGCATCTATCAAAAAAGAGTGCCAATAGGCGACATGAACGTGATAAAAAGCGTGGATGCTAAACACATGCAAGAGTTTTACGAGAGGCTTTATCAGCCAAGATTTATGAGCTTTGTGGCAGTTGGCGACTTTGATAAAAACGAGATAAAAGCCCTGATAGAAAAAAGCTTTAGCGCAGCAAAAAACAGCAACTCTTACGCTCATCCAGATAAAAGTATCGCTTTTAAAGATGGGCTAAACGTCTTTAACTACGACGCAAACGAGACGGCGGCTCAGTTTGTAAGACTTAGCTTTTTTGATAAATTTAAGCCAGTCTTGGATGAGGCTGATGTGAAGAGAAATTTAAAAGATGCGCTAATAGAAAGCCTTATAAATATGCTTTATGAGCAAAAAAATGCAAATAATTCATCAAATTTAAGTGTTGATTTTATGGCGCAAACGCTTCAAGCAAAGCAAAAAATTTATAGTTTTGAGGCAAATGTGATCGGAGATGATTTTAACGCTAGCCTTAAAGATATGTTAAGCGTTTTAAAGGGCATTGAGAAATTTGGCTTTAATAAAGGCGACTTTAGCGATGTGAAAAAGGCGTTTGTGGCAAACGTGGAGGCTAAATTTAAACGCTCAAAAACTAAAAAATCAAGCGTTTATGCAGGTGAAATTTTAAATATGATCGAAAATGGCGGCTTTGTGCTAAGCGACGAAGATAGCAAAAACCTTAGCCTAAAGCTCTTAAACGAGATCACTCTTGAAGAGGTAAATGCTAGATTTAGGCAAATTTTAGCCATACCTGATGAGCGCGTGAGGGTCTTTAGTAAAGATGGCTTTAAGCTTAGCAAAGATGCCTTTTTGAAGCTAAAAGATGAGGCAAAACCTTACGATACAAATTTAGCTAACCAGAGCCTAAATAAGAGCCTTGGCAATGAAAATTTAGAGCCAAAAGATACCCTTTCTAGCGAATTTGACCAAAAGCATGGCATCTACACTTATAAGCTGCCAAATGGCTCGCAAGTCATCTTTAAGCCACTAGCTACCAAAAAAGATAGCATTTTGTTTGCAGCCATTAGCAAGGGCGGCACTTCAGATCTAGCTGATCCTAAGCTTGGCGGTTTTGCGGTTGCGCTCACAAATGAAAGTGGCGTTGGCAAATTTAACAACTACGAGCTTTCAAAGGTGCTAAACGACAAGATAGTAAGCTACGAAAAGAGTATAGAAGCGCTTACACAGGGCATTTACGGCTCATCTAGCACGGGCGATCTTGACTCACTAATGGCTGTTATAAATTTAGAGTTTAGCTCTCCAAGAGCCGATGCAAACGTGTTTGAGAGGATAAAACAAAGAGCAAAAGATGAGCTAGCTAAAGAGCAAAATTTGCCTGAATATAAATTTAGCACCGAATTTAGCAAGTTTTTTTACGAAAACAACAAGCGTGTAGCGCCCGTTGAGATGGCTCAGATCGACGCTTTAAATTTACAAGAGCTTACAAAGATCGTGTATGATAAATTTACAAACGCAGCCTCATACACCTTCGTAATCATCGGCGATACCGACGAACAGAGGCTTTTGCCACTTGTTAAAAAGTATATCGCTACTTTGCCAAAGCTTGGCGAGGCTGAAAATTTTAAAGATGATGGCGTGCGAAGCATCAAAGGGCAGCACACCTTTAAAAGAGAGTATCAAAGCACAAAAAGAAGCGATGTGAGCGTGGATATCGTAAATTTAGATACAAAATATAGCTTCAAAGAGGTGGTCAAGCTAAGAGCGCTAAGCTCGGTCTTAAAAACGGCGCTTCGAGAAAAGATCAGAGAAGACAAAGGTCAAACATACGGCTTTAGCTTAAATGCCAAGCTCGCTCGCTATCCGTATGAGCACTCAAAGGCGGTGATCGGCTTTACTTGCGACCCTGCAAACACGGACAAGATCATCGCCGAGATAAAGGAGATAATAGCTAACATCAAGCGTGATGGCGCGCTCTTGCCAAAACATTTGGAGGATTTTAAGGCGCAGAGTGAAATTTCTATAAAGAAAGACTATGAAAAGCCTGAGTTTTGGCAAAATCTCATCATCTCAAATAAAATTTTTAACACGCCACTTTACACGGCTGATGAGTATATAGATGTGGTCAAAGCGCTCACAAATGACGACATCAAAGAGGCTGCTAGGCTATATCTTGGTGAGAAAAATATGGTGATAAGTATAAATAATCCGAAGTAGAAATTTTTTGGGGCTGGGCTGGCTGGTTCTTTAAATTCAAATATAAATTTAGAGGACTAAACCAGCCTCCAAAATTTAAGCAAAATAAATTTAGCGCGCTAAGCCAGCCCCAAAATTTAAACCCTAAAGCTAAGCCAGTATATCCTTTGGCTTTAGCTTGTTTAGCTTTTGCACTAGATCATCAAAGCTCGCACCATTTTCGACCTCACGCCTGATAAACTCCTCGAAAAATTCGCGTTTTATATCCTTGTCCGTGTAGGTCACGCTCTTTTTGGTAACTTGCATAGGCTTAAATTTCTCTTCTTCTATCTCTTCACCGCCATCTTCTCTAACTGGCGTAAGAGCGATATTTTGCAGCACATCAGCGATATTTTCACCCTTTTCATAGCTTGTTTTTAGAAATTTCAAAAACTCATCTTTGCTGTTTTTATCAGCGTAGCTTACACGCTGTGGCATCGCTTGACCTAGGATTTCTATGCGCTTCTTAGCCGATGTTTGCTCGTAAGAGAGAGCCCCGTCTTTGAAAGAAATTTTCACATTTGCATGCTCGCCAAGTATCTTTTCGGCGGTAAATTCCAGCCATTTGTCTTTAAATTTATCGACACTTAGATCAGAATCTAGCAAATTTCTAGCCTCACGACTTAGATGAAGTACGCCAATGTCGTGATTGATTAGAGCGCCAAGAGCTTTGGTGGCATTAGCGGATATGTGATAGGTTTTGTTAAACTCATCTACACTAAATCCGTTTTTCTCGCTAGTAAGGATGGAATTTAACCTCCAAAGCTTCGTGCTATCAACGAAATTTTTAAGGCTAGCAACCTCGTCTTTACTCATAGAACTATCTATGCCATTTATCTTGCCCCAGATAGAAATTTTATAATTTGACGAGTAGCCAGAGAGTGATAGATGCTTGATGTCTAGGGCATTGGGAGAAATTTTTACCTTGCCTAAATTTGCGATAGTCGTTGGCTGCTTATTAAAAGTGTCTTGATAGTTAAAGCTTTGATTAAATCCATTTAGTGCGTTTATCATGTCAAATCCTTTAACACTATATCGGCAAATGGATTTAAATTTTAAGTTGAATTATTTTTTATTGCGGTATTTTTCGAAAATGGCGATCATCTGGTGCGAATCTTGCGCGACTTTGAGCTTGTTTGGGTTTTTGCTAAGCAGCTCTTCTCTTAAAGCGTCGATGAACTCCTTGTCTTTTTTGCAGGCTTCAAGGCTCACACGTCCTCTAAGTATAGCCATAAATATAACATCGGCAGTCGCGTTTATCATCTCAAGCATCTTTTCTTCGCTCATTTTTTTAAATTTTGTCCTTTTTTAAGCAAATATTATTCCTTTACGCTTACAAAATTTATTATTTTCACCTCTTGGCTCTCTTTGCAAGCCTCCAGCGCAGCCGCATTTTTCACCATGTGAGCGCTCTTCATGTGCTCTTTTTGGCTCTCTAAATTTTCCCAGCTCTCCATAAAGCAGTATTCGCTTTTAGAGCCTGCAACTACGCCACACTCGTAGCTTATGCAGCCTTTGTCTTTTCTTGAAGCTGGCACGATCTCTTTTAAAATCTCTTCAAATTTCGCCTCGCATCCAGCTTTTAACTTTACATTTACATAAAATCCTACCATTTCTTATCCTTTAATATTTTTTGGCTAAAATAACGCAATTTAGACGCAAGTTTGCGTATCACATTACAAGGCCTTTTCATGACAAGATGATACAAAATACTAAATTTATAACTCATAAAACCAACCAAAAACAGTAAATTTAACCAAAATCGGAGAAAAAATGAAAAGACGAGACTTTTTAAAGCTTGGTGCCTTAAGTGCAGCAAGCCTTCAGGCAAAAGAGCTTGACGGAGCAGCTCAGGCGCTTTTTGACAAGCAAAGCGGGCTAAGTGCGAACAAATTTGGCCCATTTTATGTAAGAACTATCGCAGGGCGCGTTGTAGAGACTGAGCCATTTGAGGGCGATGCGTGCCCAAATGAGCTAAACAACGCACTTCTTGATCATATCCAAAATGAAAGCCGTGTAAAATATCCATTTGTTAGAAAGAGCTTTTTGGCTGACCCAAACAACCCAAAGCCAGAGCTTCGTGGCAAAGAGGAGTTTGTGCGCGTTAGCTGGGACGAAGCGATAAAACTAAGTGCAAAAATTTTAAAAGAAAATTTTGATAAATACGGCGCTGAAGCGATCTACGGACAGGTTTATCAGTGGGGTAGCCTTGGCAAAGTTGGTCACAGCCAAAAGACCGCAAAGAGGCTACTTAACGTGCTTGGCGGATATGTAAATGAGCTTGGTGGCTACTCATACGGCGCAGCGACTGTCATCATGCCGCACATCACTGGCTCGATCGACCCAACACTAGCACCAACAAAGTGGGAGGCTATCTTAAAAAATGCCAAGACTATCGTATTTTGGGGCACAAACCCAGTCGTTTCAAACAAGATCGCCATTGGTGTGCCGCTTCACAACTCATATAAATACTACGACGAGATCAGAAAAAAAGGCGAGAGCGGCGAGATGAAAATTTATAGCGTGGACGTTTATCACAACGAAAGCGCAAGATATTTTGGCGCAAAGTACCTTGAAGTCGTGCCTTGCACCGATACGGCGATGATGATAGGTATGTGTAACTACCTTTTTGAAAAGGGGCTTTACAGCAAAGAATTTATAGACAAATACACCGTTGGCTTTGATAAATTTAAAGAGTATATGCTTGGCACAAAAGACGGGGTAAATAAAAACCTAGCTTGGGCAAGCAAAATTTGTGGCGTGAGCGAGCAAGAACTGGCGAAATTTAGCGAGTATCTAGCCAAAAACGACGCAGTCATAGTTAGCGGCTACGCGATTCAGCGGCAAGATCACGGCGAGATGGCCTACTGGGCGCTTGTGACGCTAAATGCGATGCTTGGACACATCGGCAAAGAGGGTTGTGGCTTTGTCACAAATGACGGCATGCACAAAAACGCCGACGAGAGCTTTGTAGCGCCTAAACTAGCGGCTTTTGAGACGAAAGTGCCACAAAGATTTATCGACAGCGGTCTAGTGCCAAAGACTAAGGGCTACGAGCTGCCAAACTCAAGGCTCATAGACGCGCTTTTAAGCCCTGGCAAAGAGATAACTAGAAATGGCAAGAGTTACAAGCTACCAAAGATCAGAGTGATGTTTAACGCCAACGGCTCGACATTTACAAGGCACCCAGAGACAAACAGAGCGATAAAAGCTATGCAAAAAGTGCAAGCGATCATCACTTGCGAGCCATTTTGGACGAGCACGGCCAAATTTAGCGACATCGTCCTGCCAGCTGCGCTTGAGTGCGAGCGAACGGACATCGAGATGGCAAACTCAACTAACGAATATCTCTTTGCCATTAAGCCGCTTGTCACGCCATTTGGCGAGAGCAAGAGCGACTTCGAGATCGCAAGGCTCATTGCAAAAGAGTGGGGCAGAGAAGAGGCATTTAGCGAGGGCAAAAGCGAGCTAGAGTGGGTCAAAGAAATTTACGAAGATGCCGTTAAAAAGGCTGCTGGGCTTGAGTATGAGAGCATGCCAAGCTTTGATGAGTTTTGGCAGAAGGGATATTTTAGATTTGACAAGGTCGATGAGAAAAAACGCTACTTTACAAACTATAAGAAATTCCGCGACGACCCAGTGGCAAATCCGCTAAAAACGCCATCTGGCAAGATAGAAATTTACTCTGAAACGGTCGCTGGCTTTGGCTATGATGACTGCCCGCCGCATGCGACGTGGCTTGAGCCATTTGAGTGGCTGGGTGCAAAAAATAAAAAATACCCTATCGCCATCAGCGGCGCGCACTCTAAATTTAGACTTCACTCACAGCTAAATAACTCTGTGCTTCGCCATTTTAACGAGATCGCAGAGCGCGAGCCAGTGCTCATAAACCCAAAAACAGCCGAGGCTAGAGGGATAAAAATGGGCGATGTGGTTAAAATTTACAACGACAGGGGCGAAATTTTGTGCGGTGCATTTGTGACCGAGGACGTGCCACAAAACGTCGTCATCGTGAGCGAGGGCGCTTGGTACGACCCAGATGTGCCAGGCGAGAAGAGCCTTTGCTTGCACGGAAATTTAAACGTGCTCACAAAAGACGTGCCATCAAGCAAGATGAGCCAGAGCAACACCGCCCACACGAGCCTTGTCGAGGTCGAGAAATTTAAAGGCACGCCAAAACGTGTCAGGACGTTTGACGCACCAAAGATCGCCGCAAGAAAGGCCTAAAAGTAACACTTTGAAAATTTAAAGTGCTAAAAGCTATCCTTTTTTAAATAATTAGAGTTAAAATCTAAGAAAAAAGAAAGGATAGCTCATGAAAATCACTGAAATAGACACCCCAGCACTGCTCATAGACAAAGATATAGTGCTAAAAAACTTAGAAAAAATGCAAAAATATGCTGATAAATTTAACGTAAGCTTAAGACCACATACTAAAACGCACAAGATGCCGTATTTTGCAAAACTGCAAGTAGAGTGCGGCGCAAAGGGCATCACGGTGGCAAAGGTGGGCGAGGCTGAAGTGATGGCAAAAGAGGGGCTAAACGACATTTTCATCGCAAATGAGATCGTCACAAGGCAGAAATTTGCTCGCATTATAGCGCTTGTAAGATCTGGCGTTAAAGTGAGCTTTGGCGTCGATAGCGTGGGCGTTTTAAGACTCATCGATGAGGTCTTTGGCGAGGCTGGCGAGATAGCTAGGCTGCTTGTTGAGATAGAAGTTGGCGAAAACCGCTCAGGCGTCATAGAAGAGGGCGATTTTACAGCTTTGATGAGTGCTTTTAAAGAGTGCAAAAACGTGGAATTTTGCGGCGTTTTCTCACATGATGGCCACTCATACAAGGCAAAAGATAAGCGTGAGTGCGAGCAAATTTTTAGGGTGGCAACCAAGAGAACGCTAAAATTTGCTGATATCGCGCGTGAGTTTGGATATGAAAATTTTACCGTTAGCATAGGCTCGACGCCCTCACTGATAAATGATTTTGAGATACCAAAAGGCGTTACGGAGCTTCGCCCCGGCACATATATATTTATGGATGCGTCGCAGGCAAATGCTTATGGCAGCTTTGATATGAACGCCGCTAGCGTGCTTAGCGTCGTGATCTCAAGGCCGACTGCGACCCGCACGATCCTTGATGCTGGGGCAAAGGCGCTAACCAAAGAGAGGCGCAGCGAGGGCTTTTGCACGACGCCTGGCATGGGGCTCATCGCGGAGCATGAGGTGTGGATAGATAGCCTATTTGACGAGCATGCGATCATCTTAAACGAGAAATTTGCAAAAAGTGTGCGCGTGGGCGATTTAGTACGTATCTATCCAAACCACATCTGTCCGGTGGTAAATTTGTATGACTACGCCTATCTCGTAAGTGGCGATGAGGTCTGCGAGAAAGTGCCTGTTTTGGCCCGTGGAAGGATAGAGTAGGAAAAATTCTAGGGTTTTATGCAAAAAATCAAATTTTAAAATTCAATAAAGCTTTTTACAAATTTTAAACTTTCATTCACTTGCAAGAATTGACTACTAAAATTTGGCTTCGCTTACCTCTTAGCTCAAATTTTAGAGCCGAAATTACTCGTTCATGAAATTTTAAAATTTGCCTGACACTTACCTGATGATAAACCGCATGCAGTGCTTTAGCACTGACGCATGCACCTTGAACGTGCGAGGGGATTGTGGGATCTAAAGGGAGATAAGGGGACGGCTTCGTAATTTAAGCCCCCATTGTCTCCCTTTTTGATAAAAAGAAATTTATAAATTTAATCAAGCTATTTTGCAAATTTTAAAATTCCATTCACTCCTAAGAATTGACTACTAAAATTTGGCTTCGCTTACAGCTTAGCTCAAATTTTAGAGCCGAAATTACTCATTCATGAAATTTTAAAATTTACAAGGCGCTCACAGCTCACACATGCAGTTTGAGTTCAAATTTCATTTTAATATCACCGAACTCTCTTGCAGTTTTTCTAGCTTTAAAATTTGCTCTTTTGGCTTTGCTTTTAGGCGCTCAAGCATCGCTATTTTTTGGGCGTAAATTTCATTAAATTCTGTCTTTATGTCAAGCAAAGTTTTATTTAAAAAGGAGTTATTTGAGCACATAAGATCGTCAAATTCATACAGGCTAAAGGCATTTAGCATGCGCTCATAAACCCCTTTTGCACTTGGGATATAAAGTGGCGTGCCCATTTGCAGGTGCGAATTTAGCGAGTTTTCGATCTTTTGCTTTAGAAAATAAACCGTAAGCTTAAGCGCATTTTCGTAGTTTGACGCAACCTTTACGTCAAGCTTTTCAAAAAAGAGCGATATCTTTTGCGTCGCCTTAAATTTGGCATTTTCATACTCTCTTAAGAAATTCTCATATGTCCTGCCAGCGTAGGTATTTATCGATTTTGTCTCGTAGTTTGAGGCAAACTCATCAAATGGATTAAAGCTCTCGTAGCGAGATTTGTAAACGAAAAGCTCATCTTCTAAGCTTTTATAAAGCCCATCAAAAGCCGATATGATCTCGTTTTCAAGCTCTTTTAGGTCTCTTTTATAGCGTTTAAAAAATTTAGAAAAGACGATATCTTCGTAGATGAGCTTTGAAAAGACCTCGTCCGTGTCAAGGCTTATCATCTCAAAGTTCTCGCGCTTATAAATTTCTTTGTTTAAAAGCGTCTTTGCTGGGTTAAATTTTGTCCTAGAAAATGGCTTAAGCAGCTTAAAAACTTCATCACTTGCAAGCTTTATAGCCTCGCTCATATCGCTGTATCGCATGGCGATTTTAGGCTTAAACTCATCTTTTATCGCCTCTAGTTTTTCTTCAAGCGTGGCATTAAATTTATCCAAAATTTCATCAGCTGCGCTATAAACTTTTAGGCGATTTTCTTGCTCGCTAATTAAAAAATTTACTATCTTTTTCGCCCTTGCTTTTATGAAATTTTCTTTAAAGCTCACACTTAAAAACGTCTCTTTTACCGCGCTTAGTGCTTTAGCGAAATTTGAGCTTTCTAGCTCGCTATTGTTTTCATTTGTGATGCCATGGAGTGCTTGCTTTGACGAGATGGCGATGATATCTTCAAAAAGCTCGCCATAAGTTTGCCTAGCGTGCTTTAGCAAGCTTTCAAGCTCATCCTCGCTTAGCTTATCCTTTTGGTTGATGAAGCAAAGAGCCTTTAGATCGTTTGTCTTTAAAATTTCTTCTACGCTTTCAAGCTCGCTAGCCTTTGCTGCGTTGTTTGCGAGGCTTAGCCATATCGCGCCGCAGACCTTTTTTAGCGTATTTTTGGTCTCTTTTGTGTCGGCATCTCGTAGTGAGTTTAGCCCTGGCGTGTCGGTGAAATTTACCTCTTTTAAAATTTCACTTGGCGCATAAAGTGTCATGCTTTTTATCTGCTCGCTCATGGCGTTTAGCTCTGCAAGCTCGCTGCTAGCTAGCAAACTCTCGCTGCCATTTGCAAATTTCACGCTAAGAAGTGGCATCTTTGCAAATTTTAGCCGCACAGCCTTTGCTGTGACGGGCGTTAGACCTGATGGCAAGATGTTTTGTCTAAGCAAAGCGTTTAAAAATGTTGATTTGCCACTTGAAAACTGCCCTATAACAGCGATGAGAGGTGGCTCATTTAGCGTGTCGATTAGTAAATTTAGGCTCTCTTTTATCTCATCGCTTGCGTGCAGGCTTGGATCATTTAGCTCGTTTACCAGCCTTGCTAGCTCACCCTTAAAGTCGCTTGTAAAAACCTTAAAATATCTCGCCTTATAGGCATTTATGAACTCATTAAACATTTTCTAGCTCCTCTAAAAGCGAGCAAATTTCATCTTGCAAGGCGTTTTGCTCTTTTAGTTTTAAAAGTGAGTTTTGATTTTGCGAGCTAAGCTTTTCTAGCTCACGATCTAGCTCTTTTAGCCTCTTATCAAGCGTGGCTTTTTGAGCGCTTTCGTAGGTTTTTATGAGGTTTAAAAGGCGGTTTTTTTCGTGGTCAGTTAAAATTTCACAAAATTGAGAGATATTTTTATCTTTTAGCAATCCCCTTTTTAAGCCTAAAAGTGCTTCACTTGCGTCACTTGAAATTTTAGCTCTAAATGCAGCTAAAAGCTCCTTAAATTCAAGCTTTACGCCCATTTGCTCTAAAAAGTCATTGATGTTAAAAACCTCATCTTTGCTCATCACATAATCATCAAAATTTAAAGCGATGTTTTGCTCGCATGCTTTTGTTTGCACCAAAGTTTCGTTTCTAGCCTCTCTCATAAGTGCCATCACACCGTCACGAAGCGTCGTTTTTGCGATTTGCTCTAGGCGCTCAAAATTTAAGCTTTGCTTTTTGCTTTTGCAGTAGGCTATCTCACTTTTTACCTTGTCGTTTAGATTTTGCAAAAGCGTCTCAAGCCCCATTTTATAGATGTTTTTGGTATTGCTGCTTTCAAGCTTTACAAGCTCGTTTTTGGTTAGACTTTCAAGTTTGGAGAAATTTTCACTAAGTGCGTTTTTGACGCTTGCCTGCTCATTTTGAAGCTTTTTAAGCTCCACTTCATAAGCTTTGAGCGACAAAATTTCAGCCTTAGTGGCTTCAAGCTTGCTATTTAGGATATTTTTTAGCTCCTTTTGATACGAGCTTAAAATAAGGGCTGATTTTTTAGAGTTTTTGCCAAAAAGCACCTCGTAAAGATAGTCCTTAAACTCCTCTACACCGCTATTTGCAGCACCTTCTAAGTAGCTTTTTGCACTAAGCGCAAAATAATCAATCTCCACGCCATTTATCTGCTCGCCGATCGCTTTTTTAGTGTAGTTTAGCGTCTCGTTTAGCTCTTTGGCACTTAGCTCATCAGCGTGAGTTAGCACCACGGCAAGCCTTACGATATGCGAGTTTTCAAGACATTTTTTCAAAAAGAGCGCGTCCTTTTGCGTGGCACTTTGTGAGGCGTTCATCAGGTGAGCCAAAAGGTCACACTTTTTCATAAAATTTGTAGTGATCTGCTCTCTTAGAATCACCGCATCATCGATGCCTGGCGTGTCTATGATGCAGACATTGTCCTTTAAAAGCTCCAAGTCGTCATAAAGTTCGACACTTTTTACAAGATTTGCTGTTTTTGAGCTTGAAGAGGTGTAGTTTTTTATCTCGTCTATGCCGATATCTACGCTTTTGCTTGGCAAATTTTCGCTTGGTATACCAAGTGCTAAAAGCTCATCTAAGGTGTAAAAATTTACTCTCGCAAAGCTATCTTTGGAGTATTTTAAAATGGTTAAATTTATCGTTTCTGGCACGTTTGAAGCGCCAAGGACGGATTTGTTTAAAAGGGCATTTAAAAGGGTTGATTTGCCAGAGTTTATGACGCCACTTGCAGCTATGTTAAAAAGCGTTTCATTTGATCTTTTTTTGGCTGCCACAAGCGCCTCTAAAAATGTTTTTTCGTTATCAAGCAAGCTGGCTTTTTCGTTTATCTCGTTTAAAAAGTCTAGGTTTTTATGGAAGTGATCTTTTGGCTTTATATGAGAAATTTTAGCCTCATTAGCGCCCTTGTTTTTGCTTATGATCTTTTCTAAAAAGCCAAATTTCTCTTCATCTATGATCTTTTCATCACGCAATATTTCTAGGTATTTTACGATCTCATCGCTTGAAATTTTAGCCTCGTTTAGCGCCTTAAGAGTCGCAAGCTGCGCACTTTGTATGCTAAATATATCAAGCTCGATTTTAAGCCTTTTTAGCACCGCTCTAAACTCATCAAGCGCCATAAACTGATCTAAATTTTTCTCGTCGCATATTAAAAGAAGAGCTAGCAGATCTGGGTAAAATGGCACGCTAGCAGCAGCATTTGTATAAATTTTATTTGCACGCCAAGCCTGTTTTAAAAACTCATTCATAAAGACTCTTTTTATTGATATTTTGGGATTTTATTAAATTTTTACTTATGAAGCTATCAAAGAAGAGTTACGAGCTTTAGTAGATGGTAAAACACAACTTTAATTTCTAAAATAGCTAATTTGCTCTTGCAAATAAGTGAGAGCATTGCTTTTAAAATGTAATACTTTTAAACTTAAAGATATTTATTTTAGTAGCAAAATTTATCTTGCGTAAAACATCGCAATCAAACCGCGGTTTATATCTTTTGTGTCGCCATCATCTATCTTTGCAACCTTTGAGATATTAACACTTTTATCGCTATTTATCGTGAAGGTAAGCTCAATAACTCTCTCATTTATCTTTTTAGTATTTTCACCAAAATAGATCACTTCTGGCTCTTTTTGCGAGTAGTAGGCGGCATATTTGCTTTGGGCTACGACGTTGTCAAAGACCCATTTTTGCTTGATATCTAAAATTTGAGCAAGCTCATTTTTAAACTCAAGATCACAGCTAACAGAGGCTATATAGCTAGCGCTTTCTTTCATTGGATCAAATTTACAGTGTTTGTTTGCGATGGATAAAATAGTCTCTTTGTCTATACTTTTACCGTTCTTTAATATGCTATTTGCGCTATCAAGTGCTAGCTCCAAGCTGTTATCAACTTTTTTTTGCTGAGCAGCCTTGGCATTATTTAGAGCTTTTATGTAGCCGTTATTTTTTCTTTTAAACTCATCTTCAAGTACATTTTTTCCCACTACGCAGCTTACTTTAACCACTTTCTTTCCATCGCTACTAATGTCTTGCCACTGAGTGCTTGAGCAACCTTTAAAGCTATCTATCGCCGAGCCTATTGTTATTGATTTATTACCTTTTAAAGTGTAGTTCTTAACAAGGACTATGTTGCTTTCCTTGCAGCCCACTAATAATAAAAGTGCGCTAAATCCTAGAAATAGAGCCTTTTTCATCATTTTACCTTTTTGTAAATCTGATAAAATAGTACCAAACTAAAGTTTAAATTATTATGATTTTATTAAAATAAATTACATAAATATAATTTATTAAAATAATTATTGAAATTTTAGAATTTTATAAATGAATAATTTTAGTAGTCAATTCTTACCAGCAGTGAAAGTTTTAAAATTTGTAAAACATAGATTTATAATTTAAATTTTGCCTATGTGATATGTGCTTTGCTAATTTTCAAAACAAATTTTTGCTAAAACCGGCTTAGAAATTTAGCTCAATTATCTTTTGTAAATTTTTGATATTTTCTTTGATGTTACCATCTTTGTAGATCGCTGAGATGACGGCGATGAGATCAGGTTTTACGTGAGAGAGCGAGCCGATATTTGTCTCATTTATACCACCTATCACACAAACAGGTAGGTTTAAAATTTGCTTTGCCTCTTTAACCACTTCAAGCTCACATTTTGGAGCATTTGGCTTTGTGGGGCTTGTAAAAATAGAGCCAAAAGCAGCGTAGCTAGCACCGTTTTTAGCGGCATTGATGGCTAAATTTATATCGTTATAGCAGCTAACGCCAACATATGCGTCTTTGCCCAAAATCTCAAACGCCTCTTTTATGTCCCCATCGTCTTTGCCCAGATGAACAGCCTTTGCGCCTATCTTTTTAGCAAATTTGACATCATCATTTACGATGAATTTCGCGCCAAATTTCTCGCATAAATTTAAAATTTCACTTGCGAGCTTCTCATTTTTGACCGCTTTTTTTGACCTAAACTGAAAAAATTTAACCCCGCACTCCAAAATCTCTCTTACGTATTCTAAAGCCAAATTTTCAGGCATTAAAATATCATCGCTAATAGCGTAAATTTCAGCCATTAATCCCTGCTTTATGATCTATAAGCCGTGCTCCAAATTTACTTTTATGAGCATTTTTTATCCCGTTTGCCACAAATTTTTTAGCCATTTTTATGGCGCTTACTAGATCACTTTGCTGCGCTAAAATGGCCGCTAGCGAGCTTGAGAAGCTACAACCAGCCCCGTGCATCACTCTAGGCTCAAAAAGCTCCTCGCTAAATTTCATGACGCCACCATTTTTTAGATAGAGCGTATCCTCGCAAATTTCATCAACCTTCGTTCGCTTTAGCACCATATCGCAAGGCAAATTTGTAAAATTAATACCCAAAATCCTAGCCTCATCTACGTTTGGCGTGGCAACACTTGCGAGGTTTAAAAGCTCTTTTAGCGCTTCGATCGCCCCATCTTCTAGCAGTTTTGCACCTGACTTTGCCACACAAACAGGGTCTATCACAACTGGCACATTTTTAGCTCTTAACCCCTTTAAAAACGCGCTTACAACGGCTATTATCTCCTCGTTAAAGAGCATGCCAACCTTCACAGCGTCTATGTCAAGCTCGGCTAGCACCATCTCAAACTGAGCTTTCACCATCTTTGCTGGCATCGCAAGCACGCTGCTAACGCCATTTGTATTTTGCGCGGTCACGGCTGTGATGACGCTTGCGCTAAAACAGCCAAATGCCTCGCAACTTTTTATGTCCGCCTGCACTCCTGCACCCCCGACGCTGTCGCTTCCAGCAACTATCAAAACATTTTTTTTACTCACCCACACACCCACTTATCTCTTTTACGTCAAAAGGGTCTTTGACCTGCCATGAAAGTGCGTATTTCTCGATGCTTTTCTTGATCGCACTCACCAAATAATCAATATCCTCAAAAGTATGCGTATAGTGCAGGCTAACCCTCACCCAGCCTGGCTTGTGGGTGAAATTTGGATCCTCTTTTAGCCCCAAAAGGTCGTGTCCGTACGAGCCTGCGCACGAGCAGCCAGCACGTGTTTGTATGCCATACTCTTTGCTTAAAATTTTTGAAAGCTCGTATGGAGCTACGTTTTTTACATTAAATGAAAAAATGGCAAGGCGCTTTAAATTTGCCGGGCAGTAGCTAACTAGCTCTGGGATCTCTCTTAACCTTTGGCAAAAGTATTCGCTAAGCTCGCTCTCGTTTTCGTAAATGGTAGCAAGCCCTATCTCTTCTCTTAGCTTGTAAGCTAAATTTGCCCGTATAAGCCCCAAAATAGGCGGTGTGCCAGCCTCTTCAAGTGCCTCTTGATCCTTTAAAAATATATGGTAGCTTTTGCTCACATAGCTTACCGTGCCACCACCTGCAAAGCTTGGCACATCGTCATTTGCTAGCACTTTTTTGATTGCCAGTAGCCCACAGCTACCAACTCCGCCAAGAAGCTTATGCGGCGAGATAAAGAGCGCGTCAAAGTAGTCGCAGTCTAAATTTGCATAGGCGCTAAGGCTCGCCACGTCAAATGCCACGATGCCGCCAAATTTCTTAACGAGCGTGTAAATTTGCTTGTAGTCGCTTATGACGCCTGTGACGTTTGAGGCTGCGCTAAAACTAGCGATGATCTCGCGCCCTTGGTTTATCTTTAAAATTTGCTCCAAGTGAGACAGGTCGATGCTGCCGTCTTTTGCAAGTCTGATGCGCTCAACCTCGCAAAGCGCCTCTTTAAAGCTGATCTCATTTGAGTGGTGTTCATAAGGTCCAAGAATGACTAGAGGCGAGTCGTTGTTTGGCTTTAGATCAAACCTTCTTTTAGTAGCTGGAGGCACGTAAAGCCCCAAAAGCTCTTGAAATTTCTTGATCGCACCAGTGGCGCCGTATCCAGTGGCTATGAGATAAAACCTATCATCAAGCCCAAGAGCGCGCTTTAGCTCGCTTCTAGCGCTATCATACAAAAGCTGCGTTTTATAGGCATTTGAGGATGTTAGCGAGTGGGTGTTGGCGTAGGTTTTTAAGATATCAGCGACCTCGTCCTCGATAGGCTTATACGCAAGCCCAGAGGCGGTGTAGTCGAAATAATGTATCCCTTTTTTTAAAATAATATCTCTTCTAATGTGCTCTAAATTTACCAACTTTAGCCTTTTAGTTTTTGCGTGATTATAATTAAAATTTTCTAAAAATATGCTACAATCCGCCACACAAAGGATACGAAATTTTAGCCATAAAATCGACATTTGAGCGGATGAAGCACCTTGGTATTGCTGAAGTTATAAAATTTCATCTTGTTTTTGATGACTTTTTATTAAAGGGCTCATACTACGATGTTTTTGAGGCGATCAGGGCTGAAATTTTAGATGATTATAAAAATTTGATGGCTAGGTTTTACTTTGACGAGGATAGCGACGAGGCCATCAAAATGGCTCTCATTAAGCTTGCTAGAAGCGACAGAAAGAAATTTAGCGTAAATAAAATTTTGCCCCAAAGCATGACAAATAGGGTCTATGCAAAGCTTTTTAGTAAGGATTTTTTAGTGCTTGAAAAGAGCCAAGAAAAGCCACGAGTAAAAAATAAACGCCAAATTTTAAAAAAGAGTGAGCGAGCTTATAAGATAGAGGATAAAATTCACTTCAACAGCCATTTTTCAAGGTTTTGGTTTAGATTTATCGAGCCAAATTTAAGCCTTTTAAAAGAGGGCAGGAGTGAAGAAATTTTAGAGCTTATAAGAAGAGAATTTGACGAGTACGCGAGCCTTGGCTTTGAGCTTTTAAGCGGCGAGCTAATGGCTAAAAAGCTTGGGTTTGATGGCATTTTGTTAAGCTCATTTTGGAGCAAAAATATAGAGCTAGACATGCTTTTTAGCATAAATGGCAAGATAATAGTCGGCGAAGCAAAGTATAAAGAACGAAAAATTTGTAAAAATGTCTTAAATTTAGTCCTTCACAAGTGCGAAAGACTTGGCATAAAGCCTGATATCGTGGCACTTTTTTCAAAAAGTGGCTTTAGCAACGAGCTTTTGGGCTTAAAAGATGAGCGACTTAGGCTTTATGAGATAAAAGATTATGAGGAGTTGCTGTGAGTGATATCGATATACAAAATGGCCTAAAAAGCCTAATAGAGCAGACCTATCTGATAGAGCGTGAGTATAAAAATTTGACCGCTTCTTATATGAGCTTGCAAGGTTTTATAAAAGATATCGTGGAAATTTTGCCAAATGCCATTTGGGTGCTTGATGAAAATGATGAAATTTTCTTACAAAACTCAGAGGCGCAAAAGCTTGGCAAAGCGCTAAATTTCATCCCAAAAGATGAGGGCGAGCTAAATTTTGGCTCACAAATTTATCTAGTAAAAAAGGTGGTCAAAGACGATAAAAAGATCATCTCTGCTACTGACATAACGCAAGAAAAACGCACCGAGCGCCTAGCCTCGATGGGTCAAGTAGCAGCGCACCTAGCTCACGAGATAAGAAACCCCATAGGCTCTATCTCGCTTCTAAACTCCACGCTTTTAAAAAGGGCTGAGCCAAAAATTTTGCCCATCGTAGAGCAGATACAAAAGGGAATTTGGCGGGTTGAGCGCATCATCAAAGCCACACTTCTTTTTACAAAAGGGCTTAGCATCATGCCAAAGGAATTTAACTTTTTAGACATCAAAAGTGAGTGCGAAGAGGCGCTTAAATTTTATGAATATTCAAAAGATATAAGTTTTGAGCTAAATTTCCCTGACGCCCTTTATAGTGGCGACTTTGACCTCATCGCGATGGTCTTTCAAAACATTTTATTTAACGCGATCGACGCCATCGAAGAGGACGAAAACGACGAAGGTGTGGTGAGACTAAGCTACGAAAAGACACCAAATGAGCATAAATTTATAGTCTATGACAGCGGCGTTTCTATAAAAAATGAAAATATCGTCTTTGAGCCGTTTAAGACGAGCAAACTAAAAGGCAATGGCCTAGGACTGCACCTTTGCCTGCAGATAATAGAAGCGCACAAGGGCAGCATAGAGATAACCCTTGAGCCAAAGACATTTTGTATAAATTTACCTATAAAGGAGAAGTGATGAGTGAAATTTTAGATGAGCTAAATGCGTGGCAAAATGGCCTAAAAGCGCTTAAATTTAGTGAAATTTTTAAAAATGGCAGCGAAAAAGTGGCATTTATAAGCGTTGATATGATAAATGGCTTTTGTTGTGAAGGCGCACTAGCTAGCAAGCGTGTGGGTGAGCTCTCAAAGGGCATAGCAGAGACTTTTAAGCTAGCAAGGGATAAATTTGACCTTAAAAACTTCATCCTCATCCAAGATGCTCATGAGCCAAATTCAGCTGAGTTTGCGAGCTTTCCAGCTCATGCTTTAAAAGGGCAAAATGAGGCAGAGGCAGTTTATGAGCTAAGAAATTTAGACTTTTTTAGTGAGATGAAAATTTTTTATAAAAACTCACTTAGCATCGCTTATTCGCAGGAGTTTAATAAATTTATAAGTAAATTTGATAGCTTTGTCATTATGGGCGACTGCACCGATATGTGCATCTATCAGCTTGTTTCTCACCTAAGACTTAGCGCAAATGAGCAAAATTTAAAAAGAGAAATCATCGTGCCTGCAAATTTAGTGCAAACCTACGATGCACCAGGGCATAGTGGAGATTTTTATCAATATGTATTTTTACAACACATGCAAATGGCACTAAATGCACGTGTAGTAAAAGAGCTAGAAATTTAGCCATATATTTATATTAAAAACAATTATCAAGTTATAAAATTTAGCGCTTATCTATCGTATTAATATAATTAATAACGCGGATTTGCGCTAATTTTCAGATCTATTCTCTTTAAATTTCTCTTCTTATAAAATATTTTTAGGTTACATTTTTACAATATATTTGACATTAACTATCAATATAGTTATAATCACGCTCAAATTTTAAAAATAAGAGGTATTATGGAACTTTTAAAACACAACATTGACTATATAATCATCGGTATTTTGGGCGTTATGAGCTTTTTTGTGCTTTGGTATACGATAGAGCGTATCATTTTTTACTCACGCGTCGATATAAATAGCTACAAAAACATCGAAGAGCTCGATGAGGCGCTAACAAAAAATTTAACCACACTTTATATCATCTACTCAAATGCCCCATATATCGGGCTTCTTGGCACGGTTGCTGGCATAATGATCACATTTTACGACATGGGTATGGCTGGCGGCATTGATACAAAAAGTATCATGATTGGCCTATCTTTAGCACTAAAAGCGACCGCATTTGGCCTACTTGTGGCGATCCCGACGCTTATGATCTACAACGGCTTTGTTAGAAAAGTCGATGTCATGATAAACAGATACAAGGCCAAAAATGCGTCTAAATAAAAAAGATGGGCTAAATATCGTCCCATTTATTGATATCATGCTCGTTTTGCTAGCCATCGTGCTAAGCATCTCGACCTTCATCGCCCAAGGCAAGATCGCAGTTGATCTACCAAGTGCGAGCAGTACAGAGCAGATAAAAGAGGACGAGAAAAAAGTGAGTGTCGTTATCGATAAAGATAATAAATTTTTTATAGATGACGCGGAAATTTCGGAAGATGAGCTGAAAGATAAGCTAAATGCCATTGATACTAAGACTTTAGTGCAGCTAAAAAGCGACAAAAACGCTAAATTTGAGAGCTTTGTGAAGGTCATAGATATATTAAAAGAAAAGGGACACGAAAACTTTGCAATCCAAACAGTCTCTGAGTAAAATTTCAAACTATAGTGGCTTAGCAGTATCGGCGATAGTGCATGTAGCAGCGGCTTATTTTTTGCTTTCACATAATTTTAGTGAGATAAAGATAGACGAGCAAAAACCTATAAAAATAGCTCTAAATTCTTTTACTCCAGTGCCGCAAACTTCAGCTCCGCAGATAAGCGAACAAGTGATGATACCAGAGCCAATACCTCCGGCTCCACCGCCACCACCTGAGCCTCCTAAGCCAGAACCTAAGCCCGAGCCAAAAATAGAGCCAAAGCCACTGCCAAAACCAGAGCCAAAAAAGATAGAAAAGCCTAAAGCTGAACCTAAAAAAGTGGAGAAAAAGCCACTGCCAAAGCCTGAGCCTCGCCCTGAGCCAAAGGTGGAGCCAACACCTGCTATCACTGCGCCATCTCCTGCCGCGACCCCAGCACCTGTTGTAAATTCAAATTTACCAGCAAATAATAAGTCTATCGCCTCAGCTCCAGCTCAAAAAGTAGCCCAAGAGCTAAATTTATCAAACGCACAGAGCGATGAGGGCTTTAGCAAGGTCATAGCAGCTGTGAAAAAGCATAAAAGCTACCCAAACAACGCTAGAAGGATGAAGCATCAAGGCATTGTTGAAGTTAGATTTTTGCTTAAAACAGATGGCAGCATAGACGAGCTAAAGGTTACTAAAAGTTCAGGCTTTGAGTCGCTTGATAATGGTGCTTTAGAAAATGTCAAAAAAGCAAGCTCTGAGTTTCCAAAGCCAAAAGAAGCTCGCTATCTTCGCTTTCCGATAGCATTTACATTAAGATAGTTTTAGTTTTTTGACTTATTTTTTGCAAGATATATTAATGTATAAAATAAAGATTTTTATATACTAATAAAAACTTAGTTTAAGTTATATTTAAAATAAATAAGGACAAATGATAAATTTTTAATCAATTATTATTCTTGTGGTTGCCTTTTTAGAAGCTGCTTTAAAAGGTGATAGCAAATTTAATAAAATTTAATTTTTTACCTTACTTACTGCTAAACAAAATATTATTATAAAAATTTTTTAACTATGAAATTTTAGCTTGGCTGTTATAAATTTTGTAAATTTATATTTATTTTATATTAAATTTTCTCAAAAATGGCTTTTAAACTTAAAGTGTAGGACAAATCTGAGCTAATTTGACCCTTTTTATATAATAAAAAAGTGATATTATTAGTAATATAACAATTTAGACAAGCAAATTCCTAAAAATTAGCTTAAATATGAAATATAATTTTCTTTCAAAGAGCGCCATATCAAGTCAAAAACTTAAAGCTTAAAAAAAATAAGTAGTCATTAATATTTAAAATCTTAAATACCTATATAATTTCACTCGGTAACAATTTTTTACTAAGGAGAAGCTGTTATGGCAACCAGAAGAGAACATGATTTTATTGGCGAGTTGGAAATTTCTGACAATTTTTACTATGGCATCCAAACATTTAGGGCTACTGAAAACTTCCACATGAGTGGTAGAACATTAAAAGAGTATCCATACTTTGTAAAGGCATTTGCACAGATCAAAAAAGCTGCTGCGCTTGCAAATAAAGAGGTTGGCGTTTTAGATCCAAAGATAGCTGATGCTTTGGCAAAAGCTGCTGATAGAGTAATAGCTGGTGAATTTTTAGATCAATTTGTCGTTGATATGGTTCAAGGTGGAGCAGGAACAAGTACAAATATGAACTCAAACGAGGTTATCACAAATATCGCGCTTGAGAGCCTTGGTCATAAAAAAGGCGAGTATCAATACATCCATCCAAACGATCACACAAACCTTGGACAAAGCACAAATGACACTTATCCAAGCTCTATTAAAGTAGCAACTTATGCAAAGCTTACTGACTTGCTTGCTGCTATGAATTTACTAAAAGATGAGCTTGAGAAAAAAGCAAAAGAATTTAAAGATATCATCAAAATGGGTAGAACAGAGCTTGAAGATGCCGTCCCTACAACACTTGGCAACACTTTTAACGCATTTGCAAGCTACATCAAAAGTGACATCGAAAAGATCACAGCTGCTCGTGAATCAATGACACATCTAAACATGGGCGCAACTGCGATAGGCACAGGCATCAACTGCCACCCAGAGTATAAAAATGTAGTTGTTAAAAAACTAAAAGAGATCACTGGAGTTGATTTCAAAAAAGCAGATGACTTCATCGCAGCTACACAAGATACTGCAGACTTCGTGCATGTAAGTGGTGCGCTAAAAACTGCAGCTGTTAGACTTTCAAAAATCGCAAATGACTTAAGGCTAATGAACTCAGGCCCAAGATGCGGTCTAGGTGAGATAAATTTACCTCAAATGCAACCAGGTAGCTCAATCATGCCAGGTAAGGTAAATCCAGTTATCGCTGAGGTTGTAGGTGAAGCGTGCTATGAGGTTATCGGCAACGACGTAACTATTATGCTTTGCTCTGAAAGAGGCGAATTCGAGCTAAATGCATTTGAGCCAGGCATCGCTTATGCGCTATTTAACTCTATATTTATCCTTGAAAATGCTATGAAAACACTAGCTGAAAAAGCTATCAAAAAACTTACAGCAAACCCTGAAGCTTGCTTAAAATCAGTTCTTGGCTCAGTTGGTATCGTAACAGCATTTAACCCATATATCGGTTACGAAAAATCAGCAAGCATCGCTAAAGAAGCTCTTCAAACAGGCAAAGCAGTTGGCGATATCTGCCTAGAGAGAGGCTATCTAAGCAAAGAAGAGATCGATAAGATTTTAGAGCCTAAAAATATGCTAAATCCGAGCATGGTTAAGTAAAAATTTAAGCAAAGTATTATTAAAAGCGTGTCAGAATTCTGACACGCTTAAGTGGTGATTTTAGTAATAAAATTTAATAAAGGAGTTTTCGATGGATATAATGCTGATCTTACAGATTATAGTCCTATTTGGCGGCATCTATCTTGGTGTCAAACTAGGTGGTATGGGCGTTGGCTACGCAGGTGGTCTAGGTGTTGTGATACTCGCTTTACTTGGTATGAAAGTCGATATGAAAGACATCCCTATGGATGTTATCTTGATCATCGCTTCAGTTATCTCAGCGATCACAGCTTTGCAAGTTGCGGGCGGACTTGATTATTTAGTTCAAGTAGCAACAAAAATTTTACGCAAGAATCCAAAACAGATCAACTTTCTTGCTCCGATAGTTACTTACTTTTTAACTATCCTTGCAGGTACTGGACACACTGCGTTTTCTATGATCCCTGTTATCGTTGAGGTTGCAAAAACTCAAAACATCAAACCTTCAGCTCCACTTGCGCTTTCAGTTGTCTCTTCTCAAGTAGCGATCACTGCAAGCCCTATCTCAGCTGCATTTGTTGCTATGAGTGGCCTATGTGAAAAGCTAGGTGTTAGCTATCCAGTGTTGCTATTTATTTGTATATCAACTACATTTGTTGCGATGATTATCACTGCATTTATCGTCAATAAATTTTACGATCTTGACCTTTCAAAAGATCCTATCTACCAAGATAGACTTGCAAAAGGTTTGGTTGCAGAGGTTAAGGATGTTGAGTATCACGAGCCAAAACCATACGCAAAAAGATCAGTTGCTATCTTTGCTGTTGGCGTTTTGATCGTTGTTTGCTATGCGCTAGTCATTTCAAAGAGCTTAGGTCTTGTAGAAAAACCTATCCTTTCAAGAGATGCTGCTATTATTAGCTTTATGCTAACAATTGGCTTTACAATCGCAGTAGCTTGCAAAGTTGAGACAGGCAAACTTCTATCAACTAGCACTTTTCAAAGCGGTATGAATGCGTGCATCTGCGTTGTTGGTATTGCATGGCTTGGTACAACATTTGTTAATGGACACCTTGACGCTATCAAAGAGGTTGCAAAAGACTTCGTTACTCAGTATCCATTTATCCTAGCTGTTGCACTTTATTTCTTAAGCTGCTTGCTATACTCACAAGCTGCTACAACAAAGGTTATGATGCCTGCTGTTGCTGCTGCTCTTGGTATGACTAGCCCTGAAAATTCAGGTCAAATTTGGATCCTTGTAGCTTCATTTGCCGCAGTTTCTGGTCTATTTGTATTGCCAACATATCCTACAACACTAGGTGCGATAGCGATGGACGATACAGGAACTACAAGAGTTGGCAAATTTGTATTTAACCACTCATTCTTCATCCCAGGAACTATAATGGTTGCATTATCAGTTATCCTTGGATTTATAGTAGCTCCAGTTCTTATATAAAACTTAAGCCGAGATCTCTCTCGGCTTTTTATTCTTCTTTAAATTTTCAATTTTTTATATTAAATTCTTAAATAATATCTCTTTTTAAATTTTAAATTTTTCACTTTTATAAATCACGCAAAAATCGCGCTAAAATTTAATCCATCTTAATTTATCATTTTTAAAATTTGCTCTATTTTGATATTTGATCTCACATATCATAAAAAATAAAAACTAAAAAAAATTATTAAATAAAATTTAATTTTAGTTTCAACTTTAAATAATAAAATAACAAAAAGTAAAATTTCTTTTAAAGGGAGAAAGATGAGCTTAAATAGAAGAGAATTTTTAAAATTCAGTGCAGGAGTTAGCGCGGCTGCATCATCTCTATCAGGTGGTGCTTTGCAAGGTGCTGCAAATGGAGGCGAAAAAGCACGTTCATAGCTTTTGTGAGATGTGCTCTTCAAGGTGTCCTATCGAAGCAAAAGTCGTTGATGGCAAAGTTCGCTTTTTAAGTGGCAATCCAAAAGCTGGCGGCACGGCAACCTCTCTTTGTGCAAGAGGCGGCTCAGGACTTAGCCAGCTCTACGATGAAAATAGGATCAAAAAGCCGTTAATTAGAGCTGGCGAGAGAGGCGAAAATAAATGGCGTGAGGTTAGCTGGGACGAGGCGCTTGACTATGTTGCTACAAAGATGCTTGAGATCAAGCAAAAGTATGGTCCTGAAAGCTTTGTCTTTACCTGTAAAAGCTCGCAAACGCATAAGCTAATGGTAAATTTTGCCTCAGCTTATGGCTCGCCAAACTGCTTTTCGCACTTTTCATGCTGTCCGATCACCTATCAAATGGTCTGCGAGCAGATGTATGGCATCGCTAAGCTAAAAAGAGACTTTGCAAACGCAAAATACGTTGTAAATTTTGGTCACAACCTCTTTGAGGGCATCGTCATAGCTGATGCTAAAAAGCTTGCTAAATTTGCAGCTAGCAAGGATACAAAGCTACTTGTGCTTGAGCCAAGATTTAGCGTTGTGGCTTCAAAAGCTGATGAGTGGCTACCAGTTAAACCTGGCACTGACCTTGCCTTTGTGCTAGCACTTATCAACACTTGGATACAAAATGGCACTTACGATAAAGAATTTATTGAGAAATTTACAACCGGCTTTGATGAGATCGTAAAGAGTGTCGAGGGCAAAACGCCTGAGTGGCAAGAGGCAATTACTGGCATAAAAGCAAGTGATGTTAGACGCATCGCTGATGAAATTTACAAGGCTGCTCCAAGAGTTATCATCGACTTTGGTCACAAAACAACCACCACAAGAGCTGAATACATGAGGACAAAAGCCATCATGGTGGCAAATGCGATGATGGGCAACTGGGAGGTTAAGGGCGGTCTTTTTGGTGGCAAAAACGCAAAGACCTTTAACAAGCTAGTTGGCGAGGATAAATTCCCAGTTCTTAAAAACCCAGATGAGAAATTTAAAGTGCCAAAAGTCACCAGACTAGACTTCGCTGGCGATGCTGGAGCGCATAAATTTGTAAACAGAAAACATGGCGTTTTGATGGATATAGATAACGCTATCTTAAACGAGAAGCCTTACGCCATAAAAGGTTGGTTTAACATCCGCTTTAACCACCTCATAAACGTGGCTGAGACGATGAAGAGCATAGAGGCGATGAAGAAGCTTGAGCTCATCGTAGTGAGCGATGTCTATCTAAACGATATGGCGACCTTTGCTGATGTCATCTTGCCTGAGAGCAGCTACCTAGAGCGCGACGAGGGCATAGAGGACAAGTCAGGTCTAAAACCAGCTTATATGATAAGAAATAAAGTCGTTGATCCAGTTGGCGACACGAAAGATGGAGCGTTTATCTTTAGAGAGCTAGCACGCCGCATGAAGATAGATGAGCTTTACACTTGGAACGACATACGCGAGTTTAGGATGCAACAAGCCGGCGGAGATGTAAATTTACTTGCCGCACTAGAAAAAGATGGCTTTATCACGTGGGATGAGCCGGGAATTTTGTTTAGAGAAAAAGGTATGATCGATAAATTTATCGCTAAATATCCAGTCGCTGCTAAATTTGTAGGCGAGAATGGCCTAATGGACGATATGGCTAAGCTTAAAACAAAAAGCGGCAAGATAGAGCTATTTTTACCTGATGTCGAGGCGCAGTTTGCAGGATATGGCGCGCTAAATGATAAAGATATGGACACATTTGACGGACACGAGCTTTGCCTAACATGCGGCAAAACGCCTATTCATACCAACGGTCACACTCAGGCAGTTCCATTTTTAAATGATCTTATGAGCGATAGCCCTATCTGGATCAATCCAAACACCGCTAAAAAGCAAAATTTACGTGACGGCGACACAGTCTTAGTCAAAAATAAATTTGGCGAGCAAAAGGGCAAGCTTATGGTGACTGAGGGCATTAGAGAAGATACGCTCTTTATCTATCACGGCTTTGGACACATCACGCCAGGCCTTAAGAGCATAGATCACGTAGGGCTTAACACAAGCGTGCTTCTTGATCCAGCTGAGGGTCCGGTGGCTGCGACTATGGTTACAAATGTTGGCGTTAGCATAAGTAAAGCGTAAGGATAAAAAATGAAAAAATATATGATGATACATGATGAAAATTTATGCATCGGCTGTCAAGGCTGCTCGGTAGCTTGCAGAAGTGCAAACAACGTGCCAAGGGGACTTTACCGCTTGCAGGTGCATGCAAAGATGAGTGGGACATTTCCAAATTTAAAGACTGACTTTTTACGTCAAAGCTGCGTTATGTGCGAAGATGCACCTTGCGTTGAGGTTTGCCCAACTGGCGCTAGCTTTAAAACGGCTGATGGCGTGACACTGCTTGATCATAGAATTTGCGTTAGCTGCAAGTACTGCATCCTAGCCTGTCCATACGATGCTCGCTACGTCTTGCCAGATGGTGAGATAGGCAAATGCACATTTTGCTACGAGAGTAGGCTAGAAGAGGGCAAAGAGCCAGCTTGTGTTAGCGTCTGCCCTACAAATGCCCTAACTTTTGGCGACGTAAATGATGAAAACTCTAAAATTTCAAAAAAACTAAAAGAGAGCAAATACTACTTGCCAAAAGCGGAGTTAAACACAAAACCTTCACTTGCAATGATCGCAAATACAAAAGGAGCACACCATGAATAACATGTCAGGAAGCCTAGCTCAATACACAGAAATTTACTGGGGCTGGCCGATAGCTTTTTATCTATTTTTAGCAGGACTTAGTGCAGGTGCTAGCATCGTTGCTGTGCTCATCTCAAATAAATTTGGCAAGGACAACTACTACTTTAAAGCAGCCGTCATTATCGCTCCAGTGGCGATCATCCTTGGACTTGCTCTTTTGGTGCTTGATCTTGGCAAACCGCTTAGCTTTTACTGGATACTCTTGCTTTACAACTTTGACTCAGTTATGTCAATAGGCGTTGCGCTGCTTCTAGTTTATACGCCTCTTAGCGTTATATACGCGCTTGGTGCGTTTAAAAATGAGATCGCGTCGCTTAAAATTTCTCTTTTTGACGCGCTTGCAAATTTAGCTGAAAAACTTTCAGGTTTAATAGGAATTTTACTTTTCATCCTTGGCATTGGCGTTGGTGCATATACAGGCTTTTTGCTAAGTGCAGCTCACAAGATCGCACTTTGGAACACGCCAGTTTTGCCACTATTATTCTTAGTTTCTGGCTTAAGCTGTGCTGGTGCTTTTACATTGCTTCTTGGCGTGCTAAAAGATGAAAAGAGAGCACAAAACCAAACTGCACACTTTTTATTAAAATTTGACTTTTTAGCGATAATAGTCGAGTTTTTGCTAATAGTTGCTCTTTTTATGGTCGTAAAAGGTGCAAGTGCAAGTGGTGCGCAGAGCGTAGCAAACGCACTTAGCGCAAATTCTCTTGGGCTGATGTTTTATATCGGCGTCATAGGTCTTGGTATGGCTGTGCCTATCATTTTAGACTTAAGCGTTTTAAAGGTGCATGATTTCAAACGCGAATTTGCCGTGTTAAACGCTATTTTAGTCATTTGTGGTGTCTTTTTGCTAAGATATTACATAGTCTATGCAGGACAAATTTTTATTTAATACTTAAAAAAGAATTTTAATTTGAAATTTACCTATTAAGTATTACAATAGATACAATTCTTATTAAAGTTTGTTTTTTAGGAGAGCATTTTGAAGATTTTGCTTTTAGAAGATGATTTGGGGTTTCAAGAGAGCGTCTGTGAGTTTTTGCAGACGCTTGGTTATGAAGTTACAGCGGTGAGCGACGGTCAAGAGGCTTGCGATCTGATAGAGAAAAATTTCTATCACCTTTTTATACTTGACATAAAAGTGCCTGGAGTAAATGGTCACGAAGTCATCAAGTATATAAGAAGTCTAAATCCAAACGCTCCTATCATGATAACGACATCTCTAGTCGATATAGACGATATGGCGATTGGCTACGAACTTGGCTGTAATGAGTATCTAAAAAAGCCATTTGAGCTAGCTGAGCTTAAATTTAGAGTTGCTGAGCTTATGCGAAAATACTATGGCACTGACGATAAAAACATAGTAAAGATAAATGACGAGTTTAGCTTTAACCTAAATAAACGTGTGCTACTTAAAGATGGCAAGATGGTTGATCTTAGCGCAAAAGAGGTCGCTTTGGTCGAGTGTTTGGTCTCGCATCTAAATTCTTACGTCAGCATGGAGGAGCTTAGAGATCTTGTCTGGAACGACAAAGAGATCGAGGGCGCTGATATAAGGATGCACGTTTTAAAGATAAGAAACAAGACAACAAACGACTTTATCATCTCAAAGAGGCGCATAGGCTACAAGATAGATGCACAAGAGCTTTAAGATCCAGATCATAGCGACATTTGTCATAATGTCGCTTTTTTGCTTTCAAAGCTTTGTGATCTTAAATTTAAGCCAGAAAAACAGCAGCTCAAAAGCCCTTTTTGGTGCTATGAAGCATGAAACTATCATCAAAAATTCATTTCTCAAAAACGAAAATATAGTTAGCTCATTAAAATATAAATTTGCGATTTACGACGTAAATTTTAAACCCATCATCTCAACACTTAGCAAAGAGCCAAGCAGCTTTAAATTTGTAACCCTAGAAGAGGGCGGGTACCTTTTTTACAAGAGCTTTTTTATAAAAGACAAGACCCCTTACTACATAGTCGTAGAAAAGGAGCTTGATAATAAAAAGAACATCTTTTTAACAGCCATCATGCTGCTTGTCATCCTTGTGGCAGTGCTTTTCATCGTCTATTTTTTATATCTAAGCAGTGTTAAGCCTTACAAAGAGTTTCAAAAGTATATGAACAACTTCTTTAACGACGCCATGCACGAGCTAAAGACCCCGCTTGGCGTAGCTGGCATGAACCTTGAGATGCTTGGACTTGAAAACAAGTATATAACCCGCATCAAAAACGCCCTAAAACAGATGCAGATAACCTACGAAGATGTCGAGTACTTCATAAAGCGTGGCTACATCAAATTCCCACTTGAGAGGCTAAATTTAGGCGAGTATGTTAAAGAGCGAGTGAAATTTCTCTCAAGTGTAGCTGATGTCAAGCACATCGTAGTAAAGACAAATTTAGCAAGCGAGGCATTTACTATGCTAAGCAAGGTCGAAGCCCAGCGCATCATCGATAATACCATCACAAACGCTATAAAATACAGCCCAAAAGAGAGCGAGATAATAGTAAATTTAGAGCTTGAAGATGAGCGCATAAATCTTAGCGTGCAGGACTTTGGCAAGGGGATAAAGGACGTAAAAAGGGTCTGGAAGCGCTACGTCAGAGAGGATGAAATCCAAGGCGGCTTTGGCCTTGGGCTAAATATCGTCAGCGAAATTTGCCAAAAACATGACATTTTATACGGCGTTGATAGCGTTTATAATGAAGGCAGCACCTTTTACTATAAATTTAAACGAACTTAGATTAAGCATAAAAGCGTAAAATGAAGCCTTAAATTTAGAAGGAAAAACTTTGGATAGAATCGTTGAAATCGAAAAAGTAAGCTTTGAAAATGACTTTGAAGTCTCGCTTAGACCGACAAAATTTGAAGACTACATCGGGCAAGAAAAGATCAAGCAAAATTTAGACGTCTTTATAAAAGCAGCCAAAAAGCGAAACGAGTGCCTAGATCACGTGCTATTTTACGGCCCTCCAGGACTTGGTAAGACGACCTTAGCTCACATCATCGCAAACGAAATGGGCGTAAGTATCAAAATGACTGCGGCTCCCATGATAGAAAAGAGTGGCGATCTTGCAGCGATCCTTACAAATTTACAAGAGGGTGACGTGCTTTTTATCGACGAGATCCACCGCCTAAGCCCAGCTATCGAAGAGGTGCTCTATCCTGCGATGGAGGACTTTAGACTTGATATTATAATTGGCTCAGGGCCGGCTGCCCAAACTATCAAGATAGACCTGCCAAAATTTACACTTATTGGCGCAACGACGCGTGCTGGCATGATCTCAGCGCCTTTAAGAGACCGCTTTGGGATGGACTTTAGACTGCAGTTTTATACAAGCAGCGAGCTAAGCCGTATCGTGCAGATAGCCTCTGCCAAGCTTGGCAAAGAGTGCGACAAAAACGCCTCGCTTGAGATCGCCAAACGCTCACGTGCCACGCCTAGGATCGCTCTTAGACTACTAAAGAGGATTCGCGACTTTGCCGAGGTAAATGACGAGCTAATCATCAGCCACGAGCGCGCAAAAGAGGGGCTTAACGCACTTGGGGTAAATTCGCTTGGATTTGACGAGATGGATATTAGGTATTTAGAAATTTTGATGCAAGCAAGGCGCCGTCCTATGGGGCTTAGCACGATCGCAGCGGCTCTTAGCGAGGACGAGGGCACGGTTGAGGACGTCATCGAGCCATATCTACTTGCAAATGGCTTTATCGAGCGCACCGCAAAGGGCAGGATTGCAAGTGCGAAGTGTTTTGAGACCTTTAATGTCAAGATCGACATCGAAAAAGGGCTTTTTGAGTAGAGAAATTTAAATTTGGAGCAAAAATGGGCGAGCCACATCTTTGTCCTAAGTGCAAGCAAAGGACGATTTACTTTGACGGGATCTGCTACTGGTGCAGGCAAAAAGAGAAGCTGGAGTTTTATAAGAGCTTAAGCGAGGACGAGATAAAAAAGAGGCAGAAAAATATCCTTGCACACATTGACGAGCTAGATAAATATGATGAAATTTACAGCGACCTCACATATATTTTTTACGTGCATGGCATTTGCGACGAGCAGATCATTGAAGAGCTTACAAAAAACGGCGAGTACTACCCACCTGAAATTTACAAAAAGGCTTCAGAGGGGCTTAGAGATGAGCTTATAAAGAGACTTTCAAGCGAAGAAAATATAGTCAAGCTAAATCACATCCTCTCGGCACTTGCCTGGCAGGGCGATGAGGTGGTAAGGGAGCTATTTTTTAAGCTCTATAATGCGCCAAAGCCTTGGAAGACGAAGCTTTATGCCGACACTGATGGATACTCGCAGACTGCTGGCTGGAGCTTTGATAGCAGTGGCAAGAGAAGAAGCCTAGTTTTTGATAAGTGCTTTACCTGCCAGCCAAGCCAAAGCGCAGAGACAAGCGTTAAATTTAAAGCATCAAATGATGAGAAATGTAAATTTTGTAGCGGCGAGATGCTAGAACTCACCATTAAAAAAGAGAGCCTTAGGCAGTTTGAGCTAGAGCTTAAAAATGACGCTGTGCTTAAATTTTGCCCGACATGCGTGGGCTTGGTACAATATTTTTGCCAAAATGACGGCAATAACGTGCAAACAGAGGTAGTAGGCGAGGGTGAGAGCGAAGACTATGTAAGAGACGCTGTGGCGGTGCTTGACGGGCAAAAATTTGAGTTAGCAAACGAGGTCTGTATGCACTATGCGGCTATGATCGATGGTGAAATTTTACTTGGCGGATATCCGCAGTGGCAGCAAGACAGCGAGTATCTAGCCTGCCCAAAATGCGCTAAAACGATGAAATATCTAGCGCAAATCCCTTTTGGTGGCTTGATAGACGGCGAGGGTACTATCTATATGCAAATTTGTGATGAGTGTGAGGTCGTCGGAGCAAATTTTCAGTGCACGTAAAAGGCTAAATTTATAGAAGCTTTTGAGCTAGAAAATTTACGTAAGGTATAAATTTATCTAAATTTATTAAGCGGTGGCAGGCTAAATATGCCAAAAGCCTGCTCTTTGCAAATTTGGCGCCAAAGCGTTTTAGTAAATTTATCAAGCAAATGAGTAGCTTTGATAAATCTGCTATAATTACCCCATTTTAAGGGAGCGAAATGAATAACAGGCTGTTTTTTGGAATTTTTGCGTTTTGTGCTTTGGCTTTGGTGGTCTATCTTTTTAAACCATTTTTACTTGACATTTTTATCGCAGCACTGCTCGCGGTGGCTGTTGCAAACGTGCAGATCGCATTTTTAACGCTTACTAAAAACCGCAAAACGCTCTCGTCAGGACTTACGACATTTGCACTTCTTTGTTTGTTTATCGCGCCACTTCTTTACGCAGTCGTAGAGATCGCAAAGTACGCAGCTGGCTTTGATATAAACAACGTTACAAAGACGATCGAATTTATTAAAAACTACGACTTTAGCCTGCCAGAGTCGATAAATTTCTTAGAGCCAAAGATCAAGGAATTTATAGGCGGGCTTGATATCAAGATGCTCTTTTCGCAAGTCGCTGCTAATCTTGCAAATTTAGGCAAACTAAGCCTTAAATTTGGTGTTGATATGATCATCATCCTAGTCTTTTTCTTCTTTTGCAACCTTTATGGTAACGAGCTTATAAACTACCTAAAAGAGGCGCTTCCGCTTAAAAAAGAGGACACTGAGTCGATACTAAGCGAGGTTGGCAACGTGATGGGCGTCGTTTTTTACTCAACCATCGCAAATATGATCATCCAGGGCTTTTTATTTGCCATTGTCACCAGTTTTTACGGCTATGATGGCGTGCTAACTGGCATATTTTTTAGCTTCGCTTCACTCATCCCAGTCGTTGGTGGCTTTTTGGCGTGGGCGCCTATTAGCATTTATGAGTTTGCAAATGGCAACACAGCAGCGGCTATCACGATCGCGCTTTACACCATCATCGTGATCTCGTTTGCCGCAGATACCTTGCTAAAGCCGCTTGTCATTAAATTTATAAACTCAAAATTAGTCAAGATACCAACAAAGATAAACGAGCTACTCATCTTTTTTGCGATGATCGCTGGCATCACCACTTTTGGCTTCTGGGGCGTGATCCTAGGACCTGCGATCGTGACATTTTTTATCTCAACGATCAAGCTTTACACGCTTTTGCGAGAGAGAAATTTCGTATAAAATAGGGGCAAAATATGATATATGAAGATAAATTTATAAGAGTTGAGCGCGAAGAGAACGAGCTTCCGTGGGTGAAAATTTTTACCGCTAAGCCCTACCGCGAGCTAAGCGACTGCGATGAGGCGAGTAGAGCTAGGCTTTTTGAGGCGATGCTGGTTGCTGAAAAGGCTATGCTTGAGTTTTATAAGCCAACTAAGATAAACATCGCAAGCTTTGGAAACTACGTGCCACACGTGCATATTCACGTCATTGCGAGATTTGAAAATGATGCGTTTTTCCCAGATAGCGTTTGGGCTAGCCCCAAAAGAAAAAGCGAGCTTGAGCTGCCTAAATTTGATGAGTTTGCTAAATTTTTAGAAAAAAAACTAAGGCTTAGTTTTGAGTAAATACAAAAAATATTTTAATATCTATATCGTTTTAGTCGTTTTTGCGCTGCTTGGTAGCCTCTTTTACTTTCTTTATAGCTCATACATGGCTGAAAAAAAGCAAAACAACATGCGCGTCTTTTTTGACTACCATGTAAAGCAGCTAAACAAAAGCATCGATGATGAGAAATTTTCATCAATGGCGATCTCGATCTTGCTTGCTCAAAATGAGTCTATACAGATGTGCTTGCTAGGTCAAGACCGCGACGAATGCGTAAAAAATATCGAAAATTTAACCAAAACTCTTGGCGCAGCATCGATGTATAACAACATCAAGCTTCATCTTTACGACAAAGATCTAAAAAGCTACGTAAGAAGCTGGGACCTAAACAGATATGGCGACATGATCGCTAGTGGCAGGTTTTTAGTCCAAGAGTCAAGGCGGCAAGATAGGCCCATGGTTGGCATCGAGGCGTGGTATGCTGGAGTGCATATAAGGGCTGTTTCAAATGTGATGCATGAGGGTAAAAACATCGGTAGCATCGAGGTTTTGCTAAACTACGACTCACTTGGAAATTTTTATAAAACGCAAGGCATAGACCTTTTCGTGCTACTATCAAAAGATAAGATGCCAGCACACAAAAGCGCGCCGAGTGATCAAATTTTGAGCGATTATTACATCGAAAATTTAAGCAGTGCAAATTTAAATATAGTTGGAATTTTGCGTGATATCGACCTTAAAAAGTATGAATTTTACGTATATAAGACGCACTATTTTTGCGTTGTGCCGCTACTTGATGCTAGCAACACGCAGATAGGCCACTACGTCCTTCACGTAAATACCGACGAAAAAGAACGAAACATCTCGCAAAACTATCTTGAATCAGAAGAGCTTTTTTAAATTTACCTCTTTAAAAAGCTCTCTATAAGATCTTTTAGCTCACTTTCGCCAAGTCTATATCTAGAGATCAAGATTATGCTATTTTGTACCGCAAAAGCAAAATTTTCTATAGCGATTGGCATCTTGTTTAACAATATAAAAAAGATACCAAGCATTAAAGCTGTGCTTTTATTGACATCTAAAAATGGGCGAAGTACAACACATGAACAGATGAGGTGAGCTAGCTTGTCGCTAAAATTTGGATAGCAACTGTCATCTTTGATCTTGTCTAAAATATCCTCTAGCTTTACTATAAATTTGGCGTCATAACCAGCTTTACCACCTATCTCTTCGGCGATCTTGGCTTGTAAATTTATGGCGTCTTTTATATCAAAATATCTCATTTTTACTTTAGCCATTGCAAAATTCCTTTAATCTTTATGTTTGTGGAGATTAGTTTTTTGGTCTCATTTAGATAGTCCTCCACACTCTCATAAAGGTGATCTGGTGCTATCAAACGCTCGTTTTTTACCTCCCAATCCAAAAAACTCCACTCATCTTCATACCAGTCATAATCAGGCTCCGCAGAATAATAGTAGCTATTCCCAATAACAATCAAATAATCAAGAATAGAATAACTTTTTTTATGGTCATTTAGCGTGTAAAAGGGTGGGTGTTTTTCTTTTGCAAAGTTATAGAAAAAATAGCTTCTATAGCTCCTTTTCTTTTTTGTAGGTTGCAGTTTGCCAGCACTTTTCATCTCGTCATGCAGGCTCTTTATATCCATCGCCCACCTTTTATCTGAAAAATTCTTTAAAATTTCTATCGCTACTATCTTAAAAGATGGCGTATCGTCCGCAAGAGTGGTCGCCTTTTTGATGATCTTTATTTTTTGATCATTGCTTAGAACGTTGTAGTCTAGCACATCTATAAGCTTCATTATCTCTTTTTCACGTGCTATAAATTGATCAAAAAAGCTATCCTTTGTCGCTTCGTCAAAGATATCCATTTGACTAAGGTTAAAATAGTGAATTGCCCTGTTTGGAAAGGGGCTTTTGTTAAAAATCTCCCACATCATATCTTTATCAAATTTATAAACCATATTAAGTAGGTTTTCAAACTGAGAAAATGTTTTTACAAACTCAGAGGCTCTTTGGTAAAAGGCTTTTGTTAGTGAAATTTCACGCGGTAAGTGACGATACAGCTTTATTAGCTCATCAAATTCGTTAGTTTCGTTTATCAAGTCTGTGAACTCATCAAAAAAAGCTAGCTCATTTGATGTCTTTTTGAAATTACTAAGCAAGATATTTTTGCGTTGCTCTTTGCTAAATTCTTTTTTCATGGCTTGCTTGAAAAACCTTATAGCCAGCTCGCTATCTTGCAAAAGCCATAAAACATGCCTGCCAAGCTTAACTAACATGCCGCTTCTATTTGTATCAAAAAGTGCTCTTTCATAAATTTCTCTAGCCAGACTATCGTCTTTTAGTTCAAATTTAGCAAGTTCGGCTAGTTTTAAATACTCTTTTGTGCTGGCTATATTGTCAAGCTGCTCGTAAATTTGATCTTTTGTTATCTTGCTCATCACCTCTCCTTTGTTTTTGCATTTTACAAAGAGGATATGACAGGATGTGTCGTGTGGTTAAAATTTGCTGTAGTGAATTTACGTTTTGATTTTAGCTATAAATTTAACCCTTATACGAAAACTCTTCGCTTGGGAAAATTTTGCTTTTTACTTCGCTAGTGTAGCTTTGCACGCCTTTTCGCACAAGAGCGGCTCCGTCAAGATAGCGCTTAACAAATTTAGGTTTAAAGTCCTCGAAAAATCCCAACATATCAGACCAGACAAGTACCTGCCCATCGACGTCTGCCCCAGAGCCTATGCCCACAACTGGCACACGAACCTGTCTTGTTATCTCGCTTGCTACGTTGCTAAGTGTGCCCTCAAGAAGTATGCTAAACGCGCCAGCTTGCTCAAATGCCAAAGCCTCATCAACTAGCCTTTTTGCCTCAAGCTCGCTTCTGCCTTTTATCTTGTATCCGCCCTCAAATTTAAAAAATTGTGGCTTTAGTCCGATGTGAGCCATCACGTTTATGCCCTCTTCGCAGAGGCGTTTTACTAAATTTACCTGATGCATGCCAACTTCAAGTTTCACCGCATCGGCATTTGTCTGCTTAAAAAATTTCATCGCATTTTTGATCGCTTGTTTTTCGTTTGTGTAGCTGCCAAATGGCATATCAGCTAGGATAAAAGTCTTTTTAGCTCCGGCGCAAACGGCCTTTGTGTGATAAAGCATGGTGCTCATATCAGCACTTAGCGTGCTCTCTTTCATATTAAAGCTCATATTTAAGCTATCGCCAACAAGTATCACATCAGCATAATCATCAAAAATTTTAGCAAAAAGCGCATCGTAGGCGGTTATCATCACGATAGGCTCGGCGCCTTTTTTGTTTTTTATATCATTTATAGTTAGTTTTTTCTTTGCGATTTTTTCATCTCTCATGGCTAAGTCCGGTAAAATTTGTGATAATGCTAACAATTTTATCAAAATTTTGCTACAATTACGCCAATTTCTTAAGGACATGAAAATGGGTATATTAAAAAGGCTTGAAGTCGATTATTCTTATGATATAGTTGAGGAGTTTCTCTCTCACTACACTTTGATGTGCGATTTACTAGAGCCTTTGATAATAAATTTAGGAAGAGCTGATAAGTATAAGGAGAGCATTTTAGAGCTTTCTAGGATCTTTCACAATATCAAATCAGCAGCAGGTTTTATGCATCTTGACCCGATCTTGAAACTCACTACTTTGGCTGAAGAGGTCACTCAAGAGGCTAGAAGCTTAAAAGGTCCAGCAAATGATAAATTTATAGATTGGTTGCTGCTTATTAGCGATCAGTTTCATAAATACAAAGGCGACGTCGAGAGAGACCTAGAGTATTTTAGCGTCCTTGAGCCAAAGATCATTGACGTACCTGCAAAGCTTGACTAAACAATCCAACTAAACCATTTCATTTTTTATGGGAGCGACTTGGCTTCGACAGGAGCAGAGTGTGTACGGTGGCACGTCGCTTTGAGCAAAGCGTAAAAAGCTCAAATTAAATTTAAACGCAAACAACGTTAATTTCGCTCCTGCTTACGCTAAAGCTGCGTAAGTTCAGTTGAGCCTCGCTTTGTCTCATTCTAGCTAGGATGTAAGCGAGTGATTTAGCTAGAGTAGGCTAGCAAAATGACTGCTTGCTAGCTGAAATTTTAGTCTTAGTCTAAATTTTGGTTTTGGAAAGTGAGCCTTTTTAGATGAAATTTTCACTTTTGCTAAGCGTGTAGAGGCTGTATGGATTTTGCTTTTGGACAGGGGTTCGATCCCCCTCGCTTCCACCATCTTACTTTAAATTTCTATTAAATTTACTTACTTTTTAAAATAATATAAACTAAAATAACACAACTCATATAAACAAAGGAGAGGGATATGTTTTGGGGATTTGATGATGTTAGTATTTTTAAAGAAGGTCTAGCTCCAGTATATAAAGATGGCAAATGGGGATATATAAACACCAAAGGTGAGCAGACAATAGAGTGTGAATTTGATAATGCTGGTGATTTTAAAGAAGGCTTTGCTTGTGTTAAAAAAGATGGCAAATGGGGATATATAAACACAAAAGGTGAGCAGATCGTAGAGTGTAAATTTGATTATGCTATGAATTTTAACGAAGGCTTTGCTGTTGTTAAAAAAGATTACAAACGGGGATATATAAACACCAAAGGTGAGCAAGCCATAGAGTGTAAATTTGATGACGCTAAGTATTTTAACGAAGGCTTTGCTGCTGTTAAAAAAGATGGCAAATGGGGATACATAAACACCAAAGGTGAACAGATCGTAGAGTGTAAATTTGATTGGGCTATGGATTTTAACGAAGGCTTAGCTAGTGTTGAAAAAGATGATAAATGGGGCTATATAAACACAAAAGGTGAGCAGATCGTAGAGTGTAAATTTGATGATGCTCAGAGTTTTAACGAAGGCTTTGCTGTTGTTAAAAAAGATTACAAATGGGGATATATAAACACCAAAGGTGAGCAGATAGTAGAGTGTGAATTTGATGATGCCAGTTATTTTTACAATGGCTTTGCTAGAGTTGAGAAAGATGGTCGGAGTTATGAGATTAATACAAATGGAAATTTTATAGTACTTGATAGAGAATTAATAGATGATAATGAAATAGAAATTTCAAAAGAAATTGATGACATCTATGACTTTAACGAAGGCTTTGCTAAAGTTCAAAAAGATGGCAAATGGGGATATATAAACACCAAAGGTGAGCAAGCCATAGAGTGTAAATTTGATGACGCTAAGTATTTTAACGAAGGCTTTGCTTGGGTTAAAAAAGATGGTAAATGGGGTTGTATAAACACAAAAGGTGAGCAAGCCATAGAGTGTAAATTTGATGATGCTGATTATTTTAACGAAGGCTTTGCTTGTGTTAAAAAAGATGGCAAATGGGGATATATAAACACCAAAGGTGAGCAGATAGTAGAGTGTGAATTTGATGATGCTTGGAGTTGTTTTAGAGAAGGCTTTGCTTGTGTTAAAAAAGACGGCAAATGGGGATATATAAACACCAAAGGTGAGCAGACAATAGAGTGTGAATTTGATAATGCTGGTGATTTTAAAGAAGGCTTTGCTTGTGTTCAAAAAGATGGCAAATGGGGATATATAAACACCAAAGGTGAGCAGATCGTAGAGTGTAAGTTTGATGTTGCTTGGGTTTTTAACGAAGGCTTTGCTAAAGTTCAAAAAGATGGCAAATGGGGATATATAAACACCAAAGGTGAGCAGATAGTAGAGTGTGAATTTGATGACGCTCGGGATTTTAACGAAGGCTTTGCTAAAGTTCAAAAAGATGGTAAATGGGGTTATATAAACACAAAAGGATGTTTTGTCATTTTTGACAAAAGCAAAAATGAGATAGAGGTGTTTGATAAGGTTATAGACAGGTCAAATAATACTTTCTACTTATCACGACTAGGTGATAAATTTGGACTTTTGGATGAAAAGTTTAATGTCATTATCAAAAATAGCATTTATGGTAAATTTGAGGTGCTTCAAAGGATAAATGAAACTACTTTTTTGATAAAAATAGCAGAGCGAGAACTCTTTGTGGATAGCGAAGGGAATTTCAGATAAACTAGCCATAAAAGGCCCTGCCAGCCAGTTAAATTTAACTTGGCTGGCTTTTTATCTAAGTTTTGTTTCAAAAAATGCGCCAAAAAGCGAGTTTATGCCTTGCTTTGTAAATTTCTCCATTATCTTTTCGATCTGCGGTTTTTCTTGCCAGACGGGCTCATCTACGAGGCTCATTTTTGCTAGTTCATTTTGAGCGTCTATGTAGCTACCAAGGCTGTCTATTAGTCCCATTTTTAGGGCATTGTGTGCCAAAAAGACCCTTGCATTTGCCCACTCGTCTTTTTTCTTGATATCTAAATTTCTAGCCGCCGCCACGTCGCTCACAAAGAGCATGTAAGCGTCATTTACGAGCCCTTGCAAGCTCTCACGCTCCTGCTTGCTCCAGCTCCTCATAAAAGTGCCAGCCTCTTTAAACTCGCCAGCCTTCACCACCTGCTCGCTCACGCCTAAATTTTTGGCTAAATTTTCGATGTTTGCCCCTTGCATGATGACGCCAATGGAGCCTATGAAAGCACCTGGGTTTGCTACGATAGTGTCGGCATTTACGCCAGCGTAGTAGCTACCACTCGCCATGTTGCCAGCTGCGTATGCGAGCACTTTTTTGCTCTCTTTTAGCCTCTTGACCGCCATGGCTAGCTCCACGCTAGGACTTAGCGCGCCTCCTGGGCTGTCGATGTAGAGCAGTACGCCTTTGATGTTGCTATCACTCCTTGCTTTTTCTAGCGCTTCTAAAATTTCGCTTGTGTCCATTATCGTGCCGGTGATGTCTATGCGGGCTAAATTTGGCTCTTTCATCTTGCCATCTGGCGCGAAAATAAAAAATAAGATGAGTAAAAATATGAGCGCCTTAAAGTAGTTATTGATAAATTTAAAAATTCCCAAAATTCCTCTAAAAATAAGCCTTAAAATTTGCAAATTTTGCCTCCGATATATAGTTTTTTAGCCTCATTTGTATGAAGTATGAGCTGAAGTATTAGCTCGCTATCATCGCACTCTAGGTCGTTATAGATTGCGATATCAGCTGCGCGTCCTGCCTTTATCTCGCCGTTATTTGTCCTAAGCGCCTTTGCGCCCCCATGCGTTGCAGCGACAAAAAGCCTGGTGGCAAGCTCGTTTAGATCAAGGCTAGCATGGGTAAAAAGGGTGGCTCGTAGTTCATGCCAAAAATTTAGGCTGATATTTGAGCTAAGGCCATCTGTGCCGATGTTTAGACTGACGTTGTTTTTGAAAATTTCTTTTAAATTTAGCGCCTTTTTGCCAAGTAGCCTGTTTGAAACGGCGCAGTGTGTCACGCTGTGATGAGGCTTAAATTTAGCAAAATCACTCACATAAATGCAGTGCGTAAAGAGAGTATTTATCTCACGAAACATCGCAAAGTAGCCCTGCGCGTCATACATCGGCTTTGGATCTTGGCTAAATCTTAAAAGATGCCTTTTAAAGCCACCGCTGCCGTGCTCTAGCCACTGCTTTTCAGCCTTGCTCTCTAAAAAGTGCGTGCTAACTAGCAAGTCATCTTTTTTGGCTATCTCAAGGGCGGCTTTAGCTAGCTTTGGGTGCACAGAGTAGGGCGAGTGCAGCGAGATGGCTGGGGTGAAATTTTGGCTTTTATAGCCCTTTGTTTTTTCAAATTTAGCTAAGAAATTTTGCAAATTTTGCTGAACCATCTGCTCGCTTGAGCCCAAAATTTCACTAAAAAGCACTACTTTTAGCGGACTAGCGGCTAAAATTTCAAGCTCCGAGCCAAAGCTAGATATCTCGCCAATGGTACAAACTCCGCTTTTTAACAGCGATTTTATAGCTTCATTCATCGCTTTTTTAGCGTCCATTTTAGCTAGCTCGCCGCCTTTATCAACGATAGAGCCAAGCCACTTTATAAAGTCGCCATATTTTAGTGTGCTAACATTTGAGCTAAACTCCAAATGAACGTGCGTATTTACGAACGCTGGGGCGATCACGCTCTCACCAAAGTCGCAAATTTTCGCATCTTTAAATTTTTTTTGCGCCTCTTTTTCGCTTGTAATTTCTAAAATTTTATCGCCCTCGATGATAACACAAGAATTTCTTAAAATTTTTGGATTTTCTCCGCCAGTGATGATCTTTTTTGCTTTTAAAATTTCCATTTATAACCTTAAATTTTTGTTATTGTAGCGAAAATTTAGGAACGAAAATGTATAATTTGGGCTATTTAATCAAAAAGGAGTGACATGGATAAGAAGCTAAAAATAATGGTTATCCAAGGCCCAAATATCAACATGCTTGGCGCTAGAGAGCCAGGAATTTACGGCGTTATGAAGATGGAGGATATCCACTCTCAAATGAAGATCGTTGCCGATCAAAATGACGTTGAGATCGAGTTTTTTCAAAGCAACCTTGAGGGCGAGCTAGTCGATAAGATCCAAGAGTGCTTGGGTGAGGCTGATGGCATCATCATAAACCCAGCCGCTTACACTCACACCTCTATCGCTATCCGTGACGCGCTAAGTGCGGTTGCACTGCCAGTTATCGAGGTGCATATCAGCAACGTTTATAGAAGAGAAGAGTTCCGCCACAAAAGCCTCATCGCACCAGTTGCAGCAGGCCAGATCGTGGGCTTTGGACCAGTTGGCTATCATTTGGCGATGATAGGCATGCTTCAAATTTTTGAGCAAATCAAAGCAGTAAGAGCAAATCAAAAAGCACAATGAATTTCATCTTAAAGGACGAAAACGCCGTATTTTACGAGTGCGGCTACAGCTGCGACAATGAGTTTTTGTTATGCGTTGATGGCGTGAAATACTTTTTCACGGACGCGAGGTATTATTTTGAGGCAAAAAGCTGCGTAAATGCAGGCGTGGTCGTTCTTTTGGCTCAGAGAAATTTAATAAACGAGGTGAGGGCATTTTTAAGAAAGATGAAGCCAAGCAGCCTCATTTTTAACCCTGATGAGCTAAGTCTAAGCGAGTTTAACGCGCTTAGCAAGGGTTTTAAGATAAATTTCAAGCCAAAGCCAAATTTCTCTAGGCTAAAGAGAATTTGCAAAAGTGAAGATGAGATAAAAATTTTAAAAAGAGCTAGCGAATTTGGAGCAAAATGCTTTGATGAATTTGCTAAATTTGTGCGTGAAAATGGCGAAGGGATGAGCGAAAAAGAGCTTCATTTCAACGCCTCGCTCATCTTTAGACAAAAAAATGAGCTAGGCCTTAGCTTCGATCCTATCGTGGCGATAAACGAAAATACCGCAAAGGCGCATGCGCTGCCTGGGGATAAAATTTTAAAAAGGGGTGACTTGCTGCTACTTGACGCTGGGGTTAAATTTAAGCGTTACTGCTCTGATCGCACCAGAACTGCTTGCTTTGATGAAAATTTTAACTTCTCAAAGGAGCAAAAATTTAAAAACGCCAAGATGCAAGAAATTTATGAGATCGTAAAAGAGGCTCAGGCTGCTGCGATAAAGGTCGCTAGAGCTGGAGTTAGGGCGTGCGAGATAGACCTTGCAGCAAGAAGTGTGATAGCAAAGGCTGGATATGAAAAGGCCTTTTTTCACTCGACAGGACACGGCGTGGGAGTCGATATACACGAGCTTCCAGTCATCTCAGCAAGGAGCGAAACGCTCATAAAAGAGGGCATGGTCTTTAGCGTGGAGCCTGGAATTTATCTAGAAAATGAATTCGGTGTGCGCATCGAAGACGTGGTGGTCGCAAGAGAAGGTGGGTGCGAAATTTTATGAGGCTAGCTGGAGCAAGAAAGATCGTAAAAAGCCGTTTTTGCCCTAGTTTTTTTCATAAAAAAGATGAGTTTAGGTATGAGGCGCTAGTTGGCATGGGTGGCAACATCGGCGATAGCGCAAAGAGGTTTGATAAATTTATAAGAGCGATTAGTGAAGATAGGCGTTTTCACGTGGTTGAAGTCTCGCCGATCCTTATAAATGCGGCGTTTGGCTACGAAGCGCAGGATGATTTTAGTAACGCTGTTATAAATTTACAAACGTCTATGAGTCCTAGAAATTTGCTAAAAATTTTGGGGCACTATGAGAGTAAATTTAAGCGCGTGAGGACGTTTAAAAATGCGCCACGCACGCTTGATCTGGATATTTTGTATTTTAGTAAAAAGGTCTATAAGACGCCGCGCCTTATCGTCCCGCACCCAGGGGCAGATAAGAGGCTTAGCGTGATCGTGCCACTAGGGCTTATGAGAGGTTAAAGGATATAAATGGCTACAAAATTTCATACTTTTACAGGCGAGAGCACCATTGAGGCTTTGAAAAAGGCTCAAGAGGCGTGCGGCGAGAAGGCCATACTCGTCACCACAAAGCAAATTCAAGCCAAAACGATAAACAAAAAGCCGCTTTATGAAATTTTAGTAAGTGTCGAAGAGGACGAGGTAAAGCAGCCGCCAAAACCAAATGTAAAAGCAATAAACTATGAAAATGCCTACTCTAAATTTAGCAAAAACTACGAGCCACCAAAGCCAAAATTTGAGATAAAAGAGGAGCCTGCTAAATTTGAGGCAAAGACGACGTCGCCTGAGCCTTACGATCCAAATGAGAGTGTGCTTTTAAACATCTCAGACGTCGCAAAAGAGATAAGCGCGATCGCAAATGTCGATATGAACGAGATAAAAGAGCCAAACACAAATGGCATGAATAAAAAAATAGACGACGTGGCAAAGCAAGTAAGCGTGCTAAGCGAGAAAATAGGGCTGATAACTGACATGATCTGGGACGAAAAAGCCCCAAATCGCAACAATCTCTCGATCCCGCCAGAATTTGCTAGCATCTACAAGCTCGCAAAACAAAGCGGCATGAAAGAGGAGCATTTAGAGGCGATCATGCAAACGACGCTTGAAAATTTGCCAGTCTCTATGAAAAGCAACCCAACCGCGGTAAAAAGGTACTTCTACTCACTTTTGAGAAACATGCTGCCTTGCAGAAAAGAGCTAAGTGATAAAAAACAGCGCATAATGATGCTAGTTGGTCCAACCGGAGTTGGCAAGACGACGACTCTTGCAAAGCTTGCGGCTCGTTTTGCATACGGCAACGAAAAGCGCTATAAAACGGGCATCATCACGCTTGATACGTACCGTATAGGAGCGGTCGAGCAGCTATTTCAATACGCTAAGATGATGAAGCTACCGATCCTTGATGTGATAGAAGTCGAGGACTTTCAAAATGCCATAAAGCAGCTTAGCTACTGCGACGTGATCTTAATCGACACCACCGGAAATTCGCAGTATGACAAAGAAAAGCTTGAAAGACTTGATAAATTTTTAAAGCATAGCGGCGCAAAGATCGATGTAAATTTAGTCCTCTCAGCTGGCTCAAAGGTCGAGGATCTGATAGAAATTTATAATGGATTTTCATTTTTAGAGATCGACACTTTAATAATCACAAAATTTGACGAGACCAAAATTTTTGGCAACGTCTTTTCGCTGATCTATGAGACAAACACGCCAGTTAGCTACTTTAGCGTGGGTCAAGAGGTGCCTGATGATCTTGTGGAGGCAAAGAGCGAATTTTTAGTAGAGTGCGTGTTTGACGGCTTTACAAAGCAAAAGGCTAGCGATGAATAACCAAGCGCAAAAACTACAAAATTTAGTCCAGTCTCAAAATAAGGCTAAAAATACGCATTTTATAGCGATTACAAGTGGCAAAGGCGGCGTTGGCAAGAGTACGATAAGTGCAAATTTGGCAAATGTCTTGTCACAAAATGGCTATAAAGTAGGGCTTTTTGACGCTGATATCGGCCTTGCAAACCTTGATGTGATCCTAAATGTAAAAATGGGCAAAAACCTGCTTCATGTGCTAAAGGGCGAGTGCAGCTTAAAAGATATCTTGATACCTATAAATAAGAATTTGATCCTCATCCCTGGCGAGAGCGGCGATGAAATTTTAAAATTTAATAATCAATTTTTATTTGAGAGATTTTTAGATGAGGCGAGCGAGCTTGATCAGCTTGACTTTTTGATCATCGACACTGGTGCTGGCATAGGCGGCAGCACGCAGCTCTTTTTAGAGGCGGCTGATGAGGTTGTCGTGGTGACTGTGCCTGACCCTGCGGCGATAACCGATGCATACGCTGTCATAAAGATCGTTTCAAGGTTTAAAAATAACGAGCTTTTGCTACTAAATATGGTAAAAAACGAGGCTGAGGCTACTAGAATTTATGAAAATGTAAAGCGAGTGGCAAATGCAAATATCGGACCAAACTTAAATTTAGAGCTAATTGGCTACGTGGCTTCTGATAAGAGCGTGGCAAGGAGCATAAAGCAAAGGACACTCTTTACAGATGACGAAGCTTACGGCTCTGCTAGCGTGCAGATCAAGCAGATAGCTTCGAATTTGCTTTATAGGTTGGAACGAAAAGTGCTTAAAGATGAGCAAAGCAGGAGCTTTGGGGGCTTCTTTAAGCGTTTGATAGAACAATTTTAATGGAGATTGAGCTTTGCGTGCAGAAAATTTTATAGCATTTTTTACGGTTTGTGGATTTTTCATAGGCATAGTTTTTACCTTGCTAAAGGTGAGCGAGCCTATCGAAATGCTCGTTTATACGCTAGTTATTACTTTATTTTTTTACCTTATAATTCACATCGTGATAATGAACTACGTCGATGTAAAAAGGACTTTGAAGAAATTTTTTGACAAGCAAAGACATGAGGAGATCGCAGACTATCTCATCTCTGAGCTAAACGTTAGGGAAAAACGGATGGAAAATATCATGCTAAAAGTAACCACCGAAAATTTAGACTCTGGTAAGCAAAATGTACGAACTAAAGCAAAAGCAGCTTAACGCTTATAAAAGCACCATTAAAAAAGAGCAAGACGAGATCGTCTTAAAATACATGCCAGCTCTGCGCGCGATGGCGTTTAGGCTAAAGGAGCGCTTGCCTTCAAGTATCGACGTAAACGACCTTATAAGCGTTGGCGTTGAAGAGATGATAAAGCTTAGCAGGAAGTATGACAAAGAGCAAAACGACTCATTTTGGGGATATGGCAAAAAGAGAATTTATGGCTCGATGTTAGATTATCTAAGAGCGCTTGATGTCGTTAGTAGAAGTGACAGAAAGCTAGTAAAGAGCATAAATACCGAGATAGATAACTACTTTAACACGCACGAAGAAGAGCCAAGCGACGAGTATCTGGCTGAAAAACTAAATGAAGATATCGAAAAGATAAGAGAGGCAAGGGGAGTTAGTGGCATCATCACCATCTTGCCAATAGACGAGCAAATGGAGCTAATCGGTCAAAGCGATGTTGAAAAAAGCGTAGAAAAAGAGGATCTTATCTTAAAGATCGAAAGTGCGTTAAAAGACTTTGATGAGCGCGATCAGATGATAGTTCAGCTCTACTACTACGAAGAGCTAAATTTAAAAGAGATCAGCGAGATAATGAACATCAGCGAGAGTAGAATTTCACAAATTCATAAACGTTTGCTTGATCGCATCAGACGCAGCTTGGGGGTTTAATGGCTGATATTTTAAGTCAAGAAGAGATAGATGCGCTACTTGAAGTCGTCGATGAAGACGGCGATACGAGCAATATCGAGATAGAAGAGAGCCCACAAGGCGAGCAAAAACAGATCATTATCTATGACTTCAAGCGTCCAAACCGTGTCAGTAAAGAGCAACTCCGTGCGATAAAAGGTATCCACGACAAGCTTGCTAGAAATTTAGCCAGTCAAATTTCAAGTGTCATGAGAAGTATCGTCGAGCTTAGACTTCACAGCGTCGATCAGATGACATACGGCGAGTTTTTGATGAGTTTGCCAAGCCCAACTAGCTTTAACGTCTTTTCGATAAAGCCACTTGATGGAAACTGCATCTTAGAGATAAACCCAAGCATAGCATTTCCTATGATAGACCGCTTACTTGGTGGAACTGGTGAAAATTTCGAGGCAAACAGAGAGCTAACTGACATCGAGGTAAATTTACTTGATGCGGTGCTTAGGATGATCATGCAGCGCCTAAAAGAGAGCTGGTCGATGATAACTGATATGTATCCAAACGTCGAGGCTAAAGAGAGCAGTCCAAATGTCGTTCAGATCGTCTCGCAAAATGAGATCGTCATCATGGTCGTCATGGAGATCATTGTTGGTGGCTCAAGCGGCATGATAAATTTATGCTATCCAGTCATTTACCTAGAGCCGATCCTATCGCGCCTTGCAAACAGAGACATCATGCTTGGCGAAACTAGCGCTAAAAAGAGTAGAAACAAAGAACTAAAAACTCTAATAGGCCGTGCCGAGGTGCTTTATGAGGCGATCCTTGGTAAATCAATCGTTAGCGTAAATGAGTTTTTAAATTTAAAAGAGGGCGATATCTTAAGGCTTGATAGAGGAGCTGATGATAAGGCGATCGTTTGCATCGATAAAAAAGAGGTATTTTTGGCTGAAGTTGGGCTTCATAGATTTAGAAAGTCTATCAAGATCGAGCAGCTAATCCGCTCTGACAAAGACGAGATCAAGCACATCCTAGAAAAATACGAAGAAGAGCGAAAAGCAAAACTAATGGCATACGACGAGGCCAACGAACACAACAACGAAGAAGAGAGCGAAGATAATGACGAATGAATTTTTTAACATCTTTTCAAATGAACTAAAAGCGACCATCGAAGGGCTAACTGGCAGAGCGCCAGAGATCGGCGAGAGAAATGAATTTGACGCACCAGCGCAAAATGGCATAAAACCGCCAGTTGTCATGGCTAGTGTGACATTAAGTGGCGACATCAATGCAAAAGCTGAGATCGCCTGCACGCCAGTGCTCATAAGCGCAGTTAGCGAGTGGATGATGGGCGAGGAGGAGATTTCACATAATGAAAACCTCGGTAGCGACGAGCTTGACGCTGCAAAAGAGATATTTTCAAACCTCCTTAGCGCCTTTAGCACCTCTCTTGGAGCGCAAAAAGGCATGCCAAAGATCAGCTTTGAGGTGATAAATGTAAATTTCTTAGATGAAAACTCATCGCTTGATTTTAGCGTTTTTGAAAAGCTTTTTTTGTTTAACATAAAGATCGAGGATCTAAATGAGCATGTGGCTTTCGTCTGCGATCACACGCTTATGAGATTTTTTGAGCCAGCTAAAAGTGAGCCAGTAGATGCTGCAAAAGCTGCAGCTGCTCCCCATGCACTAAAGGGCGAATTTAGCGCAGAAGAGATGAGAAACATCGGCCTTATCATGGACGTAAGGCTACCAATGCGTGTTCGTATCGGCTCAAAAAGGATGCTCTTAAAAGATGTGCTCACTATGGATATAGGCTCAGTCATCGAGCTAAATCAACTCGCAAACGACCCGCTTGAAATTTTGATAGGAGATAAGGTGATAGCCCTTGGCGAAGTTGTCATCATAGACGGTAACTTTGGCATCCAGATCACTCAGATAGGCTCAAAACGCGAGAGGCTTCAGCAGTTAAAATAATGAATGAATTAGTAAATGACCTCTTAAAATTTCCAAGCGTTTTAAAGTATAAAAACAAAAATGTAACCTTCTTTGGCTCGGCTAGATTTGATGAAGAAAATTTCTACTGCAAAAAGGCATACGAGCTAGCTTACAAGCTAAATGAGCTAGGTTTTGCCATCTTAACTGGCGGAGGAGATGGCATAATGAGAGCGGCAAATAAGGGTGCATTTGATAGCGCAAAGTCCCCTAGCGTCGCACTAAACGTGAGGCTTCCGTTTGAGCAAAATACAAATCCATACGTCACCGCAAAATATCTCTTTTCAAATTTAAGCCCAAGAAAATTTGCCCTAACTGATAGCTCTATCGCATTTGTCGTCTTTCCTGGTGGCTTTGGCACACTTGATGAGCTATTTGAAATTTTGGTGCTAGCTCATGTTGGCAGCAAAAAAGTGAAAATTTTTCTTTATGGATGCGAGTTTTGGCAAGGGCTTGATGAGTTTATACGAAAGACGCTGATCCCTCAAAAAACGATAAACGAAGAAGATTTAAATTTATATAAAATCACCGATGATATAGAGCTTATCGTAAGCGAAATTTTGGCTATTTAAAAATAAGATATAAAATATCGCCTTTAAATTTAAAAAAGGTAAAAATATGAAAATAATGGTTGCAATGAGCGGCGGCATAGATAGCACGATGACGGCTAAATTTCTGCAAGAGGCTGGACATGAGGTAGAGGGCTGCTACATGATGCTTCATCAAAAGCCAGGATACCACGAAGAAAATATCAGAAAAGTTAAAAAAGTGGGCGAATATCTTGGCATCAAGGTGCATATACTCGATCTGCAGGATAAATTTAACGAATATGTCTATGATCCATTTGTCAGGCTCTACAAAGAGGGCAAAACGCCAAATCCTTGCGCCTTGTGTAATAAATTTATAAAGCTTGGTGCGCTACTTGACTTTGCAAAGGTAAATGGCTGCGAGAAGCTTGCTACTGGGCACTACGTGCAGGTGGTTGATGGCTTTATAACCTGCGCCAAAGATCCTAGCAAGGATCAGAGCTACTTTTTAGCTCAGGTGCCAAAAGAGGTGCTAAAAGATGTCATTTTCCCACTTGGAGATAAATTTAAAAAAGATATAAAAGAGCTAGCAAGAGGCGTAAAAGTGCTTGAAGAGTTCGCTACTCAGGCAGAAAGCAGTGAAATTTGCTTTGTTGAAAATACCTACATCGAGGTTTTAAACAAACACTACAATACAAATTTACCAGGTAATGTGGTGGGTAAAGACGGCAATATCATCGGCCGCCACCAAGGCTACATGCACTACACTATCGGCAAACGCCGTGGTTTTGAGGTTTTTGGCGCTCATGAGCCACACTTTGTCATCAAGATAAATGCCGAAAAAAACGAGATCGTTGTCGGCACGAAGGACGACCTTGCTCAAAAGGTGGTCGAGCTTGAAAATGTAAATTTATTTATCGATGAAGATAAATTTGAGTGCGAAACCAAGATAAGATATAGAAGCCCTAAACTTGAGGCTTTTGCTGAGGTTGATAAAGCTAACAAAACCGCAAAACTAACGTTAAATCAAAACGCACTTGGCGTCGCACAAGGTCAGCTTTGCGTGATGTATGAGGGCGATCGTGTCATCGCAAGTGGCTTTATAAAGAACTAAGCGCCTCTTTTATCACCTTAACGTGGCTAAATTCTGGCTCTTTGACAGCAGTTAGAAGCGCCACGTTTTTATACTCTTTTTCTAGCTTTTTAAGCTCTTTTAGCCCCTCTTGCTCCTCTTTGCCATTTAGCTCCTGCCTAAATCTTTTGCAAAACTCATCAAACCTAGCCTCTTTATCTTCATGAAACCATGACCTTAGCTCGTTTGACGGAGTGACTGATTTTAGCCAGATAAAGCTAGAAAATATCTCTTTTTTCACGCCTCTAGGATAAAGTCTATCGATAAAGACACCTTTAAATTTCTCGTCGTCGCTTTTAATAAAGTCATAAATTCTACATATCTTAAACATGTTTGTTATCTTAGTCCTCATAAATTTACAAATGTAAAATGGTTTAAAAATTTGGTGTAAATTTTGGCTTTTGGAGTAGAAAATTTGACTAAAAATAGTTGGTAAATAAATTTAAATTTAAAGCTCATTTTGATAAAATCACAACATAAAAATCACTAAAAAAGGTTACTATTATGAGAGGCTATAAAATTTTCTCAGGCACCGCAAACATCGAGCTTTCGAAGAAAATTTCGCAATATTTGTCGCTTCCACTCAGTGAAGCTAGCATTAAAAGATTTAGCGATGGCGAGATCAGCGTGCAGATCGGCGAAAGCGTGCGTGGGAAAGATGTTTTTGTCATCCAGCCAACATGTGCCCCAGCAAATATAAATTTAATGGAGCTTCTTATCTTAACTGACGCTTTAAAGCGCAGCAGTGCAAGCTCTATAACAGCGATAGTGCCGTATTTTGGCTATGCTAGACAGGACAGAAAAGCAGCTCCTAGAGTGCCTATCACTGCAAAACTTGTGGCAAATATGATGCAAACAGCAGGCATCGACAGGGTCGTTACTATGGACCTTCACGCAGGACAAATTCAAGGATTTTTCGATATCCCAGTAGATAACCTCTATGGTAGCATCATCTTTAACGACTACGTAAAAGCTAAAAATTTACCAAATCCAGTCGTCGCAAGCCCAGATGTAGGCGGTGTGGCTCGTGCTAGAGCCTTGGCAAAAAATCTAAATTTATTAGATATGGTCATCGTTGATAAGCGCCGCGAGAAAGCAAACGAGAGCGAAGTGATGAACGTGATCGGCGATGTGAAAGGCAAAGATGTGATCTTGGTTGATGATATGATCGACACCGCTGGCACCATCGTAAAAGCAGCTGAGATTTTCAAAGAGCGTGGCGCAACTAGCGTAATGGCGTTTTGCACGCACCCAGTGCTTAGCGGACCAGCCTATGATAGACTAAAACTTGGCTTTTTAGATGAGCTAGTGGTGACTGATACGATCCCATTAAAAGAAGAACTCCCTTGTATAAAAGTGCTAAGCACAGCTTCACTCTTTGGCGAAGTGATACGCCGTGTTTATCACAACGAAAGCGTAAATAGCTTATTTTAATAACCATTGCAGGCTAAAGCGTTAGCCTGCTAAATTTATCCGTTTTGGCTGATTGATATTTATCTTTTGGGTTAAATTTCTAGCCCAAAAGACTTAAAATCCTGCTTGTAACAAGCCTAGCTTCGAAGTCAAATAAACAAAAATCACAATGAAATCTCGCCGCTAAATTTCTACATGCTAGCTACTAAAATTTAAATAAGCCGTAATTAAGGTGCAGTGCCGATCAGATCCGCGTTGGAGCTGCGACAAATGCCGTCAGGATCGCACAAAAATGGATCGCGATGCAGGAGTAGTTTGCACTAAATTAATTGCGATTTTGCACCTAAATTTTAAGGAAAAAACTATAAAATACCCCCTTTTTAAATTTCACAAAAAGGGTTTTTATTGCGTAAAATATTCGAGAAAATTTTGCTTGCAAGCAACAGTTTCACGCTTTTTCCAGTAGTCTTTGGACTTTTAGGTGCGATCGTGCTTTTCATCATCGCAAGTTATGATGTCGGCAAGGTGCTTTTAGAGGTTTATAAATATTTCTTCGCTGCAGATTTTCACGTTGAAAATTTCCACTCAGAAGTCGTTGGTGAGATAGTTGGAGCGATCGATCTATACTTGATGGCGCTTGTTCTTTATATATTTAGCTTCGGAATTTACGAGCTTTTCATCTCAGAGATCACACAGCTAAAGCAGTCAAAGCAGAGCAAGGTGCTTGAAGTGCATTCACTTGATGAGCTAAAAGACAAGCTTGGCAAAGTGATCGTCATGGTCTTAATCGTAAATTTCTTCCAAAGAGTGCTTCACGCAAACTTCACAACTCCGCTTGAGATGGCCTATCTTGCAGCTTCTATCCTTGCACTTTGCCTTGGACTTTACTTCCTTCACAAGGGCGAACACTAAAATTTTAAGCGTTTTTACGCTTAAAATTTCTCCTACATCTTTTCTTTAGCTATTTTTGGATAATATCCATTTAAAAATTTAAAGGAAATTTGATGATTTTCATAGACGCTTGCCTTAAAAAACCGACCCCATACACGCCTGTTTGGATGATGCGCCAAGCTGGCAGATATCTGCCAGAATATATGGCTGTAAGAGCTAAAGCAGGGGATTTTTTGTCACTTTGTAAAGACTATAAAAAGGCTAGCGAGGTCACGCTTCAGCCAGTTGAAATCCTTGGCGTTGATGCGGCGATTTTGTTTAGCGATATCCTTGTCGTGCCTCTTGAAATGGGCATGGATCTGCGCTTTGAAAAGGGCGAGGGACCAGTTTTTACAAAGCCTTTGCGTGATGAGGCCGCACTTGATGCGCTTAGCATCGAAAGATCAGTTAAAAGCTTAGCATACGTCTATGACACGATCAAGCTTACAAGAGAAAATTTAGCCAAAGATAAGGCGCTCATTGGTTTTTGCGGAGCACCTTGGACGATAGCTACATATATGATAGAGGGTGGCGGCAGCAAAAACTATGCGGTCTGCAAAAAAATGCTCTATGAAAACCCAGAATTTTTACATCAAATTTTAGAAAAAGTGACGCAAGCGCTCATTCTTTACGTCAAAGAGCAGATAAAAGCTGGCGTAAATGCCGTGCAAATTTTTGACAGCTGGGCGGCTGCACTTGAAGAGCAGGCATATTTTGAGTTTGGATTTAACTACATAAACAAGATAGTTGATAGCGTAAAGGCTGAATTTCCAGAGATCCCAGTCATAGTTTTCCCAAAAGGTATAAGCGGCTATTTAGATAAAATTTCAGGCAAATTTGATGTTTTTGGCGTTGATTGGAGTACGCCGATCGAGCTAGCAAAAGAAAAACTTAGCCCAAGATACGTCCTTCAGGGCAATATGGAGCCAACAAGGCTATATAGCAAAAAGGCGATTGATGAGGGCGTGGATAAAATTTTAAGCACGATGAAAGGCGCACCGCACATTTTCAACCTTGGTCACGGGATCTTGCCTGATGTGCCAGTTGAAAACGCAAAATATTTCATAAAAGAGGTTCAAAGAAAAAGTGCAAGATAGCACTATTGTCTTTGGGCCGATAAATTCTCGCCGTTTTGGCATGAGTCTTGGCGTCGATCTAAGCCCAAAGCAAAAATCATGCAATTTTGACTGCGTTTATTGCGAGCTAAATGGCGCAAAGCCGGTTGAAGAGATAGAAAATCCGCCAAGCGTTAATGAGATCATAAGCGCTTTAAAAGAGGCCTTAAAAATTCATCAAAACATCGATGTCATCACGCTTACAGCAAATGGCGAGCCAACTCTTTATCCGCACTTAAAAGAGCTGATAGTAAAAGTAAATGAGATAAAGGGCAAGGCAAAAACTCTTATCTTAAGCAATGGCACAGGTGCGAGTGATCAAAAAAATTGTGAAGCCTTGCAAGGGCTTGATATAGTGAAATTTAGCCTTGATAGCGCCGTGCAAAGAACATTTAAAAAGATAGACCGCAACAAAAGTGGCATAGAAGTAAATGAACTTATAAAAGCAATGGCTAAATTTCGCAAGGAATTTAAAGGCGAGCTTGTACTTGAAATTTTGGTCGTGGCTGGATTTAACGACAAAGAAGAGGAATTTATAGCGCTTAATGAGGCCATAAACGAAATAGCTCCGCACCGAGTGGATGTGGGCACGATAGATCGCCCGCCAGCTTACAACGTAAAAGGCGTTGATGCTAGCAGGCTTGAAGAGCTAGCAAGCAAGATAAATGGCGTGCCAGTTACCATAGCTAGGGCTCACAAGATAGAGCAAAAGTATGAATTTAGCAAGAGTGAAATTTTAGCCATGCTAGAGCGACGTCCGCAAACTGCGGCAAATGTAGAAGAAAATTTCTCAGAGCACTCAAAGCAAATTTTAAACAAGCTCTTGCAAGATGGCGCGGTTTATCAAACTGACGTTGCTGGCGTTAAATTTTATAAATTAAGATGATAGATGAAGCGAATTTTAACTATACAAGACATCTCGTGCGTGGGTAAATGCTCGCTCACCGTCGCACTTCCCATAATCAGCGCCCAAGGCATCGAGGCGTGCATCTTGCCAACGGCACTGCTCTCAACTCACACTGGCTTTAAAAATTTCACTTTTCGTGATCTAACTGATGAATTTGACGCTATAACGCAGGTTTGGCACAAAGAGGGCATCAGTTTTGATGGAATTTACACTGGATTTTTAGGTAGTTTTAGGCAGCTTGAGCTTATAGAGAAGGTCTTTGCTGAATTTGACAGCAGCTCTTTGCTAAGGCTTGTGGATCCTTGCATGGGTGATAATGGCAAGCTTTATCACGGCTTTGATGAGAAATTTGTGGCAAAGATGAGGGAACTTTGCACAAAGGCTCACGTCATCACGCCAAACATAACTGAGGCAAGTTTTATGTGCGGCAAGCCATTTTTGAGCGAGGGATATGGTGAGGATTACATTTTAGAGCTGCTTGATGGCTTGGCTAGTTTTGGTGCGCGAAAGATCGTTTTAAAGGGCATTAGGTATAGGCAAAATGAGTGTGGCATCATAGCATATGACGCAAAGACGAAAGAAAAAGTGGAGTACTTTCACGAATATTTGCCATTTCATGCAAGTGGCACTGGAGATATCTTCGCTTCAGTGCTTTTTGGCTCGCTCATAAATGGCGAAAGCATGCAAAATGCTATCAAAAAGGCAGCAAATTTTGTGCTTGAGAGCATCAAGATCACGCTAAAAGATGATAATCGCACAAAATATGGTGTGCAGTTTGAAAAATTGCTTAGAAATTTTTAGCACTTTATGACAGGGAGTGATTTAAATTTGTGTCATTATAACCTCACAAAGTGACATAGTTAAAACAAAATTTCAGATTTATTTAAATTAATTTTACTTTTATATAAAAAGTTGAATAATTACGTAAATATTGATCAAGGAGTGATTTATGAAATCAATAAGGACTAAGATTTCTGTTATTTTGACAGCTGTGATCGTGCTGCTACTAGTTGGTGTTAGTATCATTAGTTACAACATAGCTCGCAATCTATATACAGAAAAAGTTGTGAAAGATGAGCTGCCACTAGCTGTCTCTAACGTTGCAGGTGAGATCGGCTACGCTATAGATAAGGTCATCAACACCTCTTATCAGATGACCAAAAACGACTATCTTCTAAAGTGGATCGACGAGGGCGAACCAAAGGACGGATTGGCAACGCTTTTTAACTATAACACCGACCTTATGAAGGCGTTTAATCTCTCAACGGCGATGTTTGTCTCTGACAGAACACTAAATTACTACACAAACGACAAAATTTTAAAGCAGCTTAGCAAGGACAATCCACGTGATAGTTGGTATTTTGACGTTAAAAACGGCAAAGAGATAAATTCTCTAAACATCCAAGTCTCAGAAGCTACTGGCTCGCTAACACTTTATGTAAATAGCAAGGTTGAAAAAGACGGCAAATTTTATGGCGTCAGCGCGATAGGTATGAACCTTGATGACATCGTAAATTTAGTCACTTCAAAAACCATGGGCGAGGGCAGTAAATTCCTAATGGTTGATTCAAGTGGTATCGTAAAGATAGAAAAGAGCGACAGGGTCGGCAAAGTAAATGTAAAAGACGTCCTTGGCAAAGAGAAATTTGATGTCTTGATGAATAAAAATGGCGGCGTCATTCATCACTTTAACGGCACGAGAAATTTGATAATTGGCTCAAAATATATCCCTAGCCTTGATTGGTACCTCTTTGGCGAGATGGACGAGGATGTGCTTTTAAAAGATTTGCATACGCTATTTTACTCAGCTATCGGCGTTATCTTAGCAGCGATCATCATCTCTGTGATAGTGTCACTTCTAATGTCTTCTTACCTCCTAAAAATCATCCTCAAACTAAAAACAGGCCTACTATCTTTCTTTGATCTACTAAATCACAAGACAAACAAAGCACAGCCTATAGAGATAACATCTAAAGATGAATTTGGCCAAATGGCAGAGCTAATAAACAAAAACACAAAGGCCATTGAAGATGGTATGAAAGATCAAAGTATCTTCATCCAAAAAGCCAACACCTTTGTAAATGAGATAAAAGATGGCAACTATGAAGCAAGCTTAGAAGCAGATACTAATAACCCAGCTCTAAATCAACTAAAAAATACATTTAAAGACCTACAGCTTGCTTTAAAAGAAGCAATATCAAGTAATGGTAAAGATGTACTTGATCTACTAAACACCTATAAAAACCAAGACTTTACAAAAAGACTTGATGATGATGGTAAGATAGCAAGTGGTATAAACTCTCTAGGCATAGAAATCTCTAAAATGCTAAATGACAATCTAAACCAAGCACAAGTACTAGAAGAAAAAGCTAAACTTCTAGCTGAATCAGTATCAAAAGTAGCTAGCTCAGCAAACACTCAAGCAAATAGCTTGCAAGAAAGTGCTGCTGCAGTAGAGCAAATGTCTAGCTCAATGAATGCCATATCTCAAAAGACAGCTGATGTTATAAGACAAAGTGATGAGATCAAAAACATCATAACTATCATTAGAGATATAGCAGATCAAACAAACCTACTAGCTCTTAATGCTGCAATAGAAGCAGCACGTGCAGGAGAGCATGGTAGAGGGTTTGCAGTTGTTGCTGATGAAGTTAGAAAACTAGCAGAAAGAACTCAAAAATCTCTTGGTGAGATAGAAGCAAATACAAATGTCCTAGCTCAATCAATAAATGAGATGAGTGAATCAATCAAAGAGCAAAGTGAAGGCATCAATATGATAAATCAATCAGTTGCTCAAATAGATCACCTAACAAAAGAAAATGTTGTAATTGCAAACCAAGCAAACGAAGTAACATCAGAAGTAGATGAGATGGCTAAAGCCATAGTTGAAGAGGTTAGGAAGAAGAAATTCTAGCTTTTTTATCCAAAGGGGGACAAGGGGACTTGAATTACGAAGCCGTCCCCTTATCCCCCTTTAAATCCCCTAAACCCCTCGCACGTTAGAGGTGCATGCGATAGCGCTTTGCGCCGCATGCGGTTTTGTTAAATTCCAGCAAATTTTAAAATTTCATGAATGAGTAATTTCGGCTCTAAAATTTGAGCTAAGCGATAAGCGAAGCCAAATTTTAGTAGTCAATTCTTGCGAGTGAATGGAATTTTAAAATTTGCTTTGAGATGTAAATTTATCAAAAGGGAGACAAAGGGACTCGAGTTACAGTCTGCTTGCAGTTGCGAGCCTGCGAAGTAAAAGAGCTCCCTTCCCCCTTAACGATCCCCTAACCCCTACACGTTAGAGGTGGCATGCGATAGTGCTGGCGCACTGCATGTGGTTTAAAACTATAGTAAATTTCAGATATGTTTGCTTATAAATTTTTAAAATTTGCCTAGCTTTCTTTAGTATGCTAAATGTGCTTATATTGTTTAAATTATTAATTGTATTTATACGTTATATGGCTTTTTGTTTGGATTTTAGAATTGTCAAAATTTATAAATTTCTCTAGCCCCAAGTGAGACCAAACAGGGCTAGGAAATTTTATTATTTTTTAGCTACAAGAGCGTTTTTTAGCACATCATCGATCGTATCAACGGCGATGATCTTCATATCAGCTTTTACTTCGGCTGGGATATCGACAAGGTCACGGTCATAGTTTTTACGAGGTATCAGAGCTGTTTTGATGCCAGCTTTGTGAGCGGCGATCAGCTTCTCTTTTAGTCCTCCGATAGGTAAAACTCTACCAGTTAGTGTGATCTCGCCAGTCATTGCGATGTCGTGTTTGACTTTTGTATCAGTTAGTATCGATGCGATCGCAGTTGCCATCGTGATACCAGCGCTTGGACCATCTTTTGGCACCGCACCTTCTGGCACGTGTAAGTGAAGGTCATAGCGTCTATAAACGTCGCTGGCTTCGAGCTTGTGCTTGTCGTCGTCAAATTTTGGCACGATAGCCATCGGCACTTTTAGCTTTTTGTTGTCTATCAGCACTTTTACGACGCTAAATGCGATCTGAGCGCTCTCTTTCATCACGTCGCCTAGCTGGCCGGTGATCTGCATATTGCCTTTGCCTTGGATCCTGATAGCCTCGATCCTTAGCACGTCGCCACCGACACTCGTCCACGCAAGGCCATTTACCAAGCCGATCTGGTCTTTCTTGTCAGCTGGCTCGATCTCATAGACCTTTTTCTCTAAAAACTCTTTTAAATTTTTAGCCGTGACGCTGATTTTGCCTTCATTCTTTTTGGTAAGGATGTTTTTGGCGACTTTTCTTAGTATATCAGCGATCCTGCGGCGTAAATTTCGCACACCACTCTCTCTTGTGTAGTCGCTGATGATTAGCTCAAGCGCCTCTTTACTGATGCTCACATCACTTGGTTTTAGCCCGTGCTTTTTAAGCTCTTGAGGCAAGAGATATTTTTTAGCGATCTCAAATTTCTCTTGTGGGGTGTATGAGCTAAGCTCGATAAACTCCATCCTGTCACGAAGTGCAGCTGGTATCATGCTCACGTCATTTGCTGTGGCGATGAAGATGATCTTGCTAAGATCAATGTTGAAATTTAGGTAATAGTCTCTAAATTTATTATTTTGCTCTGGGTCTAAAATCTCAAGTAAAACAGCAGTCGGGTCGCCTCTGTAGCTTCTGCCAACTTTGTCAATCTCGTCTAAAACAACCACTGGATTCATCTGCTTGGCTTCTATGAGCCCTTGCACGATGCGGCCTGGCATAGCGCCTATATAGGTGCGGCGGTGGCCTCTTAGCTCGTTTACGTCCTCAAGTCCGCCAAGAGCGATCCTGACTAGCTCACGCTTTAGCGCCTTTGCGATCGAGTTTGCAAGGCTTGTTTTACCCACGCCTGGGGGTCCTGCAAAGCATAAAATGGCGCCGTTATTTACCTTTTCACCAACACCTCTAAGCTCCAAAAGCTCACGCAAGGCAAAATACTCCTCTATGCGCTCTTTTGGCTTTTCTAAGCTGTAGTGATCGGCATTTAGGTGCTTGCTCACTTCGGCGATAGATGACTTTTTCTTAGTTACATTCTCAAATGGAATTTCAAGTACCCAGTCAAGGTAGCTTTGCAAGGTGTTCGCGTCTGCTGAGTCTGGGTGCATGCGAGAGAGCTTATCTATTTGTTTTTTGATCTCTTTATAGGCGTCCTCAGCCATAAATTTCTTCTTCGCATCAAGCTTTTTGCGGTACTCCTCAAGCTCCTCTTCACGGCTCGTATCCGCTCCAAGCTCAGCTTGAATTTGCTTTAGCTGCTCTTTTAAAAAGTACTCTTTGTTTGTCTTGTCGATCTTTGAATGAACCTTATTTTTGATCTCTTTTTGAAGCTTGTTTGCCTCGATCTCTTCGATGACGTAGTCGATGAGCTTTAGTAGGCGCTGCTCTAAATTTTCTTCGACAAAAAAGCTATAAGCGATCTGTTTTTTTAGGCGAAGCGCGCTTGAGACTAGGTCGCAAACTCTGATCGCCTCAGCACTCTCTTCGATCGTCTTTAAAAGATCAGGCGGGAAAAAGTGGCTAAACTGCGAAAGTTCTCTTACTTTTTCTCTTAAAACTACGATGAGAGCGTCAGTTTTGACCTGTGATGGGCGCTTTACGTGGAGCATATCGACGATGCCACGGAGTGGGTTTATGCCTGATTGTTTTAAAATTTTACCCTTGTCGATGCCCTGAAATAGCACTTTTACGCGTCCGTCAGGTAGCGGCACACGGCGCATTATCGTGCCGATCACGCCTGCATCATAGATGCCGTCAAAGTCTCTAGCGCCGTCTTGCTGGGGCTTTGTAGGCACGACAAGGATCGGCGTTTCTCCTTGTATGGCAAGCTCAAGCGCTTTTAAATTTTCTTCGTCGCTTAAAAAAAGCGGTGTTATCATAAATGGATATAAAAATAGCTCGTCCTCAACTATGATAGGTATCTCAGTTGGGAAGCCTTTGTTTTCGTTTATTTGCAAAATTTCTCCTATTCAAACAGTTTTCTATACCATGCCACGTCAGGTTTGATAAGGTCTGAGTTTTTAAACGGCGACTCTTCTAGCTTTTGCTCGTAAATTTTAGCCGAAACGTCACGGCCAGTTCTCTTGTAAAGATCTGCTATTTGCATGTCTAAGAAGTAAAGGGCTAGCTTAAATTTGATAAGCATGGTCTCAATAAGCGGCTTATACTCGGTATTTGGATACATATAAAGAAATTTCTCGATTTCAGTTACGCTATCCTCCATTAGCTTTTGGTTGCGGTTTGGCTGGGTAAATGAGTCAAAATTTGCTTTTATCTTTAGATATTGAGCAAATTCTGTTTTTGGGCCGTTATCGCCGTATCTTTTGATGTATTCATCAAGATAGTGATTTGCCATGAGATACTCTTCGTCATTTGCGTGAGCTTGGGCAAGGATGAGTAAAATTTGCTCCAAAAGCGGGCTTGCAACGTGCTCGCTAGCCATTGAAACGTAGTGTTTATCAGCTGACTCCAGATCGCCATCTTTTATGTCAGCGATAACTTGAGCGTACCACTCGTCTGGAGTTAGATTGTAAAGTTCGGTGTATTTTTCAGCACAACCACTAAAAAGCCCTAAAAGAGCTACAACTGCTAGAAATTTAGAAAATTTTTTCATGCTTTTCCTTAAAAATTTTAAATTCGCTTATTTTACATTTTTTGGCATTATTTTTGTATAAATTTTTTAAAACTATGCTAAAATAAGGCAATTTTACAAAACAGGAGTTAGTATGATTTTTAGTGTTAAAAGCCCTATTTTAGGCTTTGAGCATATCAAGACGATGGAACTGATTGAGCTCGATAAATTTTTTGTTAAGCTAGCAAGCAAAGATGACGAAACATCTTTTACAATGATAAATCCTTTTGCGTTAAGAAGTTATGAATTTGACATCCCAAGCTACTATGAAGAGCTTATGGACATTAAAGAGAGTTCGCAACTTAGAATTTACAACATCATCGTAGTTGCCCTCCCTCTTGAGAAATCAACCGTGAATTTCGTGGCTCCTATTGTTTGCAATATGGACAATATGACTTTATCTCAAGTAGTGCTTGACGTTACAAAGTATCCACAATACGGACAAGCTGAAATGATAGAAAATTTCATACAAAAGTAAGTCGCAGGGAAGCTTTTTAAAAACAATCCTTGGTTTTCTTTCGTATCAAGGAGATTACAATGAAAACTATATGTCTTCTTCTCTTTATTATTACATTTAGCTGGTGTGCGCCTAGGGAATGCACATCAGACGAAGCAAAGTCTATCGGTTGTAAAATTACTAAACCTTATATTGAAAATGACACGAAGGTACAGTATTTATGCTTTATAGATGCCGAAGAGTATGTTGATGGTTCTTCTAAAAATATCCCTCACTGCATAACGACCTATCCTAGAACTTGGACAGTAGATACAAAACCTTTCCCTCTTTTTTCTTCGCTAGCGCAAGATCACTTTCATGGTTATATTTCAAACGGATTTAAGTCATTAAAAACTGCTGTTGATGACCATTCTTCATTAGGGCTAAAACAAAGAGTTATAAATGGCAAGCTAAATACAAGAGTAAATGGCGATATGGCAACCATCGGTGCTACTGTTATGATTCAACGAGATGGTGAATATGACTTTGATCCTATCCCAGATAACAACAAATCATCGGTTTATTCTGAAAAAATTTTTAAAAATGATGGTGGCTTTAGTGTTAGTAACTATACGCAGTGTCAAAGTGATTTTGTTTATAATCCAAATAAACTTAGTTGTTGCCAAAACTCGGCATCATCTACATTCGACTTTAGTGAAAAAAACGATCATGTACAAAAATATCTAACTGGGAAAAACGTGGTCTACGCCAGGCTTTACTGGGGTGGCTCCATCTATCAAAACTGGAAATTTAAAAATGAAGTAGCGTCAGATTTTATATCAAACGCACTGAATTTTATAAAAGGATATAGCAGGATAGACTTTAAAGTCCCTGGCAAAGAACAAGCCATAACGATAGACGCTAGACCAGAAGATATCTTTTGGACAGGTTCATTTAGTGAGTATCAGCCAAAGTCAATGACTTTAGAAGCATACGATGGAAAGCCAAATGAGCACCACAAAACGGCCGTAAAAGCTGGCATAAACTACGTATATGTTGCAAGTGCTGATGTAACAAAGATCGTTCAAGATAGTCTTGGAACAACAAAAGAGGAGAGAACTTTTTATGCTGGAAACATCAGAGCTACGACCACCCCTATTAAATACGATTTGCTGGAAGATAGTGATAGGTATTTTCAAAGAAGCAATGGTGAACAAGTTGATTTAGGAGGTGTATGGGGTTCATTATTATTTTCGCCAGTTAATGGACATAAATATGGTGGATATTGGATGCAGACAAATCCAGCACAATATGCTGGTTGGAGCTTGGTTATCATCTATAATTTTGACGATGAAACTGCCAGAGAAAATAATATAGAGCCAAAGATGGTTAGTATATTTGACGGTCTTGAAAAGCTTGCTCCAGAGTGGCTTACAAATTATGAACTTGAGCATGGGGCTTCTAAACCAAAAACATCTATCGTAGAAATTAAATTTAACAATCTTAATAATCCAAAACATGGGGATATAAACGCAACACTTACGATGCTTTCTTTTGGCGCTAAAAGGGAGGTTGTAGGTGATGATATAGAGATAAAACATAAAGGTGTTTTTAAAAGTGTAACTAGCAAATATAATGAAAAAGGCAATCAGTTTAACTCAACTATGACAAAATTTGGAAAGCTTATAAATCCCGATAAGTTTTTTAATAACCAAATTGACCTAGATATATTTGATATCTCAAATTTTATAGAAAATAAAGATCCAGCAGTCCAGATGCGTTTTGCAGTTGCATCGACCTTGTTAAATAAGGGCGGAATTAAAATAGTAAATGCTGATCGTCCAAATTTAACATTAGTTGGTTTTTCTAGTCGTATGTATAGACCAGAAGTTTGCTATGTAGAGGATTTGTATTATAAAGAGCCTGGTAAAAGCGGGTTTGTAAAAGCAGATAAAATTAAGATAATGGACAAAGGAGTGTTAAAAAAAGAGATAATAGAGGCAAAAGGCATAAAAAAAGAGACTATATTAAAATTTATTGTAAAAATAATGAATAAATCAACAAATGAAGATGCTGAAAATTTTGTGCTAAAAACCATTATAGATCCGAGCCAAAAATATGAGCCAAACTCAACGAACATAGTTAAGACAACGACAGCGTCTAATTATTCTGATGGTATGCCTGGACAAAAGCATGATGCGGATAATGTTGGCTTACAACGACTTAGTGGCAATAGTCTGACTTTCTTTTTGGGACAAGGCGCTATGTCAAATAGAGGTGGTACTATCAAGAAAAATGAAGATAATTATGCCTACGTTATATATAAAACCAAACTCGAAAATAATTTTAAAGAAAATAGCTACAAAACAACTATTACAAGCACAAATCCTGCTATAAATTTAGATCCTTATGACACATATATTAAAAAATGCCAACCTTACGATTTTAATATAACACTAGAAGGAGAAGATAAGCCAAATGACTTCGTGCCAAGTAGCAAGCCAGATGATGGCACAGGTGCTTTTAAAAACAGACTTTTAACCCAGATAGTCTCAAAGCCATTTGATATCTATATCACAAACTACGGAGAGGACGGCAAAAAAAGAGCGCCACACTCTCCAGTAGATGTAAAGGTGGAGTTGGTCACATCATGCGATGCCACATCAAATTTATATGAAAAAAATATAAATTTTAGTGAAGATATGATTACAAATAAAAAAAATGAGATCTTACTAAAAGATATCAAAGTAGATAAGGCTTATAGCACTCTTAAATTTAGAATTTCTCATCCTAATCCTAAGAAAAAAACAGATCCTACAGCACCAGATAAAATCACAGCATGTGAAAATTTAGATGACTTTGCCGTTAGACCAAGCCACTTTAGACTCTGGGACAATGAGGCAGGTGCTATTATGAGTACTTCAACAAAGTCTTTTACGGGCGGCGAGACATATAATGACGCCATTTCGCTTGCTGCTATGAAGCCAAACGATAGTGATCTAGCAAGAGGCTATGCAAATAGCCTACTTGCAAGCCTTGTAGCTAAAAATGGTAACGTCTGTAATGCCATTTTAGATAGCAAAAACAGACTAAATGTAAATTTTACAGAGGCAAGCGGAGGGCTTGGCAAGATCACACGTAGCGCAAATAGCAATGATGGCTTTTCATACTCAGATATAGGCGATACAACTTTTTATGTAGTAGATAGCAGTTATACTTCAGTAGATCAGCACATTTCTCCAAGAGGTGATGACTGCGTGAAAAAATACAAAAAACCAGTGTTTGATCCAAACAACCCAGCAGATGATCCAGATGGTATCGGCAGGGTTAGCTGTGATATCGAGCTCAAAAAAGAAGGCAATGTCACATTTCAGTTTATCCCAGAAGATATGCAAATAAGTAATTTAAAAATCATAAAAGACGATGCCGTGACCTATCTTGACAATGACGGCATACAAAAAGTAAAACTTTGTTTTGATGTGACTGCAAAACTATCTGATACATTAAAAAATTTGCATCCAGAGCTTTATGGTGACTATAGATATTTAGATGAAAAATATCTACCTGCAAAGTTTTATGTCGATGCTTGCTATGCAAATGAGGCTAATTTTGAGCTAAAACTGCATAAAGTCCCTTTAAATTTCACAGATAACAACGGCAATGCTGGCACACTTGAAAAGGCAAATGAAGAAATTTTATTTTTTGAAGTTCTTGGATCAAACACTAAAAAATTAACTGATCCTAACGCTAAAAAAGGTATGTTTTATATTAAAAAAAGTGCATTTGAAGAAGGCAAAGCTAGCGCTGAGGTCTTTTTTAACTTTGCTAGAAAAGTAAATCACGCTAAAAATCCTTTTACGGTATCTAGCGATGATTTTAGTCTTGATAATTTAGATACGATCATAAATTCTAAGTCTTATAAATATGAATCTCCAGCCAAAAAAACATCGGCAAATTTCTACTATGGCAGGGTCTATGCGCCTTACTACGAGGGTCCAGCAGATGGATTTTTTGCCAAAATTTATTATGGTGCATATTGTGATGATTGCGACAAAGCTACATACTTAACAAGCGGTACTGGTATATGGCAAGCTTTTCCAGCGGCTACTTCATGGTATGTAAATCCTTCACATAAAGTAGGAGTGCTTAAATTTGATGATTTTAGCTTTTCTAATAATACAGTTTTAGGAAATAATGTAAGTGCTGTAAATAATGGTGAACAACTAATTTTCGTAAGCAACCAAAAGCCAGTTAAAGACATAGCAAAGATGCATGCAAATATGTGTCTAATATATAATGAATTTAATAAAGATGCTACAACAAATGATTTTACATTAAAATTTCTAGTGCCAGATGGCAACTGGGCTGGTAAGACGCTAAAAGAAGGCTCAGAAAAGGGCGATGTCGGAAATGTAGTGGGCGCAGAGGGAAATTTCAAAGACCTAAGCAAGAAGACAAATAGGAGAATTTCTTGGTAGATTCTAGCCATTTTTTTGCAGATTTTAAATTTCAAAAAATAAGCGTACATTTAGAACCAAAAAGATATACTTGCCCACTATGGCAAGATGCCACTATGTTAGTTACATTACGGAGATTGTAATTTGAAAATTCTTTTTTTATTCATATTTTCTTTTATCTATGTTTTTGGTGATGCTGATCCTGATGAGCTTGAGTTGCCTGCTACTGTTAGAAAGTGTACTACTGTTGAGGAGGCGGCTTGCGGTGCTAGTTTTATTTGTAGGATTGATTATGATGGCATTAGACACTGTGTAGGTGGATCTCAGGAAGTAGGACCAGTCTATCCGAAAAAGCCAGAAGTGATTAATGGTGGTTCAATAAGCCTAAGTGGATACAGGGATGTAAGCTATTATAAAAACCTAAACAATAGCAACCAAATGAACGGAAAAGATAAATTTGTAAGAATTATCGGAGATATGGATGTTGTTGGTGCTAGTGTTGTTATGCCAAGAGTGAGTGGCTTTGGTTTTGAACCATCACTAAATGGTACAAAGGACGATCCTAGTGCAAATACTTCACAAGTAATAGAAAAAATATATATAAATGAAGAACCTGGTCTTGGCACAAGTAAATTTCCAAATTCATCTCGCGCGACTTTTAATTTTGAAGATAAAAGCGAATTTGAAAGAACAAATATAGATAAAACTAAGATCATATATGCCAGGCTTTTCTGGGGCGGTGCAGTTTATGACGACTGGAAAAAAAGTAGTGGCTTACTGAATGCCATGTATGAGAATATTTTTGGTTATTCAAGTGTTAGATTTAAAACTCCTGATGGCTTAGTCCATGTTATAAAGGCTGAAGAGGGTGATATCAAATGGGATGCATCATTTACTCCGTATAATCCAAACACTGTAACACGTGATACATATTATAAATATTGTAAAAATCCGAACGACCCTGATGATACTGGTGGTTGTGATGCAAAATATACTATACCACTTCATCTTGATGATAAAGGTAATGCTGCAAAATCAACCGTTGGTGTAAGAAGTGGTATGTACTTTACTTATCAGGCGAGCGCTGACGTTACCGATCTAGTAAGGGCTAGTCTTGGTAAAACTAAAGAAGGTAGGACGTTTGCAGTTGGAGGTATAGCATCAACTATCAAAAAAACTACTCCAAGAAGCTATAAAGTAACGATAGATGCGCAAGAGCAAGACGCAAAGGTGGCTCATGGTACAGCTTTGTATGCTGATGGTGACTGGAGTATTAGCTATGTTGCATCCCAGTATGGCGGCTGGAGTCTAGTTATAGTTTATGACTTTAAAGAAGAAGGGGAGTTGAAATTGCCGCCAAAAACGGTAAATATCTATAGGGGTATGTCAAATATCTCGCCTCTTGTAAAAAGAAAAAAATCAACTTCAACACAAACTACTCAAAATACTTTATTGGATTTAACCTTTGATGACCTTTTTACACCGACTACAGGAACTGTAAAATCAACTCTGGCTTTTATGGGCTTTGGCGGACGTAAAGAGCTTAAAGGGGAAGATATAAGAATAAAAAAAGGCGATAATTTTCAGAGTGTTTTTAGGACACCATCTTCACCAGAAGATAATTTGCCAAACTATGGAAATTTAAAACACAATCAATTTGATTCATCTATAACAAGATTTGGTAAGCTTGCTAATGATAAGAAGAAATTTAATGCGATGATGGATCTAGATATCTTTGATGTATCAAATTTTGTGGGTAATAAACTAAAAAAAATAAACATGCAGTTTGAGACGGTTGCTTTAAATACTGGTGGAGATACTCAGGGTGATAGACTAAATCTTGGCATGGTTGCCTTTTCAACTGAGCTTTATGATCCTAAGGTTTGCTATAGTGAGATATTGCAAGTACTTGATGCTAAGACAAATGTTTGGAAAGATGTTGCCATAAAAGGAGCCAGTGCCAAAGAGAATGAAGGTAAGGCAAAAACAGCAAAAACTGGAGATAAGTTAAAAACCATAGTAACCATACAAAATAATGGCAACGAAGATGCAGAAGAAACTTTTTTAAAGATAAAATTTGATCCTAAATTTATAAGCTATGAACAAAATTCAAGTTGTTTACTTGTAAACACTACTAACCCAAAAGCAGTTGACTGCAATCCTTTTAATGATAAAGATAAGAGAGTGGAAATAAATCAAAAAGAACATAGCCTCGAGTACGTAATAGGTGATGGTGCAGATGTAAAGAAAGGTGGTAGGCTTAAAGCAAACCATGAAAACTATGCTAGGCTGAGATTTATAGGTGTATTAAATTCTGAATATAAAAAGACAGAATATAGTGTAAGGTTTAAAAATAGCTCAATAGGCTTAAATTACAACGGTAAGATAAAAGAGTGCGATCCTATTGCATATGATCTAAAAGTTTTAAATGAAGAAGAAAATGACTTTTACCCAAGAAGTAGAAAAGATGATCCAAGCGGAAATTTTAAAAATAAGCTTTACACAAAGATAGCAAACAAGCCTTTTGATATAACTATCTCAAACTATAAAAAGACCGATGGTACACTAAAAGCACCAGACTCGGATACTGATGTGACATTAAAGCTAGTGACTGATTGTAGTTCTGATAAATCAGTCATACCAGCTGAGACTTTGCACTTTACTACTTCAACTCACACTATCACAAGAAGAGTGACCGTGCCAAGACCATATCCTGACTTACATGTAAAGCTTAGCTATCAAAATAAAATCACAAATTTAACCGATGAAAAATGTGCTGCTTTTGATAGTTTTGCAGTAAGGCCAGCAACATTTGGTCTTTATGATGCGATTACAAATTCAGCCTATACGGACAAAACTTTAATAGGTGGCAAAAGCTACAGTGAGATCACTCTTGGAGCTTATGACGCAAATGGAGGCTTGGCAAACGGCTATACAAACACCTTAAAAGCTGATAGCACAACTGACAAAGTACTACTTGCTTCAGTAAAAAAAGGAACAAGTGATTGCATCTTGCCAACAGCTATAAGTGACGGAAGTAGCGATCAGCTTCAAGTAAGTTTTAATGATCCTGATAAAGCTATAGGGATTATAAGCAAGCTTGGATCTACAAGCGATGATGATAGTGGATTTTCTTTTTCTGATATAGGTGAAGCGTACTTTGATGTAAGGGATGCTAGCTATACAAAAGTAGATCAAAAAGCGACACAGCAAGACAGTGACTGCGCACTTGGCAAGAGTTATAATGAAGAGGATGGGGATGGTAAATTTGGTTGTGATATAAATTTTAATCAGCATAAATTTAATTTTGCGCCAAAGGATCTTGAGGTAAGCGACTTTAAGATATTAGGGGGTGGTGTTAGTTATATTGCAAATGAAAAAGAAGCCCCATCTCCAACTTTAAGTTTTAAAGTAAGAGCAAGACTTTTTAATGACAATCCAGCACTTCTTTACCAAAATGGTTGCTATGCAAACAATACAACATTTAAAATAAAAGCCGGAGAGATCATAGCTGAATATACTGATAATAGTGGCTCAAAGTTAAGCAGTGATGCTGCTGGGGTAGACAAGCTAAATAGTGAAATAATATTTTTTGATGATAGCAATCCTGCCGCACTTGTAAAAAAGGTAAATTTATCTCCACATGATGGAGCTTATAGTGTTAAGAAAGAGGCATTTGGAAGTGACGGCTATGCTGATGTAAGTCTAAAATTTAACTTCACGCGCGAAAAAAATGTAGCCAAAAATCCTTTTGAGGTGACAAGTGATGTATTCACTTTTGAAAGCTTGGCTGAGGAACAAAGTAGTAGAAATAAAACAAAGGGAGATAACTACAAAAAGCCAACTACAAAAACATCGGCGAAATTTTACTATGCTAGGACATATGCACCTTACTATGAGGGGCCAAACACTGGCTTTAAGGCGAAAATTTACTACGGAGTGTATTGCAATGGCTGCGACGAGAGTAAATTTATGTTGCAAAAGCCAGGATCAAGCGCTCGCTGGGAGGAGTTTGCAGGTACGCACTCATGGTATGTAAATCCTCTTCACGATGCTAGTTACGGCAATGTAGATAGATACGAATTTTCAAATCACACTATGCGAGATACAACCAAAGAGACGGCGCTTAGCGATGGCATAAGTTATATTTACGTAAAAAATAACCGAGCAGTTACAGATATAGCTAAGATGAAGACAGAAAACTGGCTCATATATAATGAATTTGATAAAGATGCAACGACAAATGATTTTACGCTGAAATTTCTCGTGCCAAATGGCGACTGGGCTGGCAAGACCCTAAAAAGTGGCTCTAACAAAGGTGACGTAGGAAATGTCATAGGCGGCGAAAATAACTTCAACGATCTAAGCGATAAGACAAATAGGAGAATTTCTTGGTAAAAAGAGGCTTTTCTCTTATAGAGCTTATCCTCTCGATAGTCGTTGTAGCGATCATCAGCACGTCGATACCGCTTGTACTAAAGACCACATCTGAGCTAAATCAAAAGGCGGTTACGCAAGAGAGCTTGATGAATGCTAAGACCTACATGGGGCTTATCTTGAAAGCTCCTTTTAGTAATAGGATCATAAAAATCTCAAACGTTAGTGCTAGCGCTGAGACGGCTTACTTTTTTCCTATCATATTAAAGCCAGGTGATAAAAGAAACGAATTTTATAAGATAAATAAAATAACAGGCGACGGACATAGAGTTTTTGCCTATACAAACTCACCAGATCTAGCGCCTGATACGGCCGTGAGGTCTGTGGATTATTACAAAACAAAAAATAAAAATTTAAACACGGCAAATCAAAGCAGAGACTATATAGTTGGCTCAGACTATGAAGTAAGAGTTAGCGATGATAAGGGCTGGTTTAAGCCAAATTTGGCGCTAGATAACAGCGACGTAAAAGAGATAATTGTAACTGCTACTTCATACAAAAATGATACAAAACAAGAGACGACATCAGTGCTAAGAGCCTACGCTTTTAACCTAGGTGAGGGCGGCTCGCTAAATACGAAAGCGTGGAAATGAAAAGAGCTTTTACTCTTCTTGAACTTGTAGTCGTCATCGTCGTGCTTGGTATCATCGCTATGATGAGCTTTAACGCCATAATGAACATCTACTCAAACTACTTTCAAACAAAGACTGTAAATGAGCTCGAGACGCAAACGGAGATCGCACTGGAGCAAATTTCAAAGAGGCTAGAGCACCGCATAAAGCCAAGCGTGATCGCTAGAAAAACTGATGGAGCTTTTTTGGCGCTAAATGATAGTGGGGTAAATTTAGATGCTAAGTATGAAATTTTAGAATTTATCCCCTATGCGTATGAAATTTTTAACGATGTGCCTTCTGGTAATAAAGCAGGCAGATATAGTGGCTACGTAGATCTTGCTAAGAGCTCACCAGCAACTGGTCTTATAAGTCCTGGAAGCAATTTTTCTACCGAAGTTGTTGAAACTATAAAAGATCTAACTTGTAGGGAAGATACAAATGCTACTTGTGTGGATTTCGCAAAAAAAGATGGTGGCGTTGTAGCGATATTTTCTGATGTTTATTACAATGTGCAAAGCTCTTTTGGCTATAGCAACGGAACTGTGCCTGTCAGTCTAGACATAGCAAAAGTTGGTGTAAAAGGCGGTCAAAGTGGGTTAAACGGCGATACGCTAGAAATTTCAGGATTTGATGGCAAACAAATTTCAGAGCAGTATCATCTAGCCTACACAGCAAATGCCATAGTGCCAGAGCAAAGCGCTGATCCAAAAGATACAGCAAACGGCGTCTTTGATCTAAATTTATACTACGACTATCGTCCATGGATGGGAGAAAAATATAAACAAAATGGCGAAAAAGCAACCCTCGCCAAAAATGTTACGAGGTTTGTCTTTACTGAAAAAAATGGCGTCATCGTGCTAAAACTTTGCATGAGGGCAAAAAACTCAGAGATAACCATCTGTAAGTCAAAGGCGGTTTATTGATGAGGCGAGGATTTACGCTCATTGCAGCGATATTTTTTGTGGTGATCGCAAGCTCTATTTGTATGCTAGCTCTTTCGATAGCTAGCACTTCAGTTAAGCAAAATAGTGAAATTTATCTAAGAGAGCAAAGCGAGCTAGTAGCCCGCGCAGCGACAGAATACGCCATGCTAGCTATCATAAGCAATGACTTTAGCACCACTTGCCTAGGGAACCAAAGTGAAAATGCAAGTGAAGATAATCCAATAAGTGGCGAATTTGGTGATCTCTTTACCTTTAAAGTATATGTAAAATACTTTGGCGATATGGGCATTTGCTCCGGTGACGCAGTGGCTGCTACTGGAGCAAATCAAGGCACAATAATGCTTGATGTCTTTGTCAGCTCAAAACCAGGAAAAGCCTCAAATCCTATAAATTTTCACAAACGAACTCTTCAGAAACTTTAAAATTTTATAAAGATTTTACTTTAATTTGCTTTTAGTTTCGTCGTGTTATAATCATCTCACTTTCTATAAAGGAGATTGCGATGAACATAAGCATTGTAGGAAAACAATTTGAGCTAACAGAGCCCATCAAAAACTACATCCAAGACGCTTTTGACACCCTTGGCAAGTACAACCTTGACATCATCTCAGCAAGATGCGTAGTAGGAGCGGATGAAAAGCAAGGTAAAAAGGGCTTTAATGCAGAATTTTCTCTAAATATGGCTCACAAAGACACGATAGTCGTTCGCCAAAAAGATAAAGATCTCTATGCGGCGATAGATCTTGCTATCGAAAAGGCTTCAAAAGTTTTAAGAAGAGAGCACGATAAGAAATTTACAGTAAAAGGCAAGGCTGATGATAAAGAATTTCGCTCGAGAATAGGCGAAGAAAAGATCGAAGGTGTCGAAGAGATCGTGCCTATGGAGCTTGAAATTTACAAACCTCTTGAGGTAGAAGAAGCACTTGATAAACTAAAATCAAGCGATAAACAATTTTACGTATTTAACGACGTTGATGCCAAAATGCGAGTCATCTACAAAAGAACAGACGGAACTTTTGGTCTTTACTAAAACATAGGGGCGCTTTGCCCCTAAATTATTTTTAATATAAATTTTATAATCTTTAGTTATTTAAGCTATTTTTAAATGATTGCTAACTATAATACGACTTCTTTTAAATGTTCCGGATTAGCTCAGCGGTAGAGTAGGTGACTGTTAATCACTTGGTCGCTGGTTCGAACCCAGCATCCGGAGCCATTTATCTTCAAAAAGCCTTTTAAAACCCCGATTTTAATGATGTTTCAAGAACTTTAAGTTTTCTTATTTTTTGTATTTTTCCCCTTTATTTCCCCTCAGTTTTATTGCTATTTCAAAGTATATCATTTTGCTTTGTTATCAAAATATGATTATATGTTCGGCTTTTGGCGAAGTTAAAATAATTTCTTCATTCATCCTAGCTTCATTTAAGACTTTTATAATGCGCTCATCCAAACAAATATTTGGAAATCAAAAATAAAAGGATCAAAAATGAAAAAGGTACTAGGCGCAGCAGTTTTAGCAGCAGTTTTAGGAGCGACAGGTTTGCAAGCAGCCATCACATCAAAAGAGGCTTTAAACATAGCTGAGAAAAACTTTCCAGGCTCAAGCGTCAAAGATATTGAGATGAACGTCAAAAAGGGCGTGATTTTTTACAAGATAGAGTCATTTAAAGACGGCGTCAAACAAGAGATCAAGATCGATGCTAACAGCGGTCAGATCGTTAAAGTAGAGAATAAAAATAAAAAACATATCTTGCCGATCGAAGCGGTAGATTTTTCAAAATTTGCTCTTAGCATCGACGAGGCTGTGACTAAAGCTCAAGCGCTTGAGGCTGGCTGGAGCCTTGATGAGGCAGAGCTTGATAATAAAAATGGTGCTTGGATATACAAAGTAGAGCTTAAGCGCGACAGGAGCGAGAAAAAAGTGATCATAAACGCTCAAAATGGTGAGATAATCGGCAACTACACAAAGTGATCTAGCGCCCTTTTTGGGCGTTAAATTTTTGTAAAGGTGAAAAAGATGAGTGAAAATTTAGAGAAAAATTTAAACGATAAAGTTGGCGAGCAGGTTTTGGAGAAAAATTTAAACGAAAATTTTAGCCAAAGCGCGAGAGAAAATTTAAGTAAAAATGCCGAGGCTAGTGCTAATAAAAATAGTTGCGAAAATTTAGGAGAGAGCGAGCAAATGCCTGAAAATTTAAATAAAAATTCAAGCCAAGCAGCTCCAAAATGCAAAGCTCAAAATTTCTTTAAAAATGCGCTTGAGCTTTCGCTTCAAGGTGCAGCGGATTTGCTTATCTACACTGGCAAGGCTGGAGTTTGGCTATCAAACGCTTCAAACTGCCTAAAAAACGAGGCGCAAAGGGCGGAGCTATCAAAGATAAATGAAGAGCAGGCCAAATTTGAAGGGCTGGCTCACATCTTGCCAGAAAGAGTTAAAGAGCTCATTTTAGAGCGCCTAAAAACAAAGCCAGAAGAGGTGGAATTTTCGCCGATCTATCTAGCGAAAAAACAAAGTTTTGGTACGCTTGGAGCGGAGTATTTTTATGACGCAAGGGCTAAATTTAACGGCTTTTTATATGATTTTAAGATAGGCGCAGCAAATGGCGAAATTTTAAATCTAAAAATAAAAAGCCAAATTTGATAAAATAGCTGGCAAAACCAAGCGAGGCAGGTAAGGCAGGGATGAAAATTTTAGTCGTCGAGGACGAAATGGACCTAAATAGCGTCATCACAAGGCACCTAAAGAAAAACGGATATAGCGTCGATAGCGCGTTTAACGGCGAGGAAGCGATGGACTTTACCGCCGTCGCGCACTACGATCTTATCGTGCTTGATCTGATGATGCCGGTGATGGACGGACTTACATTTTTGCAAAGATCGCGCGCCGCAAAGCTAGCGACCCCTGTGCTGATACTAACGGCAAAGGACGATGTGGATGACGTTGTAAAGGGGCTTGACGCGGGTGCGGATGACTACTTGGTCAAGCCATTTGACTTTAAGGAGCTGCTAGCTAGGGTGCGTACGCTCATACGCCGAAACAGTGGTAACGTGGTTAATGAAATTTACGCAGGCGAGCTAAAGATCGACCTTTCTAAAAAGTCAGTCGAATTTAGCGGCGAGCGGGTAGAGCTCACCGGCAAAGAGTATGAAATTTTAGAGTTTTTGATGCTAAACAAGGGCAGAATTTTAACTCGCGACCAGATCAAAGAGCACGTCTGGGACTTTGACTACACGGGCGGCTCAAACGTCATCGACGTGCTTATAAAAAACATAAGAAAAAAGCTTGGCGAGTGCGAGGCGATCCAGACTAAAAGAGGGCTTGGCTATGTTGTTAAGGATTAAACAAGCGCTTGCAAACATCCCGATAACCGCGCGCGTAACGCTTTGGTACTCGTTTTTTATCATCGTTATCGTGGCGGCTCTCATTGTCATCTCGGCGGTCGTGGCGGATGAGGTTTTTGAGGACGTGAGCCAAAAAAAGCTAGCCAAATCAGTCACCAAAATAGCCAACAATATGGATGAGTTTGAGCCATACGATGATGGGATATTTTTTATAAAATATAACGCAAAAGGCGATGTAGTCGGTGGTCTAGCACCAAAACACTTTCAAATTTCACTTAAAATGAACAGCGGTGCGGTGCAGCTTTATGAAGAAAGCGAAAACCGCTTTTACTACTACGATATCGCAGCTAAAGGCAAAGAAGTCTGGGTCAGAGGCGTGATAAATGCGGAGAAATTTTTCAAAAAAGAAGGGCTATTTTTACTAGCACTTGGCGTTTTTGTGCCGGTTTTGTTTCTCTTTGTGCTTTACGGTGGCTATAAAACGATAAAAAACGCGATGAAACCAGTCGCCACGATGTCAAAAACTGCGCTTGAGATAGGTAGCAGCCGGGACTTTTCAAAGCGCATAGACCTACCTGCTGGCAAAGACGAGCTACACGCGCTTGCAAGCGTTTTTAATCAGATGCTTGACTCCCTTGAAAAGGTCTATCAAAACGAAAAACAGCTCACCTCAGACGTCTCGCACGAGCTACGAACGCCGCTATCTGTCATCATGGCTGAGAGCGACTATGCTGCGAGCTATGCGCAAAATTTAGGCGAGGCCAAGGAATCGCTGGAGGTCATCTCTAGGCAGTCAAGAAAGATAACCTCGCTGATAGATCAAATTTTGGAGCTCTCAAGGCTAGAAGCTGGCAGAAATTTGGAGCTAAAGCGCATAAATTTAAGCACTATCTTGCAAAATTTAGCTACCGACTATGAAAAGCTAGCAAGTGCAAAGGGGCTAAAATTTAGCTGCGTGGTAGCACCAGATGCCGTAATCCTCGGCGATGAGCTGATGATATCAAGGCTGGTGGATAACTTTTTAAGCAACGCTCTTAAATTTGCAATGGCTAAGATCGAGCTAAATTTAAGCGTGTCGAAAACGCACGCACTTTTGTCTGTAAAAGACGATGGCTTAGGCATCTCAAAAAAAGATAGCGAGCTAATCTGGAATAAATTTTACCAAGTTGAAAGCTCAAGAAACAAAAGCCAAAACAGAGGTAGCGGCCTTGGTCTTGCTATCGCTGCAAATATCGCTAAAATTCATGGCGCAAAGCTTGGCGTAAAAAGCGAAGCAGGAGCTGGAAGCGAATTTTTGGCTGAATTTGAACTTGTAAATTCAAAAGAAGCATAAATTTAAGCAGTTTGCTAGACAAAATTTACGCAAGAGTAAAACAAATATAAGAGCGAATTTAAATTTCACACAAAACGGCATCTATTCACAAGCACAAAACTATCAAGGCTATAAGATAGATGAATATTGAGCAAAGTATTAAGATGTCTGATTTAAAGCCAATTTAAAGAGTTTAAAAAGAGTTTATAAAAGATGTTTTGCAAAGTAATGTAAAGAAATTTTCGCCACCTTGCTTTAGAGCAAAACTCACTTTAATTACGAATTAACCGCACTTTTCTATGTCTTTTTATAACTTTGATATCTAACAAATTTTACAAAATTTAGCCAAGAGCCATGAGCTGCAAGGCACGCATGCTGTAAGCCACGAACCACGCGAGCAAAAAACAAAAAACAAAATGCAAAAAGACACTAAATTTAGTGTCTTTTATCGTTATCTTTCACCAAGCTTCCCGCACGCATCAGCGCGGCACCTACTGCAGTGCGTCATCTGGTCTATATCGCTAGCTATCGATCTTCGTATGCGGTGGATCTCATCGGTTGAAGGGGATTTTAAATTTTCAAAAGGGGTGTCATGCACCGGTATCATCGCCATGCAGTTCATTATGTCAGCTCCCCACTGCTTTGCCTTTGACGAGATGCTTTGGACGTGGTCCATATTGACCCCGGGGATGACTACGGTGTTTATCTTTACTAGCATGCCAGCCTCTTTTAGCTTGCGGATGCCCTCGTCCTGGCGCGCTAGCAGTATCCTAGCAGCCTCTTCGCCGTAGTAGTTTTTATCCTCATACCTCACCCACGAATAGACCTTCGAGCCAACATCTGGCGTCACGGCATTAACAGTCACTGTCACGTGGCTCACGCCAAGACGCACGATCTCATCAATGTGCTCAGGCAGCGCTAAGCCATTAGTCGAGAGGCAGAGCAGGGCATTTGGGAAGTGGGACTTACACTTTTTAAAGGTCGCTAGCGTCTTGTCAGCGTCGCACATCGGATCGCCAGGTCCAGCGATGCCGATGACTGAGATGTCTTGTCTAAATTTAAAGAGCTTTTCTAGAAATTTCACCGATTCATCTGGCGTTTGCACCTTTGCCGTTACGCCAGGGCGATTTTCATTAGCGCAGTCATATATGCGGTTGCAGAAGTTGCACTGGATGTTGCAGTGAGGTGCTACTGGCAGATGCACGCGTCCGTAGCTAGCGGAGGCCTTTTTGTTAAAGCATGGGTGGTTATCTAGATCAGCTTTGGTGCGAAAGATCATTAGCTCTTTTCCTTCCAAATTTAATGGCATTTGCATGGCAGACATTTAGGCAGTCTCCGCAGTTTGTGCAGTTTATCTCATCAGGTCTTGTCCCCATTTCGCACTTACGCAAGCATGCGTCGCAGTCATCACAAGCACTTGTTTTATAGACGCGAAAGATCGAAAATTTACGCAAAATTTCAAGCACGCCACCTGATGGGCAGACAAAACGGCACCAAAGGTTGGCTATGATTAGCGAGGCTAGCATGACTGAGATGATGATCGCCGTGCGTGTGACCCACTCCCATTCGCCAAAGCGAAGTGACAAAGTAACGGCAGTTAGGTACTCATCGCTCGTTCTTATAGGTATCATCATGCGTGGATTGCCCCAGACGAAATAGACCCAAAGGCTGATTGCTATGGCAATTAGCATGCCTATTTGAGCGAATATTAGCTTTTTGCTGCGAATTTTTAGCTTGAAAAAGGCAAATTTACCAAGCATTTGATTGACAAAGCCAGCTGGACAGACCCAACCGCAAAATGCCCTGCCAAAGAGGATGACTAGCGCTGGGATAAATAGCCAAAATCCAAAAAACAGCGACGTGATCCGCCCCCAACAGGTGATGATAGGGCAGTTTTGGCAATTTACAAAAGGCACTACAAAAGGGCATCTAAAAATGCCGTAATACGCCCATTGTCCGATGCCTGCTATAAAGATGAGCTGTACTAGGCGTCTTATCTTTGTTGTGGGAGAGTTTTTGCTTTTCTTTTTTAAATTTACATTGCCGCATGCACTACTATTAGAGCATGCGCTATTACAGCTACTACACATCTTTTACACCAAACCTTTCTATAAGCTCTAGCCCACGCGCTGAATAAATGGAGGTAAAGCCATGTTTTTCAAAAATTTCTTGACCCTCAGTGCCGCAAACAAAGTCTGCAAAGTCATTTGCTAGCCTTTCATCTTTTACATATTTCATTATATTTAGCGTAAAAGTGAGTGGTCCAGGCGGGATGAGCTTTTCATCGATGGGCATACACTCGATCTTGTCTTTAAACCTATCGTGCGTTGTTAGGCGCTTTTCGATGATCGAAGCATCGCCCTTGCCATCAACTAGCTCGCACATCATATTTATGACGCATGATCCATTTGCGACCATGTTTTTCATCACCGCATCAGTTAGGTTTGAGTTTTTTAAGATCCCTTTGACTGGGCCACTGCCAGGGGGTGATGATCTAAGAGGCAGCATCACTCTAACACCTGGTTCTGCAAGGTCCTTTAAGTCGCGAATGCCTGCTGGATTGCCTTTTGGCACGACTAGGACGTAGTCAGTAAAGCATAGTGGTCTAAAGTGGAGGCTAAGACCAGCTTTGCGAAGTTTTTTAGAAAGCTCTAAAACCCTTGCTCCAAAGAGCTCGGTCGTGCTTTGAAGTGCTAAAAGCGACTTGCCAAGAGCGCCAGCAAAAGCGCCAGTGTATTGGATGTTGTGTCCTGTTCTTGACTCGTAAATGGCATTTAGCTCGTTAAAAGCTTCAGATAGGCCTCCACACGACCAAACCTGAAGCGAGTCAGACTTAAATGGCGTAAAGCCAGCCAGCATCGTTTGCGGCGTGGCAATAGCCGCTGTGGCTAAAGCACCTTTTAAAAAGCCACGGCGTGATATACCGGTTTGTTTTAATTCCACGAAATCTCCTTTTGGGATTTAAGAAATGTAAATTTGATATTTTCGGCACGCGAAACTTGTGAAATTTGACTTTTGAAATTTGCAAAAATGGTAGTTGAAGGTAAATTTATGCAAATGTAAATCGCAACTGCGACCAAATTTGGTGTAATTATAACCAAAAGTAAGTTTAAAAAGCGAGATAATTTTAATAAGATAAAAATTTATATTGTAAATTTAATGTCTAAAAAATGATTAAAATTTTAGCCGACAATTTGATGTATTATTTTAGAAATAATATAAAAAATATATTGCTATTTTTACTTTTTTTGTTATACTTCACTCATAAAATCATTAGTATTATTTTTAAAATAATACAGAAAGGGGCATCTTAAAATGATAAAAATAGGCGACGTATCTGAGATAAAAACTGGTCTAGTTTTAATCCGCAAAAAAGCAGATAAAAACGTAGATGAGAAATTTCTCTATAAAGTAGTCTCGCTAAAGTCCTTTAACGAAAGTGCACTCTTTGATGACACATTTGCCGATGAGTTCATATCAAGCGAAAAAATAAGCGATGAGTATAAAGTGAGCCGTGGCGATATTTTACTGCGGCTTAGAGAGCCAAATTTTGCCGTTTATATAGACAAGGATTATGATGATCTTATCTATACATCTTTGATGGTTCGCATAAGGGTTAAAAGTGCTAAATTTGATCCGCATTTTGTGGCTCATTATCTAAACAGCAGCGCCGTTAAAAGAGCCCTTGCGCCAGATGTTTCAGGCACTACAATAGCGATGATAGGCGTTGCAAGTATAAATAATCTAAAAATACCGCTTGTAAATTTGCAAACTCAAGACAAGATAGTAAAATACCTAAATTTAGCTCGCCAAGAGAGCGAAATTTTACAAAATTTAGCAGCCCAAAAGCAAAGATACCACAAAAGCATATTTGAAAATTTAATAAAAGAGGAGAACTAGGATGCAAAAGACCACACAAGATACCATAAATAACGTAGTTTGGAAGGCTTGCGACACATTTCGCGGCACAATGGACGGAAGCGACTATAAAGACTATGTTTTAACGATGCTTTTCGTCAAGTACCTATCTGATTTTTATAAAGAAAAGCTTGAGTTGCTAAGAGCTGAATACGGCGAGAAGAGCGAGAGGATCGAAGCAAAGCTAAAGAAAGAGAAATTTAAGCTTGATGAGAGTTGCACATTTGAGTATCTTTTAGCGCACAAAGAGGCTGCAAATTTAGGCGAGATAATGAACAAAACGCTAGAAAAGATCGAAGAGGACAACAAAGATAAGCTCGAAGGCATCTTTAGAAGCATCGACTTTAATAACAAAAACAAGCTTGGTGACACAAAAGAGAGAAACGCTATCTTGAAAAATTTACTTGAGGACTTTAGCGACGCTAGGCTAGATCTTCGCCCCTCTATGCTTGAAGGCAACGACATAATAGGCGATGCATACGAGTATCTTATAGCTCATTTTGCAAGTGACGCTGGCAAAAAAGGCGGAGAGTTTTACACACCAAGCGAGGTTTCGACGCTTCTTGCAAAGCTGGTTGAGCCAAAAGATGGCGATATGATCTACGATCCTACTTGCGGCTCTGGCTCGCTTCTTATCAAGGCTTCAAAAGAGGTCGGCAGCAAAAATTTCCGCCTTTACGGACAGGAGAAAAACGGACAAACTCACGCACTTTGCAAGATGAATATGTTTTTGCATGAGATAAATGACGCCGTGATCGAGTGGGGCGACACGATCAGAAACCCGCTTCATCTACAAGACAATCTTATAAAGACATTTGATATAGTCGTGGCAAATCCACCCTTTAGCCTAGATAAATGGGGCGCTGACTTTGCTGGGAACGATCCTTTTATGAGATTTGCTAACTACGCTTTGCCGCCAAAGAGCAAGGGCGACTACGCATTTGTCGTGCACATGATAAAAAGTCTAAACAATAACGGCAAAATGGGCGTCGTGCTTCCGCATGGAGTGCTATTTCGCGGGGCAAATGAGGGCAAGATCCGCCAAAAACTAATCGAAGAAAATTTACTAGACGCCGTCATCGGACTACCGGCAAATTTATTTTATGGCACGAGCATCCCTGCTTGCATACTCGTTTTTAAGAAAAACCGTGCAAACGAAGATGTGCTATTTATCGACGCTAGCAAAGAATTTGAAAAAGGCAAAAACCAAAACTCGCTAACCGAGCAAAATATCAAAAAGATAGTCGCTACCTACAAAAACAAAAGCGTGATAGAAAAATACTCCCACCTAGCAAGCCTTAGCGAGATAAAAGAGAACGACTACAACCTAAACATCCCTCGCTACGTCGATACCTTTGAAGAAGAAGAGCCTGTAGATATCGAGGCTACAAAGGCTGAGATTTCACACTTAGAAGCCGAGCTAAAAAGCGTTCAAAGCAAGATGAGCGAGTATCTTGCGGAGCTTGGGCTATGAGCGAATTTAAAAATTTACCAAGCGGATGGAGTAAATACGAACTAGGCGAAATTTGTAAAATATCATCGTCCAAATTTGATCCAACCAAAAATAGCGAAGTCAAAAAGTGTATTGAGCTTGAGCATTTATCTCAAAAAACAGGTCAAATTTTAGGTTTTATAAGTTCTAGCGAGCAAAAAAGCATAAAAAACGAATTTAAAACAGGTCAAATTTTATACGGGAAACTTCGTCCGTATTTACAAAAATTTTGTCAAGCTAAATTTGATGGAGTTTGTTCGTCTGAAATTTGGGTATTACAAGGCAAAAAAGTCACTAACGACTTTTTATTTTATTTGGTTCAGTCGGATAAATTTAATCAAATCGCAAATAAAACATCTGGGACAAAAATGCCGCGTGCAGACTGGGAATATATGTCTGAAATGCCATTTTTTATACCGCTTGAACCTGAGCAAAAAAAGATAGCGGAAATTTTATCTACTTGGGATGAGGCTATAAATTTGACTATAAATTTGATAGAAAGCAAAAAGCAGTTTAAAAAAGCTCTTATGCAAAATTTACTCACAGCCAAAATTAACTGGCATACTACAACACTTAGTAATGTAGGCGAGATTATAACAGTTAGTACGCCTAGCACAACAAATGAAAAATTTTGGAATGGTGAAGTTGCTTGGATAACGCCAACTGATATTGGCGATAAAAAAGATATTTTTATCGGAGAGCGAAGTATTACACAAGATGGATTAAAGGCTATTAGAGAGTTACCCGCAAATTCTTTGCTTGTAACTTGCATAGCGAGCATTGGTAAAAATGCTGTTTTAAAGGTAAAAGGTTCGTGTAATCAGCAAATAAATGCATTAATTCCAAATCAAAATTTTAATGTTGATTTTTTGTATTATCTTTTGGAATTTGAAAAAGAAAAACTTAAAAAATTAGCTGGAATTACGGCTACTTTAATAATATCAAAGGCATTGTTTTCAAAATTTAAAATTTCTTTTCCAGACATTACTGAACAACAAAAAATCGCAGAGGTTTTAATGGCTTGCGATGATGAGATAAATTTACTAAATTTAAAGCTAGAAAATTTGAAAAAACAAAAACAAGGCTTGATGCAAAAACTACTAAAAGGAGAAATGAGAACATGTTATGTGAAAAAAGCAATGTAATAATGGCAATCGCATATGATTTTGACGGAACACTAGCAAGAGGCAATATACAAGAAAATTCTTTTATACCAACAACACTATATATAAAAAAAGAAGATTTTTGGAACAACGTAAAGGAACTATCTGAAGAAAACAATATGGATGAGATATTGTCATACATGTATTTGATTGTGAAGAAAGCAGATGGTGCTGGTGCAAAAATTACAAGAGAGGAGCTTAGCAAACACGGTAAAACTGTTAAATACTTTAACGGTGTGGAAGAGTTTTTTGAAAGGATTAATGATTATGCTGCACAAAAGGGGGATATCGATTGAGCATTATATAGTATCATCAGGCACCAAAGAAATGATCGATGGAACGACTATAGCGAATAAATTTAAAAATATTTATGCGTCATCATTTATGTATGATGAATACGGCAAACCGACTTGGCCAGCTTTGGCAATTAACTATACGACAAAAACTCAATATTTATACAGGATAAGCAAAGGAATTCTTAACGCTTGGGACAATAAACTAATTAATAAATATATACCAGAGAATGAAAGACGTATTTTATTTGAGAATATGATATATATAGGTGATGGAGAAACCGATGTTCCAGCTATGAAGTTACTAAAAACTAATGGTGGAACTTCAATTGCTGTTTATGATGAAAATAAAGAGACTGCCAAAACTCTTTTGGAGCAAAATAGAGTTAATTATATCGCTAAAGCTGACTATACTGACGGATCGGAGATAGATGCTATTATAAAATCTACGATAGATAGAATTAGTTTAAACTTAACAAATGGAAAATTGCAAATATATAATAAGCAAAATACTGCAGAAATAAACATACAAAAATCCAATAATCAAGTAAGAGATAAACAATATTATTTAAGTGTTCTTAAAACGGAAGGATTTAAATTAGAAGATACTAACAAGGCGAATAAAATATATTTAAAAAAATATTCATGGGATGACCACGGATATCAAACCTCGTTTTATATATGGGATAATGGAAATTATATTGGGACAGCTAAGATAGCGAAACTAAGTCAAAATAAAAAAGAGCATACTGCAGATTTACTGGAGAAGAATTTTGATAAGTTAGATGATGATTTTTTCTCTGTTATACGCTTTAAAAAAGATGAGATAGATGAAGAGACTAAAGAGGCATTGAGGTTTTTATTGAATGATATTAGTAATACTAATAAATACGATAATAATGAAATTGTAAAAAAATCTTTAAAGAGAAGTTAGCCAAATAAGGATACCAAATGACACCAGATACTTCAGAATATAAGATCCAGCAAAATAGCATAAATTTACTTCAAAGCTTAGGCTATAAATTTATAAGCAGAGAGGAAAATTTAAAGCTTCGTGGTGGTAAAACTAGCGAGGTTTTGTTTAGGGAAATTTTAACCCAAAAGCTTGGTGAGATAAACGGCTACGAGTATAAGGGCAAGAGGTATAAATTTAGCCAAAGTAACGTTTTAAAAGCGGTCGATGAGCTAGCTGGGGTATCTTTAAACGAAGGGCTAATGGTCGCAAACGAAAGGATCACAAATTTACTCTTACTTGGCACCAGTTTGGAGGAAAATTTAGAAGGTGGGACAAAAAGGAGCTTCTCTTTTAAATTTATAGACTTTGAAAATTTACAAAACAACGACTTTTACGTGACTGAAGAATTTGAAGTAAGCAGAGTAAGCCAGAGTGACGCACAAAAGCACAGAAGGCCTGATCTTGTGCTTTTTATAAACGGCATACCAATAGTCGTGATCGAGCTTAAAAAATCAAGCGTGAGCTTTGAAAACGGCATAAAACAGCTTGAAAAAGAGCAGGGCAAAGATGAGATAGCGCATCTTTTTAAATACATCCAGCTAACCATCGCAGCAAATGGAAGCGGGGCAAGATATGGCACTACTGGAACGCCGTTTAAATTTTATAGCGTGTGGAAAGAGCAGGACGGCGTAAATGAGAACCTAGAAAGCGCTATAAAAGATAGAAAGATAAGCACGCTTGATACTACGCTCTTTGCGCTACTATCTAAAGATAGGCTGCTAAGGCTAGTTAGGCACTATATACTGTTTGATCAAAAGATGAAAAAGGTTTGCCGCTATCAGCAGTTTTTTGCTATCGAAGAGACGCTAAAGAGAGTATCGATGGTAAAAGACGGAGCAAGAGCAGGCGGACTCATCTGGCATACGCAAGGAAGCGGTAAATCGCTCACGATGGTAATGCTAACGAAGCTTTTAAAGCAAATTTATCCAAACTCAAAGATCATCGTCGTAACCGATAGGATAGACCTAGATGAGCAGATACACGAAACGTTTAAAAACACGGACGTAAAAGCAGGACGAGCAAGTAGCGGAAGCGATCTGATAGAAAAGCTACAAAGTGGCGTTAGCGTGATAACTACGCTCGTGCATAAATTTGAAAAGGTGAAAAACCAAAAGGTAGTGATAAGAGATGGCGATATATTTGTGCTAGTGGATGAGAGCCACCGCACGCAAGGCGGCGATCTTCATAAGGCTATGAAAAAGGCGTTGCCTCTTGCTTGTTATATAGGATTTACGGGCACTCCACTTTTAAAGCGCGAGAAAAACAGCTTTGCGAAATTTGGCGGAGAAATACATAGATATACGATAGATGATGCGGTAAAAGACGGAGCTGTCTTGCCGCTACTTTATGAAGGGCGATATGTGGGTCAAGAGGTGCTAGACCCTGAGGGGCTAACTAGGAAATTTGACCTCATATCAAGAGAGCTTGGCGATGAAGCAAAAAGGGACTTGCAGCAAAAGTGGGCGAGGTTTGAGCGTGTAGCATCAAGCGAGCAAAGGCTAGAGCTAATAGCTGTGGATATAAATGAGCACATTAAAAAGACTTTGAAAGAAAGTGGCTTTAAAGCGATGCTGGCAACGCAAAGAAAATATGACGCTATAAAATATCATGAGATATTTGAAGAATTTGGAGAGATAAAAAGTGCCTATGTGATATCAAGTAATGAGCACGAGGAGCTTGAGGGCGGGCATAAAGAGTATGTCGCAAAGGCGTGGCAAGATACTATAAGGGGCTACGGCAGCGAGAAAGAGTATCTAAAACATGTGAAGGATGAATTTATTTACGGCGACGAGATAGACCTGCTTATCGTCGTGGATAAACTTTTAACTGGATTTGACGCGCCAAGAGCAAGCACGCTTTATATAGATAAACAGCTAAAAGAGCATAATTTGCTCCAAGCTATAGCTAGAGTAAATAGGCTTTATGACGGAAAAGATTATGGCTACATTATTGATTATAGAGGGCTTTTGGGCGAGCTTGATCAGGCGCTTACTAGCTATGCGTCGCTAAGCGGCTTTGATCCAGAAGATATAACTGGAGCTGTGATAGACGTAAGAAGCGAGATCATAAAGGCTAAGACTTACTATACTCATCTGGATGATCTTTTTAGCAGTGTGAAATTTAAAGATGATCTGGAGAGCTACGTGGCGGTTTTAGAGGACGTGCAAAAACGAGACGACTTTAAAGAGTGGCTATCACAGTTTGCTAGGGCGTTTAAACTAGCGCTTTCAAGCGAGAAAATTTCTGATATCTTAAGCGAAGAGGAGATCAAAGCTTATAAGCAAAGGGTTAAATTTTATAACGAGCTAAGAAAGGCGGTGCAACTAAGGTATCACGAGGCTTGCGACTTTGGAAAATATGAAGCGCAGATGCAAAAGCTGCTCGATACTTACGTAAATGCACAAGGGGTCAATGAGCTTACGAAGCTCGTAAATATCTTTGAGACAGAATTTGACGATGAGGTGCAAAGAGTTGAGGGCAAAAACGCAAAGGCTGATACTATCATCAGCGCCGTAAGCGCGGTGGTAAAAGAGAAAATGGACTCAAATCCAGCGTTTTATAAATCAATAGCGCAGCAGATACAAGACATCATCGACGAGTATAAAGCAAAAAGGCTAAGTGAGGAAGAAAAACTTGCCAAAGTAAAACAGCTAAAAGACCTCATAACTGGCGCTTTAAAACCAAATGAAGATAGATATCCAAAAGAATTTAACGGCAAGGAAATTTTGTTTGCCATTTATGATAATTTGCTTGATATTTTAGGCGATGTGGGGCTTATGGATGTTGAGACGGTCGCTAAAAATTTGAGCTTGAAATTTTATGAAATTTATGAAAAAGCCTCTAAAAAACCAGAATGGCACAAAAATAAAGATGTAGAAAACGAGATAACAAGCCAGATGGAGGATGCTCTTTGGGATGTCGAGGACGAATACGGCGTTTCTATTGATGAGAAGGAGAAAATTTACCAAACTATCCGAGGCATAGGGATAAGTTTTTATGCTTGAAGGCGTAAAAATCGTCCGAAAAGACGTAAAAAATATCACTTTAAAAGTTAGACCAAATGGCGAAGCTATCCTAACCGCGCCAAAAACGGCAAGCGATGAGCATATAAAATTTATCATAGAAAAAAGAGCCAAGTGGATAGCGCAAAAGCGCGCGTTTTTTGCTTCGTTTAAGACGCCGAAAAAAGAGTATGTAAGCGGCGAGGATTTTAAGTATCTTGGGCGAAGTTATAGGCTTAAAGTCGTGCAGTCTAAAGAGGAGCGCGTAAAGCTTCAAAGGGGATACCTGGAACTATTTGTTAAAGATAAAAGCGACCTAAAGCGAAAAGAAAATTTAGTTTATGAGTGGTATCATGAAAAGGCGATGCTATATTTTTTTAACATCTTGCAAGAGTTTAATAAGATAGTAAAACAAGATATCAAAAATGTAAAAATAAGGCAGATGAAAACAAGATGGGGGAGCTGCAATTCATATAAATCATATATAAATTTAAACATAGAGCTTATCAAAAAGCCAAAGGCGTGTATCGAGTATGTGGTATTTCATGAGCTAGTTCACTTACTGTATCCAAACCACTCAAAGAAATTTTATGATTATCTAAGCATTTACATGCCTGATTGGCAAAAGCGCAAGGAAATTTTAGAGAGAACTTAAAAATTTGGCTTATATTTTGGAATATTTAAAATTTTTACATTTTTCAATTTTGAAAAATATTTTAAAATTTAAAGAAAAAATGGTGAAATCTTGATCTTATGATGTTGGTGAAGTAGGTGGTGGGTTCACCAGGACTCGAACCTGGGACCATCCGGTTATGAGCCGGATGCTCTAACCAACTGAGCTATGAACCCACAGTTGAAAGAAAATCGTATTATACAAGAAAAAGCTTATCTAAATATAAAAATAGCCTTTTTAATATGGTGTATAAAACGAACAAAATTTAAAAAAGAAAAAGCCCTAAAATAGGGCTTATAAATTATTTATAATTTTTTATCGCAGTGTCTAAAATCTCTTTTGCAGCGTTTGCATCTTTAAATTCTTTTACTTTGACCCATTTGTTTGGCTCGAGAATTTTATAAGTTTCAAAGAAATTTTTGATCTTATTTAGTGTCGCAGTTGGCAAGTCTTCGTAGCTTTTTATCGCCTCGTATCTTGGATCGATCTTTGTAACTGGCACAGCCAAAAGCTTCTCATCCATACCTGCTTCATCCTCCATTACTAAAACGCCTATCAAACGGCAAGGGATGACGCTACCAGCTTGGAGTGGATACTCGTTTAGCACCAAAATATCAGCCGGATCGCCGTCGGCTGCAAGTGTGTTTGGCACAAAGCCGTAGTTTGCTGGGTAGAACATCGCTGAGTAAAGCACGCGATCAACTACGACTGCACCGCTATCTTTGTCGATCTCGTATTTGATATTTGAGCCATAAGGTATTTCGATTACGGCATTGATTTTATCTGGGTTTGAGCCAAATTTGATCTTTGAAACGTCCATATATTCGTCCTTTGTGTTAGAAATTTTCGTGATTTTAGTATTTTTTGCATTAAATACTCGTAAATTTAACTACCTTACAACCTCTACGCCATCTATGTCGATCTTCGTTTTTGTAAGGTCTTTATCCACTTCGCCTCTTATTCTTAAAAGTGTATCTTCGTTAGCTGTTACATTGCCCCACTTGTTATTGTCAATCTCAACAACGATAGTATCGCCATTTTTATCGGCAAATTCATATTTGTCTGATTTGATGTGTGACTTTATCTTGCCCTCAAGCATGACTTTTGCGTCATCATTTAGTTTTAAAGCCTCTTTTACGCTTATAACATTTTCGCTTTTATGATTTGAGACAAAGCCTCCAGCCATTGCGATGCTAGCAGCCAGTGAAGCGATGAAGATTTTTTTCATTTTTATCCTTTTGGGTTGATTGTTAAATTTAAAGGATATTACATTTTTGGTGTTAATAAATGGTAAGTTTTAAAACCTTGCACCTTTTTGATGCAAGGTCTGTAAATTATATAAGTTTAGCTAGTAAATTTTTGATGTCAGCTACGATCTCGTCTATGCCGCGCTCGCCATTTACTACGTGAAGCAGCTCTTTTTCGCTGTAAAATTTGCGGATAGGTTTGATCGGATCAAGATAGACTTTCATGCGGTTGTTAAAGACTTCGTTATTATCGTCAGCGCCTCTTGCACGGCCAAGCACTCTAGCCCTTGCCACGTCCTCGCTAACATCCACTTCGATGACGCCTTTTAGAGAAATTTCATCTTGCTCGCTTAAGACTTTGTCAAGCTCAGTCATTTGCTCAACGCTTCTTGGATAGCCGTCGATTATGATGTTTGATTTATTCGAGCTTTTGATAGCTGAGACGATCGCATTTACAACAACGTCAAGTGGGACTAAATTTCCTTTTGAGATAAATCCGTCTATTAGTTTGCCAAGCTCGCTACCGCTAGCTACTTCAGCTCTTAAAAGATCGCCAGTTGAAAAGTGTGCAAATTTCTCATCATGCTGTGCGATGAGTGATGCGTCTGTTGTTTTGCCGCTGCCCGGAGCGCCTATGATTAAAAATAAATTCTTCATTTTTTCCCTTTTATTGCCTTTGTCTTTTGAGCGCTTTTTGCGGAGCTAGTAAAATTTAGCTTGATGAACTAAGTGTTCTATCTGCGCAAAATTTTACGTCGCAACCACAAAAATCATCTTAAACTACTTAGGCAAGTTTTGATTTAATTAGCCGCCAAGTCGGAGGCATCTTTTTTATAAATTTAAATTTTAGGATGGGAATTTGTCTAAGAAAAATATCTAAAGACAAAATTCCATCTCTTTTTAAAGGCAAATTTTAAGCCTTTTGCTCTTTTTCTCTTATCCTTAGTCCTAGCTCCCTAAGTTGTTCGTTGCTAGCGTAGCTTGGTGCCTTTGTGAGTGGGCACTGAGCGCGCTGCGTTTTAGGGAAGGCTATGACGTCGCGGATCGAGCTTGCTTTATTTACAAGCATATTTAATCTGTCAAAGCCGATCGCGATACCACCATGTGGAGGCGCACCAAATGTCAAGGCATCAAGCAAGAAGCCAAATTTCTCACGCTGCTCGGCTTCATCTATGCCAAGAAGCTTAAAGACTTTTTGTTGGATGTCGTTTTTGTGAATTCTTATGCTTCCGCCGCCAAGCTCAAAGCCGTTTAGCACGACGTCGTGAGCGATAGAGAGGATATCTTCAAGATCAGGCTCGTCTATATTTTTTGGCATAGTAAATGGATGGTGCATCGCAGAGTAGCTGCCATCGTCATTTTGCTCAAACATTGGGAAGTCAAGCACCCATAAAAACTCAAGCTTATTTTGATCGATGATGCCCATTTGCTCAGCTAGGAAAATTCTAAATCGTCCCATATAATCAAGCACGATTTTTTTCTTGCCAGCACCAAAGAATACGACGTCGCCAACTTTTAGCTCACATCTTGAGACTATCTCGTCAAGATCGCTTTGCTCAAAAAATTTGCAAAGCGGGCCTTTTAAACCATCTTCTTTCATCTGGAAGTAGCCAAGGCCTTGAGCACCAAATTTACGTACAAATTCCTCAAATCTATTCATCTCGCGCTTACTAAAGATGTTGTCGCCATTTGGCACTTTTAGCGCTTTTATGCGGTTTTTCTTCTTATCTTTTGCGATCCCGCTAAAAATTTCATTGCTTGAGCGCTCGAAAATATCGATCACGTCGATCATTTTTAGATCATATCTAAGATCGGGCTTGTCTGAGCCGTAAGTCTCGGTCGCCTCTTTATAGCTCATGCGTCTAAATGGCGTTTTGATGTCGTGTCCGCAGGCTTTAAAGATATCTTTTAGCATCGTTTCAGCCATATTTATGATATCTTCTTGCTCGACAAAGCTCATTTCGATATCTATTTGAGTAAATTCTGGTTGGCGATCAGCCCTTAAGTCCTCGTCGCGGAAGCATTTTGCTATCTGAAAATACTTATCAAAGCCAGAACACATTAAAAGCTGTTTAAATAGCTGTGGGCTTTGCGGGAGCGCGTAAAATTGGCCTGGATACACGCGGCTTGGCACTAGGTAGTCTCTCGCACCTTCTGGAGTTGCGCGTGTTAAAACTGGAGTTTCAAACTCGATAAAGCCCATTTTATCTAGGCTGTTTCTAGCTGCGATCGCTGCGCGAGAACGCATTTTAAAGATATTTTGCAAACGCTCGCTTCTAAGGTCTAAAAAGCGGTATTTTAGCCTGATGTCCTCATTTACGCTCTCATCGCCTATCATAAATGGTAGTGGCTCGCTTGGATTTTCGATGATGAGCTCGCTTACTATCACCTCTATCTCGCCAGTTTTTAACTTTGGATTGGTTAGTCCTTCGCCCCTAGCTCTTACTTTTCCTTTTGCTTTTAAGACATATTCATCTCTTACTTTTGCAGCCACGTCGTGTGCTTCTTTGCTGTCAGCAGGGTCACAAACTAATTGTATAAGCCCGCTAACGTCTCTTAAGTCGATGAAAACAACGCCGCCGTGGTCTCTATATGTGTTTGCCCAGCCACAAAGTATTACTTCTTTGCCGATATCAGCTTTGCTAAGATCGGTGCAATAATGACTTCGCATAAAATGCTCCTTTGCAATGTTTTTTAGGCAATTATAATCGCTTTTTTCTTTTGAAAAGCTTTGTTAAAATAAAATATGTTACAATCATTTCTATGAAAAATGAACAAAAATTTAATACCACAGACGCCAAAAAAGTGGGACTTATCGCGAAAGATTATCCATTATTTAAGCAGGATTTAGCAAAGCTAGAAAAAATTTTAAAAAAGTATAACGCAGAAATTTTGCTTGAAAAAAGCTGTGCAAAGCAGGTAGAAAAAAGTGGCTTTGAGCTGATAAAACTAGCCAAAGAGTGCGAATTTCTTATTACGCTTGGTGGCGATGGCACGATCATTTCAACTTGCAGAAAGCTAGCTCACATCTCGCCGCTAATCCTAGGCATACACGCTGGTAGGCTAGGCTTTTTAACGGATATCACGATAAATGAGAGTGAGAAGTTTTTTAAAGACTTTTTTGATGATAAATTTGAGGTAGAAACGCCTTTTATGCTTGATGTGACGCTTCATAAAAATGATGGCAAAACTGAGCAAAAGATAGCATTTAACGACGCGGTCATCGTTAGTAAAAATGGCGGCTCGATGACGCATATCGAGGCACTTTTAAATGAAAAGTATTTTAACTCATATTTTGGAGACGGTGTCATAGTGGCGACACCTGCTGGTACCACGGCATATAATATGAGCGCAAATGGCCCGATTATATATCCGCTAAGCGAGGTCTTTGCGCTAACTCCCATCTGCTCGCACTCGCTCACGCAGCGTCCAGTCGTGCTTACCAAAAATCACACGGTTAAATTTAGAACAAATAGCGACGCCATTTTAGTTATAGACGGCCAAGACCGCTTTGATATGAGTAAAATTTCAGCCGTCAGCATGAGTCTGAGCGACAAAAAAGCTAGGCTAATACGCCACATCGGCAGGGATTATTTTCAAATTTTAAAAGAGAAACTTCACTGGGGTTATAATGATTGATCGAATTTTGATTAAGGATTATCTAAATTTTAAAAATGTCGAGCTAAATTTCAAAGAGGGTCTTAGCGTATTTACGGGTGTTAGCGGCGCTGGTAAGTCGGTGCTGATGAGCGCTATAATGGCTGTTTTTGGGCTAAAAGATAGCGAAGCAAGGCTAATAGAAGCTGACGTAGAACACAAATTTGAGCTTGATGAGTTTGGCATAGAAAACGAAGAGGTCAATATTTTCAAGCTTTTAAAAGATAAGAGCACGAGGTATTTTATAAACCAACAAGCCATCTCAAAGAGAAATTTAGCCCAAGTGGCGCGCGAGCACATCAAATATCTCTCGGCAAAAGAGGCAAATGAATTTGAAAATGAGAAATTTCTAAATTTGCTTGATAGGCTAGAAATTTCAAAAAATGAGAAATTTAAAGAGATAAAGCAGGAATTTGAAGAGGCGTTTTTAGAATTTTCTAAAATTTCAAAAGAGCTAGCCATTATAAAAGAGGAAGAGAAAAAGGTCGAGGAGCTAAAGGAGCTTGCCAGCTTTGAGATCGAGAAGATAAGAAGCGTTGGGCCTAAAAAAGGCGAGTTTGAAGAGCTTATGGAGACTAAAAAAAGGCTTAGTAAAAAAGATAAGATAAATGAGGCGTGGGCTAGAGCTGAGCGGATATTTGAGCTAGAGCACAGCGTAAATGAGGCGCTAAGCATCAGCGACCTTGATAATGGCTTTTTTGAAGATGCGATGAATGAACTAAGGGTCGCAAGAGATAGCCTAAATATGGAGGAGCTTGACGATATCGACGTGGAGAGCGTGCTTGATAGGATAGAAGCTCTTAATGCCATCATTAGGCGCTATGGCAGCGAGGAGGAGGCGCTAGAGGCGCTTGATAAAAAGGAAAAAGAACTTGCTAGATATGAAAATTTAAGCTTTGAAAAGAGTGAGCTAGAGAAGAAATTTGAAATTTTAAGCAAAAAGGCAAATGAGCTAGCCAGCACTTTAAGCAAGGCAAGGAGCGTAAATTTAAAAGAGCTTGAAGCGATGATAAATTTATACCTAAAAGAGCTTTATATGCCAGATATCACGCTAAGGATCGGGGGCAAAAAGCTTGATATCTTGGGTCTTGATGAAATTTTTCTAAATTTAAACGAGACCTCGCTTAAAAATTTAAGCTCAGGCGAGCTAAACCGCCTAAGGCTAGCCTTTATAGCTGCCTCTAGTGAGATCACAAAAACGGGCGGTGATGTCATCATTTTAGACGAAATAGATGCAAATTTAAGCGGAAAAGAGGCGATGAGCATCGCAAATGTCTTGCTTAAGCTTGCAAATTTTTATCAAATTTTTGCCATTTCTCACCAGCCACAGCTTAGCTCAAAGGCAAATTCGCACTTTTTAGTAGAGCGCGACGGTGAGAGCTCAGTCGTAAGAGAGCTTGACAAAGAGGAGCGTGTAAATGAGCTTGCACGTATGATAAGTGGCGAGCATATCAGCGAAGAGGCGATAAATTTTGCAAAAGGACTTTTAAAATAGCTTGAAATTTAAGTTTTAAATTTAAGCTTTGTGATTAGGTTTATTTGTTAAAATCCGAGCTAGTTTAATAAAAAATCGCAGGAATAATATGGAAAGAATTCTAGTAGTTGATGATAATAAGGCACTTGCTAAGCTAATCGTCATGCAGATGGAAAAGAGCATTGAGGATATGGCGATCGACGTTGCGTATGATTTTGCCGAAGCCAAGATGCTTATTAGCGAGCACGGCAAAGATTATTTTATGACTATCTTGGATCTAAATTTGCCCGACGCACCAAATGGTGAGATCGTTGATTACGTCCTTGCACAAGGGCTCTGTGCTATCGTTTTAACTGGCAGCATCGATGATAAGACGAAAGAATTTTTTATAAACAAAGATATAGTTGATTACGTCTATAAAGGCAACATGGATGATATCAACTATATCTTTCAAATGATAAATAGACTAAGCAAAAATAGACAATACAAAGTCCTTGTCGTTGAGGACTCGCTGCCTTTTAGAAATATGATAAAAAAAATCTTAACTAGTCTTCAGTTTAAGGTCCTAGCAGCAGCTCACGGCGAAGAGGCGATGAGCTATTTTGCTGATAATCCTGATATAAATTTAATCATAACTGACTATAGAATGCCTGTCAAAGATGGTTTAGAAGTCTTAAAAGAGGTTAGAAAAGAGAAAGATAAAAACCACCTTGGCGTGATCGTCATGACCTCGCCTAGCGAAAAGACTGATGCTTCGATATTTTTAAAAAATGGAGCTAGCGACTTTATAGCAAAGCCATTTTCAAAAGAAGAGCTCATTTGCCGTGTAAATAACACCATTGAGGCGATGGAAAATATAAATAAGATAGCAAATTTTGCCAACCGCGACTTTTTGACTGGCGCTTACAATAGAAGATTTTTTTATCAAGATATAGAAGAGTACGTCCAAGCGGCTGAAGAGCTTGATGAGCCTTATGCATTTGCTATGCTTGATATAGATCACTTTAAAAAGATAAATGACACATACGGACATGATGGTGGTGACAAGATACTAAAATCACTCGCAAAGATACTGACTGACAACACAAAAGGAAGAGATGTAGTCGCTAGGTTTGGTGGTGAGGAATTTTGTGTCGTTCTTAAAAAGATAGCAAAAGAGGAGGCAATTAAATTTTTTGTAAATTTAAGAGCAAAAGTGGCTGAAAATGAGGTAATTATAAAAGATAAGATCGTAAGAGTGACCGTCTCTATCGGCATATCTTTTGGAAAAGGTCACTGCGAGATAGATGATATGCTCGAAGCTTGTGACTCAGCGCTTTATGTCGCAAAAGAAAATGGCAGAAATAGGGTAGAAATAGCTTTATGATTATAGATACGCATTGTCATTTGGATAGTAAAGTTTATGATTTTGACCTAGAGCAAATTTTATCTGAAGCCAGAAATTTAGGGCTAAAAGGCTTTATTATCCCTGGAGCTGATATTAATGATTTACCAAAAGCGGCTAAAATAGCGCACGAAAAAAATGATATTTTCTTTGCCGTTGGGGTTCATCCCTATGATAAAGAAAATTTTAATATAGAGACTTTAAGAGAATTTGCCAAAGACAAAAAGTGCGTGGCTATCGGCGAATGTGGGCTTGACTACTACCGCTTGCCAAAAGATGAAGATGAAAAGCTAAGAGAAAAAGCTGATCAAAAACGTGTTTTTTTAGCTCAACTTGATTTGGCAGTTGAGTTAAAAAAACCCGTTATCCTCCACATCAGAGAGGCTAATGAGGACTCTTTTAACATCTTAAAAGAGTATGCGCCAAAGCTTGAAGCTGGAGCGGTTTTGCATTGTTATAATGCTTCGCCACTTCTTTTGGAGCTTTGTAAATTTGGGAATTTTTACTTTGGCATAGGTGGCGTTTTGACATTTAAAAACGCTAAGAATTTAGTTGAAATTCTGCCAAAAATTCCTTTTGATAGGGTATTGATAGAGACTGACGCCCCTTATCTCACGCCAGAACCAAATCGTGGTAAGAGAAATGAGCCGGCGTTTACGACATTTGTTGCTAAAAAGATAGCTGAAATTTTAAACCTTGAATTTGAAGTAGTTTGCAAAACGACTTCAAATAATGCCAAAAGGTTATTTAAGTGCTTTGCCTAAATTTTGGGCATTGTGCTTGCTTAAGATGCTAGCATCATTAAGCTTTGACACGAAAAAGGATAGAAATGAAAGCAATGCTTAAGATATTTTTATTATTTGCATGTAGCACCTTGCTACTAGCAAACGCCCCTGAGAAGAGCTCTTATGACACTCAGGTTAAAATTTTAAAGGAGCTAGACATCGATGCTAGCTTTATGAAAACTTCTCACTATGCAAAGATGAGACAAGGCATACAAAACTCACAGGTAAGAACATTTACAGATGCCTTGAAAAATGGCTATATGTATATACCAATGATTAAAGAGCAGATCAAAAAATCAGGCGTGCCTGAGTCGTTTTTCTATCTAGCGATGATAGAGTCAGGCTTTTCAAATCACACTGTTTCAAACGCTAAAGCTACTGGTATGTGGCAGTTTATGGAGCAAACAGCAAGAATTCACGGCCTAAAAGTAGGTCAATACACCGATGAGAGAAAAGATCCGGTTGAATCAACTGTCGCAGCTACAAACTATCTAAGATCACTTAAAAATCAATTTGGCAAATGGTACTTGGCAGCAATGGCATATAACTGCGGCGATGGTGCGCTAAAAAAAGCTATACAAAAAGCTGGTACAGACGATCTTGTCACACTTCTTGACGCTGAGAAAAAATACCTCCCAGCTGAGACTAGAAATTTCATCATTAAAATTTTAAGAGCAGCATATATAGCAAAAGATGCGGACTTTTTGATATCTAAAGAGTCATCTTTGCTAAACATAAATGGCGGATTAAGACTTACGAAAGTAAAAGTGCCTGGCGGTACAAATTTAGCTCAGATAGGCGATAGCATCGGTCTTAGCACAAAAAAAATGAAAAGTAATAACCCACATTTAAAATTTGTATTTACTCCTCCAACTTTAAAAGATTATTACGTTTATATCCCTGAAAATAAAAAGCAACTTTTCTCAGATAATTTCAAACCATTTAATGGCAAAAATAACTTCTACGCATACACTGTCAAAAAAGGCGAGACCTTGCTTTCTATCTCTAAAAAGACAGGCGTTAGTCACAGAGCGATCAAGGACTACAACGAGCTTAGCACAAACGCAGTAAGTTATAATCAAAAACTAATAATCCCTTTTTCTACTCAAAATAAATCTCACAACTACGTAGTTCAAACAGGCGATACAATCGCATCTTTATCAAAGAAATTTAATGTAAGCGAAAAAGATATAAAAGATGCAAATTCTTTGGCTAGTTCAAATTTAAATGTCGGAGCAAATATTGTCATACCGTAAGAGCCTAAATTTCTACTTAGGACTAAGTTTTACACTTCTAATCACTGGTTGTTCTTGGAGCGGGGCTCCATTTACTCCAAGTGGCCCAACTAATGTAAGAGGCAACAACTCCGCCTCAGTTCAAAAAGCAACAATGAGACCATACACGATAAATGGCAAAACATACTATCCGACAGTCGTAAGTGTCGGCGATAAAGCCAGCGGAACGGCAAGTTGGTATGGTCCAAATTTTCACGGCAAAACAACATCTAATGGCGAAGTTTATAATATGTATAATATGACTGCGGCGCATAAGACTTTGCCGATGAATACAATACTTAAAGTAACAAATTTAAGAAATCAAAAAAGCGTCATCGTGCGTGTAAATGATAGAGGACCTTTTGTGGCTGACAGGGTGCTTGACCTTTCAAAAGCAGCTGCGATGAAGCTCGATGTCATCGGCACTGGTACAGCTCCAGTTAGTATGGAGGTTATCGGCTTTAATGAAGACATTAACGCTGTTACAACCGCTAGCGCACAACCAACAAAACCAACAAGCACTGGCATAAAAGTGCCAAATCCAGTCTCTCCAACGGCCCCAGTTGGCGGTATCGTGATCTCATCAGAGCAACGCGTTGTGGGTGGAGATTTTATGGTACAAATTGGCTCGTTTAAAAACCTTGAAGGCGCAAACAGATACCAAAGAGAGCATAAAAGCATAGATGGTTATAGATCAGTCGTTAAGACATTTACGATAGATGGCTCAACCATTTATAGGGTATTTTTAAATGGCTTTAGAAGCGAGGACGAGGCTAGGGATTACGCAAGAAGCGGTAAATTCCAAGGCGCATTTATAGTAAGAGGTTAGGGCGTGAGAGAGGAAATTTTAGAACTAACTAGAAATACAAAAGAGACGCAAATCTCAATGAAGCTCAAAATTTACGGCTCTGGGGTTGCAAAGATAAGCACAGGCATTGGCTTTTTTGACCATATGCTTGAAGCTTTTACCAAGCACTCTTTGCTCGATCTTGAAATTTCATGCAAGGGCGACACGCATGTGGATTTTCACCACAGCGTCGAGGATGTAGGCATAGTTTTAGGACAGCTTTTAAGAGAGGCTTTATATCCATTAAGCGGTGTTGAGAGGTTTGGCGAGGCTAGTGTTGTTATGGATGAGGCGGCTGTTTTTTGCGCGCTAGATCTTAGTAACAGGGCTTACCTTGTATATGAAAATTTTAATGAAAATGCCAAAGTTGGCGAGTTTGACACTGAGCTTGTGGAGGAGTTTTTTAGAGCAGTTGCCATAAATTCAGCCATCACTCTTCATCTAAATCAAATTCGTGGCAAAAACACTCATCACATCATCGAAGCAACGTTTAAATCATTTGCTGTAGCACTCCGCAGAGCGCTTGCTAAAAACGCAAGGATCGGCACTCCAAGCACTAAGGGCGTTTTATGATAGAAATTATATTTTTAGACGTTGATGGGTGCCTCACTGATGGCAAGATCATCTACAATGCAAACGGCGAAGAGCTTAAATTTTTTGATGTAAAAGATGGCTACGCGATAGAGAGCTGGCTAAAGCTTGGCAAGAAAGTAGCTATCATCACTGGCAGAAAGTCGGCTATCGTTGAGCGAAGGGCTGAGGATCTAAAGATAAATCACGTCTATCAAGGCGTTGGCGATAAATTTGAAGTAGCAAGCGAGATATTAAAATTTGAAGGGCTTAGCTTTAAAAACGCAGCAGCTATCGGTGATGACTATAACGACTATAAAATTTTAGACGCAGTTGCATGGAGCTTTAAGCCAAAAGATGCCATTAAAGAGCTTGATGTAAAGACAAAGCTAAAGCACAAAGGTGGCAATGGCGCTGTTAGAGAGATGATCGAGATGATCATAAAATCAGAAAATTTATATGATGAGTGGTCTAAGCGTTGGTTGTAAAAATTTTCTACTTCGTCGTGGCCATTTTTAGTGCTGTGATGATATTTTTAGCGGCTCAAGACCCATACCTAGCAAACGTGCTAAAGGTTGATACCAAGATATCAAATATGCAGGTAAATGACGTGGTTGATTATGAGATAAACTCGACCAAGATAAGCGGAGTTTATGAGAGTGACGAGCTAAACAGATATAGCGATAGGGATGAATTTTTAGACTTTAAAGCGAGAATTTTAAGGGGAAATTTAAGACATTTTCTAAGCTCAGACAAGGCTATCTCGCAAAACGATGAGATAATCTTTCAAAAAAATGCAAACTATGAAAACAACGATAGTTTGAAATTTAAAAGCGATGAAGTTATATATAACACAAAGACAAAAATAGTAAGATCAGAGGCAAATTTCACAGTCACTAGAAACGGCGATAGGGCACTAGGCGAGAGCGGAAGCTACGATCTAAATAAAAAACAAACGCAGATAAAAGGGTTAAGGGCATGGGTAGAAGAAAAGCAGCGATTTTAGCAATGATTTTGGGCTTTACATTTTTAAATGCAGAGCAGGTTGAGATCACATCAAACGATTTTTTTGCTGACGAAAACAAGCAGATCAGTGAATTTGTAGGCAATGTAAATATCAAAAAAGGCTCATACGATGAGCTAAAGGCAAACAAAGTCGTTGTGCATTTTGATAAAAAGCGCCAGCCAGTAAAATATGTAGCCACAGGCAACGCCAGAGCTAAAATTTTCATGAAAGATAAGCACTATGACGGCAAGGGCGATACGCTCACATACGAGCCAGCAAAGCAGATATACACAGTAACTGGCAATGGCTATTTGCACGAAGTGGAGACTGATAAAAATGTCTATGGCGAAAAGATCGTGGTCAATCAAAAAGATGGCACATATAGCGTAAATAGCGACGAGAAGAAACCGGTTAAATTTATCTTTCAGATCGAGGATAAAACCAAGTGATAAGAGCCTTGAGCGCTAAATTTATCACATCAAGCCCAAGCATAAAGGAGGCTCCAAGCTTTGTGACAAGCGAGGTGGTCTTTTTGGGTAGGTCAAATGTGGGTAAAAGTAGCCTCATAAACGCACTTGTAAATCAAAAAAATTTAGCCAAAAGCTCGTCTACGCCGGGCAAAACGCAGCTTATAAATTTCTTTGAGGCTGAGTTTTGTGAGGAAAAAGAAGAGAGTGAAAAAGAGAAATTTAAGCTCATCTTGGTCGATCTACCAGGCTTTGGCTACGCAAAAGTTGCAAAGTCAAGACACGACGAGTGGCGCAAAAATTTAGATGAGTTTTTGAAATTTAGAAGCGACATCAGACTTTTTATACATCTAATCGACGCTAGACATTTTGACTTAGACATCGACGTAAACGTGGATTCATACCTAAAAAGCTTTTTAAGAGCTGATCAGAAAATCTTAAATTTATACACAAAAAGCGACAAGCTAAATCAAAGCCAAAAGAGTGCGATAATGAAATTTGACCCAAGTGGCATTTTGGTCTCGACACTCAGCAAAAGCGGTATCGACAAGGCACGGGAAGCTATCATAAACCACGCTCTTGGTAGGTAAAATGCAAACCATAAGCAGCTTAGATATTAAAATTTTTAAAGGCTTTTGGTGGGTCATTTTTTTGCTCTCTTACGAGATCGCAACTACGCAGTTTGGCTTCTTGCCGCCACTTATTGGCATCTTTTTTACCTATATGATTTTGGAGTATTCAAGAAAGCAAAAGCAGTATGATGAGTTTAAGCCTTCGTGGTATTTTTCACTCGTTTTTTTGGTCTTTGCCGAGCAAATTCATGGCTTTTATCTCTTCTCAACGATCATTGCGTTTTTGCTATTTTACAACTTCGTGCTAGACTGGCTCTATACGACGATGAAATGGCGAAACTGCCTGCTCATCATCTTTGTCGCCTCTGGCTATGTGCTAACTTTTCTTGTAAATAACCTTTTTGCCTACGTCTTAAACGAGCCAAATTTGACTTTTAGCACAGAGTATCTATTTTTCATAGCGCTTGAAAGTGTGCTTGCTATCGTGCTTTTTAGGGATAAAGTGCTATGAGGATGCGTATCGTTTTTGGCGTGATCGCTCTTTTTTGGATCATGCTTTTGGGGCGGATTTACCACCTAAGTGTCAATTCAAATACTTATTACAACGAGATCGCCGAGCAAAATGCGATAAAAACTATCTACATACCGCCAGTTAGAGGCATCATCTTTGATGCACACGACAAGCCTATGGCGGTCAATCGCCTTGGCTTTTCTATCTATGTAAAGCCGCACCTTAGCGCTAATAAAAAGGTGAAAATTTTAGACGACGAGTTAGCCTATATCGGCTCGCTATTTGGTGATCTAAACGTCACTAAGCTTAAAAATGAATATATCAAAAACGACTCAGCCTACAACCAAGACTTTATAAACGTGGTCGAATTTGTTGATTATGATAAATTTCTGCCATTTTTTGCGCCCCTTTCTCTGCGTGAAAATTTAGAGATAAGACCCGCATCAAAACGCCACTATCCATACAACGACCTAGCTTCTCACATCATCGGCTACGTCGGTAGGGCAAATCAAAAAGATATGGAAAATGACCCCTTGACAAAGCTTACAAACTATATTGGCAGAAGTGGCGTCGAGCGCTTTTATAACCCTATCTTGCAAGGAATTCAAGGCTTTAAAAAGATCAAGGTAAATGCGCTAAATGAGGAGATCGAGCAGGTGAGCTATCAAGCGCCACAAAGTCAAAACATAAAGCTCGCCGTCGATCTTGAGCTGCAGCAGTTCGTCGCTGATGTCTTTGGTAAGGATGCAGGAAGCGTCATAGTTATGAGCCTAAAAGATGGCGCCATCATCGCAGCAGGAAGCTTTCCTGAGTATGATCTAAATCCGTTTGTGCTTGGGATTTCTCAGGCTGAGTGGGAAGAGCTTGTAAAAAACGTCGATCACCCATTTACAAATAAGCTAATAAACGGCCTCTATCCGCCAGGATCTGTCATAAAAATGGGTATGGCGCTTGCTTTTTTGGACAATGGCATGAACAAATATGATAGCTTTTTTTGCAGTGGCTCGTATGAGCTTGGAGGGCGTAAATTTCGCTGCTGGAACTCGCATGGTCATGGCACGGTCAATATGAACACGGCCATTAGAGAGAGTTGCGATGACTATTTTTACAAGGGTAGTCAAAAGATCGGCATAGACGCCATTGTGCCGATACTTGAGCGTATGGGCTTTGGTAGAAAAACGGAGGTTGATTTGCCAAATGAGTTTGTGGGGACCTTGCCAAGCAGGGAATGGAAGATGAGGAAGTATGGCAAGGCGTGGTTTCAAGGCGAGACGCTCATCACCTCTATCGGACAGGGAAATTTTCTAGTCACGCCTATGCAGGTGGCTAAATACACAGCAGGCCTTGCAACTGGGCTAAATGTGACGCCACATTTTTTAAAGAGCATCGATGGCAAGGATGTTGATTTTACGCCAACAGATGATGCTTTTACACCGTTTGAGAAGTCACAGCTACCCGCCATTAGGCATGCGATGTATGAGGTGGCAAATCACCCAAGAGGTACGGCAAATAGGCACTTTGTGGGAAGTCTTGTAAAGGTTGCGGCAAAGACTGGAACCGCTCAGGTCGTTGGCATCTCGCAAACTGAAAAGAAACGTATGAAAGAGGAGGATATGGCGTATCTGCAAAGATCTCACGCGTGGATGACGACCTATGCGCCTTTTGAGGATCCACAATACGTCATCACGATGGTTGTCGAACACGGCGGTCACGGTGGTAGCGCTGCTGGACCAAAGATCTCTCAAATTTATAACAAACTAGTTGAAATGGGATATATAAAGCTAGATAAAGTCCAGACTGAGAAAGATAAAAAACAATAAATTCTATCTCCAAAAATTACTAAATTTATCTGCGTTATTTGTTTGATTGCAAAACGTAAAATAGTTCTTGAAATATAAAAAATATAATTAATGATTAGCTACCTTATGGGTGACATGTATTCTTAATTTTGATATTAATTAAAATAAATATTTAAATTTGTAATGAAGTGATTAAAAATAGTTTTTGAAATTTTAGCCCAAGAAAGGGCTAAAATTTATGGATTATAGACCTTCAAAAGGATTTGAAGCTACGTCTTTGCGATCAACTATGTAAGGTATGATAGCTGCGTGGCGAGCTCTCTTGATCGCTTTTTCTACCATCTCTTGGTATCTTTTTGATGTGCCAGTTAGGCGTCTTGGCATGATTTTAAATCTCTCTGACAAGCAATACTTCAAAAGTGAAGTGTCTTTGTAGTCTATAAAATCAATTTTTGCTTCTGTAAATTTGCAATATTTGCGTGAATATTTTCTTTTTTCTGCCATTTTTTATCCTTTAAAATTAAAACGGTATTTCTTCATTGTTGAAACTATCAGCATCAACGTCTATATCAGGAACTTCTGAATAACTCTCTTGCTTTCTTTGCGGCGCAGCTTGTGGTCTAGCTTCTTGTTGGCGGTTATATTGGTTATTTTGATATCCGCCTTGCTGTCCGTAGCCACCGCTATTTTGGCTATTCATAGAGTATCCGCCTTGTTGCGTTTGGTTATTTGAGCCAAGCATCTCCATGCTTTCAACGGCGATAGAGTGTTTTGAACGATTTTGTCCGTTATTGTCGGTCCACTGATCAAATTTGAGTCTTCCTTCGATAAGCAGCTTCGATCCCTTGTTGAGATATTGGTTTGCTATCTCTGCACTCTTGCCAAAAAATGATATATCAATAAAGCAAGTCTCATCTCTTCTTTCCCCATTTGAGGTGATTTTGCGTGTCACAGCTATACTAGAATTTCCTATGGCAACGCCGCTAGTAGTATATCTAAGCTCTATATCTCTGGTTAAATTTCCAACTAATACTACTTTATTGAACATTTTTTATCCTTGATTATTCTTCTGTAAATGTTTGCTCGTCTACTTTTTCAGCTCTTGGCTCGCGTGGTGCTCTTGGCTCGCGAGGTTCTTTTTTTATAGTTTGCTTGATACCTTTGCAAAGTCTTTCCCAAGCTGCGATTTCGCGTTTGTTTTCATATTTAACGCTTAAAAATCTTATGATATCTTCTGTAATCCTTACGTTTCTTGTAAGCTCTGCAAGAAGTGCTGGTGGAGCTTTGTAGTAGATAACAAAATATGTTCCACGCTCATATTTTTTGATGGTATAAGCTAGCTTTCTAGTGCCCATCTCAACGACAGTAGCGATCTCGCCGCCGTTTTTTGTTATGACTTCTTTTACGAAATCAACCTTAGCTTTAACTTCCTCTTCCGTCAATGTCGGCTTAAGAATGAATAAAAGCTCGTAATGTTTCATTTTTTCTCCTTATGGATATTTAGCTCACTTTGTGAGCAAGGATTTTGCATTAAGCAAGGGTGGATTTTAGCTTAAATTTACTTAATATTTGCTGTTGATATGAGGTGTTGCAGATTTAAAATGGTTGATAAAACGAAAATTTCTTTATCCATTTTTGTATTTGTTTTTAGCTCTAGCTCGGCTAAATTTAGCGTTTTAAATATCTCTAAATAGGCATTTAAGCTTAGCTTTAAGCTATTTGCTTTTAGTAAATTTGCCACATTTACAGGTGGCTGATAGCCGATCGCTTTGTCTAAATTTAAGCGGCCATTTATCTTGATGTAAGAGTAAATTTTAAATAGCCTAAAAAAAGCTTTGTAAAGTGAGTTTAAAAGTAAAATTTCATTAAAATTTGGATCTTCTAAGTAGGTAAAAAAGTCGTTTTTTATATCTTTTAGAGCCATAAATTTATTGAAAAAATCGTCAAAATTTATCCCACCAAGTCCAAAAACTAGCCTTTTTACATCGTCTTGTTCGATGTGGATGTTTAGGCTCTTTAGTTTTGTAAGCTCGCTTGCTGCAAGGTATAAATTTTCATTATGTGTAAAATAAAGCTCATAAAGTGCATTTTTGGTTATATTTAGACCTATTTTAGCTGAGCTTTTGGCTAGTAAATTTATCGCTTCATCTGGGTTTGAGGGCTTAAAAAATCTAGCAAAATTTGTCCCAAATGTCTTTTGCGTATCAAAAACTAGCTTCATATCAGCCTCATAAAGCTCGAACAAAAAGTAGTTGTCATGGCTTTTTGAGCAAAGCGAGATGAGCTCTTTTAGCTCTTTTGCCGGGATCTTTTTGTCGCTTTTTACATAGAGGATATTTTTGCCGCCAAAAAGCGACTGCTCGCTTAGGTGAGAGCTTGCTTGAGCGTAGTTGTACTCGTCAAAATAAAGGCTTAATAAATTTGCATCTTCGCTTGAGTAAAAGCTCAAAATTTCCTTGCCAAAAAGCTCTATCTGAAACTCATCCGCCCCAAAAAGCAAGAAGTAGTTGCTTAAATTTGCATTTGCTAAATTTAGCTCTAAATCTTTTCTATACATCGATCTTTCTTACTACTTTTGCAAAAATTTTAGCGCTCGCGATGTCGGCCTCTGTGATCTTTACGACAAGCTTTTGAAGTAAATTTGCGCTGTATCCAGTGATGAAAATCCTAGCTCCAACAAAGTAATCATCAAGCTTAGCGACCAAAACATTTTGGTTTTCGCTCACGTAGCAGCGCACCTCTTTGCCGATGTTTGCAGCTGCCCAGCGTGCAAATTTCCTATCCATAAAGTCATAGGCTACCTTGTCGGCCTCTCTTTCAAGCTCGCTTAAGGTTGCGCAGGTGCTTTGGATGTTTAAAAGCAAGAAGTTGTAAAGCTTCTCATCTTTTGAAATTTTAGCCTTTAAGAGTCTGTGTAAAATAAGGTCAGAATAGCGTCTAATAGGGCTTGTAAAGTGCGTGTATCTATCAAATCCAAGCCCAAAGTGGCCTAAATTTTCACTTGAGTATTCAGCCTTTTTTTGAGACTTGATGATGAGCTTATCTATCTCTTCGCGGTTGCCCATTTCATCGGCCTTTGTTTGGATCTTTCTTATTAAATTTGCAAGGTCGCTCTCGTAGGCAAAGTCAAGCCCCAAAAGCTGCAAGTCCTCAAGCAAGGTATCTATCTTTTTAAAATCAGGCGAAGCGTGGTTTCTAAAAACGCCTTTTGTGATGAGCTTTGCGGCGGCTTTATTTGCTAAAAGCATGCAGTCCTCGACTAGTCTGTGTGAGTCGGAGTCACTTTCAAACCTAGTTTGCGAAATTTGACCCTCGTCATCAAGGCTCATTCTAAGCTCTTTTGTCCTAAAGTCAAATGCGTGCAAAAGCCTTTTTTTGCGAAGCTTCGTGGTGAGTTTAAAAAGTGGCTTGATCCATGAAATTTCACACTCTCTTTTGCCTTCTAAAATTTCATCGATCTCATCGTAGTTAAAGCGCCTTTTTGAAAGGATGATCGCCTCAAAAAGCTCCTCTTTTTTTACCTCGTTGTTTGCATCGAGTGAAATTTTAAAACAAAATGCAAGGCGTGGCACGTCTGGTTTTAGCGAGCAGATATTTTCACTAAGTGCTCTTGGTAACATCGGCACTGAAATGTGCGGAAAGTAGATAGAAAAGCCTCTTTTTTTAGCCTCGCTATCAATGGCGCTATACGCGGTCACATACTCGCTTACATCGGCGATTGCTACGTAAATTTCGCGCTTTTTCTCATCAAAATATATGGCATCGTCGAAGTCTTTGGCATCGACTGGATCGATCGTGCAAAACTCTAAATTTCTTAGATCAACTCTGTTTGGATACATGCTAGCATCGACTTCATCGCCAAATGCCTTTGCTTCAAGCTCGCAAGCCTCGCTAAATTTATCGTTTTTATTATAAATAGCAAGCGAAATTTTCTCATCGCTTAGCGGATCTTCTAAATTTCCTAAAACATCGACTATTTCGTTGTTTAGGTTGTTTATCTTTAGTAGCGTCCCAAGCGGGAGCATCTTTAGGCTTTTTTGTGTTGCCTTTAGGGTTGTGCTTAACCCTGTTTTTAAATTTACCCCTAAAATGGCCGCCCCAAAGCGTTTTGTATAGACCACGCTTGTCTCATTTGCAAGCTTTAGGCTCATCACTATCTTAGCGCTTTGGCGTTTTTTCTTAAGCGGCAAAAGCTTTGCTAGCACGATATCGCCAAGGTGAGAGTTGTTTAAATTTTTATTTTCGACGATGATATCTTGCTTGAAGCGCTTGTCAAATGGCATGATAAAGCCAGTTGCATTTTGGCTGATGTCTAGCTTGCCGCAGACATAGCCGTTGTTTAGGTAAAATTTATCTTTATGAGAGCTTACGGCACCAAGATTTAGGAGATTACGCAAGACCTCTTTATCTTCGTTTGATATCTCTTTTTCTTTGATGCCAACGAGAAGTGATGTTAAAAATTCTTTCACAAATTGTCTTTGACTTTGCTAACAGCCATTAAAAATGTATCTCTCTCAAAGCCATATTCGTTTATAAGAAGTGTTGCGTTATTTACGCTCACATCGTCAAGCTGGTTAAAGATATTAACCGCTGTTTTTACCACTTTTAGTGCCCTTGCGTACTCTTTTATATGGTCAGGTGCCTCTTCTGGAGTGTTTGAGTAGAGGATAGAATTTCCAAGCTCTATCTCTAAATTCCACTGCTCAAAAATTTTAGCCGTGACCTCTTCGTTTGTGATGTCTAAAATTTCAGACTCTAAAAGCGCAAGATCATAGGTAGATGAAATTTGTTTTAACTTTGTTTTAAACTCAGCAACTTGGTTGTTTTCTGTGAGTTCATGAGCTAAAACGATCTTGCCAACTTCAAGCATAAATGAAGCAGGAGAGAGAATTTCTAGATTTTTAGGTTTTATCTTAGAGTACCAGTGATACATCAAAGCATTTTGCATGATTGAGATATTTAAAAAATCTTGTGCGGTAATGTCATACGGCTCTAAATTTATAGAAAAGGTCTTTTTAATGGCACTTGATAGCGCAAAACCGCGGATAGTAGCCATGCCAAAAAGTGAAATGGCTCTTGCGATAGTTGTGATCTCTTGAGAAAAACCGTAAAGTGGTGAGTTTGCTGAACGCAAGATATTTGCTGTTAGCATAGGGTCTTTCTCGACCACTTTTGTGAGGTCATTTATCGAGCTATTTTCGTCAGCATGTAGGCGCTGGATCTGTATGACAGTGTCGTCTAGTGGCGGAAGCGCTTTGATTTTTTTAAAAATTGATTCATTCATGTAAAGTGACTCTTTTGGTTAAAAATTTTTTCACATTATAGCAAAAAGCTGCAGCATAAAACTTAAAGATACTTTTTTGCTCTTTTTCAGCAACGTTTTTGTTGCTAAAATGTATAATTTCGCCAAATTTTAACAATAGGAGAAACAATGGCTATAAATGTTTATTATGATAAAGACTGCGATTTAAGCCTTATTCAAAGTAAAAAAGTAGCGATCATTGGCTTTGGCTCACAAGGTCACGCACACGCTGAAAATTTAAGAGATAATGGTGTAAGCGTCGTAATCGGTCTTGCAAAAGGCGGTAAAAGCTGGGCAAAAGCTGAGGCAAAGGGCTTTGAGGTAAAAACTGTTAGCGAAGCTACAAAAAGCGCTGATGTAGTTATGATCCTAACACCAGACGAACTTCAAGCTGAAATTTATAAAAATGAGATCGAGCCAAATTTAAAAGATCATGCTGCTATCGCGTTTGGACATGGTTTTAACGTTCATTTTGGACAGATCAAAGCTCCAGCAAACATAGACGTCATCATGATCGCTCCAAAAGCTCCAGGACACACAGTTAGAAGTGAATTTTTAAGGGGTGGCGGCATACCTGATCTTATCGCTGTTGAGCAAAACGCAAGTGGAAAGGCTAAAGAGATCGCTCTAAGCTATGCTTGCGGCATAGGTGGCGGTAGAACTGGCATCATTGAGACAACATTTAAAGATGAAACTGAAACAGATTTATTTGGCGAGCAAGCTGTGCTTTGCGGTGGTCTTTGCGCGCTTGTAAATGCTGGATTTGATACACTTGTAGAGGCTGGATATGAGCCTGAGATGGCGTATTTTGAGTGTTTGCATGAGCTAAAACTAATCGTTGATCTAATGTATCAAGGTGGCATGGCTGATATGCGCTACTCTATCTCAAACACAGCTGAATACGGCGACTACGTAAGCGGCGTAAGAGTAGTTGGCGAAGAGAGCAGAAAAGCTATGAAAGAAGTTTTAAGAGAAATTCAAAATGGCAAATTTGCAAAAGACTTCATCCTAGAGAGAAAAGCAGGATATGTTAGAATGAACGCTGAGCGCGGTATAGCTGAGAGAAGCTTGCTAAATAAAACTGGCAAAAAACTTCGCGCAATGATGCCTTGGATAACTAACGGCAAACTTATAGATCAAAGCAAAAACTAAGCCTTGAGCGAAAAAAAGACTACAAAGAAGCGTCCTGCGAAAAAGAGTGCAGGTCGCTCTCATAATAAAATTTTACTTGGTATCGGTGTTATCGCTGCTATTTTGATAGTGGCACTCATCGCAGCTCTTAGCATCAAAAACAAAGATGTTGAGCAGATAAGTAAAGTAAATGAGCCAAAGAGCGAGAAGCAAATTTCAAAAAAAACAGAGCAAAAAGTTGCTAGCAAAGATAAAAAACAAGAGTATGAGAAGAGAAAATACCCTCTAAAATTTGATGAAGATGAAAATTTAAGTAAAATTTTTACCGATCCTAAACACAAAAGCGAACTTGCTCTAAAGCCAAAAACTGAGCCAAAAGAGCAAAAAAAGATAACTCCTGAGATAAAACCTGAAGTAAAAGTAGAAACTAAAAAAGAAGAGCCAAAAAAAGAGCAAAACGATACGAAAAATTTGCTTGCAAATTTATATAAAAATATGCAAAGTAGCGCAGATGCGAGCTCTGAAGCAAAGAGTGAAGAAAAACCTGAGTCAAAGGTCGAGCAAGTAATCGAGCCATTTTACGCAGGCAAGACAGAGACAAAAACAGAGCAAAACAAAAGCGCTGAAGCAAATTTAAGCGTAAAAGAAAATTTAAAGCATAGTGAAATTTTAAAACCAGAACCGGCTAAAAAAAGTGAGGTTGAGCCTAGCAAAAAAGATAAGAAGCAAATTTACAGCGAAAAACCGCAAAAAGAGAGTGCGAAAAAAGATGACTTCGTTGTTGTGCCATTTACCTCAAATAGCAGCGTAAAAGGGCGTGCTAAGCTAGTGTTAATAATCGATGATGTGGCGACATTTGAGCATGCTAGCATGGTAAAGTCAATCGGTCTAAAGATAACGCCGTCTATTTTTCCAGCGACAAAAACTCACCCAGATACACCAAATATCGCTAGGTCGTTTGAGTTTTATATGATACATCTACCGATGCAGGCAAAGCACTTTGATAGCCCAGAGATAGGCACTCTAACGATAAATGAGAGCTTTGAGAGTATGCATGAAAAGATAAAAAAGATACGCAAAGACTTCCCGCGTGCAAAATATACAAACAATCACACAGGATCGCGTTTCACGAGTGATTATGACGCGATGGACAAGGCTTATAGAGCACTGATAGAGCAGGGTTTTATCTTCGTTGATAGCAAAACTATCGCTCAAACTGCGGTGGCAAGGGCTGCGAAAAAGTATAATCAGCCTTACATTTCACGAGATATATTTTTAGATGATGATCCATCGGCTAGTGCTGTCAGACGTGAGCTTGTGGCTGCTGTAAATTTAGCCAAAAAAAGGGGCTATGCGATCGCCATCGGACATCCAAAGAAAAATACGATTGCAGTGATAAAAGCTAGCAAAAACAACATCTTAAAAGATGTAGAAGTTGTTTATCTAAAAGATATTTTATGAAGCTTGAAATCATCCCAGAGGCGCTAAATAGGCTAAAAAATCCCCCAAAAGAGCTAAATTTCATAGGTGACACCTCGCTTCTTAGCATGCCAAAAGTCGCAGTCGTTGGCTCAAGAAAGGCAAGTGTCTATACAAAAGAGTGCGTCACAGCACTTTGCGCAGCGCTAAAAAGCGCAAATGTCTGCGTGGTAAGCGGCGGGGCTATCGGCGTGGATATCACGGCGCACAAGGCTGCCATGCCGCGAACTATCGGCGTTTTTGCAAATGGACTTGATATCATCTATCCAGCTCAAAATAGGGCGTCGATAAAAGAAATTTATGAAAAAGGCTTGGCTCTAAGCGAGTATGACGATGGCGAGCCACCGATTGCGTATAGATTTTTAGAACGAAACCGCATAGTTGTGGGGCTTGCACAAGCTCTGGTTGTTGCTCAGGCTGATCTAAGAAGCGGCTCTATGCAAAGTGCAAGGCTTGCAAATGAGCTTAAAATCCCTCTTTTTGTCCTACCTCAACGCATAAATGAGAGCAATGGGACAAATGCCTTGCTAGCTAGCAAAAAGGCCGAGCTTATCGATGATTATGTTAAATTTGCCTCACTTTTTGGCGAGGTAAAAGAGCAAGAAAAAACAAGCGACGAGATCTTGAAATTTTGCAAAAACGGAGTTAGTCTTGATGAAGCATTGTCTAAATTTGGCGAGATTATCTATGAATACGAGCTTGATGGGCTAGTTGAAATTTCAAATTTAAGAGTAAAAAGCGCGCTATGAGAGAGAAATTTATGGCGATCGATGTTGGACTAAAGCGCATAGGGCTTGCTTTTGGCTTTGGCGAGGTCGTGACGCCCCTTGAGCCAGTTCTCAGAAAAAACAGAAATCAAGCCGCAAGAGATGTGAGCCAAAAAGTAAATGAATACGCTCCAAACACGCTTGTAGTGGGCGTGCCAATCGGCGGTAGTAGCGAAGATGAGATGAGAAGGCGCATCGAACATTTTGTCTCGCTTCTTGACGTGCAGGCTAATATCGTTTATCAAGACGAGGCATTTAGCAGCAGCGAGGCAAGCGAAATTTACACCGATACAAAGCGTGATGGCAGGCTTGATAGCGTCTCGGCCACTATCATATTAAAGAGATACCTAAAAATTTTATAAATTTCTAGCCACTATCCCCAAAGTCTCGTGCAAACTATCGCTAGTAAATGGCTGTCTAAGTGTAGTCATCTTCTCGCTTTTGATGCTTTTGGCTTCATCCTTGCTGATGATGACAATGTAGAAATTCTTAAGCTTTTGATAAGTTAGCATCTCATCAAGCCTTGTTTTGTCGCTTAGATACTCCTTTTGCACGAAGATGATGTCTGGCTTAAAAATGGCATCTTTTATGTGTAAATTTAAACTCTCAAAGCTCTTTTGCTTGCTGAGCTTCAGCCCTGTAAAGCTTAGCTCATGACTGAGCGTTAAAAATAAATTTTCGTCATCGCAAGCTATTATCGCATTTTTGCCTAAGAGGCTTGCTATCTCGACGCTTTGCCTTTTAAATGTCCCGCTTTTTGGTAGTGGCACGCTTATGCTTATGCTAAAGCCATCTTCAGCTTTACTCATCTTGGCATTTAGCTCTTTTAGTAGCTCGCCAGCTTCTTTAACTAGCCTCTCATTTGGCTTTTGCGGGCATGAAGTGCATCTTATATGTATGTCAAAATGCACTAAACTTAGGCTGTAGCTTACTAGAGTAAAGGAGATCAGCAGTTTTGAGTTGCTTACGTCATTTAGGTAAAATTTGCTTAAATTTTTGATCGCGCCTATTAGCTTATGCGCTTCAAAGCTTAGATAGCGTGGGTAGTTTGGGTTGTAGTTAAAGACGATGGCGTTGTTTCTAGCTGTTGCGTCCTTAAAAAGTGCTTCTAAAAAAAGCTCCATTTGCGCGACAAAATCGACATTTTTCATATCACAAGCATCCCATCGCCATAAGAGTAAAATCTATACTTTTCACTAACTGCCGTTTCATAAATCCTCATCGTCTCTTCAAGCCCTATAAAGCTAGTAACTAGCATGATCAGTGTTGATTTTGGCAGGTGAAAATTTGTTAAAAGGTAGTTTTGTCTGATTGGTCTATTATTTAAATTTAAAAATAGCTTGCAAAAGCCGCTTGGCTGCTTGCTCCTTGCAAATTCTTCAACGCATCTAGTAACCGTCGTGCCAACGCCAAGGATTGGCTTATCTGAGTTTATGATCTCTTGAGCTTTTTCACTTAGTTCGTAAAACTCAGAGTGCATTTTGTGATCATTTATGTTTTGGCACTCCACGCCCTTAAATGTCCCAGCACCCACGTGAAGCGTTATGTAGGCGACCTCGTGCTTTGCCTTTATCTGCTCTAGCATCTGCTCGCTAAAGTGCAGACTAGCTGTCGGAGCTGCTACTGCGCCGCTATTTTTGGCAAATATACTTTGATACCAGCTCTCGTCGTCCTTAGTATCAGCTCTTTTTATATATGGCGGAAGTGGGACGTGGCCGATCTTTTCTAGCTCGCTAAAAAGTCGCGCCGTATCTAAAATAACGCCATCTTTGGTGAAATTTACCACCCTTGAGCCATCATCATTTAGCTCAAGCACATTTACCTTTATATCATCAGCGAAATTTAAAACGCTGCCGACACTTACTTTGCCCCTTATATAGACGCTAAATTTATTATCATTAAGCGGTTGATTTAGCATCACTTCGCAAGCTCCGCCGCTTTGTTTGTGTCCTAAAATGCGGGCCTTAACTACCTTTGTATTATTAAAAATGACCGCCGCGTCCTCTGGGATGAGACTGGCTAGATCTTTAAATTTATAGTGCTTTATCTCTTTTGTCTTTTTAAGATAAACAAGCAGTCTTGCCTCTTCTTTGGGCAAAACTGGCTCTTTTGCGATGAGCTCGTTAGGCAAAAAGTAGTCGTAGCTTGAGATATCGTTTATATCACTCATCGCCCGCGTCGCTGTTTGTGTCGCTATCTTCTTCATCATCGTCGCTTTTGCCAGCTCTTTTGGCTACGATGATAGAAATTCCATAAAGTCCGATGAGTGGCAGTGCCATTAAAATTTGACTTATAACATCTGGCGGTGTGACGATGGCTGCGAAGATAAAGATGACGACTACTGCGTATCTGAAGTAGTCTTTTAGCATCTTGTCATCGACTAGGCCTATCTTTGCTAAGAAAAATGTAATGACTGGCAGCTCAAATGAAATTCCAAAGCCGATTAGTAGCTTTGTAAAAAAGCCCACGTACTCGCCTATGCTTGGCAGCGCCGTAAAGAGCTGACCGCCAAAATTTACCAAAAATGTAAAGCCAAGCGGGATGACCACATAGTAGCAAAACGCCGCCCCGCACGCAAACATAAATGAAGCAGAGAGGACAAATGGGATCACATATTTTTTTTCATTATCATAAAGTCCAGGTGCGACAAATAGCCAAAACTGCCAAAAAATGATGGGCAAAGCAAGCACCAAACCAGCAAAAAAGGCGACCTTCATCGCAGTGAAAAATGGCTCTTGGATCTGTGTAAAGATGATGTTTGAGCCAGCTGGCAAGACCTGCTTTAGCGGCTCGCTCATCCATGCAAGCAGTGGATTCCAAAATGTAAAGCAGATGCCAAAACAGACAAAAACGCTTACTATGCTTATAAAAAGCCTCTTTCTAAGTTCGATCAAATGGGGTCTTAGCTCTTCAAACATCACGCCTCTTTTTTATCGTTTAAGATCGCATCTTTAACTAAATTTGTTGGATTTTGTATATTTTCTACCGTTTTTTTCGTGTCGCTTACGACGTTTTGTATGCTCTCAGTGACGTCGCTTGCGCTTTTTTTGATCTCGTCAAGCTCTTCAAAAGTGAGTTTTTTACGCACGCTTTGAGCGCTTTGGGTTATGCTCTCTTTATATTTTTGAGCGTCCTCTTTTAGCTCGGCTATCTTCATCTCTTGATCAAATGTTGATTTTGCGTCATTTATGCCTTTTTTAAACATCTTTAGAAATTTGGCGATCTGCACCATAGCGCTTGGCAGCTTGTCAGGGCCCAAAACTAGCACGGCGATCACGGCGATGACCAAGATCTCAGAAAAACTCATTCCAAACATTTTTGCCTCTGTTAAATTTTATTTAAGCTTTGTATTTTATCTTGACTTTGCTCAAATTTTTATAAATTTAGCCCTCGATAAAGAGTGCGATCTCGTCGCTTAGTAAGAAATTTGGGTTGTAAAATTTGCCATTTTTAAAGAGTAGTTTTTCATTTTCTACAAGTAAATTTGCTCTTTTTTTCTGAGCCTCATTTAAACGCCCAGCCTCCACGCCAACGATGCTTCTAAACCCTAAAAATATATGCTCTCTTGCTAGCTCGCTTTGGTTTAAAATTTCTCTTTCTCTATGCGTTGGCTGCGTGATGTAGGCATCTATGCTGTTTTTGGCGTAGTATCTAGTGTCATCCACAAAGCCCACGCTAAAAGCCCCAACGCCAAGGTAGTTTTTGCCTTGCCAGTAGCCAAGATTGTGCTTGCAAATTTGCCCGAAATTTGAAATTTCATACTGCCTAAAGCCAGCTCGCTGGGTCTGCTCTATCATAAATTTAGCCAAAGTGTCGCTATCCTTTTTATAGCTTTTTTTGCCAGCAAATGGGGTGTTTTCTTCAAGCGTGAGCGAGTAGGCGCTTAGATGTGTGATAGCAAGATTTTTTAAGCTTTCAACCTCAGCCAAAAGGCGCTTTTTGGTATCAAATTTAGTGTCATATATGAGGTCTAAATTTATACTCTTAAAGCCAGCTGTATGGGCATTTTCAACCGCTTTAAAAATTTGCTCACTGCTGTGGATGCGTCCTAGAAATTTAAGCTTATCTTCAAAAAAGCTTTGCGCGCCAAAGCTGATGCGGTTTGCACCTAAATTTTTTATATGCTTTAGCCAAGCTAAATTTGCAGAATTTGGATTTGCTTCAAAGGTGATCTCAGTTTTAGTCGTGCAAAGTGGAGCTAAAATGCTAAAAATTTCATCATAAAATTTGGCATTTACCGCGCTTGGTGTGCCGCCACCAAAAAAAATGGTTGAAATTTCTTTTACATTTTGGCTTTTTAGCTGAAAATTTAGATCAAGGCAAAGCGCTTTAAAATAGGCGCTAACCTTCTTAAATTCATCATCGCTTGAGCCAAAGGCGCAGTAAGGACACTTGCTTTCGCAAAATGGCACGTGGATATAAACTTGCAAATTTCTCTCTTTTTTAAATTTTGGCGATTATAAGAAATTTGGCATTTAGCGCAGTTTAAAAGTAGCTTTTTTGCCTTATTAGCTCGCTTGGTAAAAAGCCAAAAGTGCCTTTAAAAATTTTTGCAAAATGCGCTGCATTTGTGTAGCCAACGATGCTGGCAGCCTCTTTTATGCTGATATCATTTTGTTTTAAAAGGGCAAATGCAAGCTTTAGCCGCTCTTTTGCTAAAAGCTGATAGATCGTATCTTTGAAAAAGAGTTTGAAATTTTTCTTAAGCCAAAAGTCATTAGTGCCGCAAAGATGGGCTAACTCCTTAATGCTTGGGGGATTTTGCATGCGAGTAAGTAAAATTTTCTTAGCCTTTAAAAGCACTTTTTCTTCGTCACTGCTAAAGCAAATTTTCTCATCTTTTAAAGCTTTACTCTTATAGATAAGCTCCAAAATTTTTGACTCTATAAAGATCTCTCTCATCATACCATCATATAAATTTGTCGTCTCAAGCTCGTTTAAAACGCAAATTTGAGCCTTATCTTTTTTGTATTTTATAAGATCAAATTTCTCTTCAAATTTTAGCTCACTAAAAATTTCAAGCTTATTTGCGTAGTGTTCTTCAAAAAGCAAGGTTTTAGTTTTATAAAATTTATTTTGATATTCAAAAACGCCTTTTAAGCTATCATTTACTAGCCCTACGCAAAACTCATCCTTGCTTAAAAGATACTCTTTTTTATCAAGCTTAAAGCAAAGATTATCTTTTGCTTCATTAAACATCAAAAAAAGATATTTTTTATCTCCCTGGCTCTCTCTTTTTATGATTTCATTGCATAAAATCTCGCTTTTTAGGTAGCTGATACCATTATTTTGTTTGAAAAATTCTACATTTATCCGCTTGTTGTTTTGTGAGATTTTACTTATGCCATATCTTTTATCTAAATTTATCATTTTATCCCTTGAGCGTTAAATTTAATCCCTCTAGCGTTATGTCTGATATTGATAACGATTATTTTATTTTAGTAAAATGCGATTTAAATTTTAATAAGGAGTTTTTTGTGAAAAGTGCATTAAAAATTTCTATTTGTGCGGCAGTTTTTATAAATTTACCGCTTTTTGCAAATGAAGATAAGCTCTTGCCAGAGGTCAAAGTAGTGAGCGCAACTGGCTTTGAGCAAAACATAAAAGACGCCCCTGCAACGCTTAGCGTCATCACTCAAGATGCGCTAGAAAAGAGAAATCACAAGGACGTTGAGAGTATGGTCAAAGACGTGCCAAGCCTTTTTGGAGCGACACTTGGTGCGGCAAATAGGCGAGGCATCTCCATAAGGGGGCTTTCGCAAAGATATACAAAGATCTTAGTAAATGGCATACCAGTACCAGGAGATAACGATTACAAGGGGTTAAGAAGTGTCGGAGGCTCATATAGCTTCATCCCACCAGCAAGTGCGATAAGCCGTATCGAAGTGATACGCGGCCCTATGAGCTCGCTTTATGGTAGTGACGCACTGGGCGGTGTGATAAACATCATAACAGACGAGTTTAGCAACGACTTTCATGCAAATCTTGGCTCAAGCTATAAATTTGCAAGAAATAAAAACATAAGCGGCGAGTTTTACAACAGCCTCTATCTGCACTCTGGGCTAATAGACGATGTTTTAAGTGTTTCTGTTTATGGTAAAAATTTAAACAAGTCAGAGGATAAAATCTCATACGCAAATAGAGAGCAAAAGGATAGAAATTTTGGTACGAAGCTCTTTTTTAGGCCAAATGAAAACAATGACATCACGCTTGAGCTTGCAAGAAGCGATGTGAAGTATAAAAGAAGCAAAGGCAAAACTTTAGCCTCTGGCACAAATAATAGCTCAGTCGATCTTGAGCGCATAAAAGGCGATATGATAAATTTAAGCCACGAAGCAAGGCTTGATGATATCTTGCTTCAAAGCTACCTCTCTTACGGCAAGATAAAAGAGATCGCACAACAAAATTTAACGCTAAAAACGCTAAATTTTGATACAAAAGGTTCATATTTTACTGATAATAACGCCTTTACTTTAGGGCTAAACGCCAAAAAAGAAAAGCTTGATGAAATGGCAACCACTGCAGACGCTGCAAATGTAAAAAGATATGACATTTCGCTTTACGGCGAGGATGATTATCACCTTACAAAAGACTTCATCTTAAGCGCTGGGGTTCGTTACAACTACGATGAGAACTATGGCTCGCACGTTTCGCCAAGGATTTATGGCATCTATAGCTTCAATGACTTTTTTGCACTAAAAGGCGGAGTTAGCACAGGATACGCGACGCCTGACATCAAACAACGCACGCAAGATCTTGCATTGCCATTTGCTGGAGGACGTGGAGCACAACTTGGTAGAAGCAGCCTTAAGCCAGAGACAAGCGTGAGCTATGAATTTGGTGGCGTTTATAATAATAATGAAGGCTTTGAAGCATCGCTAACTGGCTTTTACACAAGTTTTAAAGATATGTTAAGCTATAGCCCTATCTGCTCAAGAGGCAGCGTTTGTGTGCATAAAGGCAAAATTTATCCAAATGGTATTTGGGAGAGTGTAAATATCGGCAAAGCAGAAATTTACGGAGTTGAACTAACAAATGAGTGGCAAGTCACAAACGCTCTTAGGCTAAATCAAAGCTATGTTTATACAAGATCAAAGCAAAAAGATGGAGCGGAGATAGGCAAAAGTTTAAACAACTATCCGCTTCATACATTTAAATTTGGAGCGAACTACGAGCTAAACAGATGGCTAAATTTCTGGTCTCAGATAAATTATTATGGTAGGACTAAAAACTCATTTAGCTATGCTGATGACATCAGACCTTACGTGATCGCTGATCTTGGCATAAACTACAACGTAACTAAAAATTTCAGTCTAAATTTGAGCGTTTATAACCTCTTTAATGAGTACTTTACGACAAGATCAGGCAGATACGACATCTTGATAGCTGACGGGCAAAAGATCGAGCTTGGTTTTAATCTAAAGTTTTAAAATGATAAAAATTTTGAAAAAATTTCATCTTATCTTGGCTTTTATCTTTGCCTTGCCGCTTCTTGTGCTTAGCATTAGTGGAGCGATCATCTCGTATCACGATGGGATAATCGATATCTTTAGCAAAGATGAGGTCGTGGCTGGCAAAAAGCCTTTAGAGATAGATGAAATTTTAAAAATTTTTAGCAAAAGTGAGCCAAATTTTAATCTTAGCTACCTAAAGATAAAATCAGAGGCAAACAAGGCTTACGTCATAAGCGGAACCAGCGAAAATGGCGAGTTTGAGTCGTTTTTCGTTAATCCTTATACTGGAGAAATTTCTGGCAAAAATAGCGCGGAGAAATTTATCGGGCTGGTTTTAAATTTGCATAAAAACTTAGCCCTTTCGCTTTTTAAAAATGAAAATTTGACCAAATTTGCAAGCGAACTAGTAGCGCTCTCTACGATTGCGTTGCTTTTTATCTTGATAAGCGGGGCGGTGATATATTTTTGGAGGTTTAGAAGCAGAGTAGGGGATGCTTTTAAGCTAAATTTAAAGGCAAGAAAATTTGCATTTTTGTATTCGCTACACGGCTTTTTGGGTATCTATCTTGGTGCTGTTTTAAGCGTGATTTGCATTAGTGGGCTTTACTTTTCTTATGAGAGCTTTGCTAAGGTTATAAATCAAATTTGTGGCGAAGAAAAGGTCTTTAAAAAGCCAAATTTTACAAACAAAAATGGCTTTAGCTTAAGCGACGAGCAAAAGGTGGCAAACCTTAAAAAAGCTTATGAAATTTTCATCTCTAAATTTGGAGATGAGTTTGAGGCTTTAAATTTTATAGCAAATAGCGGCGGCGTCAAATTTATGCTCTTTTACCTGCCAAAGGGGGCTAGTGAGAGAGATGGCGTTAGGCTTTTAGTAGATACTAAAAGCGAGCAAATTTCAAAAAATGCCATGCCAAAGTCATTTGAAATTTATAAATTTATGCTCGATTTGCACGCTGGATATATCTTTGGTGAGCTTGGTAAATTTATATTTTGCCTAGCATCGTGCAGTGTGGTTTTGCTACTTTTTAGTGGAGGTGTGATTTATTACAAACGGCGTAAAAACTAACTCTTATTTATCTATCTCTTAACTCTTTTTCGTTATCATCTCAAATAAAATTTTTTTGGAAAAAACATGCAAAAAAAATATAGACCAAATGTAGCAGCTGTCATTTTGTCTAGCTCTTACCCTTTTAAATGCGAAATTTTAGTCGCAAAAAGGGTTGATATGGACGATATCTGGCAGTTTCCTCAAGGCGGCATAGACGAAGGCGAAAGTCCAAAACAAGCGCTAAAAAGGGAGCTCAAAGAGGAGATCGGAACTGATAAATTTGATTTCTTAGAAGAGTATCCTGACTGGCTTAGCTACGACTTTCCAGCAAATGCGTCAAAGAAATTTTACCCATATGATGGGCAGACGCAAAAGTATTTTCTGGTTAGGCTAAAAAATGGTGCGAGCATAAATTTAAAGACCGAGCATCCAGAGTTTAGCGAGTATAAATTTGTAGATATCAACAAGGCTTTAGAGGGGATAAACCACTTCAAAAAGCCTATTTATGACAAAGTTTTGAGTTATTTTAAAGAGAAAGGATATTTTTGATGTTAATCGTTCAAAAATTTGGCGGAACTAGCGTAGGCACGCTTGAGCGCATCGAAGCTGTGGCAAATAGGGTCATAGAGACTAAAAACAGCGGCGCTGACGTGGTTGTGGTAGTTTCTGCGATGAGTGGAGTTACAAATCAATTGGTTGAATATAGTGAGTATTTCTCAAAGCACCCAGACGGCGTTGCTACTGATATGCTTTTAAGCTCTGGAGAGCAAGTAACCACCGCACTTTTGACGATTGCACTTAATGCAAAAGGCTATGCGTGCGTAGGGCTAACTGGCGCAATGGCTGGGATAATAACAGATGAAATTCACACAAAAGCTAGGATAGAAAAGATAGACACCACTAGGCTAAAGGCTGAGCTAAAAGCTGGCAGGATCGTCGTCGTAGCAGGCTTTCAAGGCATAGACGACAAAGGTGATATCACCACACTAGGTAGGGGCGGAAGTGACCTTAGTGCGGTTGCATTAGCAGGGGCGCTTGAAGCTGATCTGTGTGAAATTTTTACCGACGTTGATGGCGTTTATACGACTGATCCAAGGATAGAAAAAAAGGCAAAAAAGCTAGAAAAGATAAGCTATGACGAGATGCTTGAGCTTGCCTCTGCTGGGGCGAAAGTGCTTCAAAATCGCTCAGTCGAGCTAGCAAAAAAACTAAATGTCAAACTAATCACAAGAAGCAGTTTTAACCACAACGAAGGTACATTAATAGCAAAGGAAGATAATATGGAAGCGGTTTTAGTAAGCGGTATAGCACTAGATAAAAATCAAGCAAGAGTAACTTTAAGAGGCGTAGTAGACAAGCCCGGCATCGCAGCTGAAATTTTCACAGCTCTAGCTCGTCAAAATATAAATGTAGATATGATCATCCAAAACGTAGGACACGACGGCACGACAAATTTAGGCTTTACAGTGCCACAAAACGAGCTTGAGCTAGCAAAAGAGACTATGCAAAAGCTCTCAGCTGCAAAACATGTCGAGTATGACGATGCGATCGTGAAAGTCTCAGTCATCGGCGTAGGCATGAAGAGCCACAGCGGCGTAGCATGTCTAGCATTTGAGACGCTTGCAAAAGAGGGGATAAATATCCAGATGATCTCAACAAGTGAGATAAAAATTTCAATGATCGTCGATCAAAAATATGGCGAGCTCGCGGTTCGCGTACTTCACGATGCGTATAAGTTAGATAAATAATGCAAGATTTTATCCAATGGACGCTTGAGACTATAAGAAGCGAAAGATATATGAGCTGGATGGAGGAGAAGCGCGTCGAATGGACGCCTTTGCTTGCATCTAGGCTTAAATTTTTGCTTGATAGCAAGGCTTTTATAGTCATCTGCGACGATGAGCGAGAGTGGTTTGAAAACTATCTTTTAAGAAATATCAACCGCACAAAAAGCGAGCGTCCATTTTTGCCATTTTTCAGCCTAAGATCGCTCTATCCAGCCTTTGACAGCGTCGAGACAAACGAGCAAAAGCAGCTTTTAAAAGATATGCTAAGCCTTGCCTTTCCAAATGGCTACATCTTTTTTTACATCGGCAAAAGCATAGACAAGCGTGCAAATTTAGCTAAGACTGACGAAAACAGCTATATGTGGCTCTTTGATGAGCAGGCACAAAACAGCTTCACGCTAAGCTCGAGCGATGAAAACTTAGACATCAAACTTCTAAATTTATATAAACTTTTTGACAAGAGCATAGACGCTGTGCTATTTGCAAAGGTGATACTCTAAATGCTAAATAAAATCGTCATAACAAGCGATTTTGAAAATTTAAAAGCCAAGCTTGAAGCCGAGTTTGGCGTAAATAACTTAAGATTTTTTATAAGCGATGATTTTTTACTAGAAAATGCAAAAGAGGTCATCGCCGAAGCTTACATCGCTGAAAAAGATGAGAAAATTTTAGTCATAGAGGCTAAGTCTTTTCGCACCGAGGCTCAAAACGCACTTTTAAAGATCATCGAAGAGCCTCCAAGAAATATCAAATTTATAATAGTAACGCAGAGTAAAAATTTACTTCTACCAACGATCAGATCGAGGATGCTCATAGAAAATAAGCTCACCAAAAAGCCAAAAATGAGTGTGGAGCTAAATTTAAAATCGCTCAGCCTAAAAGAGCTAACAAGCTTTATCGATCAAAAGATAGCAGAGGAGCAGGCGCAAAAATTTGGCAAAAACGAGCTAAAAGAGCTTGTGGGCGCTATCGTGACAAAGGCGGTTGATAGCGGGTATAAATTTAGTGGCGAGGAGATGGAGTATTTTTTCTCACTCATCAAGCTTGCTGATCTAAACGCCAAGTCTCACGCCATTTTAACGCCACTCTTGCTTACTATCTTTGAGAAAGGACGACGTTGAAATTTTATAAGATAAATAACAAAAGCGACTTTGATCAAATTTGCAAGGCCGTCTCGCCAAGTCCGGCTGGTGCGAAGCTCATGCGCGAAAAGAGCGAGATAAATTTTATCTTCATTGACGAGATAAAGACCCCAGCGGCAAATATCCTAAAGCAAGACGCCCTAAGTGTTGGCGCCGAGCTAGTTACGCATAGTGATACGATTTTAGGTCGCGAGAGCCTAAATAAAGCCTTGCTAATGGCGACAAACGCGCAGCTAAGGCAGCTAGCTAAAAAAGAGAAGCTGCAAGACTTTGGGCTTAAAAAGCTTGCCGCCTTTTTAGAGACTAAATTTACAAAGCCCACAAAGCCACTTATAATGGGCGTTGCAAATATAAATAGTGATAGTTTTAACGAGCAAAGCCGCATAAATACGCAAAATGGCATAGCAAAAATAGAAGCCATGATCGAAGCAGGCGCAGACTATATCGATCTTGGCGGCGTTAGCTCAAGGCCAGGGAGCGAGTATTGCGGCCGCGAGGAGGAGTTTAGGCGTATAAAAGATATCATAGAAGAAATTTACAAGCTAAATTTACACAAAAAAGCAAAATTTAGCCTTGATAGCTTTGATGAGTATTGTTTAGAATTTGCGCTAAACCACGGCTTTAAGATGATAAATGACATCACGGCAAATACAAATTTAGCCCCGCTTGCTGCAAGATATGATGCCCAGTTTTGCATGATGCACATGCAAGGAGACCCTGCCACGATGCAGATTGCGCCAAAGTATAACGACCTAATTGGCGAAATAACGGATTTTTTTGAGCAAAAGATTGTCCTTGCAAGGGAGCTTGGCGCTAAAAAGATAGTGCTTGATGTTGGCATCGGCTTTGGCAAGACGGCTGAGCAAAATTTGCTGCTTATTAAGCATTTGGAGCATTTTTTGAAATTTGGCTGCCCGCTGCTAGTCGGCGCTAGCCGCAAATCAGTCATAAATCACTACTATAAAAGCGAGGTCAAGGAGCGCTTACCAGGCTCACTTTATCTGCATCTAAAGGCCTTCGAAAACGGTGCGCAGATCATTAGAACGCACGACGTGGCAGAGCATAAGCAGCTTTTCGATATGCACGAGGCGATGAGTCAAGCCACGCTTTGGTAGGGCGCTTGGCTAAAAAGAGGCTAGATGAGAAATTTATTGCCACCACCTTGGATCAAATTTCCAGATATTAGCCCCTTTTCTATCGGCTGGAGGATGGGCTGCGGCGAGGATTATAAGTTTAAATTTAAAGAGTGGCTAAAAACGCTAAGTCAAGACGAGCAGCGCGAATACCAGCAGCTCTTTGCTGAGCCTGCGACGTGGCGTGGCTACTGGGATGAGAGACTAGGCTCTGATGAAAGCACGCTTTTTATCAAAGATGAATTTGTCACCGACCTTTGGGAGCGTGAGCCTAGATATGAGTTAAAGTGGCTAAAAAAGCGCTACAACGCTGGCAAGTCGGATAAATTTATATTATTTTGGGGTCATCAAAAGAGCGCAAATTTAAGTGCAAGCTGTCTTAGTCAGTGGTACGCCTCTAGCTTTTGGCAAGACGAGAGTAGATACATTTGCGCCGAGCAATATATGATGGCTAAAAAGGCTCAGTGTTTTGGCGATAAAGAGGCTTTGGAGCAAATTTTATCCGCCAAAGATCCAGCGCAGATGAAGGCGCTTGGCAGGCAGGTGCGTGGCTTTGATGCTAAGGTATGGGACGAGGTCAAATTTGGCGTCGTGCTAAATGCGAGCTATCTAAAATTTAGCCAAAATGCCCCTTTGCGAGATTTTTTACTACAAACTGGGAGCAAAATTTTAGTCGAGGCAAGCCCGGTTGATAAAATTTGGGGTATAGGCTTGGGCGCAAGCGATGAAAATGCGCAAAATCCTATGAAGTGGCGCGGGCAAAATTTGCTCGGCTTTGCGCTGATGAGGGCTAGAGACGAGATAGCAAAGGTCTATAAAAATGTCCATTTATGTGACGCCAGAGAGTTAAATTTGGATCATTTATAAAGTATGTTTAAGATAAAATGCGGTGTAAATTTGGAGCAAAAATGACAAAACAAGAGTATGAAAAAGCAGTAGATACGCTAAATGCGTGGGCAAAGGCCTACTACGACGAGGACGAGCCACTTGCAAGCGACGAGGAGTATGACGCGCTATATCACGCGGTGCTTGAATATGAGAGGGCAAATCCCAGTGAAATTTCGCTATTTTCGCCGACTAAGCGAGTGGGTGGAGGCGTAAAAGAGGGCTTTAGCAAGGCAAGCCACATAAAGCGCATGTGGAGCATGGAGGATATCTTTAGCCTTGGCGAGCTTGAAGCGTGGCTAAAGCGTGGCGATAAAGAGAACTTAACCTTTGTCGCTGAGCCAAAATTTGACGGAGCGAGCCTAAATTTACTCTATGAAAATGGCGTTTTAGTTAGGGCGATCACAAGAGGCGACGGCGTTACAGGCGAGGATGTGACACAAAATGCAAGGACGATAAATTCTGTTTTAAAAAGCATTAGCTACAAAGGGCTCATTGAAATTCGTGGCGAAGTCGTCATAAGAAAAGATGATTTTGAGCTACTAAACGCAGAGCGCGCAAAAGAGGGCGAGGCGCCACTTTCAAACCCTAGAAATGCAGCTGCTGGAAGCCTAAGACAGCTTGATAGTGCGGTGACTGCTAAAAGAAAGCTACTTTTTATACCTTGGGGCGTGGGCGAGCATACTCTTGGGCTAAAAGATCACAGCGAGGTGATGAAATTTGTGCGAGATCTTGGCTTTGAGAGAGATGAATTTTTCAAAATTTTAAAAAAAGATGAGCTTGAGACTGCCTATAACGAGCTACTAGCTAGCCGTGAGTCAAAGAGCGTGATGATGGATGGCATGGTGATACGCGTAAATGACCTTGCACGCTGTGAAGAGCTAGGCTACACAGTCAAATTTCCAAAATTTATGGTGGCGTTTAAATTTCCAGCCATTGAAAAGGTGACTAGGCTAAGAGACGTAGCACTTCAAGTTGGCAGAAGCGGCGTAGTAACGCCTGTTGGCGTGCTTGATGAGGTAAATATAGATGGCGCCAATGTAAAATCCGCCACCCTTCACAACTTTGATGAGATCGAGCGCCTTGGCGTTATGAAAAACGACTACATCGGCATCATCCGCTCAGGAGATGTGATACCAAAGATCACAAAGGTTTTTAAAGATAGGCGAGACGGCAGCGAGCAAGCGATTGATAGGCCTAAATTTTGCCCAGTTTGCGGCTCACACCTGCTTGATGAAGGGGTCTTTGTAAAGTGCCAAAATTTAAGCTGCAGAGCAAGAGTGGTGGGCTCAATAATCCACTACGCATCGAAAAAATGCCTAAACATCGACGGCCTTGGCGATGCGATCGTAAATTTGCTATTTGACAAGGGGCTGATTGCTTGCATAAAAGACATCTACAGCCTTAAATTTGATGATCTCATGGCGCTTGAGGGCTTTAAAGAGAAAAAGGTAAATAACCTTTTAAATGCCATTGAGGCTAGCAAAGGTGCGGAGCTATCTCGCTTTATCACGGGTCTTGGCTGCGAGCACATCGGCGAAGTGGCGGCTAAAAAGCTAGCAAGCAGTTTTGGGCTAGGTTGGCTTGATGCTAGCTTTGAGGAGCTTATCTCGCTTGAGGGCTTTGGCGCGGAGATGGCAAATAGTCTAATTGATTTTGCTGAGGTAAATAGGGACGAAATTTTAGCTCTTAGTCAGATCGTGCAGCCAAGCGTGACGCAGGTGCAGAGCATCTCAAACGCGCTAAGCGGTAAAACGGTCGTGATAACTGGCACGCTAAGTCGCCCAAGAGATGAGATAAAAGCCGAGCTTGAGAGCTTTGGCGCAAAGGTTTCTGGCTCAGTTTCTAAAAAAACGGACTTCGTCCTAGCTGGCGAGGAGGCTGGCAGTAAGCTTGATAAAGCAAATGAGCTAGGCGTGCTGGTGATCGATGAGAGCGAATATGAGAGGCTAAAACTTGAGGTTTGATAACTACGTCGCAAGCGTTTTAAATATAAGTAGAAACAAGGCTAGCGAGCTTATAAAATCTGGCAAGGTGCTAGCAAATGGCGAAATTTGCACCAAGGTTTCAAGCGAGGTTAGCGAGGCTAAGATTTCACTGCTTGATGAAATTTATGTTGGACGAGGTGCACTTAAGCTAAAGAGCTTTTTGGAGGCGATGAAATTTTACCTAGCTGGCAAAAACGCACTTGATATAGGAAGCTCAACTGGTGGCTTTATGCAAATTTTGCTTGAGCGTGGCGTAAAGGGCGTGACTGGCGTCGATGTGGGCACTGATCAGCTAGATGCTAGTCTAAGAAGCGATGAGCGAGTGAAAATTTATGAGAAAACTGACGTCAGGGAGTTTGCTAAATCGCATCAAAATAAATTTGATCTAATAACCTGCGACGTGAGCTTTATCTCTTTGGCTGAAATTTTGCCTGCTATTTGCGAGCTAGCAAGCAAAAATTCGCTCATCATCACGCTTTTTAAACCGCAGTTTGAAGTGGGCGTTGGCGTAAAACGCAACAAAAAAGGCGTTGTCACCGACGCTAAGGCTGTAAATTTAGCTATGAAGCGCTTTGAAGTGCTAGCAAGTAGCTTGAAATTTGAACTGATAGCTTGCAAAGAGTGCGAGGTCAAGGGAAAGGAAGGAAATGCCGAATTTTTCTACGCTTTTAACAAAAGATAACATCACTGCCGTTGCGATCGGGCACTTTGACGGCGTGCACAGGGGGCACAAGCAGCTTCTAAAACAGCTTGGCGAGTTTGGCGGACTTGTCGTCATCGACAAAAACAAGGCAAACATAACGCCAAAGCTAAAGCGAGCCGAGTACTCGAGCTACCCATGTTTTTTGTATGATTTTGACGCTATAAAGGGGCTTAGCGGCGAGGAATTTATCGCGCTTTTAAAGCATGATTTTAAAAATTTAAAAAAGATCGTTGTTGGATTTGATTTTAGATTTGGCAGAAATAGGGCTTGGGACAAGTATGATCTGGAGAGAATTTTTGATGGCGAGGTGGTCGTCGTTGATGAGGTTTGTTATGACGGTATGGGCGTGCATAGCTCATCAATCAGAGAGCTGATACGCCAAGGCAACATCGATGAGGCAAACAGGCTGATAGGCAGGGAGTACTCGATCGAGGGCAACGTGATAAAAGGGCAGGGCATCGGCGCAAAAGAGCTGGTTGCGACGCTAAATTTAGATATAAAAAGCTATCTTTTGCCGCGCGAGGGCGTCTATGCGACAAGAACCAGAATGGGCTCATACACCTATGGCTCGGTCACTTTTATAGGCAACAGGCTTAGCACGGATGGAAATTTTAGCGTCGAGACGCACATCTTAGACGAGGTCGCGCCAAAAGTGACGAAGCACGTTGCCGTTTGCTTCATAAAACGTTTGCGCGATAATAAAAAATTTAATAATCTAAGCGAGCTAAAAGAGCAGATAAAGCGCGATATAAACGAGGCTAGGCAGTGCGTGGGCGTGTGTGATCTCTTTTTTGGAGAGACGATGAGATATTTTGATGGATATGGAGCTGGTATATGAGAGATGAAATTTTTAAAGAGCCTATAAGCAAGCAGTTTGAATTTGATGACTTTGTGGCGAGTGTTTTTGACGATATGATCTCGCGCTCGGTACCATTTTATGACGTTAGCTCAAATTTAAACGCAAAGTTGCTGACTAAAATTTTGCCAAAATCAGCAAAAGTGTGCGACCTTGGCTGCTCTACGGCAAATAGCCTGCTTTTGATAAACAACCTTAGAAACGACCTCGTGCTAAGCGGTGTGGATAACTCTGAGGCGATGCTTGCAAATGCAAAAAACAAGGCAAAGGCTTATGGGGCTGATATAGAGTTTATCTTAGATGACATTTTAGAGTGCGAGCTAGAGGGCTTTGACGCTGTTTTGGCAAACTATACATTGCAGTTTATAAGACCGCCAAAAAGGGCTGATCTGGTGCAAAAAATTTATAACGGACTAAATGAAAATGGAGTCTTTTTGTTTAGCGAAAAGATCATCTTTGAAGATAAAAAGCTTACTAAAAGTGTAATAGAAATTTACGAGGACTACAAGCAAGCGCAAGGCTACTCACGCTACGAGATCGCCCAAAAAAGAGAGGCGCTTGAAAATGTGCTGGTGCCATACACCGAAGAAGAAAATAGAAACTTAGCCCTAAATGCTGGCTTTAAGCGTGTCGAGAGCACATTTAAATGGGGAAATTTCATGAGTTTTTTGGCGTTTAAGTAAAATTCTCTTTTGAAAAAGCTATTTTATTCTCAAATATTTAGGGCATGCTTTATAAAACTAATGCCCCAAAAACTTCTAATATAGATATGGCTTAAATAATAAAAATTTAAAATTAAAGACTAAAAATCAGTTTTGATCTGCTTAATAATCGCTTGAAACTTATAAAATTAATTAAAAAAATATAAAAACAAGTGATATCTTAGGATTTGTAAAACTAGAAATTTAAATTTAGTAGTAAATAAATTTAGCGGGAGTTACCCGCTAAATTTACTCATTTATCGCTGCGTTTCCGTGGTGGTGGAAGTCATCATAGATGATCTTAGAAGTTTGGAATTTCTCGCGTTTTAGCTCGCGAACTCGTAAAAATTCCTCTTCATCGATCTTTTTGATCTGGATAGCTGCTTTAAATGTCGGAGTCTTGCTAATGAAGTCCCAACCGCTGCTTGTTAGCTCGTTGCAAGAGCTCTCCCAGTAGTGGAAAGTCATCTGGATGATGCCATCAGGTACGATGTCAGTCACTTCAGCTTTTACGACGATGTAGCCGTATCTACTCCAAGCTTTGATAAAGTCGCCTTGTTTTAGTCCGTATCTTTCTGCAAGCGCTGGGCTCATCTCAGCGATAGGTCCGATGCTATCTCCGCCTTCTTCGATGGCACGTGAGCGTCTTGTCATGGTGCCAACTGTGTATTGATAAACTTTTCTTGTAGTTAAAAGCTGTATCGGATACTCAGCGTCAGTCTTCTCATCAACTGAGCCAGCCATGATAGGATACTCAGGCGACATATTCATCTTCTTAGCAAACTCAAGTTTTGCTGGCTCGATCTCGTCGGCACTGTCCACAAATAGGCATGGTACAAAGCGACCTTTACCATCAGGAGTAAAGAATTTCTTATCAAGATAGAGGCTTTGACCGCCCATATCATCTTCAGTTGGGCATGGCCAGTGAAGTCCGTGGTATTTTTTGATGCGGTAGTAGCTCATGCCACCATATCGTCTAGGGTCGCATTTTCTAACTTCTTCCCAAATCTCTTCTGGTGAGTTAAAGTTAAAGCCCTCAGTTGCGCCCAAACGACGTGCGATCTCGCAAACGATCCACCAGTCTTGTCTAGCATCACCTGGAGGTGTGATGACTGCTTCGTTGTGCTGGACACGGCGCTCTGCGTTTGTGTAAAGACCCTCTTTTTCGCTACTTGCAACGCCAGGGAGAACGACGTCAGCTTTTAGTGAAGTCTCAGTTAAAAATAGATCTTGAACCACGTAGAAATCGACATTTGCGATGCCTTTTAAGAAGTGGTTTGTATTTGGCTCAGAGATGACTGGATTTTCGCCGATAGTCCAGAAGAAATGCACTCTGCCATCAAGGATCGCATCAGGTACTTCAGTTTTATGGATGCCTATCTTTGAGTTTAAAAATCCAGGCTCTAAGTGCCACATTTTCTCAAACCAAGCTCTTTGCTCTGGGTCGGTAACTGAGCCAAGATTTGGGAATATGTTTGGTAAAACGCCCATATCGCAGCAACCTTGAACGTTCTCTTGACCTCTAAGCGGTAAGTCGCCTGTGCCAAGCTCGCAGATGTTTCCAGTGATCAAGAATAAATTTGATACGTCGCAAACTCCGCCAACACCGTGGTTGAAGTGAGTTACGCCCATGCCGTGAGTGATGACGGCTGGTTTTGTGGTGGCATACATTCTAGCAGCTGCTCTGATATCCTCTGGATTTAGCCTTGTGTATTTAGCTACGACCTCTGGAGCATAGTCTTTTACAGCTTCTTTAACGTACTCGATGCCTATTGTATGATCTCTTACAAATTCCTCATTTACAAGGCCTTCTTCGATGATAGTGTAAAGAAGTGCGTTGATAACAGGGATGTTGTGCTCAGGCTCTAGCTGCAAGTGGATGTCTGCTCTACTTGCAAACTCAGTCTTGATAGGGTCGATAACGATCAGTTTTGCACCGCGGTTTAGCGCTCTTTGGATGTGCATAGCTGCGATTGGGTGACCATTTTCTGGGTTTGAGCCTATCATTAATATACAGTTACTATAAGTGCCAATCTCTGTAAAGCTATTTGTGGCAGCTCCGTTTCCGATTGTTTTAGCAAGTCCTGCTACTGTCGGAGCGTGTCAAATTCTAGCGCAGTGATCGACGTTATTTGTACCAATTACAGCGCGCATTAGCTTTTGAGCGACATAGTTGTCCTCTAATGTACAGCGTGCTGAGAAGTTTCCTGCTAGTGAGTCAGGGCCGTATTTCTCTTTTGCCTCTTTCATCTTTTCTACGACAAGATCAAGCGCCTCGTCCCAGCTTGCCTCTTCAAATTCACCGTCTTTTGAAAAGACCCCATTTTTCTTTCTAATAAGCGGCTTTGTAAGTCTGTCTGGACTTGCAACGTAGTCCCAGCCATAAAAGCCCTTTAAACATAAATTTCCTTGATTGACTGGATTGTCTTCGACGCCAGTAGCGGCACGAACGACGTTGTTTTCCACGTGCAAGGTTACTTGACAGCCTGTCCCGCAATAAGGACAGATGACTTTGCCTTCTTTCATCACTTTCTCCTTCTAATTATGCATTTTCTGCATATTTATTTTGAGTAATATTACTAGTGCGAAACTTAATCTTTTATGAAAAATTCTTTATTTAAAAAATAAATTTTAATTTTAAGTTATATTTTATATAGAATTTAAAAAGCCGAATATATAGGAATTTAAAAATATGCTAAATTTGCATGAATTTCTAAAATTTATCAAATAAGAAATAAATTGTGTAAATTTGACACAGAAGCTGAAAGATGAAAAATTAAATTTAAATTTAGTTTGAGGCAAGCTGTTTAAACTATAAAAATAAAGAGAAATTTTGAAAGTAAAAGGCGAAATTTAAAAGGAGAGCAGATCGCTCTCCGTGGATTATTTATCTCTTAAGCCAAGCTCAGAGATTAGTTTTGAATATGTAGTGTAGTCTTTGTTTTTAAGATACTTTAAAAGTCTTTTTCTTTGACCAACTAGTTTCAAAAGACCTAAACGTGATGAAAAGTCTTTTTTGAAAATTTTAAGGTGTTCTGTAAGTTCAGTTATTCTAGCTGTTAAAAGAGCTATTTGAACTTCTGGAGAGCCTGTATCTCCCTCTTTTCTAGCGAATTTCGCAACTATTTGAGCTTTTTTAGCCGAATCCAAAGCCATGATGACCTCCTGATTGGTGAATTTTGGAAGAGCGATTATAGCATTTAAAACATAAAGTTAGATAAAATTACGCTTTTTAAAAATTAATAAAAAATGCAGTAAAAATTTAATAAAATTAGGGCTATTTAAAGAGTTAATGAATATAAATGCTTTTTACAAAGGCAAGCGAATACGCTCTACTTTCGCTTATTTTAATATCTCAAAAATCATCTCCAGTTGATGTTGATACGATCTCAAATGAGCTTAAAATTTCAAAAAGTTTTCTGGCAAAAATTTTACAAAATTTGGCAAAAGATGGAGTTTTAAAGTCATTTAAAGGAGCAAATGGCGGTTTTGCACTAAACGGCGAACCTGAAAATTTAAGCATAAAAAAGATAATCGAATGTGCCGAAAAGCGCGAACTAAGCGTCTTTGAGTGCTCATCTTCAGCGCTTGGTTGCCCGTCAAACAAAGCCTCAAGCTGTCAAATTTGGTCAATGTTTAGCGGCCTTCAAGGCAAGATCGACGAGATGCTTGACGCGATAAAACTAAGTGACATCGTTAAGAAGTAAAGTTGGCAAAGCAAAAAAATAATATCTTGACTCTTGTCGCACCGTTTCTTGCGCCGATTGTCAAATTTAAAAGTCTTAGCATCGTTGGCATCATCGTTGCCATCCTTGCTATCATCATCGTGCCGCTTCCAAGTGCGGTGCTTGACTTTTTCTTGGCACTTTCGATCTCGATTTCAGTGCTTATTATTTTGATATCTATTTACGTGCCAAAGCCGACTGACCTTAGCACGTTTCCGACGCTCATTCTCATCATCACGCTTTTTCGTCTCTCGCTAAACATCGCAACCACGCGTATGATCTTAAGCGAGGGTCACAACGGCCCAGAAGCGGTCAGTGAGATCATCTCAAGCTTTGGAAATTTCGTCGTTGGTGGCAACTTCATCATCGGCACCATCGTCTTTTGTATCTTAGTACTCATAAATTTCATGGTCGTAACAAAGGGCTCAACCCGCGTGAGTGAGGTGCAAGCACGTTTTACACTTGATGCGATGCCTGGTAAGCAAATGGCGATAGATGCCGATCTAAACGCAGGTCTAATAGACGAAAAAACGGCGCGCGAAAGACGTCAAGCCATCATCGGCGAGGCAAATTTCTACGGCGCGATGGATGGTTCGTCTAAATTTATAAAAGGTGACGCCGTCGCTGGTATCATCATCACTATCATCAACATCATCGGCGGCTTTGCTATCGGCTCGTTTCAGCACGGCCTTGATATGGCGACATCGGCTCAGTACTATACGATCCTAACTATCGGTGATGGCCTAGTTAGCCAGATACCTGGACTTATCACTTCAACAGCGACTGCTATCATCATCACAAGGGCTAGCAAAGACGACGAGGACTTTGCAGAGGGCACGCTAAATCAGCTATTAGGCGACTATAAAACCTTGCTGATAGTGGGCTTCATACTATTTATGTTTGCCCTTGTCCCAGGACTTCCAACCCTATCTCTTGGCTTTATCGCACTGCTATTTTTGGGGCTTGGCTACATCATCAAGCAGACCAAAGATGGCGGGCTAAATTTAAGCCTTGCACCAAAAGAGAAAACTGCTTCTAAAAAGGCTGGAACTGCTACGCCAAGTGGGGCAGGGGCAGCAGCTGCGAGTGGTGGGACTGCTAAGGCACCAAAGAAGAGCGACGAGGAGATCGCAAGAGAAGAAGAGACAAAGATAAATGACATCTTAAAGCTTGAAATTTTAGAGCTTGACCTAGGATATGGCCTACTAAAGCTAGCTGATGTGGATCTAATAGAGAGAATTCGCGCTATGAGGCGAAACATCGCTTCAAGTCTTGGCTTTTTGATGCCAAAGATAAGGATCCGCGACAACCTCCAGCTACCACCAAACGAGTACCGCTTCAAGCTAAAAGGCATCGTGATCGGTCAGGGCGAAATTTACGCGGATAAATTTCTAGCGATGGATAGTGGCCTAGTGAGCGAGGATATAGAAGGAATTCCGACAAAAGAGCCAGCTTTTGGGCTAGACGCTCTTTGGATCGATGCTAGCGTCAAAGAGGACGCCATACTTAGTGGCTACACGATAGTTGATCCTGCAAGCGTCATCTCAACGCACATGAGCGAGCTTATCAAGCAAAACGCAGCCGAGCTTTTAACTCGCCAAGAGACGCAAAATTTACTAGACAAACTAAAGATCGACTACCCAGTCGTGGTCGAGGATACGCTAAGGATCGCACCTATAAATTTGATCCAAAAGGTCTTAAAAACGCTGCTTAAAGACAATATACCGATCAAAGACCTACTTAGCATACTTGAAGCCATCAGCGACATCGCCGAGGTTAGTAAAAATTTAGATATGATCATCGAGCACGTGCGTGCAGCGCTTTCACGTGTCATCACTTCACTTTATGTAGATGAAAAGGGACAGCTAAATTTCTACATCCTAGACACTGCCGCACAGCAAAAGCTTATGGACGCGGTGCAGTATAAAGACGGCGCATATCACTTGATGATAAACGTGGCGCAGACGTCATCGATCGTGCAAGCACTTAGGCGTGAAAAAGAGAAACGACCGATGAGCCAGCACGGAGAGATGGTGCTTTGCGTGGAGCCAAGCTTGCGCAAATTTATAGCAAATATCTGCACAAATTTTGCCATCGACATAGTGGTGCTAAGCTTTGCTGAGATCTCGGCAAATACGCCATTTGAAACAGTTGGCGTCATAGAAATAGAAAATTTATAAAGGAAAAAGATGAAAATTTATCACCTCTCGCACACCGATCTTGACGGATACGGCGCGCAATACATAACAAATTTTTACTTCAAAGATGTGAAATTTCTAAACTCAAACTACGGCAGAGAGATAGATGATAAATTTGCTCAAATTCTATCTGAGATAGATGCCTCAAACGATGATAAAAACGTCATTTTAATCACTGATCTAAATTTAACTCCGGCTCAGTGTGAGAGCTTTGAGGAGATGATAGATGGTAAAAATATAAAGCTATTTTTGCTAGATCATCACCAAAGTGGTGCCGAGTGCGCGAGCGCTTACCCATGGTATTTTTTAGATAGTTCAAGGTGCGCTACAAAGATCACTTACGACTTTTTTGCGGGTATTTTTGGTAAAAACAAAGAGCTTGAAATTTTTAGTGACGTCGTAAATGCCGTGGATATCTGGCTAAAAGATGATAAAAATTTCGAGATGGGCAAGGTCTGCTTGGGGCTTGTAGCAAACGCTAAAGAGATAAATAAGGTGATGTTTGAAGCTGAAAACAACCTATATATGGATCATCTCTTAAAAGAAGCGAGCAAATTTTTTAACGATAAAAACGACTATATAGGCCTTGACATGCAGGTGCATGCCATTAAAAAGTCATTTTTCAAAGAGGATAAAGACGATACGCTAAGCAACCTGATCTCAAACTACGTCGTAAAAAAACTTAGTGAAAATAAAGAGAAATTTAGCATCACTTATAAAGATCATAAAGGAATTTTAACCTACAATGTCGGCAATGTTTCGGTTATCGGCAACGACTTTTTGGTGGCAAATCCTGAATTTGACTTTTTTATCGACGTGACAAATAAAAAAACGCTAAGCTTTCGTGCAAATGGTAAGCTAGACGTTAGCGCCATGGCAAAACACCTAGTTGGTGGCGGCGGACACGTCAATGCTAGCGGTGGCTTGTTTGCAAATTTCAAAGATGGCTTTAGCTATGAGCCGATCAAGGCGCAGATAGTTGATCTAATAACTAAAAAAACACAGGAGGAGATATGAAAGAAGAAGAGGTAAGCGTAGAGGAGCTTAGCTATGAGCTTAGCATGGTGCTTGAAGCGATGTTTTACTATGCTGGCGTGAAAAAAGAGAAGCTTGAAGAGGCGGCAAATCTCTATGTAGAGTGCATCGACGATGCGCTAGAAAACTCTGATGCTAGCGGTAGCGACGAGGTCATAGAGATAGTTGAATATATGAAAAAACACCATCCAAAGTTATTTAAATAAGGAGAAAATATGAAGAAAATTTTAGTTTTTGCAGCGGCAATTTTTGCGTTAAATGCTATGGCAAATGAAAATTTAGACAAGGCAAACGAGCTTTATGCAAAGAAAAATTTTAACGAGGCCTATCTTGCTTTTAACAAAGCTTGCGGCGAGGGTGAGAAGAAAGCTTGCACGATGAATGCGATCATGCTATTTAACGGCGATGGCGTGGCGAAGGATAGAGTTCAGGCTGAGAAAATTTTTACAAAAATGTGCGACGAAAATGAGGGCATGGCCTGCGAAAAGCTAGGCGAAATGACAGCTTATGGCCTCATAAAAGACAAAGATGATAATGAAGCAAAAAGCGAAGAGAAGGCAAAAGCTTTGTTTAAAAAAGCTTGCGACAATGGCTACAAACCGGCTTGTGACTTTGTAATAAAATAGATCAAAAAGGGCTTAAAATGAGCTACAAACATAAAGATTTGATAGGAACTAGAGAGCTTAGCAAGGAAGAAATTTTATATTTTCTAGAGGCGGCGAAAGAGTTTAAGGAGCTAAATTTAAGCCAAGTGAAAAAAAATGACTACCTTCGTGGAAAGACCACGATCAACGCATTTTATGAAAACTCGACAAGAACTAGAACATCCTTTGAGATCGCAGCAAAGAGACTTGGAGCTGATACGATAAATTTCAGCTCATCAAGCTCTAGCGTGACAAAGGGCGAGAGCCTAAATGACACGATGAATAACATGGCTGCTATGAGAACTGATATCATCGTGCTTCGTCACCCAAGCTCTGGAGCGGCGAAATTTGCAGCTGATAGAACAGAAGCTAGCGTCGTAAATGCAGGGGACGGCACAAATGAGCACCCAAGCCAAGCTCTGCTTGATCTTTTCACACTAAGAGAGCACGGCAAAATTTTGGATAAAAATTTAAACGTGGCGATCATCGGCGACATCGCTAGAAGCCGCGTGGCAAGGTCTGACATCTGGGCGATGAAGAAATTTGGCATAAATTTAAAGCTCTTTGCGCCAAGAATGATGATGCCAAAAGACGCTGAGGTATTTGAGTCTCAAATTTGCAAAAATATGGAGGAGGCTTGCGAGGGTAGCGATGTCATCATCATGCTTCGCATCCAGCTAGAGCGTGGCGGTGCGGACGTGGCGTTTCCAAGCTCGAGAGAGTACTCGAAATTCTTTGGACTAAATAAAAATAGGATAAAACTAGCAAAGCCTGATGCGATCGTGCTGCACCCAGGACCGATAAATAGGGGCGTGGAGTTAAATTCAGACGTGGCTGACGGCACGCACTCAGTCATACTAAATCAAGTTGAAAACGGCGTTGCGATAAGAATGGCGATACTAAATACGCTTGCAAAAAATAGGGGCTAACGATGAAAATAGCAATAATTAACGGCACTATTGTAAATAGCGACGAGAAATTTAAGGCAAATATCCTAATAGAAAACGGCAAAATAGCCAAAATCGGAAGTGAGAAATTTGAGGCTGATAAGGTCATAGACGCTACAAATAAGCTCGTCATGCCAGGACTTATCGACATGCACGTGCATTTTCGTGATCCTGGTCAAGAGTATAAAGATGACATCATCTCAGGCTCGCAAGCGGCCGTAGCTGGAGGAGTGACCACCTGCCTTTGCATGGCTAACACAAACCCAGTAAATGACAATGCCTCAATCACAAGAGCGATGATAGAAAAGGCTAAAAACTGTGGACTGATCGACCTTTTACCAATCGCAGCCATTAGCAAAGGGCTTGGTGGCAACGAGATCGTTGAAATGGGCGATCTTATAGAAGCTGGCGCAGTCGCATTTAGTGATGACGGCCTACCAGTGACTAGCTCAAGCGTGATGAGAGCGGCACTTGAGTACTCAAGCATGTTTAATAGCTTTTGTATAAGCCACTCAGAGGACTGCTCGCTTTGCAGGCAGGGCGTCATGCACGAGGGCAAGGTCTCAGCCATACTTGGACTTCGCGGCATGGCGAGAGAGAAAGAGGAGATCGCAGTGAGCCGTGATATGCTGCTCGCAAAGCTCACCAAAGCGCACATCCACATCGCTCACGTAAGCTCAGAGTACTCGCTAAAGATCATCGAAATGGGCAAAAAAGAGGGCATAAATATCACTTGCGAGGCGACACCTCACCACTTTAGCTTTAGCGACGATGAAATTTTGAAAAATGCCTACGATACAAATTTCAAAATGTCGCCGCCACTTCGTGAGATAAGCGACGTAAAAGCGGTAAGAGAGGCACTAAAAAGTGGTCTTATAGACGTTATCGCCACCGATCATGCACCGCACCACACAGATGAAAAGATAATGGAATTTGACAAGGCGCCATTTGGCATCATCGGACTTCAAACCCTTGTGCCACTCACTCTTAAGCTCGTAAATGAGGGCGTTATAAGCCTAGAGCGCATGGTGGAGCTAACATCTACAAATGCAGCTAAGATGCTAAATTTAAAAGATAAGGGCAGACTTGCTGAGGGCTTGTTAGCTGACATCGCGGTGATAGACCCTGAGATCGAGTATGTTTATGATGAGAAGATAAACCGCTCAAAATCGGTAAATTCTCCACTTTTTGGCAAAAAGCTAAAAGGCGCAGCGACTACCACGATAAAAAGTGGCAAGATCGTTTATGAGTTTGGGAAATAGTCTAAAGTTGCTCGCACTTGCGGGCAAATTTGCTTTAGATGCTTTGAAATATAAAATTTGCTAGAAATTTCTAGCAAATTTTACTTTTTTTATGAGTTATATTTAATGATAATTTTGCAAACGATATCTTGGATGAACTTAAAATTTATAAGCCAAATGCAAGGATAACAGCCGTGCATGCTGGACTTGAGTGTGGAGTGCTTTTAGAGAAAAAAGCAGGTCTTAGTGCATGTTCTATTGGACCAAACA
>NZ_CABPUX010000001.1:427064-547710 GCF_902460715.1 Campylobacter concisus | reverse complement strand
TGTTTGGTCCAATAGAACATGCACTAAGACCTGCTTTTTTCTCTAAAAGCACTCCACACTCAAGTCCAGCATGCACGGCTGTTATCCTTGCATTTGGCTTATAAATTTTAAGTTCATCCAAGATATCGTTTGCAAAATTATCATTAACTGGTTTCCAAGCTGGATTTCTATCTTTTGAAATGACACTAAAACCAACCGCTTTTGCAAGCTCTGAAATTTCAAATTCCATAGATAAAAAATGTAAAAGACCTCGCAGAAAAGAAGTAGAAGATAGGATAGTGACATTAAATTTGATAAATTTGCGTTTGGCTACTGGAGCCACCATTTATAGATATTTTGGTAGCTAAGATAGATGCTCATTAAGATAAACGGAGCAAAACCCTATATAAATAGGTAGGATGAAATTTATTTGACAGCCTTTTTGGCTACGAAATTTATAAAATAACTAAATTTCAAGCCAAAAATACTAAATTTTGGCTCTTTTTTCTCTTGCTTTTTTGATCTTATTTTTAACTACATGAAATTTTGAAGCTGCAGCCGAGCATAGATCCTTGTAAGTAACCAAAATTTTTGACTCTTTTTTAGTGCAAATGACTGCAAAAACGCTCTCAAGGTCGATTCTCTCTTTTTGTGTTAAATTTTCCATCTATTTTCCTAGCAATTTTCTCATCTTATTGACAACAAATAATATTTCATCATCGTCAAGCTCACATAGCAGTTTGCAAACAGCAGCAGCAGCTTGCGGCTTTGAGTTTCCAAGTCTCCAGTCCTGATATGTCCTCATAGGCACGCCAAGATCCTCTGCCATTTTTGCTTGTGAAATTTTCTTACCGATATTTTTTGCCTCAACTGCATTGTGAAGCAAATTAAATATATCACTTGTTTCAATCATTGAAGAATTATACGTTATTTATCATTAAATATACATAAAATATTATATAAATAATGTAAAATAGTATATAAATATCAAGATTGAGTATTAAACATACTAAAAATTATTTATATTATACGTTAAAACGTATAAAATTCTTTTAAATTCTTGAATAAAATTAGAAATTTTGGGTTTTATGTTGAAGCTAATTTTTTTATTTTGCTTTAAATTTTATTTGTTTTTACGCAAAGCTTATAATATAGGCATTAGAAAAGTTTAGTTATATAGGCTAAATATATATAAATAAATTTTTTTAACTTATATACTTGACATTGATAAACTAAAGTTGTATAATCCGTTTAGCAATTAAAAAGAAAGAGTGCTAAAAGTGAGTAAAACAAATAAACGCGATTTGATACTAAATTCTATCATTGAAGCCTATTTGCAGGACAATGCGCCTATTGGCTCAAACGAGCTTGGCTCTCGTATGAGCGTGGCGATACCAGCATCTACGATACGTGTTTATTTTAAAAAGCTTTCAGATGAGGGCGAGATCACAAAGCTTCACATCAGTGGCGGCAGGATCCCAACTATCGCTGCGATGAGAAGATATTGGAGTGAAATTTTTACTGAGAGCGACATAAATTTAGAGATAAATGATCCAAGAAGCCTAAAGATGCTCTGTGATGAGTTTGAGCTTTATTGTATGATTTTTGGCACGATCGATAAGGAGTTGCTAGAAATTTTAAATTTAAATGATAGATATTTGGTTTTAAATTTTAGTGGCGATGAGATCGTCGTCAAATTTGACGCTAGGATGTATAAATTTTTAAACAACCTTATCGGAGTTAGTTTAGACAAGCTTGAGCTTATCTGTTCTCAAGTTGGCTTAAGCGAACTAAAAAACAAGATAAGAGAGCTTAAAAGGACTAAAATTTACTTCCAAGAAAACGAAATTTTAGCCTTTGATATGTTTAAGGATAGACGCTTTAAGATGGTTTTTGACCCAAGTTTTAGCTTGCAGATGGACGAAAAACTTACATTTTCTCCTATGTTTGATGAAAATTACATGGGGCTTAAATTTAAAGCAAACTACCTTGGTAGCGAGGCGCAGATGATCTGTGCTGGCAGTGTTTATACTGATTATATGAAATTTATAAATCTAATAAAGGAGGCCGCGTGAGCGAAGAGGTAAAAGAGCAAAATCTACCTGAGGTCGAGCCTGTGCAAGAGGCAGCTAGCGATAGCGTAAATTTAGACGCACTTGGCGATATCTCAAAAGTGGAGAAGCTCGAAAAAGAGCTTGGCGAGATCACTGATAAATATTACAGAGCAAATGCTGAGTTTGAAAATATTAAAAAGCGTTATGAAAAAGAGAAGGCAGATGTTGCAAGCTATGCAAATGAGAAATTTGCAAGGGACTTGCTACCAGTCATAGATGCGCTTGAGATCGCTGCAAATTTTGACCCAGAGGATGATGAATTTGCTAAAAAGATCAAAGAGGGCATTTTGATAACGATAAATCAGTTTAAGAAATGTTTTGAAAAGCATGGCGTGAGCGAGATCGCAACTGATGCCGAGTTTGATCCAAATGTGCATAATGCCGTTTTAAGGGTCGATAGCGAGGAGAAGCAAAGCGGTCAGATCGTGCAAGCTTTACAAAAAGGCTATATGATAAATGGTAGGGTTTTGCGCCCAGCTATGGTCAGTGTGGCAAACTAAATTTAAAAAATAAATCTAATAAAGGAAAAATATGTCAAAAGTTATAGGTATAGACTTAGGTACAACAAACTCTTGTGTGAGCGTTTTTGAGCGCGGCGAGAGCAAGGTTATCCCAAATAAAGAGGGCAAAAACACAACTCCATCTGTTGTTGCTTTTACAGACAAAGGTGAAATTCTAGTAGGCGACGTCGCAAAACGTCAAGCAGTTACAAACCCTGAAAAAACGATATATTCTATCAAACGTATCATGGGTTTGATGAGCAATGAAAAAAATGCTGAAGAGGCAAAAAGCCGCTTGCCATATCACGTCGTAGATAGAAATGGCGCTTGCGCGGTTGAGATCGCTGGTAAGGTCTATACTCCGCAAGAAATTTCAGCAAAAATTCTCATCAAACTAAAAGAAGACGCTGAAGCATATCTTGGCGAGAGCGTGACAGACGCGGTTATCACTGTGCCAGCTTACTTTAACGATAGCCAAAGAAAGGCTACAAAAGAGGCTGGAACGATCGCAGGTCTAAATGTGCTTCGTATCATCAACGAGCCAACAGCTGCGGCACTTGCTTATGGTCTTGATAAAAAAGAGGCTGAGAAAATTTTAGTTTATGACCTAGGTGGTGGTACATTCGACGTTACAGTGCTTGAAACTGGCGATAATATCGTTGAAGTTTTGGCAACTGGCGGTAACGCATTCTTAGGTGGTGATGACTTTGATAACAAGATCATCGACTGGTTGGTAAGTGAGTTTAAAAACGAAACTGGTATCGATCTAAAAGGCGATATCATGGCACTTCAACGCTTGAAAGAAGCAGCTGAAAATGCTAAAAAAGAGCTAAGCTCAGCTCAAGAGACTGAGATAAATTTACCATTTATCACAGCTGACGCGACTGGTCCAAAACACCTTGTCAAAAAGCTAACTCGCGCTAAATTTGAAGGCATGATCGACTCACTTGTGGGCGAGACTATCACTAAGATAAATGAAGTCATCAAAGATGCAGGTCTAAGCAAGAGTGACATCAAAGAGGTCGTAATGGTCGGTGGTTCAACTCGTGTGCCACTTGTTCAAGAAGAGGTTAAAAAGGCATTTGGCAAAGAGCTAAATAAGAGCGTGAACCCAGATGAAGTCGTGGCTATCGGTGCTGCGATCCAAGGTGCGGTTATAAAAGGCGACGTTAAAGACGTGCTACTTCTTGACGTTACTCCACTTAGCCTTGGTATCGAGACACTTGGCGGTGTGATGACTAAGATCATCGAAAAAGGCACAACTATACCAACTAAGAAAAGCCAAGTCTTCTCAACTGCTGAAGATAACCAAAGTGCCGTTACTATCATGGTTTTACAAGGTGAGCGTGAGTTTGCAAGAGATAATAAATCACTTGGTAACTTCAACTTAGAGGGCATCCCAGCAGCTCCAAGAGGTGTGCCTCAAATCGAAGTTGAATTTGACATCGACGCAAACGGAATTTTAACCGTTTCAGCGAAAGATAAAGCGACTGGCAAAGCCCAAAACATCACTATATCAGGATCAAGCGGTCTTAGCGAAGATGAGATAAATAGCATGGTAAAAGATGCTGAGCTTCACAAAGAAGAGGATAAAAAGCGCAAAGACGCAGTAGAAGCTAGAAATCAAGCAGACGCGCTTGTTCATCAGACTGAAAAGAGCATGAGCGAGCTTGGCGAGAAAGTCCCAGCTGATGATAGAAGCAACATCGAAGCTGCGTTAAATGATCTAAAAGAGGTCTTAAAAGATGAAAACTCTTCAAAAGAGCAAATCGATGCAAAGGTAGAAGCTCTAAGCAAAGCTAGCCACAAACTAGCAGAAGCTATGTATAAAAAAGATGAAAACGCTGGCGCAAACGGCGGAAATAACAAAAAAGACGACGACGTTATAGACGCTGAAGTCGAGTAAAACTCCTAGAGCAGGGCACTTGCCTTGCTCTTTTAAATTTAACCTATAAATTTAAACTTCTAAACACTTCTTAACACACGCTCACAACATCATCTTGTAAGATAAAAAGTACAAATTTCTAAAATGCAAAAATTTAGCCGCACCCCAAAAATCAAGACCTTTTAACGATCTCTACCCACCTATCAAGCTCTTGTTGCTCGGCTTTTAGTGTGCTGCTTTCGCCGTGTCCTGGGTAAAGTGCGAAGTCACCATTTAGATTTTTGCATTTTTCTAAACTATTTAGCATCTCGTTTTTGTTTGAAAATGGAAAATCCCAGCGTCCGATACTACCTTTAAATAAAAAATCCCCACTAAACATCGCATCTTCTATCTCTATCATCGAACAGCCCGGTGTATGCCCTGGAAAATGGTGAAATTTAAAAGAAAAGTCACCCACCGCAAAGCTCTCATCGCCATCAACTAAAATGTCTGGCACAAAGGTATTTTTCATATAGCCAAAAATGTCACTCTCACACATAAAAGCATCAAATTTATTGATATAAACTGGGATTTTTAGCTCATTTTTTAGCTCGCTCACGTCGTAAATATGGTCAAAATGCCCATGAGTGCAAAGTATCGCCTTTAAATTTTGTGCATTTTGCAAAACCCACTCTTTTGCCCCGTCTCCCGGGTCTATCACTAAGCTTGAGCCATTTTTGGTGACGATGTAGCAATTTGTCCCAAAATCGCCAAAATTTTTATGCATTACTCTCATTTTCTACCTTAAATTTATCATTTCTTAAATATTTGCATCTTTTTACTTAAACTTAAAGAAAAATTTTAAATTTAATTAGTATAATTTTTGCAAAAGGAAGCAAATTTAGGCAAAGGGACAATGAAGGGGTATCAAAAAATAGAAGAAACCTTAGTTTTTAGCTTAAAAGATAAAACTAAAGGTAAAAAACTACTATTAGGCGTAAGCGGCGGTATTGATTCTGCTGTGGTTGCGACACTTTGTGCGAGAGCAAAGCCAGATGAAACTCATGCACTCATCATGCCAACAGCATCATCAAACAGACAAAATATGGATGACGCCTTAAATTTATGCGAAAAATTAAACATAAAATATAAGGTTTTGTCTATAGAGAGCATTTTAAATGCCTTTTACGAAACGATAGATGTAAATTTAAGCAATTTAAGAAAAGGGAATTTGGCAGCTAGAGTTAGAATGAGCTTGCTTTATGATTATTCATCTAGTATAAACGCTCTTGTCATCGGCACAAGCAACAAAAGTGAGCTTATGCTTGGTTATGGCACGATATTTGGGGATTTGGCGTGCGCGATAAATCCTATCGGAGAGCTTTATAAGAGTGAAATTTTTGAATTTGCAAAACATCTTGGTGTTGATGAAAATTTTATCAAAAAAGCACCTTCGGCTGATCTTTGGGATGGGCAAAGTGACGAGGGCGACATAGGTTACAGCTATGCTGTCATTGATGAAATTTTACAAAATTTAGAAAATAACAAGGAGCAAGCCATCAAAAAGTTTGGATCAAAAGCGGTCTTGGATATAGAAAATAGAGTTGTGTCAAACAGGTTTAAACGACAAATGCCGTTGATAGTGAAAATTTAAAGGATTAAAGATGAGAGAAATTCCGTTTTACAAACCAACTATCACTGAGCGTGAGAGTGAGCTTATCGAAGAGGCTTTGCATTCTGAAAATGCTACTGATACGGTTGCTAAATTTGAAGAAAAGCTAAAAGAGTACTTTGGTGCTAAATTTGTTGTCACTACAAATAACATCGCAGCAGCGCATCATCTGGCTCTAAGTGCGATGGATACAAAGCGCGGTGACAAGGTCATCTGCTCAGTAAATGCCTTCCCTAGCGTGGCTCAGGCTGTTAGGCATTTTGATGCTGAGCCTATCTTTGTCGATATCGATGAAGAGGACTTTAACATCAGCCCAGAAGCCCTTGAAAAGGTGCTAAAAGAGCAAAATCACAAGAAATTAAAATGTGCTTTTATCTCACACATCGCTGGACAAAGCGCTAGACTTGATGAGATAAAGGCTATCTGCGAAAAATATGGCATCGTCGTTTTAGATGATGCAAACCGAGGCATAGGACTAACATATAACGGCAAAAAGGTTGGTTCGGACTCGTTTTTGTCATGCTTTCAGACAAACTCACGCGTGCAAAATCCTATCTCAACAGTTGGATTTTTCACGACAAATGACGAAGAGGTCTATAAAAAAGCAAAACTACTTCGTAACTATGCCCTTGTAAATGGTATAGATAAATTTGGTAGTTTAAGCTACATCTACGACGTTGTTGATATCGGTTTAAAATATGACATAAACTCGATAAATGCGGCATTTTCTATCGCCCAGCTTGAAAAGACAGACGAGCTCATAAAACGTAGAAAAAAGATCGCTGAAATTTACGATAAAGAGCTTAAAGAGTGTCACAACATCACAACTCCAGTCAAAAAACGCGAGCACATCTACACTCAGTACATCATCAAGATAAATAAAAACCGCGACAGCTTTGCTAGAGAGCTTTTGGAGCGTGGAATTCACACTTCGTTGCACTACATACCGATACATTTGCTAAGCTATTATAAAAATAAATATTCGCTTAAAGTAAATGACTTCCCAAATGCTCTAAAGACATATCAACAAGTCTTGTCGCTACCTATATATCATAGTTTGAGCGACGAAGAGGTGCAATATATCTGCAACACGGTAAAAGAAATTTCTAAATCACGTGTTTAAGAAATTTAACATCCTTTTACACTCTTGGGCGAATAACTACTTCTTTCGCCCAAATTTCTTTCAAATTTTACTAGCATTTTTACTTTTGCCACTAAGTTTTATCTACGCTTTAGTCGTTATTTGCAAGAATTTTAGCGCGCAAAAAAAAGAGTTTGGTATAAAGATAATAAGCGTTGGAAATTTGACCCTTGGAGGAAGCGGCAAGACCCCACTTTGCATCGCTATCGCTAAGAATTTCGAAGGCGCTTTTATCATCCTTAGAGGCTATAAAAGAAAGAGTAAGGGCATGCAAGTTGTCGCAAGGGATGGCGAAATTTTACTTGACGTAGCAGCGAGTGGCGATGAGGCGATGATATACGCTACAAGCCTTAAAAACGCAAATGTGATCGTAAGCGAAGATAGAAAAGTAGCTATAAACTACGCCAAAAAGCATGGCGCAAAGTATATCTTGCTGGATGATGGATTTTCTAAATTTGACATAGCTAAATTTGACATCTTGGTGCGTCCAAACCCAGAGCCAAAGCTAAAGCTTTGCCTGCCAAGCGGAGCTTATAGATATCCGTTTAGCTTTTATAAATTTGGTGATTTTATAGCGTGCGAGGGGCAAACTCACTTTAGAAAGAGCGAAATTTTAAATAAAAGCGAAAAAATGGTGCTAGTTACCGCCATAGCAAACCCAGCCCGCCTTGAAGCGTTTTTTAGCGAGTGCGTGGGGCAGGTCTTTTTCCCTGATCATTACGGCTTTTCAAAAGAAGAGCTAAGCGAAATTTTACAAACCTACGGCGCCACCTCGCTTTTGATGACACAAAAGGACTATGTAAAGGTAAAGGATTTTGGGCTGAGAGTATCGCTTATCATGCTTGAAGTTACGCTAAGCGAGGAGTTTAAAAAGGTTTTGGCACAGCAAATTTAAGCCCATTTTGTTATAATGAACCACTTTTTAAAAGGAAATTTTGATCAAAATGAGAATTTTTATCACCTCAGTCGCAAAGAAAAAAGAGGCAAAAAAACTAAGCAAAAAGCTCGTAAAAAAGGGGCTAGCTGCATGTGTGAGTAGCTTTAGCGCAAAGAGCCTATATCTTTGGCAAGAGAAGTTTTGTGATGAAAAAGAGCAAATTTTACTCATAAAAACGGACGTTAAATTTAAAAAAGTAGCTAAATTTATAAGAAAGCACCACAGCTACGAAACCCCAGAAATTTTGGCACTTAAGCCAAAAGAGATATTTAAAAAATATGAAAAGTGGATAAAAAAATCAACCAAAAAAGGCAAAAAATGAGACTAACACCAACTAGAAGCGTGAAAGATGAAAAGGTAAAAAATGTAAATTTAAGCACAGCCATGCTTAGCCCAAGCTCCGCTCACGGCGGACTTTACGCGCCAAAGAAGCTACCAAAGATCACAAAGGCAAAGTGGCAAGAGCTCTCAAGCCTAAGCTACGAAAAGCTCGCACTTCACATCATCTCGCTATTTAAATTTGACGTGCCAGAGGCGTTTTTCAAAGAGGCGGTCAAAAGATATGCAAGCTTTGATGATCCAAAGCACCCAGTCATTTTTAAAAAAATAGATAAAAATTTATACGTAAATGAGCTCTATCACGGCCCCACAAGGGCATTTAAGGATATGGCGCTTCAGCCCTTTGGCTCGCTGCTTAGCCAGCTAGCAAAGGAAAGAGGCGAAAGATACCTTATCATGTGCGCAACTAGCGGCGACACTGGCCCTGCTACACTTCAAACCTTTGCAAATGATGAAAATATCAAGGTCGTTTGCCTCTATCCAGACGGCGGCACGAGCGAAGTGCAAAAGCTTCAGATGCAGACCATGCAGGGTGAAAATTTAAAGGTTTTTGGCATAAAAGGCGACTTTGACGACGCTCAAAGGGCGCTAAAAACGCTACTTGCAAATGATAAATTTAAGGCTGAACTTAAGAAAAAGCGTCTTAAGCTCAGCGCGGCAAACTCGGTAAATTTTGGCAGAATTCTCTTTCAGATCATCTACCATGCCTACGCCTACGCAAATTTGCTAAAACAAAAGGCGCTTAAGGCAAATGAGAGCTTTGACATCATCGTGCCAAGCGGAAATTTCGGCAACGCACTTGGGGCGTATTACGCTAAAAAAATGGGCGCAAAGATCGGCAAGATCAAGATCGCCTCAAACGCAAACAACATCTTGACGCAGTTTTTCACCACTGGCGTTTATGACCTAAGAGATAAAAAGCTGGTTAAGACGATAAGCCCAGCCATGGACATTTTGATCAGCTCAAACGTCGAGCGCTTGCTATTTGATAAATTTGGCAGCGTTAGAACTAATGAACTCATGCAAAGCCTAGCAAAAAATAAATTTTATAAGCTTAGCAAACAAGAGCTTGAAGTGCTACAAGAGGACTTTGAGGCTAGCTGGTGCGACGACAAAGAGTGCGAGGCATATATCGCAAAACTCGCAAAGGACGGCTACGCGATCGATCCGCATACGGCTACTTGCTTTAAGATGGTGGATGCTGGCCGCATAAATGTCATCACATCGACCGCGCACTGGGTGAAATTTACGCCAAGCATGATCAAAGCGTGCCAGATCAAAGATACAAAAGATGAAAAAGATGCGCTCGCAAAGACTGCTAAAATCTTAAATGACAGCGTGCCAAGCTCGATAAACTCGCTATTTAGCGCGAAAATTTTACATAAAAATATCATAAAAGAGGACGAGATCGAGAAGTGCGTCCTAGAATGGATCGAGCGATGATAATCATCCCAGCTCGCCTTGCCTCAACAAGGTTTAGTAATAAAATTTTAAAAGAGATAAATGGCGTGCCGATGTTTGTAGCGACGGCTCTTAGAGTAAGCGGCGTGGACGATGTGGTGGTTGCGGTGGATGAGCCAAGCGTGCTTGATATCGCCAAGGCTCACGGCATAAAAGCTGTGCTAACTAGCAAGGATCATCAAAGTGGCACTGATAGGATAAACGAAGCGGCGCAAATTTTGGGGCTAAATGAGAGTGAGATCATCATAAATGTTCAGGCTGATGAGCCATTTATAGAGCCTGAAAATATTGCTAAATTTAGGGCTTTTTGCGAGCAAAACAGGCAAAATGCCTTTATGTTTTCTTGCTATAAAAAGATGGACGATGAGTTTGCGGATGATAAAAATTTAGTCAAAGTGGTGACTGATTTTGAGGGCTATGCGCTTTACTTTTCAAGATCAAGGATACCATTTAACAGAAGCGAGTGCAAAAGCTACAAGGCTCACCTTGGCATCTACGGATACAGCGTAAAGAGCCTAAAAGAGTTTTGCGGCCTCTTGCCTTCAAGCCTTGAAAACACCGAGAAGCTCGAGCAACTGCGCGCTTTAGAAAACGGCAAAAAGATAGCGATGCTAGAGGTTGAAAGTCAAAGTATCGGCATCGATAGCGAAGAGGACTATCAAAGAGCGCTAGCTAAATTTGGCAAATGAACCTAAATTTGCTCTGTTTGGGCGTTTTTGCTGCGGCAGAGCAAATTCTAAATTTTATAAATTTGGGTAATGGTTTAGCTGATATTTTTGTCTTTGATTTTGTGCTCTTGCTAAATTTAGCCGTGAAATTTACTGCGAACTTCATATTTTAAATTTATTTGAATAATTTTGTCTATTTGCTGAGATGTTCTAAATTGCAAACTTGACTGAAGTTTTTTGATCTCACGGTCTTGTTTGTGCGCGAGATGAGCGAAATTTGATTGCATTTTAGTTGAATCCTAAGACTAAATTAAATTTATTGTAAGCTTCGTTCTTTGGGTCGTTTTAGCAAATTTTATATTTGCCGAGATGTTCTAAAACTAAGATAATCGCAAATTTTGCTGATTTTTTGTATTGCGGTTTTGTTCTCACGCGATTAGCGCAAGAATTTATTAAATTTTAGTTGCGTTGCTACCTTGGCGCTAAGCTAAATTTGGCTTATATTTTTATTCGTTGGTATGTTTTAAAATTTGATAAATTTAAGATGATCGCTTGAGCGAAGTTTTTATCTTTGGCTTTCGGTCTTGTTTAGACGTGATATTGAGCAAAATTTGATTAAATTTCGGTTGTTTTACTATCCTATAACCAAACCAAATTCGCTGATATTTTTAAAATTTGATAAATTTAAGATGATTGCAAGTTTTGGCTTTGCGATTTTACTCGCGTCTCTACACGATATAAATTTGATAGCCTAAATTTACTTCTTTACTACTTTTCTAGTTAGTTATAAGGTCTGAAAAAGCTAGAGAAATTTACCTTTGTAATCTAAATTTTCTCAAGCTTTGCTAGAAAATTTTTAGCATTTATAAAGCCGATCGTTCTAAGTGATTTTTGCTCTTCGCCGTCTTTAAAAAGTAGAAGCGCAGGCGGATCGATGAGCCCAAAATTTCTTAACATCTCATCATTTTGCGCCCCGCCACTTGTCACGTCGATGCGAATAAGCGTAAATTTTGCCAAAGCATTTTTCACGCCGGCATCTTTAAAAGTGATGTGCTCTATCTCTTTGCAGCTCGCGCACCAGTCGGCATAAAAATCCACAAGTACTGGCTTGCTTGAGCTTTTTATCATCTCATTTAGCTCGTTTAAATTTCTAGCTTGTTTGAAATTTAGCTCGCTCTCGTTTTTGGCTAAATTTAGCCCAGAAAGCGGCGAAAACGCGTCTTTTGAGCCCAAAAATGCGCCGATTATTAGCATGAGCGAGTAGATAAAAACTAGCACACAAAGTGCTTTTTTAAATTTAGTCCAGCCGCTATTTGCTGCCTCAAGCGCCCCAAGATAAATGGCTGCAAAGACGCCTATGACGCCGTAACCAAGTAGTTCAAAAAACGCTCCAAGCACGCGTGCAAGGATCCAAACAGCCATGATGAGCATCAAAAAGCCAAAGAGTTTTTTAACTTCATCCATCCAGCCGCCAGGTCTTGGCAGGAGCTTGCCAGAGCTTAGCCCTATCACAAGAAGCGGCGCGCCCATGCCTAGCCCCATGACAAAGAGCATGATGCCCCCATAAATGGCGTCTCCGCTTTGTGCGATGTATAGAAGTGCGCCTGCTAGCGGTGCTGCCACGCAAGGCGAGACGATGAGCGCTGAGGCAAAGCCCATGATGAAAACACCGACGAGGCCTGAGCTGTTTTGTGACTTTTTGCTGATTAAGTTTTCAAATTTTGACGGCAGTTTGATGTCGTAAAAGCCAAACATACTAAAGCTTAAGATGATAAAAATGGCCGCAAACGCGCCGAGTACGTAGATGTTTTGCAGAGCCCCTGCGATGCCAAAGCCAAGCAGGCTTGCCCCAACGCCAGCAAGAGCGTAGGCAAGGCTCATCGCAACGACATAGACTAGCGAGAGCAAGAAACCTTTTTTGGCATTTAGGCTGCCACCCTTTGAGACGATGATGCTTGATAAGATCGGTATCATCGGAAATACGCAAGGTGTGAGCGAGAGTAGTAGGCCGTAGCCAAAAAATGTCGCAAGCGAGATGAAAAAGTTTTTGCTGCTTAGTTCATTTGCGATGCTTTGATCTTCTGAAAGCTCGGTAAATTCAGGATTTGTTTCATCTTTTTGCTCTTTTTCAAAGGCTATGATGCTAAATTTGCCAAATTTCTCAAAGATGTCATAAATTTTAGTTTGCGGGCGGTAACAGATGCCATTTTTAGCACAGCCTTGATAGCTTAAATTTAGCCTAGCACTACTATTTTTAAGATGCTCTTTTACTAAATTTAGCGGGATAAACAGTGAAAAATCTTTTGGGTAAATTTCATATTCGCCGGTGTTTTCGCTCTTTGGCATATTTAAGAGGCTGTTTATCTTCTCTTCGCCAAGTTTAACCTCAAAGCTATCTTTGTAAAGATAGATATTTTCGCCAAATTTAAACTTGATCTCCGCGCCTTGTTCATCGATACTTGGGCTTAAAACAAACGCCTTACTAACGTCTAAAACCTCGGCAAAAAGCGAGCCTGCAAACAAAATGAGAGAAAAAATAAATTTAAAAAACATGCTAATCCTTGCTAAATTAAAAGAGATGATTTTAGTCTAAATTCTTAAATTTATTCTATTTTATAGTAAAATCGTGAAAAAGCGTGAAATTTTTAAAAGGAGCGATGATGTCAAAAGATAAAAAGCACCAAAAGAGCGATAAACTTGGCTATGAAGAAGAGCTAAGGCTGCTTCAGATAGAACTTTTAAAATTCCAAAATCATGTCAAAGACAAGGGGCTTAGGGTGCTCATGCTAATGGAGGGTCGAGACGCGGCTGGCAAAGGCGGCACGATAAAGCGCCTAACAGAACATTTAAATCCACGTGGTTGCCGTATCGTAGCGCTTACAAAACCAAGCGACGTCGAGAAGACGCAGTGGTACTTTCAAAGGTATGTAACACATCTGCCAAGCGCTGGCGAGATAGTGATCTTTGATAGGAGCTGGTACAACAGGGCTGGGGTTGAGCCAGTGATGGGCTTTTGCACGCAGGCTGAGCATAAAGAATTTTTGCGTGAAGTGCCAAAATTTGAAGAGATGATCATAAACTCAGGCATCATTTTTTTTAAAATTTACCTCTCGATCACAAAAGAGGAGCAAAAAAAGCGCTTTAAAGAGCGTCTAAACGACCCGCTAAAGCAGTTTAAAATCTCTCCAGTAGATCAAAAAGCGCAAGAGCTTTGGGATCAGTACTCCATCGCCAAATACTCGATGCTACTTGCCTCTCACAACAGCATCTCGCCATGGGTGATCGTCTCAAGTGACAATAAAAAAGAGGCTAGGCTAAATGTCTTTAAATTTATCCTAACTCATGTCGAGTATCCAAAAAAGATAGATGAGTATCTAAAATACGACAAAAGTGTCGTGAGAGATGGAAGCGAGGAGATCAAGCGCATAGAAGAGGGGCTAAATAAAGATAAACTAAAGAGCATAGACTAAATTTATTTGGGCTTGGCTGTAAATTTGTGCTTTGAATTTACAGCCAAGTTTTGTTAAAGCCACCACATAAGTTTTGCCAGAATGACCATTATCAGACAAAGCACAAGTGCTATGAGGTGCGAAAATTTACCAAATGGATCTGGCTTTTTTAAGATAGTGACATTAAAAACAGAGATGAAAGTGATAAGGCACATTAGAAGCAAAACTGCGATCTTTGCTAGCAAAAGCTTTTGAAAGTTACTCTGCCACCAACCATGCTCGCCTCCAAGATAGTCCTTTGCCATATATGCCCCACTTATCAAAAGTAGTAAAAATGCCGTGCCAAAAACCTTTGCACTGCCTTTTGTGTAGGCTTTTTTGACAGCTTCAAGAGTTTGAGGACTTATCGTTTTTTTGGCAAATGGATATATGCAAACATCAAAAAATACATATCCTATAAAGATAATGGCGCAAACTAAATGCGTAATGAGAGAAAAAAGATACATTTTTTGCCTTTTTATTTGGCATTATATTGGGTTTATTTGAAAGAATTGCTGATTTAAGTTAAGATTTAAAAGAGTGGTCCGAGCGAAAGCTCGCTCGGATAAATGTTTTTAGAAGCTATATTTTGCTTCAAATCTGATACGATCTTGTTTAAAGCTTTCGCCATCTTTTTTGTCTTTAGCAACTGCATACCAAGAAAGGAATGTAAGTTTTTTGCTGTATTTGTAGCTAGCATCAAGATACCACTCGTCTCTTTTTGCTCTATCTTTGCCAAGAGCCCAGCTATAGCCTTTACCTTGAGTATATCCAGCACCAAAGCCAAATTTATCTATATCATATCCAGCATTAACAAACCAGTAGTCGTTGTTGCCTTTAATATTGTTGTAGTATTGTGCTCCACCAGCCATCACACCATTTAGGATTTTTGCTGGATTGATTAGATCGCCGTTTCCATCAAGTGTTACAAATGAAACTTTGTCTTTATTTTTTGCATCACTATTTTTGTTTTTAGCATCAAAGTCCAAATAACCAGCGTTAAATTTAGCACCAAATGCTTTTAGACCAGCTTGAACCGCCCAGAAATTTGCATCAGCTATATATTTGTGATCTGAGTCATTATGAACAAATTGACCTTTTAAGTTTAGGTTTACATCATCAGTAGCATTAAAGCTAACACCAGCTTCAGCACCATAAAGTGTAGCAGCCTCTTGAACATTTGCAATAGCAACTTTAAACGCTACTGGATCATAGCTACCAATTGCACCTAAGTAATAAATATTACCAGCGATATCACTCAAGCCAGTTCCAAGCATTTTTAGTAATGGACCATTAATGTCTGGACTAACGTTTTTATATTTAGTATTGCCAAACGCATCTTTTTTTGCTAGTCCGGTTGCAGTATCAATGTCTATCTCTGCAGCATTGTCTATTGCATCAAATGCTGCTGCTGCTAGAGTAAGACCTGGGACATCGGTATTTATTACTTTTATACCTGTGCCTGCCACATCTTTGGCATCATAAAATGTGCCTAATTTTTGTTTACCAGCTGTAACGGTAGTATTGCCAGCTTTATAACCTAAATACATCTCATAAACGCCAAATGTTCCAGTTGTATTTGTTTTGTCTGTGCCAGCTCCTGCATTATCTCCTGAGCCATCTGTCGCTTCATATCTTAAATTTAAAACGCCAAAGAAGTTGTCGTCTATAGCAGCTTTAAATGCTGTTTGCATTCTAAATACGTGTCCAGCATTGCTACCTTTTTCTGTTCCTGTGTTCGCCGTTGATTTTTTAGTGTAATCGTTTGTATAACGATATCTAGCAAATCCTGAAAGATCTACGTTTTTTATAGCTTCTTCAAGTGGAGTTGCACTTGCAACACTTGAAAATGCACCTAAAGCAACCAAAGCAGCTAAGCTAACTTTTGTAAGTTTCATCTAAATCTCCTTTTGATAAAAATGTTTTGAAAGGATATTATCATAGAAAATTAATTTTATAGCTTAAATTTCACTAAAATTTAAAAAAATTGTTACCGATCATTTACCAAAATAAGATAGTGAGATAAGATTTGTCTTTAAAAATTCGAGTTTGTTTGAAGTTAAAAGATGAGAATTTATATCTCATCAGTTAAATTTAGCCGTTGTTTTTGACCTGCGCCTCTTCGCGCTCTTTCTTTTGTCTTATGGCGGCTTCTTTTTGGATATTTTTTTGCTGAGTGACAAAGATATGCTCTTCAAGTGTGACTAGCTGAAAGACGCCCTCAAATATCTTGATCTCTTTTACGTAGCCTATCACTTTTACCTCTCTTTTTCTGCTCTCTTCAAACCTTGCTTGTGCGTCAAATTCGACCACATCGCCAAGCTTGAGCGGTCCAAAGAAATTTATCCTAGCACCGATGCTAACGCAAAATTCTTCATTTATAGCCAAAAGTGCTGCATAGTTTGCCCCCATAAAGACAAAGCCGCTATGTATGAGCCCTTCTGCGTCGCTTACCATATCAGCCGTGGTAAAAAATCTAGTTTTTGCGTGATTTTTCTCAAGTAAAAATGCCGTTCCGCTAAAATTTAGCTTCGTCAAAGGTGCTGTTTTTATCTCGTTTCTTAGCGGGTTTTCGTCCTCTGGGAGGATTATTTGCGATTCGTCTTTTGCTTCAAAAATATTTTCATCTGCCATATTTATCCTTAAATTTTAACTCTCACGTAGGCTCTTTTTGGTGCTGGGTAGCCCTCGATGGTCTTTGTATTATCGTCTGGGTCTAAGAAATTTCCAAGACTCTCGCCATCTATCCACTGCGTTTTTCGCTGCTCATTTAGATCAGTTGCCTTTGTATCAAGCAAGGTAAAATCTTTAAATTTAGCCCTCTCGCACCAGTTTTGAAGCGCGTTAAGCGTTGGCACAAAGTAGATATTTGGAATTTTTGAGTATCTATCTTTTGGGCTTAGGGCAAAGTCGCCATCCATATCTATATACATCGTATCTAAAAATAGCTCGCCACCCGGATTTAGCGCGGTTTTTAGCTCTTTTAGCATTTTTATAGGATCGCTTCTGTGATATATCACGCCAAGGCAAAAAATGGTGTCAAATTTCGCTGAGTATTTAGGCAAGCTCTCCACCCCAAGAAGCTCGTAGGTGATATTTGAGCGGATAAATTTATTTAAAAAAGCAAACTGCAAATATGTATGCACGCTAGGGTCAAAGCCAGTTATGCTTTTTGGAGCATACTCAAGCATCTTAAACATATAATATCCATTGTTACACCCCACATCAGTTACGCACTTGCCAGCCAAATTTAGGTGTGGGGCAAGGATATTAAATTTAATAAAACTTTGCCACTCGCTATCTATATATATATCATCAAGTAAAAATGGCCCTTTTCGCCAAGGCTTTAGGCTAAGGGCGAGGTTGTAAATTTCATCTTTGCTCGCAGCGTCTAACTCTTTAAATTTGACATTTACGCTCTCACTAAGGCTAAATTCGCAATCAAAATTTGCTAGATTTTCTATCCTATTATAAATTTGCTTTTGCTGCTCGTTAAATTTGCTAAGATCCACGCTATTTCCAGTCGACGATGTTGTGCGGACACTCTTTTTGATAGGTGCCAGTCGCGTCATAATACTCTTTACAATCATTATAATATTGCGTCGAAACTCCACGCTCGTTCATATAAAGACAACCATTGCAAAATAGCGCTATAAAGCCTAAAAATATAATCTTTTTCATGTGGCGGATTTTATCATAAATAAAAATTTTATGCTAGAATAGCAGGCAGTTTTAGAGCCAAGTTTGGCTAAGATTAAGCAAAAAGGCATTTTATGCAAAGAAGAGATTTTTTTAAATTCAGTAGTTTTTTAGGTGCAGCAAGTCTGCTTCCAAGTGTCACTCTAGCTAGCGACGAGCCAGCAAACCCAGTGGTTAGAAATTTCGACGTAAATTTCAAACACCAGCTTCTTGAAAAGGGCAAAAGCTCAAGAATTTGGCTACCGCTCCCACTAAGCACCACTTATCAGCAACTAACTCAAGACTACGTCATAAACACAACCGCTAAAAACGTCTATATCTCAGACACGCTAATACCAACAATGTATGGCGAATTTGAAGAAAACGAGCAAAGACCTATTTTAAATATCCAGTTTAAAATCCAAACAACAGAGCGCAATACCGACTTTAGCAAGGTAAATTTTGATCCAAACGAGAAGGTCGATCCTGCGATTTTGGAGTTTTTAAAACCAACTTCACACATCCCAACTGACGGCGTCGTAAGAGCAAAAGCGTTAGAGATTATCGGCAATACTAAAGGCGATTTGGAGCGCGCAAAAGCGATCTATACGTGGGTTGCAAACACTATGCAGCGCGATAACAGCATCCTTGGATGTGGCACAGGCGACGTTAAAGCGATACTAGAAAGCGGCAAACTAGTTGGCAAATGCACCGACATAAACTCAGTTTTTGTGGGACTTTGCAGATCAGTTGGCATCCCAGCAAGAGAAATTTTTGGTATCAGGGTTGGTCAGTCTAGATTTTCAGACCAGATGGGTAGCGCAAAAGACGGCGTAGCTAAAATTTCAGGCGGACAGCACTGCAGGGCTGAGTTTTACTTAAAAGGCTATGGCTGGATACCAGTCGATCCAGCTGACGTTACGAAGGTAAGACTGGGCGAGAAATTAACAAACGACGACGCTAAGATCAAAGCTGTTAGGGACTATTGCTTTGGCAACTGGGAGATGTGCTGGATAGGCTTTAACTATGGACGTGACTTTATCTTAAAGCCAACTCCAGAGCAAACTCCGCTAAATAACTTTGGCTATCCATACGCTGAGGTTGATGGTAATACACAAAACTACTATTCGCCAAAAGAATTTAGCTACGACTACGTCTCAACAGAGCTAAAATGAGAGCCTTTTGGCTGATACTAACATCCATAGGTAGTGCTATCGGCGCTACCTTGTGCTGCTTGCCGGCACTTCTTTTCTTGCTTTTTGGCACATCTTTTTCATTTCTATCTTGGACACAAAATTTATACGAGTACCGCGTCCCTTTGAGCGTCGTGGCGGTTATTTGCTTTGTGATCTCAGGTGTGGCTTTATTTTACAAGCCAAAAAGCTGCAACCTAAGCTATAAAAAGAAAAAATGGATACTTATATATATACTTTTTGGAGTGATTTTGCTTTTACTCCTTACATACCCAGAGCTTTTAGGAGAAATTTATGCGTAAAATTTTAGTTTTAGCCCTTCTTACACTTAGTTGCTACGCTGAGAAAACTATAGAAATTTCAGTGCCTAGCATGCACTGTCCGCTTTGCACAGCGATAGTGCGAAAGGCCGCACTTAGCGTTGAGGGCGTAAAAAAGGCAGATGTATCGCTAAAAGAGCGAAAAGCTGTCGTTATAGCAGATGACAAGGTCGATGAAAAAGAGCTTTTAAAGGCGGTCGATGCGACTGGCTATAAGGGCGAGATAAAATAAATTTAAAGGAGGCAAATATGTCAAAGAGCGAAGTCTTAGCGAAATTTGAGACACTTGCGGCGATACCGCATTGCAGTTATGAGACTGATAAGATGCGTGATTTTCTGGCTAGCTATGCAAAAGATAAGGGCTGTGAGGTCGTAGTCGATAGTTTTGGCAACGTTCATGCGTTTAAAGGCAAGCCAAAAATTTGCTTGCAAAGCCACTACGATATGGTCTGCATGGGCGATGCGCCAAAGATCGAGATAGTTTATGGCGATGATGGCTATATGAGGGCTAAAAACTCATCTTTAGGTGCCGATAACGGCATAGGCGTGGCTATCATGATGCAGATGATAAGCGAATTTGACGACATAGAGTGCCTCTTTACAAACAACGAAGAGGTCGGCATGGTCGGAGCTGCTGGTTTTAGCGGCGATCTAAAAGCCGATAAGCTTTTAAATTTAGACAGCGAAGAGGACGATAGAGTCACTATCGGCTGCGCTGGCGGTGTAAATTTATTTGCTACTATTGCGCTTAATAGCAAAAAAACAAAAGAGAGCACGCTTTATGAAGTAAAAGTGAGCGGCCTACCTGGCGGACACTCTGGTAACGAGATACATAAAAATATCCCAAATGCGATCAAGGTTTTGGCGGCATTTGTGACTAAAAATGGCTGCAAGCTTGTTAAATTTGAAGGTGGCGAGCGAAGCAACTCTATCCCAAGCGGTGCAACTGCGCTAGTTTTAAGCGATAAGGAGCTAAAGAGCGAGTGTGAGAATTTAAGCGTGAAAAAGCTTGGCACGGGGGATGAAATTTTAGAAAACGGCGAGAAAATTTTAGCTTTAATCAACTCATTTTCACAAGGCGTAAGAGCCTATAACTGCGAGCTAGGCATACCACAAGATAGCGTCAATCTCTCACTTGCAAAGATCAAGGATGATGGCACGCTTGAAGTAGAATTTTTCGCAAGATCAATGAGTAAAGACGGCCTAAATAGAATGGAATTTGAAATTTCAGAGCTTGCAAAAGCGGTTGGTTTTAATGTCATTTCAAAAGATAGAAACCCAGCTTGGAAACCAATAAACGATAAATTTGCAAACGATATTTTAGAAGAGCTTAAAATTTATAAGCCAAATGCAAGGATAACAGCTGTGCATGCTGGACTAGAATGTGGAGTGCTTTTAGAGAAAAAAGCAGGTCTTAGTGCATGTTCTATTGGACCAAACATCTACTCACCTCACTCTACAAGAGAGCACTGCGAAGTAGCTTCTGCGCTTTTTATCGAAAAAGTAGTTCGCGGTATCGTTAAAAAATATAACTCATAAAAAAGTAAAATTTGCTAGAAATTTCTAGCAAATTTTATCTATATCACCTTATCTTTGCTCTTGCAAAGATCGCTTAATATACACTCAAAACAAAGTGGCTTTTTAGCCTTACAGGTGTAGCGTCCAAAAAGCACCATCGCTTGATGAAGCTTGCCAAGCTCAGTTTTAAAGGCAAGAGTTAGATCCTCTTCAGTCGCTTCTGGCGTCTTTGCGCTGCTTAAGCCAAGTCTATGTGATACTCTAAAAACATGTGTATCAACGGCCATTACGTTTGCATTTGTCGCCTCTAAAAGCACGACGTGAGCGGTCTTTTGCCCAACTCCAGCAAGGGCTTTTAGCTTCTCTTCATCAAGTGGAATTTCTCCGTTATAAAGCTCGACCACGCTGTTTGCCATCTTGATCAAATTCAGGGCCTTGTTGTTAAAAAAGCTGCATGAGTTTATCATGAGTTTTAGGCTGGCTAAATTTGCGCTAGCTAGCTCAAAAACATCTTTATACGCCTCAAATAGGGTAGGTGTGATCAAATTTACCCTTTTGTCTGTGCATTGAGCTGAGAGCATGACGCAGACAAGAAGTTCATATAAATTTCTAAATTTAAGCTCGCTTTTGGCGTCTTTAAACTCTTCTAAAAGCCTTTTTTTTATCTCTAAAATATCTTTTTTTGTTCTCATTTGGCTATTTTACCTAAAATTGCAAGTTAAACGAAAAGTTACCGCATTATTTGATATAATTTTGCCCATAAAATCAATTTTTTAAAGGATTTATATGAAAAAATTTTTGTTTCCAGCAGTTTTAAGTTTAGCTGCAGCTGTCACTCTAAACGCAGCAGTAGTTGCAACAGTTGATGGCGATGCTATAAACGATAGCGATATCTCAGCACTTTTATCAGCAGCTATGCCAGGTTTTGACGCTAGCAAGCTTCAACCAAATGAGAAAAAACGTATAATCGACGATCTAATCAACAGAAAACTTCTTTTAAAAGACGCAAAAGCAACAGGTATTGAAAAAGATGTTGATTACATCAAGGCTGTAAAAGCTGCACAAGAAGGCATCGCAGTTGAGCTTTATATGAGAAAACTATTTGACGGTATAAAAGTAAGCGATAGCGATTTAAGAGATTTTTACAACAAAAACAAAGCGAGCATGAACCAACCAGCTCAAGCAAGAGCAAGACATATCTTAGTTGAAGATGAAAAAACAGCAAACGACATCATCGCTCAACTTAAAAATTTAAAAGGCGAGGCTTTAACTAAGAAATTTGCAGAGCTAGCAAGCCAAAAATCAATCGACAAAGGCTCAGCAGCACACGGCGGCGAGCTTGGCTGGTTTGGTCAAAGCCAAATGGTAAAACCTTTTGCAGACGCAGCATTTTCAATGGCTAATGGCACAGTTTCAACTAAGCCAGTTAAAACTCAGTTTGGCTACCACGTTATCTTAAAAGAAGATGGCAAAGCTGCTGGTACTGTAAGCTTTGAACAAGCAAAACCAGAGATCGAGCAAGCTGTAAAAATGGAGAAATTCCAAGCTGCTGTTAGACAAAAAAGTGAAGCTCTACGCCAAAAAGCAAAGATAGAATACAAATAAAATTTGGAGGATAAAATGGGCGTTTTAGATATCGTAAAACCTGGTGTTTTAAGCGGAGATGATGTAACAAAACTTTATGCTTATGCCAAAGAGCAAGGTTTTGCAATACCTGCTGTAAATGTCGTGGGAAGTGACTCTGTTAATGCCGTTTTAGAAGCGGCAAAGGTTGCTAACTCGCCTGTTATCGTTCAGTTTAGTAATGGCGGTGCAGGTTTTTACGCTGGTAAAGCCTGCGAAAACGCAGCCGTTCTTGGTGCGATCGCTGGAGCAAAGCATGTTCATCTGCTTGCCAAGGCTTACGGCGTGCCAGTCATTTTACACACTGACCACGCTGCTAGAAAGCTTTTGCCTTGGATAGATGAGCTAGTAAAAGCAAGCCATGAGTATAAAAAAACTCACGGCGTGCCACTTTTTAGCTCTCACATGCTTGATCTTAGCGAAGAGAATATCAACGAAAATTTAAGCACGTGTGAGAAGTATCTAAAAGAGCTTAGCGAGCTTGGCATCAGCCTAGAGATCGAGCTTGGCGTCACTGGTGGCGAAGAAGATGGCGTGGATAACACAAGCGTTGATAACGCACTTCTTTACACCCAGCCAGAGGATGTCGCGCTTGCTTATGAAAGACTAAGCAAGATAAGCGATAAATTTAGCATTGCAGCTAGTTTTGGTAACGTCCATGGTGTCTATAAACCAGGCAATGTCGTGCTAAGACCAGAAATTCTTAAAAACTCACAAGCCTATGTCGCTAAGAAATTTAACACAAAAAGCGACAAGCCAGTAAATTTTGTATTTCACGGCGGAAGTGGTAGTGAGCTAAAAGATATCAAAAATGCTGTAAGTTATGGCGTTATCAAGATGAACATTGACACCGATACCCAGTGGGCTTTCTGGGACGGCGTGCGCGAGTATGAGGCCAAAAATAGAGCATACTTGCAAGGTCAGATCGGCAACCCAGAGGGCGATGATAAGCCAAATAAAAAATACTACGATCCAAGGAAATGGCTAAGAAGTGGCGAGGAGAGCATGGTTAAGCGTCTTCAGACTGCTTTTAGCGACTTAAACTGCCTAAATAGGAACTAATCCTATGCAAAATCAAAATGATTTTAGTGAGCTAAGCGTGCCAAAAGAGCGCCAAGCTCACTCTTTCTTTGTCTTTTTTAAAGTTATCTTTATCCCTTTAGCTATCTACATCTTGGCGATACTGGCGTATCTTGGCGTTATAAATTTTCAGATGAAGCTTCACACTATCGTGATGATGGGCGTTATACTCTTTGTCGCTTTTGTATTTTCACGCCACAGTGCCTTGGTCGCTTACTCAAATTTCTTAGCAAATGCCAAAGACTACAAGATAAGGCTAAAAGAATTTATAATCGCTCATCTCTTTGAAATTTCAGGCGTCAAAAAGGCAAACGCTAAATTTGAAGATTTTTTCGAGAGCTATACAAGAAATTTTAGAAATGACAACCTAGCAAACATCGGTCAAGCAGTCTTTCCTATGCTTGGAATTTTAGGCACATTTATCAGTATCGCTATCTCTATGCCAAGCTTTAGCTCAAGCACTGCAAACGGACTTGAAAAAGAGATCGCTATACTGCTAAATGGCGTGGCTACGGCGTTTTATGTATCGATTTACGGCATATTTTTAGCGCTTTGGTGGATGTTTTTTGAAAAGATCGGCATTAGTAAATTTGAGAAATTTTACAGCGAGCAAAAAGAGCTAAGCCGTGAGTTTTTCTGGCAGGACAATGAGCTAAATGCAAATTTCATGAAAGCAAGTGTGGGCTACTTTAAAGATAGTCACGATGCCTTTAAAATGGTGCTTGATGATAAATTTGTAAAAGAGCTAAGCGAACAGACAAATGAGAAATTTAATAGCCTAAAAGAGCTTTGCGAGGTTGAAAAAAATATCATCAATCAAAGCAAGGCAGAGCTTAGCGCAAGTTTAAAAATGCTAAATGAATCTGGGCTAAAACAAGATGAATTTGTAAAAATCCACTCCGATATATTAAAGGCGGTTGGTGCGTTTTCTAACGCCTTTAAAGATATGGAGGTTAAAATTTTAACCGAGCATGCAAAGCTTGGCGAAATTTTTAGTAGAAATTTAAACGCTACAAAAGAGAGCCAGCTTAAATTTGAGCAGACTATCAAGAGCTTTGATGCCATTTTAAAAGAATTTTCTCTCTCTTTGATGAAAGAGCAAAACGAGGCATTAAAGGCATTTAGAACCTCGCTCGTGGAGAGTGCTACGATATTTAAGGCAGCGTATGAGCAAGAGGGCAGGAGCTTGGAGCGCGAAAAAGAGCGCGAGAGCCTCATTGCTGAGCTTAAGAAGAACATAGACGAGATCGATAAAGAAGCAAATTCTGTAATAGAAAAAATCGAAAATCTAGTGCAATGAAAATAGACAAAAATAACGAGGATCAATCGAGCTTTTGGGTTTCGTACGCGGACTTGATGGCGGGTCTGCTCTTTGTTTTTATGCTGCTAATAGGCGCTGTCGTCGTAAAATACGTCCTAACTCAAAACACCCTTGAAAATAAAGAGCAAGCTATCATCGCTGCACTAGCAAATTTAAAAGACGCTCAGGGCAAGAATTTCACCCTCGAAGAGCTAAATGACGCCCTAAAAAGCGAGCTTTCAAAGATAAGCGATGAAAATATAAATTTAAAAAAATCAAATGAAATTTTTGTCATTCAAATAGACGCCCTAAAAGAAAAACTAGCCCAGCTCATAGAGGAAAACAAGGACGCAAATGCGAGCATAAAAGAGCTAAATGCTAGCATTTTTGATCTAAACCAAAAGATGATCGTGCTAAATGATGAAATTTCATCAAAAGATAGGGCGCTTAGCGATGCAAATGCAAGTAGTGAGAAAAATTTAGCCAAGATCGCATTTTTGCTCGAGCAAGTAAGCAAAAAAGAGGCTAGATATGACGAGCTTTTAAGGGATCTAAACGTCACTCGTGACAGGGTCAAAAACCTAACTGGCATAAGGGTTAAAGTGATCTCCGCCCTAAAAGATAGGCTAGGAAATAGCATCGAGATCGATCCAAACTCAGGCGCGCTAAAGCTTAGCTCATCAGTGCTTTTTGATAAGGGCAGTGCAGTCTTAAAAGAAGAGGTCAAAGAGGAGCTAAAGGCCACGCTTGGTAAGTATTTTGACGTGCTTTTAAATGATAAAGAGATCGCCTCAAACATCGATCAGATCGTCATAGAGGGCTTTACAGATAGCGATGGAAGCTACATTTATAACCTAGAGCTTTCGCAAAAAAGAGCCTATGCGGTAATGGAGTTTATAAACTCATTTAGCGACGATGCACGCCTTAGAAAGCTACTTGTCGCAAGTGGCAGAAGCTACAACGAGCTAGTTTTTAAAGACGGAGCCGAGGACAAGGACGCTTCAAGGCGCATCGAGATCAAATTTTCACTCTCAAACAAAGAGGCTATCAACGAGATAGAGAAATTTTTGGAGTTTAAGGGTGATTGATAAAATTCGCTTAAGAGAGCGAGAATTTTGGCTTTTAAGAGATGATCTGCTAGGCGAGTTTAACGGCAACAAAGCAAGAAAGCTAGAGTATTTTCTAAAGGCCGATCTTAGCGGCATCAAAGCCATCGTATCTCACGGCTCAAGCCAGTCAAATGCGATGTATAGTCTAAGCCTTTTTGCCAAGCTAAAAGGGCTTAAATTTTACTACGTCGTCTCTCATCTAAGCTCAAATTTGGAGCAAGATCCAGTTGGAAATTTCAAATTTGCACTTGAAAATGGCATGGAAATTTTTGTAAAAGAGGAGCGTGAGAAATTTGCTAAAGAGCTAGCAAAGAGCCAAAATGCGCTATTTATAAACGAGGGTGTAGCGCAAAGTGAGGCTGAGCTTGGCTTTATCACGCAAGCAAATGAGATAAATGAGTGGAGCAAAAAAAGTGGCATAAGGCCTGACATTTTCTTGCCCTCAGGCACAGGCACAAGCGCATGCTACCTAGCAAAACACACCGATCTTAGGGTTTTTACAGCGCCTTGCGTAGGAGACAGCGACTATCTAAAAAAGCAAATTTACGAGCTAGATAAAGATAGCAAAGTGCAAATTTTAAATCCCCCAAAGAAGTATCATTTTGGAAATTTATACAAAGAGCTTTATGAAATTTGGCTTGAGGTTTGCAAAAGTGGTGTTGAATTTGAGCTTATTTACGACCCAGTGGGCTTTATGACGCTTTTTGCAAATTTGGATAAGCTTGGGAGCGAAATTTTATATATCCACCAGGGCGGAATTTTAGGTAACATTACACAAAAGCAAAGATATGAGAGAAAACTAAAAATAAAGGATCATAAATGAAGTTTTTACACAGCAGCGACGCTGACTTTGAGAGTAAATTTTCACAGCTTGTTAGGCGAAGTGACAACGACATGAGTGCCGTGATGCCAGTGGTTACAGGTATCATAGACGAGATAAGAAAAGATGGTGATAGCGCACTTTTTGCCCAGATAAGTAAATTTGATAAATTTAATGTCACAAGCAAAAACGACATAATAATCGACGTAAAAGAGATGGAAGCAGCATACAATTCGCTAGATAATGCTCTAAGAGTGGCTCTAAATTTAGCTCACGACAGGATAAAAAGCTATCACGAGCGCACAAAACCAAGCGACTGGACCTATAAGGACGAGCACGACATCTTACTTGGCGCAAAATACACCCCAGTTGATCGCGCTGGCCTTTATATCCCAGGCGGCAAGGCCGCATACCCTAGCTCGCTTCTCATGAATGCTATCCCAGCAATCGTTGCTGGCGTAAAAGAGATCGTAGTTTGCACCCCAGCGCCAGGCGGCAAGGTAAATCCTCTACTTCTTGCTGCGATGCATCTATGTGGCATCAAAACAGCCTTTAAAATAGGCGGTGCAAGTGCGATCGCAGCGATGGCGTACGGCACAGCGACCGTGTCAAAGGTCGATGTCATCACTGGACCTGGCAACATCTACGTAGCGACTGCTAAAAAGCTAGTTTATGGCGACGTAAATATCGATATGATCGCAGGTCCAAGCGAGATAGGCGTGATCGCTGATGATAGTGCTGACCCTCGCCACATAGCGATCGATCTACTCTCACAAGCCGAGCACGACGAGATCGCAAGTGCCTTTTTGATAACACCAGTGGAGGCCTTCGCAAGGGCGGTGCAAAGACACGTGGAGGACGAGCTAAAAACTCTAAAACGCGAACCAATCGCTAGTGCTAGCATAAGAAACAAAGCTGCTATCATCGTAGCAAAAGACTTGCAGGAGTGCTTTAAGCTGATGAACGAGCTTGCAGTGGAGCACCTAGAGATCGCTACAAACGACGCTTTGAGCTATATGGACGAGGTAAAACATGCTGGAGCGATATTTTTTGGACACTTCACGCCTGAAGCGATGGGTGACTACATCGCTGGACCAAACCACACCCTGCCAACTGGCGGAAGTGCGAGATTTTACTCGCCGCTTGGAGTTGAAAATTTCATGAAGCGAAGCTCTATCATCTCGGTTAGCAGAAAAGGTATCATGCATCTTGGCAAACCTTGCATGCAGCTAGCCGAAGCCGAAGGGTTAACAGCCCATAAAAGATCAATCGCCGTGAGGTTAGAGGATTAAAAAATGAAATTTGATTTTAGAAAATTTAAAATTTTCTAAAATCTTTTTAAAAATATTTTTTGCTTTAAGAAATATTTTTGCAACTTTTTATGAAATTTATAGTAAAATCCATCACAAAACTACTAAAAAAGGAGTTGATATGAAGTTAGGAACTTATACTGCAAACCAGGCTTCAGGAAACTATTATTTAGATCAAGCTAAAAATAGCGAGAAAAAGGCGCTAAACGCCATCTCTGCAAATAGTGAGATCAAAGCATCAGGTGCAAATTTGCAAATCGCAGAGAGCTTACTTTCGCAAACAAATGTCCTAAATGAGGGCATGGCAAATGCAAACGATATGATCGGTATGCTTCAGATCGCCGACTCAACGCTTTTAAATTTAAGCGAGAGTGCGGATAAGATCGGCGAGCTATCAAGCAAGCTTTCAAACCCAGCTCTTTCAGCGAACGAGCAAAAGGGTATAAAAGGTGAGATAAATGCGCTTAAAAATGCGATGAGCGACAGTGTAAAAGAGGCTAAATTTAATGGCAAAAACGTTTTTGACGCCGAGCTTGGCTTTTTTACAGGTGAGGGCACAAAAAATATAAATTTAAGCACAAATGCTCTTTTAAATGTTAAAGAGGATGGCTCAAATTCTGGCGATATCTTGAAAAACATAAATTCACTTCGCTCAGAGATCGGCTCGACACAAAATGCTGTATTTAAGGGCATGAATGCTCTAGCTGCTAGAAGCGTAGCAAATGCTAATAGCGTAGAGAACCTTGATAGCAGTGACATCGCAAAGAGCTTGGAAGAAAATTTACAAGCAAATTTAAAGCTACATGCTGCCTCTTTGGTTAAAGTTCACGATACTACGAGCTTGGCTGCAAAACTAGATAAACTTCTAGGAGAATAAATTTTTACCGGTCTTGTGCCGGTAAAACTCTCTTTTTTTATTTCTACTTTTTTAACTTATACAACATATTTGTAAATTAAATTTTTATGCTTCTTGAGATATTGTTTTTGAATTTAGTTGAAATTTTATAGCTAATGCCCTCAAAGCGAAGGTTAAATTAAGTATGCTTTAAGATGAAAACTTGCATGTAATATTTAAAACAATTTTGGGGTGTGTTAAATTTCAAAGTTTTAAAAAGGGCAGAAAAGTGCAATTAATTCGTGGCTAGAGTAAGTTTTGTTCAAAATCAAAGTAGCGAAAATTTCTTTACATTATTTTATGGTATTTGCACTATAAATTTCAACAAAAAGAGCCCATTAAATATATAGATGCTATAAATTTTTCAAAGAAAAGCTATCTAAGTAAAAAGAATATTTGCCAAAATAGGGTATAGACACATACAAAAACATTAAATTTATTACTAATCTTTTTTAGCACTTTGAGTGTAAAAATAACACAATTATGGGTTAGGATATAAATTTGATTTTAGAAATTTAAAAAAATTAGATGCATACGCCCAAAAGGGCAGGGCTTGTTAGCCCTCGATGTAGTTTTTGAGTTTTCTACCAACTTTTGGGTGTTTTAGTTTTTTGATGGCTGAGCTTTCTATCTGGCGAACACGTTCACGAGTGACATTTAGCGCCTTGCCGATCTCTTCAAGCGTGCGGTCGCTCTCATCTTCAAGCAGACCAAATCTCATCGAAATAACCGCTTTTTCACGCTCATTTAGCTGTGAAAGCACATCGTCGATCTGCTCTCTAAGGTCACTTTTTAAAATTTGATCTATCGGTGATAGAGAAGTTTTGTCCTCGACAAAATCTCCAAATTTACCGTCCTCTTCGTTTGCGATCGGAGCTTCAAGGCTGATAGGCTCTTTTGTGATCTTGATCACCTGTTTTACCTTATCGACGCTTAGTCCGACCTCTTTTGCGATGACGCTTACGTCAGGCTCTTTTCCCTCTTCTTGGAGGTATTTGCGGTTGATTTTGTTGATGCGGTTTATCGTTTCTATCATATGGATAGGTATCCTGATCGTCCTTGCCTGATCAGCGATCGCGCGCGAGATAGCCTGACGGATCCACCATGTGGCGTAGGTTGAAAATTTATAGCCTTTTCTATATTCAAATTTATCAACCGCTTTCATAAGACCGATGTTGCCCTCTTGGATGAGATCAAGAAATGGCAAGCCCCTGTTTGTATAGCGTTTTGCGATACTTACGACTAGACGGAGGTTTGACTTGGCCATTCTAGCTTTTGCTTCATCTGAAATTTTCTTTCCGCGTTTGATCTGCTCTAAAATCTCTTTTAGTCTTGCTGGCTCAAGGTCAAAGCCTTGTTTGCTCGCCTCTTTTGTTGTAAAAAGCTTTTTGATCTCGACGTAGGTTGAGACCATCGTAGCCTCTGGCACGCGAGCTGCGATCTCTTCTTTGCTAAGTTTGATGATATCTTTTAAGATGCTTTTGTGATTTTTCTTTAGCTCGTCACTAAACATCGGCAAGCGATACTCCAAGCGTTTTAGCTCTCTATCAAATTCATCGTCGCTTTTAAGAGCCGTCTCCATTGATTTTACGATCTCTCTGATTAGCTTACTTGTTGGGCCAAGATCCATCAGCTTCTCTTTTAAAATTTTCTTTTTAAACGCAAGCGTCATCTTTGAAGCTGTGTCGTCGCTTTCTACCTTATCTTGCTTGTTTGCGGTCTTTAGCCACTCTTTTTTAGCCTTTTCAAGGGCCTTAAAACTCTCTATAACTTTTTCTGCGCGCTTGTCGTTTTTGGCTGATTTTTTAGGAGTTTCGTTCTCTTCGTTCTCCTCATCATCTTCGTCTATATCTTCTTCGCCATCTTCATTTTCATTTTCGCTCTCGTCTTCAAAGCTTTTAAAAAGCTCTTTTACGCGGCGCTCTCTGTTGATAAGTGGCTCTTTATAATCAAGTATAAAATCGATCAAAAACGGCACCGAACAAAATGCATCGATGATGATATCTTCGCCAAGCTCGATCCTCTTGCTGATCTCAACCTCTTCTTCTTTTGTAAGAAGCGCGATCTGACCCATCTCTCTTAGATACATCCTTACTGGACTATCTGATCTTGACCACTCTAAAAGGTCGCTTTCGCTTGAAAGATCGAGGTCCTCGTCGATATCTTGGTCGCTTTTTTGAGCATTTTCTTGACGTTTTTTAGCATCGGCTAAATTTCTAAGCTTTGCAGCCTCAGCAGATGTGATGAGCTGGACTTTGTTTGTTTTTGCTAGTTGTTCTATCTTTTTTACTACCGTAGCCGTCGGAGCTTTGTCTAATAATTTTACTAATTTTTCGTATGTCAAAAAGCCTTTTGCATTTTCAACAAAAAGCTCTTCTACCTGAGAAAAAGAGTCTTTTGCGGCGCTCATAAATTTCCTTTCAAATCGTATCATTGTGATTTAAGTGTTGGTTAAAAGAAAGTGGATTATACCCAAAATTTTTTAAATGTCTATAAAAAGAAAGTTGGAACGATGATTGCTTAGTAGCTATAAAATCAAATTTTGATTAGGAAAATTTATGCAAAATGGTTATTATCAAGCCACTGCTGGCATGGTAACGCAGTTTAACAGACTAAATGTCATCTCAAACAACCTTGCAAATGTAAATACGATCGGCTACAAGCGAAACGACGTAGTCATCGGCGACTTTGCGAGAATTTTTAAAGAGACGCAAGATGAGCTTCCACTTAAAAATCACACAAAAGACGGAGCTAAATTTCTAAATAGAACGCTTGATCGTGTGCCACAAGTGAGCGAAGAATACACCGACTTTAGCGCTGGCGGCTTTAAATACAGCTCAAACACGCTTGACTTTGCGATAAAAAGAGACGATGCTTTTTTCTTAGTCGATACTCCAAATGGCGTAAAACTAAGCAAAAATGGCTCTTTTAGCCTTGACGCGGACGGATATATCGTCACAAAAGAGGGTTACAGGGTGCTACCAAGTGGCTATGAAGCGCAAAATCCTGGTCAAAGAGGCATCCAAGTGCCACAAGGCGAGGTGCTAACCGTTGATAAAAATGGAAATTTATACTCAAATAACAATCAATTTTCTAAATTTTACATCGCTCAGCCAAGAGAGATAAGGGATCTAAAAAAGGTCGGCGACAATCTCTTTGAAACGAGAAATTTTAACGACATTAGCGAGCTTGACGAGGCTGATAGCGTGATGCAAGGCTACGCTCAAATGTCAAACGTAAATCCAGTCTTAGAAATGGTGGGTCTAATAGAAACCCAGCGCTTAGTTGATATGTATCAAAAGGTTATGACAAGCCACATGACTGACCTTAACCAAGATGCTGTTCAAAAACTAGCCCTAAAAGCTTAATAAAAGGATAAAACTATGATGAGATCACTTTACACTGCGGCCACTGGCATGATCGCCGAACAGACGCAGATAGACGTAACCTCACACAACATCGCAAACGTAAATACCTATGGATATAAGAAAAATAGAGCTGAATTTGCCGATCTTATGTATCAAGTCATGGAGTACGCAGGCACGGCTACTAGCCAAACTACTACAAGCCCGACAGGCATCGAAGTAGGTCTTGGCGTGCGCCCAACAGCGATAAATAAAATTTTCTCTCAGGGCTATTTTAAAGAGACTAGCAACAACCTAGATATGGTCATAGCTGGCAACGGCTTTTTTCAAATTCAACTCCCTGATGGCACGACGGCTTACACTAGAAATGGTGCATTTAAGCTTGATGCAAACGGTACGATCGTAAATAGCGATGGCTACCAGCTCATCCCCCAGATCACTGTCCCTGCAAACGCGACGCAAATTTCAATAGGCACAGATGGCACCGTCTCAGTGCTTCAAGCTGGCGAAACCAACATGGCTCAGATAGGTCAGATCGAGCTAGCAAATTTCATAAACCCAGCTGGTCTTCACTCGATGGGTGATAACAACTACCTTCAAACAAGCGCTAGTGGCGACGTGGTGGTAGGTGTAGCAGGCCTTGACGGACTTGGCACCATTAGACAGGGCTTTGTCGAGATGAGTAACGTGCAACTTGTTGAAGAGATGACTGATCTCATCACAGGTCAGCGCGCATACGAGGCAAATTCAAAGGCGATAACTACGAGTGATTCGATGCTAGAGATAGTAAATGGACTTAAAAGGTAGGTGATATGGACGCGACTTTGGCTATTGTTGGACTTATACTCGTTGCTTTTACGCTTGATGTTTTTTACTTTTCAGATAGGACCCCAAAGGGCAAGGGTCCAAAAGGGCAGGTGCATTAAATTTATAGGCCATTGTAAATTTGGCAGTCTTCGTCGTTGCCTAGCTCGCAGGACTTGCCAAAGTACTTTTTGGCTAAATTTTTATCGCCTTTTGCTTCAAAATAGATAACCCCAAGGTTGTGGCAACCATCGCCAAAGTCCATTTCGCAAGCTTTTGTGAAGAGCTTGCTAGCTCTTTTTTGATCTTTTTCTACGTATTTTCCGCTATGAAGCATCATGCCAAGGCTATTGCAGCCAGCAGCATGACCCAGATCGCAGCTCTTTTCAAAGAGCTCTTTTGCCTTTTTGGTGTCTTGCTCTACGCCATTTCCGTCATAGTATAAAAGCCCAAGTCCGTAGTATCCGTCGCCATCTTTTAGCTCGCAAGCTCTTAAAAATAGCTCTTTTGACTTTTGATAGTTTTTATCTAATGTATAGACAAAGCCAAGTCTTGCGCAGCCAAAGCCGTCGTTTAGCTCGCAGCCCTTTTGGTAAAATTTGGCTGCATTTTTGTTATTTACATCTTTTATGTAGTCCATGTCATAAAGCACGCCCACGCTACTACAAGCGCCTGCGTGTTTTAGCTCGCAAGCTTTTTTGTAAAACTCGCCCGCTTTTTGGTAGTTTTTGTCTTCTTGAAATTTATTACCAAGCTCAAAGCAGCTTTTAGCCTCTTTGTTTTCGCACCTAGACGTAAGCGTTTTTGTCTCTAAATTTGCGCTCCACAAAAGCACCGCAGAGGTTAAAAATAAAACGATCTTTTTCATTGCCTGCCTTTTTAAAAATTTAAATAAGTTTAGGTAAAAAGCTTTAAATTTATAGTAAATATCAAATTTAATACCCAAGCTTATCTAATAAATTTCTCATATCACAGCCCTTTTTAAAGCCTAGCTCACATGATCTTTGAAAGTAGCTTTTGGCTGTCATTTTGTCCTCTTTTTTGCCGTTATCTAAAAGCGTGTAGTTTAAAAATCTTGCGTATCTATTTAATATGATAGTTTGATTAAGCTCGCTACTCACGTCGTTGTAACCATTTAGATAGATGAGCGCAGCACTGTAGCAACCCTCTTTTATATCATTTTCGCAAGCTAATAAAAATATCTTTTGTAGCTTTTTAAAATCTTTATCATCACTTGATGAGTTATAAATTTTTGTGGCAACCTTGTAACAGCTAGTTAAATTTGCTCTTATATCGCCCTCGCTTTGGCATATCTCATCTAAATTTTCTGCATTTAAAAGCACAATGAGAGATAAAAACAAAATCAAATTTTTCATAAACGCTCTTTAGTGAAAATCTCTAACTATCTCGCAAGCCTCTTTAAGGCCTAGCTTGCAAGCTTTTTTAAGCTCTTTTTCTGCCAGCTTTTTATCCTTTTTTGTGCCTATGCCATGATAGTAAAAGTATGCAAGATGTTTGCACCCACTTGCGCTATCTAGCCTGCACGCTTTGTTGTAGTATCTAAACGCCACTTCATCATCTTTTTCTACGCCAAGTGCGTCGTCGTAAAGGCTGGCTAGGTTATTGCAAGCATCGGCAAAGTCAAGCTTGCAAGCTTTAAAATAGAGCTTACTGGCCTTTTCATACTCTTTTTGCTCTTGATATAAGGTCGCTAGGTTGTAGCAAGAGATACTAAAGTCGCTATCACAAGCCTTTTTGTAAAGCTTTACCGCTTCTTTGTAGTCGCGCTTTACGCCAGGGGTGTTGTGGTATAAAACAGCTAGGTTGTAGCATCCTTCATAGAAATTTTGCTCGCAAACTTCTTTGTAAATTTTAGCAGCCTTTTTGTAGTCTCTTTTTACGCCGCCGCCGTTATTATATAAAACTGCGACGTTAAAACAGCTTTGTATAAAAGCTAGATCGCAACCCTTTTTAAAAGCATCTAAAGCCATTTTGTGATCTTTCATCTCTTGATACTCGACACCAAGGTTGTGGCAGGCAAATTTATTGCTCTCATCACAAGCTTTGTTAAGAATTTCTAGCGATTTTGTCGCGTCTTTTTTTACGCCAAGTCCGCTTTTGTAAAACTCAGCCAGATAGATGCATGCGTCTAAATTTTTAACCTCGCACTCACTTTTGTAAATTCCAAATAGCCTTTTATACTCATCATCGCTGTATCTGCGGCTAAAATCAATGCAGTTATCCTCGATATTGCAGCTATTTGCTTGAGGGATTTTGATCTTTGGATTTGTTGTTAAGGCTATTAAATTTAGTGTTAAAAATATTAGTAAAATTATCTTTTTCATAGAAATTTTCTTTATAAATTTTGTTGTTATTTTATAAAATTTAGTTTTAAAATGCGAGCAAGCAGTTAAATTTATAAAAGCAAAAACGCCTCTTTAAATTTAAATTTTTAAATTTTTGTTAATATTTTGGCTTTTTATGAAGGTAAAATTTGACATTTAACTACGTTTTTAAACTATCCATTCCTATCTTTATGGGCTATTTTCCGCTTGGTGTCGCCTTTGGCGTGCTGGCAAAGAGCATGGGAGTGAGCGCATTTATCGCCATGGCGCTTAGCATGCTTGGATACGGCGGAGCAGCGCAGTTTATGATGCTCTCGCTCTTTAGCGTTGGCACGAGCTACGTTGAGGTCTTTATCGTGAGCTATCTTGTAAATTTGCGTCACACTTTTTATGGGATTTCACTTTTAAAAGAGTATAGCGGGATCAAATTTAAGCTCTTAAACATCGCTTTGCTAACGGATGAGACCTTTGCGATATTTAAAAATTTAGGGCTAAAAGATGCAAGTGATCGAAGTTTTGTCTTTACCTGGCTAAATCTTTTATCTTGGTTATACTGGGCGGCTGGGACGCTACTTGGAGCGATACTTGGCGATCTTATAAAGGCCGATACAAAGGGGCTTGAGTTTAGTTTGACCTCGCTTTTTATAGTGGTCGTCATCGAGATGTTTAAAAATGATAAAAACTACCGCGTGCTTTTTGTGGCGGTGCTTTTTGGCGTGCTTGGAGTGAGCCTATTTCCAGCTAAATTTGTGCTTGTTGGCTCGATGGCGCTTTGTTTTATATTTTTGCTTTTGTTTAAGGATAAAATTTGATAAGTGTAAGCTCAAGCGAGATGGTGCTCTTTGTGGCGGTGCTTTTAAGCGCCTTGGCTACTTTTATAACGAGAGCGACGCCATTTTATGCGTTAAAAAACTATAAGCCAAACCCTTATTTAGACGCCATAGAAAAGCATATGGGTATGATGATAATGGTCGTTTTGGTCTGCTACGGGCTAAAAGATACGAAATTTAGCGAGTTTCCATATGGCTTAAGCGAGATAGTGGCAGTTTTTACGGCTATTTTGGTGCATTTAAAGTTTAAAAACGCTCTTCTTAGCATAGTCGTTTCAACTGGAATTTATATGCTTTTGATAAGAATTTTTTAAATAAATATAAATTTTAAAAATTAATAAATTTTTTAAATATATGACGTTATAATGCTCTAGCAAATTTTAATGCAAAGGAGTTAAAATGCGTTTAATCTTTAAGGCGGTGTTACTCATGATTTTAGGTGCTACTTTAGCGGTTGCTAAGCCAACCATCTACATCCTAGCTACTGGTGGAACGATAGCAGGAAGCGGCTCAGGCTCGCTTGACTCTAGCTATACTTCTGGAACTGTTACGGTCGATAAATTAATCGCAGCCGTGCCAGATATCAACAAGATCGCTACCATAAAAGGCGAGCAAATTTCAAATATCGGCTCACAAGATATGAACAATGAAGTTTGGCTTAAGCTTGCAAATAGAATAAACGAACTTCTAAACAGTGGCAAAGCTGATGGTATCGTCGTTACTCACGGCACAGACACTATGGAGGAGACAGCTTACTTTCTAAATTTAGTCGTCAAAAGCGACAAGCCAGTCGTGCTTGTAGGTGCGATGAGAAATAGCGGCTCACTAAGCGCTGATGGCCCGCTAAATTTATTTAACGCTGTAAATGTAGCTATCAGCAAAGATAGCGTAGGCAAGGGCGTTGTAGTCACTATGAATGATGAAATTCACGCTGGTAGAGAGGTAACAAAAACTAACACAACAGGCGTTGATACATTTAAATCACCAAACAGCGGCAAGATCGGCACAGTCTTTTATGGCAACGTAAAATACTATATGAATCCGCTCAGAAAACACACAGCAAGCTCAGCATTTGACCTAACTGGCGTAAAAGAGCTTCCAAGGGTTGATATCATCTACTCTCATGCAAATGACAACCCTGACTTTGTAAATGTAGCTGTTAAAAATGGCGCAAAAGGTATCGTTAGTGCTGGTCTTGGCAATGGTAACCCTTACTTTAGCGTGCTAGAGGCTCTTGGTGAGGCTTCAAAAGCTGGCGTAGTGGTAGTTCGCGACTCACGTGTGGGAAGCGGCGAGACAACTATGAACGGCGAAGTCGATGATGCAAAATACGGCTTTTTAACATGCGACAACCTAAACGCTCAAAAAGCTAGAGTGCTTTTGATGCTTGCTCTTACAAAAACAAGCGACAAAGCTAAAATTCAAGAGTATTTCTTAACTCACTAAGCTTAATTTTAGCGGAGATATCGCGAGTGCTTTTAAGTGACTTTGATTTTTCTCATTTGGTAGAAAAATTATGCGTAACATTTAAAATCATCTCACGATATCCGCTCATGGCGGAACTATTAAATTTATAGCTCCGCCCTCTCTTTTTTCAAATTTACATTAAATTTTAGGCTCTAAAATGGGTATCAGTGCGCACTACTATGCTTATTTGCAAGATGATATAGAGATGATAAAAAATGGCGGCGGCGGCGAGCTTTTGGACGAATACGACATGGATAATTTGTGGGACGCGATGTGTAAGATGCTAACTGGCAAAAATTTCAAGCAGAGGCTTAAGGCTGGTGATATTTTTAGCTCAAAAGAGCCTTTTAGCTGGGCTATTTTTGGGCGTAGTGCGCTAAATGAAGAGCTAAGCGAGATGATCTCTTATACTAACGCTTCAGATGTAAAAGAGGTGGCTGAGACATTGAAAAATGTTGAGATTAGCGCTCTTTTAGCAAAGATAAATTTAAAAGAATTTGCTAGCTCAAAGACATATCCTGACATTTTTGGGAGCGAGAGCGAATTTGAAGATATAAGGGCGAGTTTAAACGAGCACTTTGCTGGGCTTTTAAATTTTTACCAAAATGCCGCCAGTAAAGGGCTTGGCGTGATAACAGTAATAGCCTAAATTTATAAATTTTTAGTGGGCTATTTTATGGTTTAAATTTAGTCAGCTTTTGTGGCAAATAAATTTATAGAGTGCCTTTATATCAAAAGCAAAATTTATGTAAAAGCATACTTGATAAATTTGCCATCTAGGTTGCGAAACACATATAAAATCGCCTTTGTTTTTGCACTAAATTTATTAAATTTATATACCTAGCGCCAAAAGCCAAATTTTTCACGTCCAAAAGCAGGCTAAATTTGCTAATAAAGCGCTCTTTTATCATAAATTTATAGATTTTGATTTAGCATTTCATTAAAATTTCAAGGCCTCTTATGAATTTCTTGCTATTTTTTATCACCCTTGCGCCCATCTCGATGATGCCAGGCATCAACATGACCTACGCTATGAGCGTTGGTATGAGCTTTGGCTACAAGCACTCGTTTTTCGTGATGGCTGGGCAGCTTTTAGCGATCGCTTTTGTATCGTTTAGCTGTATGCTTGGCGTGGGAGCGGTGCTACATCATTTTGAGTACGCATTTAAGGCGCTAAATATCATCGCAGGCCTTTATATGCTCTATCTTGGCGTGATGCTCTTTTTTGGCAAGGGCGAGCTTAGCATCACAAAGGTCTCAAATTTGCCAAGCAAAAAGCAGATGTTTATAAATGGCCTCATCGTTAGCGTCTCAAACCCAAAGGCGTGGATATTTTTCTCAGCCTTGCTGCCTACATTTTTGGATAAAGATGACCCTTTTAGCCTCACTCGTATGTGCGTGATAACGGCAACGCTTGTTTTCATCGAGTTTTGCGCGCTAAATATCTACGCACTTGGCGGAGCTATGCTAAAGAAATTTTTACAAACGCACCTAAGACTACTTGAAATTTGCACCGCCATTATCGTCTGCACGATCGGCGTACTCTTGCTTTTTAGATAAATTTATCCACTTTTTACCTAGCTTGGCTAAAATTTGCCCAGTTTGCACTACATTTTTAGCAAAAGGATAAGAGATGAAAAAATTTCTATTTATACTTACAAATCAGCCATATAACGGCACAGATAACGCTTACAACGCACTAAGGTTGGCTAGAGCGCTAAAAGAAAAGGGCGAAGAGGTTAGGATCTTTCTTATGAACGACGCAGTCGATCTTGCGCGAAATAGCACCAAAAAGCCAGAAAACTACGACGTTGATCTAGTAGCGATGCTAAAGGAGCTTTACGCTGGTGGCGCGATGCTTAAGGTTTGTGGTAGCTGCCAAACAAGGTGTGGTTTGCATGTGGGAGAGCCTTATTTCGAGGCTGAGGTGAAAGGCAGCATGGATATCTTGTCCGAGTGGGTTAGAGAGTGCGATCAGGTGATGACATTTTAGAGCAAAAAGGAGAATTTATGAGTTTGACATTTGGTGTAAAAAATAAAAAGAAGCTACTTGGCGGATATGCAAAGGCGCTAAGCGAGCGTGAAATTTCAGCTCTTGTAGAGGGGCTTTTCTTTTTTAATAGCGAGCAAGAAGAGCCAAGCGCAAATGAGCTGGGTGCTGACGTGATGATAGCAGGCGTGTGGCAAAAGAGTGTTCGTGGCTTTGAGCTAAACTACGAAGATGGCGAGTATATCGTGCGTGTTTATACTCCAAGTGGCGTTGGTGACTGGCAGATCGCACTTGAGCTACTCTCAAAACTTTCAGCTCAAACTGGCTCAAAAATAGAGTGCGACAACGAAAAAATTTATGATAGTGAGCAAATTTTAAAATTTGACTACGAGACTGACATCATGTGGGGACTTGAAGCGTTAAAAGATATAAAAGAGAAAAATCAAACGCTTTATATCTCTGGCGTGGAGCGAGACGTGGCGTTTGACGCGGTTATGGTAGATGAAATTTTTGCTAGTGCCAGCCCTGCGGCTAAATTTGATGAGATGATGAGGCAGGTGCAGTATCTTGACGCATACAGCGCAAGAGAGCACCTCTATCAAGACAAAGACGGCAACGAAATTCTTGGCACATATACACTTAGTGAAAATTTACCGACCATCTTGCCTTATGCTCCATCTCCGTCGTGGCAGGCGCAAGAGGCGCTTGGAGATCGCAAGGTCTCGCGCTGGGTGCTTACGCTAGTTGTGGGTGTGGATGAAAAAGACGCGCATGTGCTTGATGAGTGTGAGTATGGTGCTTTCATGGCAAATTTACCAAAAGAAAAGTACCGCTTCATTGACGCTGCAAACGTGCTTGTTGAGCCACTTAGCGAGGATGAGATGAAAGAAATTTTGCAAAAGGCTAAGGCTTAAATTTGGAGTTTTAAAGGCTAGTATTAAAATTTTCTTTATAAATATTTTTAGTCAAATTTTCATAATTAAGTTTTATTTTATGTGTAATTGACGTATAATTTACGCCAAGAAATTTAAAAAAGGAGCAAACAATGAGAGAAATTTCTAGGCGAAATTTTATGAAAATGGGTGCTACTGGCGCATTGGCACTTGCTGCTAGCAGTGCAAATGCTGGAGTTTTAGAGGCGAAAGATATTAAATTTGACGAAGAGTATGACGTCATCGTCATAGGCACAGGCTTTGCAGGCTCGATGGCCACTTTGCAAGCGCTAAAACGCGGCAAAAAAGTGCTAATGATCGAGAAAATGGGACGAAGCGGCGGCAACTCGGTCATAAATGCTGGCAATATGGCTGTCCCAAATAATGAATTTCAAAAAGCAGCAGGCATAAAAGATAGCAAGGAGGCATTTATCGCTGACTGCCTAAAAGATGGTCAAAATTTAAACCATGTCGATCTACTTGAAGTCATCTATGACCGCGCAAATGACGCTTTTGAATACCTAAAAACGCTTGGCGTTGAATTTACTGGCAAGGTGATCTCAGCGAGCGGTCACTCTATAAAACGTGCTGTTCAGTCTAAAAACACAAGTGGCGCAGGATACGTTTTGCCTATGCACGATGCGATCGATAAAAATCCAAATGCCGTGACAAAAAGAAGGACTAAATTTGATGATTTTATCATCGATGAAAATGGCAGGGTTGTTGGCATAAAATGCAGGGAGGATTATAGATTTGATCATCAGCTTGCAAATGATGATAAAGAGAATAAAACCGGCACGCCAAAATGCTTTAAAGCAAAAGATGGCGTCATCCTAGCAGCAGGAGGTTTTAGCTCTGATAAGTGGTTTAGGATGCAGCAAGTGCCATATCTAAAAGACAATATCGAGACAGTTAGCCAGCCAGGTGCAACCTCTGGAGCGCTAGTAGCTGCGATGAAGCTTGGAGCAAACCCTATCCAACTTAGCTGGATCCAGCTAAATCCATACACAAACCCAACTGAAAGAGGCTTTGGCACATCTGCACTTTTTACAAATCACTGTGCAAATGACTACGGCCTAAGCGTCAATCCAAAAACAGGCAAACGCTTTATGAACGAGCATGCAGGCCGTAAGGTAAAGAGCGATGCGATCTTTGCTTGTATGGCGCAAAGCGATAAAAACGATAACTATCCAGTAAATATCTGTGATCAAGCAGCCGTTGATGCAAACAATATCGCTTATACAAAAAAGGGCGTTGAAGAGGGCTCTATCAAGAAATTTAACACACTTGAAGAGCTTGCAAAAGCTTACAATATCCCACTCGAGCCATTTTTAGAGACTATTAAAAATTTCAACGAATATGTCAAAAATGAAAAAGACCCTGAATTTGGAAAACCTTTGACAAAAGCTGATGTAAATGGCATTGGCATTACAAAAGCGCCATTTTACGCGAGTGAGACTACGCCAAAGATCCTTTACTGTATGGGCGGTGTCGAGATAAATACAAAAGCGCAAGTCATAAGCGCAACTACTCACGAGCCTATCGCAGGTCTTTACGCAGCTGGCGAGATCACTGGTGGCGTGCATGGAGCAAGCCGTCTTGGCACGATGAGCATGGCTGATTGTATGGTATTTGGCATGGTTGCTGGAGAGAATATCTAATTTATTTTTACTTAAAATTTAGCGGTTTAAATGCCGTTAAATTTAGCTTGCAAGAGCGCTTTTGATTATTTATTTAGCTTCTTTTAGTTAAAATCAGCCCAAATTTACAAAACTAAAGGTTAAAAATGAAACAAGGCAAAGTTTGGAAATTTGGCGATAATATCGACACTGACATCATCATCGCCGCAAGATATTTAAACACTTCAGACGAAAAAGAGCTAGCAAAACACATCATGGAAGACGCTGATCCTAAATTTAGCTCAAAAATAGCAAAAGGCGACATAATCGTAGCTGGCGAAAATTTTGGTTGTGGCAGCTCAAGAGAGCACGCCCCATTAGCACTAAAAGAGGCTGGCATAGCAGCTGTTGTGGCTAAGAGCTTTGCGAGGATTTTTTATAGAAATAGCTTTAACACAGGGCTTTTGATACTTGAGATAAAAGAAACTGATGAGATAAACGAGGGCGACACGCTAAAGATCGACGTAGATAACGGCGTCATCATAAACGAAAGCACAAAAAAAGAGTATAAATTTAACGCTATCCCGCCATTTATGCAAGAGCTTTTAAACGCTGGCGGCCTTATCGAATACGCAAAAGCGAAGATGAACTAAGGAGCGGCGATGAAAAACTATAAAATTTGCGTTATAAAAGGCGATGGCATCGGCCCTGAGATCATTGACGAGGCGATAAAGGTTTTAGACGTAGTGAGCGCTGAGTTTGGTATCAAATTTGAGTATGACTACAAGCTTATGGGTGGTGCAGCCTACGACGTTTTTGGCGAGCCACTGCCAGATGAGACGCTAAGCTCAGCACTTAGTAGCGACGCAGTGCTTTTTGGTGCGATCGGCGGCGAAAAATGGGACAGCCTGCCAAGGCACCTAAGGCCAGAGAGCGGACTTTTAAAGATCAGAAAAGAGCTAGAAGCTTATGCAAATTTACGCCCAGCCATCATCTTTGATGAGCTAGTGGATGCTAGCACGCTAAAGCCAGAGGTGCTAAAAGGCGTTGATTTTGTCGTGGTTCGCGAGCTAACTGGAGGACTTTATTTTGGACAACCACGTGAAAAAGGCGAAGATAGAGCGTTTAATACGATGGTTTATTCTAAATTTGAGATCGAGCGCATCGCAAAGATCGCCTTTGAGACGGCTATGCTTCGCAAGAAAAAGGTCTGCATGGTCGATAAGGCAAATGTGCTTGAGACAAGCCAGCTTTGGCGCGAGGTGACCAGCGAGGTAGCAAAGGGCTATCCTGAAGTAGAGCTTAGCTTTATGTATGTCGATAACGCAGCGATGCAGCTAGTAAGGGCGCCAGCAAATTTTGACGTCATACTTACTGAAAATTTATTTGGCGACATTTTAAGTGACGAAGCGAGCATGGTTTGTGGCTCGATAGGACTTTTACCAAGTGCTAGCATGGGCGGCAAAGTGGGTATTTATGAGCCTATCCACGGTTCAGCGCCAGACATCGCAGGGCAGGGCATAGCAAATCCGATCGCGACCATTTTAAGTGCAGCGATGATGCTAAGATACGCATTTGGCGAGAGCGAGGCTGCAAATGCGATAGAAAATGCCGTAAAAACAGCCCTTGCAAAGGGATATAGAACAAAAGATATCGCCGCATTTAACGCAGTTGAAATTTGCTCAACAAGCGAGATAGGCGACGTGATAGCAGGATTTATCAAAAAATGAAAAACACGATCACTGAAGCACTGATCTACGAGGCGCAAGGGCTAAAAGACGATGCGCTTGAAATTTACAAGAACATCTTAAAACAAGACCCGTCAAACAAGGATGCCCTTAGCGCGATAAATCGCCTGAGCGGACTTCGCAAGGAGCGCGTGATAAAAAATGAGCAGATGAAAGAGTTTTTTATCAGGATGAAAAGTGACGAAGAGATAAATGAATTTAAAAGGTGGTTGATAAGATTATGAAGCTTGATGATATCGCTAGGATGGCCATTAGTGAGGTTAGTGCCGAGCTTGAGAAGATAGAGGCGTTACAAAGTAAAAAGCAAGAAGAGCTTGAAAGGGAGAATTTAAAAAAAGAGCTTTTGGCTATGGAGACTAGAGAGCAAGAGGCGGCTGAAGAACCAGAGCTTGAAATAAGCGCGCAAAGCGAGCCAGAGTCAAAGGTAGCGCAAATTTCGCCAAAGAGCAGGGAGATAAGTGATGAAGAAATTTTCTTAGCAAACCTTGCTGAGCGCATCGAAGTGCTTTTTGAGGGGCTTAAGCAAACTAGCGAGCAAGACCTTGGCCAAAGGCTCGAGCTAACGACTAAATTTTTAGAATTTACCCTTGCAAACATCGAAAATAGACTACAAAATCTCTCAAAATAATAAGTTTGAGGCAAAAACTGGTACAAGCATTTACAAAAATAGCGAGCTAGACTTCTTTAGATCGCTATTTGCCCCATTTAGCAAGCGCGTCTATCTAGTCGGTGGCTGCGTGAGAGATGCACTTTTGGGGCGAGAAATTTATGACTATGACATCGAAGTCTATGACATAAAGCCAGCTAAATTTGACGAGCTGATGGCTAGCATAAGAGCTAGCGGCGTTGGCAAAAGCTATTTTATCTACAAATATAAAAACTACGATCTTGGGCTGCCACGAAGCGAGAGTAAGACTGGAAATTCGCACAAAGACTTTGCCGTAAGCTACATAAATGATCCAAGCCTTGCAAGTCTTAGGCGTGATTTTACAGTAAATGCCATGATGATGAATATCTTTAACGGTGAAATTTTAGACTTTCATGGCGGCAAAAAGGACCTTGAGAGCAAAACGCTAAGGCACATCGATAGTGAGAAATTTAAAGAAGATCCGCTAAGGGTGCTACGTGGCGTGCAGTTTAGCGCTAGACTTGATTTTAGCATAGATGATGATACGCTAGAGCTTATGAAAACGCTTGATCTAGCGAATCTAAGCAAGGATAGGATAAATACTGAGCTCATTAAATTTTTTCGCTCAGAGCATCTTGAAAAAGGGGCGTTTTATCTTTTTAAGCTTTCACTTTTTAATGAAATTTTTGGCGTGCAAATTTGTGAAAATGATGAGTTTTTGAGCGAACTTAAAAGTGCTAGAAATTTCGTGGATGACGAACGGCTATTTTTGTATATGCTTTTTGGTAAATTTGAGCTTGACGCAAAAAAAATTTTAGAGAAAATGCGCCTGCCAAAGAGCTACTTTTCCATCTTAAAAGAGCCATTTTTTAAAGCTATGCCAAGTGACAATGAGCTACTAAAAATTGCTCTAAATATGCCCTTAAAATCGTGGCTTGGAGCTTACAATAAAGAGCGCATAGAGCGTGCAAAAGAACTTGGAGTCTATGAGCGTAAATTTGAGCCAAAGATAGACGTGAGAGAGATCTTGGCGGCTGGCTTTAAAAACGAGATGATAGCAGCTGAGATAAAACGCGCTCAGGAGCTTGAAATTTCAAGCTATCTTAGCGAGCGCAAATTTAGAAAATCTTAATCTTTAAAACTCTTAAAAGCCCATTTTGGCTAAAATGAGCCAGTTTATAACACTTTTTAAGGCAAGAAAAACTTATGTTTAACATAGTCCTAGTCCATCCTCAGATACCGCAAAACACCGGAGCTATCGGCAGAATGTGTGTCAATGCAAATTTAAATCTGCACATCGTTAAGCCAACTGTCTTTGATCTGAGCGAAAAGGCTGTTAGACGCGCTGGGCTTGATTATTGGAAAATTTTAGATCCAAAAATTTGGGAGAGCCTAGATGAGTTTTTGGAGGCAAATTTAAGCCACAAAGAGCGATTTTTCTTTGCTACGACTAAGACAAATAGGCTTTACTACGACGCTAAATTTGAGCCAGGAGATTTTATATTTTTTGGCGGAGAGAGCACGGGACTGCCAAGAGAATTTATGGATATAAATTTTAAAAATGCCATAACGATCCCGATGGGAAAAGAGGGCAGGAGCTTAAATTTAGCCATGAGTGCTGGCATCATCGCGTATGAGGCGATCAGGCAAAACATCTCTAAATTTGACTTTAGGAGCGAGGTTTGAGAGCGCTCTTTGCATTAGTTTTTGCCGTTTTTATGGCATTTGCTAGCGAGATAAGCATCGCAACTTATAACGTGCAAAATTTATTTGACTGCAAGGACGATGGCAGCGAATATCCTGACTTTAAATCTAGCACTTCAAAGTGGAACTGCGAGGCGGCTAGCTCAAAACTAAAAAGAACAAGGCAGGTCATAGACGCTATAAATACCGACATCATCGCACTTGAAGAGGTTGAAAACGAGCAGGTTTTAAAGGCTTTGGTTGATGGCAGCGAGTATAAATTTATAGCCTTTAGCAAGGCAAAAAACTCTCCAGTCGGGCTAGCTCTCGTATCAAAGATAAAACCAAGTGGCAGTGAAATTTTTGAAGTGCCAAATGTAAAAACTAGAAACATTTTAAAGGTCGTTTTTGAGGTGGAGGGTAAGAAATTTAGCGTTTTTGTTAATCATTTCCCAGCTTACAAAAACGGCATAAATATGCAAAAAAAGGCCGAAAGAACGCTAAGAGCTGCTCTAGGTAACGAGCAAAATGTCATAGTTTTGGGCGATTTTAACTCACCTTATGGGCAAAAATCTATTTTAAACGATATCATCGCAACTCGTGGATTTTATGATCTTTATAGCTTTTTAGCCCCAAAAGATAGATACTCTCATGCAGTCCATGGCAAAAAGCGAGCCATTGACCACGTTTTGCTCTCGCCTAGCTTTATGGCAAATGGCGATCTAAGCTACATTGATGGCAGTTTTGAAGTCTTTAAGCCAAGCTTTGTGCTTGATGAGCATGGCTTTGCAAAGAGTGATCTTTACTCAGACCACTTTGCGCTTAAATTTAAAATCTCAACCAAATCAAGTCCTGCTAAATCAAATGAAAATTTAAAAAAAGAAGCTAAAAAAGCAGATGATCAAAACTATAAAAAAGCTGACATAGAGACGCTTTTTGAACATCCTGAGGATGTGCCAGCGCTAGTTGAAAAAGCTGTTGTCATCTTAAAAGATAAGCATGGCTTTATCATCTCAAAAAATCGCCGTGGAATTTACGTTTTTGATCCTAAAAATAGCGTCGGCGTGGGCGATGAGCTTGACATCTTGGTCAGGCGAGTGAAATTTTACAAAGAGGCGCTTGAAGTAAGCTCTTATGAGATCATAAATGAGCATGGCACAAAAGATGTAAGCGAAAATTTACTTGATAGCTCAAAGTTAAGCATTGCAAGAAGTGGCGATGTGATCGCTAAAATTTCAGGCAAGCTAGAGGGTGGCTACTTACATACACCGCATGGCAAGATCAGAGTTTATAGCAAAAAAAGGCTAAAAGATGGCGAGTATAGCTTTGAGCTAGCGAGGGTGAAAATTTATAAAAACGAAAAAGAGATCGTTGTGGAGTAGATGGTGCAAATTTTAGATATTTTTATGATCGCAGCGTTTGTTTTGTTTGTGATATTTATGATAAGAGGCGTCATTTTGCAGGCGCAAGAGAAGGAGAGAGCAAGAGAGATGATAAGAGAAAAAAGAGAAAATTTTAATAAAAAGAGTGAGATATGAAAGAGCTATTACTAGAGATCGGAGTCGAGGAGCTCCCAGCGATACCATTTTTAAGGGAGCTGCCAAACATCAACGCTAAATGGCAGGCTGTGCTTGAAAAATATAACATCAAAAGCGAGTTTAAATTTTACTACACACCGCGCCGTTTGGTCTTTTTCCATGAGAAATTCCCATTAGCTCAGCCAGATAGCGTGGCTAGTTTCGTTGGCGCGCCAAAGCAAGTAGCGCTAAAAGACGGAGCTTTTACGAAGGCGGCGCTTAGCTTTGCAAATAAATGTGGCATAAGCGAGAGTGAGCTTAAATTTAAAGAGATAGACGGCAAAGAGGTGCTTTACTACGAAAAAGAGGTAAAGGGCGAGTCGGTTGCTAAGATAATGGGCGACATGGTCGAGGAGTTTTTAAAGAGTCTTAGCTTTGGCAAGTCTATGCGCTGGGGCAACGGCGAATTTGAGTTTATCCGCCCGATAAGATCGTTTTTATGCTTGCTTGGAGATGAGGTCATTAAATTTAACAAATTTGGCGTAGAGAGCAGTAACTCTACCTATCCTCACAGAAGCATCAGCTATGACAAGATAAAAATTTCAAATATAAAAGAGTATTTTGAAGGCTCAAAGAGCCGTGGCGTCGTGCTAGAGGCAGACGAGAGAGAGAATATAATCCTTGATGAGTTTGAAAAGATCAGCCAAAAAAGCGGACTAAAGATCGAGATAGATAAAGACTTGCTAGCTGAAGTCGTGGCGATCACTGAGTATCCAACAGCGCTTCTTGGCTCGTTTGAAGAGGAGTTTTTGGAGGTGCCAAGCGAGGTCATCATCACTTCTATGAAAGAAAATCAGCGCTACTTCCCAGTTTTTAAAGATGGCAAGCTAGCAAATGGCTTTGTTGTCGTTAGCAACGCCATCACAAAGGACTACTCACTCATCATCAAGGGCAACGAAAAGGTGCTAAGAGCAAGACTAAGTGACGCTATGTTCTTTTGGCAAAGCGACCTTAAGGCCGAATTTAGCCCAGAAAAACTAAAAAATATAACCTACCTAAAAGAGCTTGGAAGTATCTACGAAAAAGAGCTTAGAGAGCTAAAGGTGGCTAAAAAACTTGCTAGCAACTATGGTGAGCTACTTAAAAAAGAAGCTGGCGAGTACGCAGCTAAGCTGGAGCGAGCTGTGATGCTAAGTAAGGCTGATCTTACAACGCAGATGGTTTATGAATTTACCGAGCTTCAAGGCGTCATGGGTGCTTACTACGCAAAGGCTAAAAATGAGGATGAAAACGTCGTTCTAGCCATAAAAGAGCAGTATCTGCCAGACGGCGAGGAGGCGCAGTGCCCAAGCAAGGTCTTCAGCTCGGTTGTGGCGCTTTCAAATAAGCTTGATACGCTAATGGGGCTCTTTAGCATCGGCAAAATCCCAAGCGGCACGAAAGATCCATACGCTCTAAGGCGCGCGGCAAATGGCGTGATAAAGATCGTTTTGGCACATAATTTGAAATTTAATGTAAAAGAAATTTTAGAAGATATCGCAAAAGAGTATAAGAAATTTGATGTTGAGGTGCTTATAAATTTCATCCTTGATAGGCTCTATACCTTCTTTGACGCAAACACTTCTATCGTAAAAGCGTGCATAAAAAGCGGCGAAAAGGACATCCTGGAGCTAACTAAGATGATAGAGGCGCTTGCTAAAATTTCAAGCGAACCAAATTTTAGAGAGAATTTTTCGACATTTAAACGCCTTGCAAACATCATAAAAGATGATAAATTTAGCATGGTCGATGAGAGCCTCTTTGAGATAGATGCTGAAAAGGCCTTAAATGAGGCGTTTAAAGCGGTCGATAAGAGCCTAGCGTATGAGCCAAGGTTAAAAGCACTATTTGCACTAAAGCCGCAGATCGATGAGTTTTTTGATAAAGTTATGATAAACGTTGAAAACGAGAAAGTGCGAAATAACCGCGTCGCGATCATCGGTCAAATTTATAGCGAGATATTAAAAGTAGCTGATATAAAAGAGATCAGCTTTTAAATTTGCGCCAGCTTCGGGCTTTGCCTAGGCTGGCTTTTAAATTTACTCCCTAAAAATATCAAATTCTGGCTCGTAAGCCTTAGTTTTTACCCCAAAATATCCAAGAACTGAGCTAAAGATAAAATCATGCGAAAGACTTTCGTCTTTTCTAGCTTTTAGCCTTTTTAAAAGCTCACTATCGCTTGAAAAGATGATGGCTGGGATGTGCTTTTGCTCATCTGGAGCGATGGAGTAAGGCAGGCCATGTAAATATATGCCATTTTCGCCTAGGCTCTCTCCGTGATCTGAGAAAAAGAACATGGCAACTTCAAATTTATCTTTTCTTACTTCAAGGGCGTTTATCAGCTCGCTTTGTAGATAGTCCTCATATAAAATGGTGTTGTCATAGGTGTTTGCTATCTCATCTGGCGTGCATTTGTTTAGCTCGGCGGTGTCGCATGTTGGGGTGAATTCTTTAAATTTGCTTGGGTAGCCTTTGTAGTAGATGGGGCCATGTGAGCCTTGCAAATGTAGCACGATAAATGTAGTGGAATTTGCATCTTTTATGACCTTTTTTGCCTCATCAAATATCACTTCATCAAAACCTTCTGCTTTGTGCTCTGAAGTGTGGTTTTGATCAAGGTTGTCGCAAACCACCGCTCCTCTTTTTTCGCAGCCGCCACTATTGTTGCCAAAAAAGTATGTTTTTATGCCAAGTTTATTGATGATATCAACTAAATTTTCACGAGCTTTAGCCTCGCGGTTGCTAAAATTTTCTCGCTTTAAGTCTGAAAATAGGCAAGGCACGCTAGTCTCTGTCGCAGTTCCACATGAGTAGAAATTTGTAAAACTTACCACATCTTTTTGTTTGGTAAATTTGTTTGTATCGTTTTTAGCGTAGCCATTTAGCGAGTAGTTTTTGCTCCTTTGTGTCTCGCCAACTATCAAACTAAAATTTTCTTTTTATCGCTAGTAAGTGTTGCGTCATCTGCTACGTAGGTAAAAGGCAGCGGTTTTTGTGCCAAAGACTTTGCTAATCTTATGCTAGAGTAGATAGGGTAGTATGGTAGTAAAACGCTTATGGTTGAGGCGTTGTGGCTCTTTAAAAAATGGTATAAAAATTTTAGACATGAGTGCAAAGATTATAGCTGCACTTGCTAAAGTGCTAAGGGTTATTTTTACCCTTGATCTAAGCGCACTTTTAAAACCGCCATAGCTAATCTTTACAAGCGCTACATATACGCAAGGCAGGATGGTTGCAAAAATAAACTAAAGAGCTAAGCTGGCATTAAAATAGCTAAATGCCTCTCTTGTGTCAGTGTGCAAGACGTTTAATAGCATGCCTTTGTCTATAATGACGCCATAAGTTTGCATAAAGTAAGCAGGTGCTGCTAATCATGATGAGAAAGATAGCAAGAGGTTTTAGTAAAAATGGCACAAGCAAAATGCAAAAAACTCCAGCAAAGAGCAAAAGAAAAAATATGCTAAGTAGAGCAAAAAGCAGTATAGAAAAAGACAAAGTGTCGCCCGATAAAAACCCTAAAAATACGCCCTTGAATAAAAATATGTAGTTTATGAAAAACATATAAGCTACAAATAAAATTAAAAATTTAACAAAGCTTATATGTCTTATTTTGTCGATGTTTAGCATTTCTAGCCACCTTCTTTCAGGGGCGTAATGATAGAGCTAAAATGTAAATGGCTAGAAATTTAGAAGAGAAAAACTATTTTTTCTTTTTCTTACTTTTTAGCTTCTTGTTTTTTGACTTCTTTTCAGGCTCAGCCTTTTTTGCCTTTTGGCTATCTTTTACACTAAGTTTTTCTTTGACCTTTTGCATGTCGTTAAAGCCGATGCCTTGAACCTTTTCAAGCTCCTCGACACTTGTAAATTTATGAGCTTTTCTATATTTTATTACATTTAGTGCCTGGCTTTTGTTTAGTCCAAGGCTCATTAGCTCGCTCTTGCTAGCTGTGTTTAGATCAGCGCCGTATGCAAGGCTTGCAAGCGCTAGACAAAGTAAAATTTTTAATCTTTTCATCTTATCTCCTAAAATAATAATCCATCGTTTTCTTGATCTTGAATGATGTCATTTGTTGGCGTATTTTGCGGCAACGGCGAGTCATTTGTGTAGTACTCATCAGCGCCGTTGTAGTATCCTTTATAGACGCCATCAGGCTGCTCAAATGCACGTCTTAGGGTAGGGTAGAGCTTGATGTAGCCCTCCATAAATTTCTTAAAGACAGGTGCAGCTGTCCTGCCGCCGCCCTCGACCTTTTTCATAGGGCTGTTATCGTCGTTTCCGTACCAGATGATGGCCTCGATATCAGGCGAATAGCCGCAAAACCAAGCATCGATGTTGTTATTTGTCGTGCCAGTTTTGCCAGCGATCTGGATGCCATTTACCTTTGCGTTGCGTCCGGTGCCGTTATTTACTACGTTTTGAAGCAAGGTTGTCATCAAAAATGCCTGCTCAGGCTTTAGCACCTGCTTCTTTTGTGGCTCATAGTCCATCGACGCGCCAAAGCTATTTTCTATGTGCTTAATGAGCGTAGGCTCGACCACTTCGCCATCGTTTGGAAACATCGAGTAAAATTTTGCAAAGTCAAGTGGCGAAATTCCAAAGCTACCAAGTGCGATTGATAAATTTTCAGGGATATCGTTAAAGCCCATATCCGTAAGCTGTTTGCGAACTGAGCTAAGACCAAGATCGTTTAGTAAATTTATGGTTGCTAGGTTGCGAGACTGGGTTAAGGCTGATTTTATCGTGATGTAGCCTTGAAAGCCGCCGCTATAGTTTTTTGGCGTCCATTCTTTGCCATTGCCCATATCAAACGTCCTAGCGATATCAGCTACCTGAGAGACGACAGAGTAGCCGCTATCAAGGGCTATTTGATAGATAAATGGCTTAAAGCTTGATCCTGGCTGGCGCTTGCTCTGAGTGGCGCGGTTGTAGCTACTTTTTGCGTAGTCGATGCCGCCAATTAGAGCTAAAATTTGTCCGCTTTGTGGATGAGTGACGACGATAGCACCATTTAGCATCTCTGGATTTGCCTTCTTATCTCTTTTTAAAATTTCATTGTAGCCATAGACTAAAGCATCCTGAGCGATCTTTTGCACGTTTAGATCGACGGTGCTTTGTATCTTGTAACCGCCAGTTTTTATATCGTCAAATTTCTTTGAAGCTTCTTTTATGATCTCATCGACCACGTAAGGGGCTTTATTGCGTGTGAGCGTATCGTCAAAGACTGCTGGCTCTTCAAGCACGCCCTTGCGGTACTCATCTTCGTTTATCCAGCCGATGCTATACATCCTCTCAAGTACCCTGTTTGCGCGGCTAAGAGAGAGATCAAGGTGCTTTGTAGGATCATAGGTGCTTGGCGCTTTTGGCATGCCAACTAGCATCGCTATCTCTTTTATGCTTAGCTCATTTAGCTCTTTTCTAAAGTACCCCTCCGCGGCCGTTTTGATGCCGTAGTAGCCGTGCCCAAAATATACGTGATTTAGGTATCTTTCGATGATGTCCTCTTTGCTAAGCTCGCTTTCAAGCTTCATAGCGAGCACGACTTCTTTTATCTTCCTTGTAAATTTCTTCTCGCGACTTAGGGCTAGGTTTTTTATGAGCTGTTGAGTTAGCGTAGATGCGCCTTCTACCAGCTTTCTAGCTTTGATGTCCTTTATCGCTGCTCTTGCCATGGCTTCGACGTTGATACCGCCATGCTCAAAGTAGCTCGTATCCTCGATAGCCACGAGCGCTTCGATGACACGTGGCGGGATGTCGTTATATTTGACGTAAATTCTATTTTCTTCAAAGATATTTGCGATGAGTTCGTTGTTTCTATCAAAAATTTGTGTCGCAAGCTTTGGCTTGTAGTCGATGATGGTATAAGCGTCAAATCTCACCTGCGAATAAAAGTATAAAAACGCTCCACCAAGTGCGATGGCAACTACAAAGATAAATGCCAAGATATATTTCATAAAAATGCCTTTAATATTTTTAAATTTAGTCCCATTGCCGTGCTTGTCTCGCCGTGCTGGGAGATGATGTATTTTTTATTAAAATTTTCTATCGTCATGGCTCCAGCTTTGCCTCGCCACTCGCCACTTTCTAGGTAGCTTTTTAGATCTTGCTCGCTAAATTTAGCAAATTTATATGTGGTCTTGCTCACATTTATAAGCTCAAATTCGCCTAAAAATATCATCGCCGTATAGACGCTACACTCATTGCCACTTTGTAAATTTAGCATAGCAAGTGCTTCGTTTTCGTCCTTTGCTTTGCCTAAAATTTTATCCCTGCAAGCCACGCAGCTATCTGCAAAGAGTAAATTTGTAAGCTTGCCATTTGCCTTTAAAAACTGCTCTTTTTTAGCTTTGACGACGTTTTGGACGTAAATTTCTGGTTTTAGGCTCTTTGCTATCATGCTCTCATCAAAGCTGCAAGAAATTTGTTTAAATTCTATCCCAGCATCTTTTAGTAAATTTGCCCTTGTTGGCGAGCTAGAAGCAAGAGTGATCATCAAAAGCTCCTATAGCTCACACCAAGATAGACAGCCGCGAGTGAAGCTAGTAAATTTAGAGGCGTGAAGTAGTAGATGATGACGATTAGGCTCTCGTTTAGCTCGATCATCTCGTGTGATCTTAGAGTTTTTAAAGCCTTTTTGTATCTATAAAAGATGTAGCTTAAATTCAAGAGTAAAAATAGCTCTATCGCCCATTTGGTCGCTATTATCGCACTTGCCATCGGATTTTGCATTTTGCCATCATCAAAGTAAAAGATCATTATTAAACTAGTTAGCGCGATGACAAGAACTAGCGCAAAGATAGCTAGTCCAAAGCGTCTTATGATGTGAAGCAAGATGTGATAGCGCTCTTTATCTTCAAATTTGTTTTTTATAAAATAGCTTCCAGCAAGCACCAAACCAGCTTGTAGCCCTATAAAAAGAGCTACGAAGCTAATGTGCAAGAAGATGATTAGTTGATCAAATTTAAAAAAAGCGATCTCTTGATGAATCATTTTTCTAAAGCTTGCCTTGCATACTCAAGTGAGCTTTTTATGGCGTCTTCGATGGCTAGAGCATTTTTGCCGCCAGCTGTTGCAAAGTCATCTTTGCCGCCGCCATTGCCGCCTAGAATTTGCGCCGCAAATTTAACCCAAGCGCCAGCCTTTAATGGAGCATTTTTCACACCAGCTGCAAGAGAAATTTTACCCTCTTCATCTGTTTGGATCAGTAAAATAGCAGCCTTTTCGTGCCCATTTTTAAACTCATCTATCAAAGTTTTTATGTCGCCACCATCGATGTGCGCCACACAAAGTTTAGTTTCATTTACATTTGTAAAGGCTAGCTCCTCAGAGCTTTTAGCGTTTTTTAGCTTATCTTTTAGCGTTTTTATCTCGCCTTTTAGCTTTTTAACGGCATTTAGTGGCTCGGTGCTTTTTAGCTCATCTTTTAGCTCTTCAAGCTCAGCTCTAAATGACCTTGCTAAATTTAGCGCAGCCCTTGAGCAAACAGCCTCTATACGCCTAACGCCAGCACTTACGCCACTCTCTTTTGTGATGAAAAACGATCCGATCTCATCTATATTTTTTACGTGTGTGCCGCCGCAAAGCTCTTTACTGACGTCACCAAAGCTCACAACTCTTACTTTGTCGGCATATTTTTCGTTAAATAGTGCGATCGCCCCGCTTTTTTTGGCCTCTTCAAGCTCCATAACCTGCGTTTTTGCATTTGCACCAGTTAATATCCACTCATTTACAAGGTTTTCGACCTTTGAAATTTCTTCGCCAGTAAGCGCCTTTGGATGAGAGAAGTCAAACCTTAGCCTATCTGCCTCGACGTTTGAACCAGCTTGAGCGATGTGTGTGCCAAGCACGCTTCTAAGGGCTGAGTGAAGCAAATGTGTAGCACTGTGATGACGCGCAGTCTCCGCTCTGTCGCTGCCCACTTCAAGCTCAACTTCGTCGCCAACTTTTAGTGCCGCGCTAGTTTTTACTAAAGATAAATTTAGCCCATGAAATTTTTGCGTATCAAGCACATTTGCTTTACCTGCTATCTTACCGCTGTCGCCGCACTGGCCGCCACTTTGAGCGTAAAATGGAGTGACATCAAACATCACCCAGCCCTCTTTGCCAGCATCTAGGCTATCTACATTTTTAAATTCTTCATCAAGCAAGGCTAGAATTTTACTTTTACTCTTAAGCTCTTCGTAGCCTATAAATTTATTCTCGCCAAATTTCTCAAGTAGCTCTTTAAAATCGCCCTTTGCGCTCTTATCTCCACTGCCTTTCCAAGCAGCTTTTGCGCGTGCTTTTTGCTCACTCATAAGCTCATCAAACCTTGCCTCATCGACTTTTAAGCCCTTTTCTCTAAGCATATCAGCTGTTAGATCAAGCGGGAAGCCAAACGTGTCATAGAGCTTAAACGCAGCCTCTCCGCTAAAAATTTCTTTTGTATTTTTAAGCTCACTCTCAAATAGCTCCAAACCACTAGCGATAGTCGCTAAAAATCTCTCTTCTTCAAGCTTGATCTGCTCTTTTACAGCCGCTTTTTTATCGTTTAAATAGGTGTAGTGTCCGCCCATAAGCTCGCAAACTTTATCGACAAGCTTATACATAAATGGCTCTTTTATGCCTAGCAAGTATCCATGTCGGATCGCACGGCGTAAGATGCGGCGAAGCACGTAACCACGGCCTTCTTTGTCAAATGTCGTGCCTTGAGCTAGCAAAAATGTGACTGAGCGGATGTGATCGCTTATGACGCGGTAGCTAGCGCCACTTTCATAGACATATGGCTTGCCGCAAAGCTTTGCCACTTCATTTATGAGCGGCATAAAAAGTGTGCTGTCGTAGTTGCTAAATTTGCCTTGCAAGATAGCAGTAACGCGCTCAAGTCCCATACCTGTATCGATGCTTGGCTTTGGTAGTGGGCTTAACTTGCCGTCCGCACTTCTTTCATACTGCATGAAAACAAGGTTCCAGATCTCTAAAAATCTATCTCCATCTCCGCCCATGTAGTCTTCAGGTGTGTTAAAGTGCTCAGCCCCTTGATCGTAAAAAATTTCACTGCAAGGGCCGCATGGTCCAGTATCGCCCATCTGCCAGAAGTTATCATGGTCGCCAAAGCGATAAATCCTCTCTTTTGCGATGTGAGTACTCCAAATTTCAAACGCCTCATCATCAGTCTCATGAACTGTGACGTAGAGCTTATCTTTTGGTAGTTTTAGCACCTCTGTGACAAATTCCCAAGCGTAAGAGATCGCCTCTTTTTTGAAGTATTCGCCAAAGCTAAAGTTGCCAAGCATCTCAAAAAATGTGTGGTGGCGCGCTGTGTAACCGACGTTATCAAGGTCGTTGTGCTTACCGCCAGCTCTTATGCAGGTCTGACAGCTAGTGCGGATAGGTGGTGTTGGGCGTGGCACTTCGCCTGTGAAAATGCTCTTAAATGGCACCATGCCAGCATTTGTGAAAAGCAGTGTTGCATCGTTTGGCACAAGTGGTGCAGAAGCTACGACTTCGTGACCTTTTGATTTAAAAAAATCAAGATATGCCTTTCTTATATCTAAATTTTGCATTTTTATCCTCGTTAGTTTTAAAATTTTGCTTGATTTTAGCCAAAATTCGTTTGCGAAATTCTAAAAAGAGAAAAAATAGTGATATTTTGAAAACTATCTCTTGTTTTATCTATTTAAAAGCGATTTGTAAATAAAATAATTAAAAATTTCTAAAGTTTTAAAGGGTGAATGTGAAGCTAAAAATCGGCATTATCGGCTATTGCAGCACAGGTAAAAAACATTATTTAGAGCTTAGACGCTCAAACGAGTTTGAAATTTGTGGCATTTTTGACAAAGACAATGTTGATGAGTTTTGCAGAGCTGATTTTTATACTGATTTTAAAGAATTTATAGAGGTTGCCCAGCCTCAAGCAGTCGTGCTTTGCTCGCCAAGAGAGGAGATGGTGGAGGCATTTTGCCAGTGTGCAAAATATTGCCAAAATATCCTCATCTCACGCCCAGTTTTTAAAAGTATCGCCGATCTTAAAGAGATAAAATATGCCGCCAAAACAAACAAAACTAGGGTTTGCACGGGAATTTCTGAGCGTTTTAATCCAACTATCTTGTCACTTAAAAAAGCACTTTTAAAAGAAGAGGAAATTTATAGCATTTTTATCGCTCATTTTAAGCCACTTTGCGACGGAAATATCATAAATGAGCTCTCAGTTTCTGACATCGATCTAGCAAAAAATATCATAAATTCTGAGGTCAGCGACTTTTACTACACTCAAACAAACAAGACAAATGCCAAAAGTGCCGATAACGTGGCGATAAGCTTTAAAAGTAAAAATCAAATTCTAGTGCATATCACTGACTCATTTTGTGGCTCACTAGAGCGCTTTAAGATAGAGGTAAATGCGAAAAATGGCGTCTATTTTGGCGATCTCATCGATCACAAGCTTCATCAAGTGAGCGAAAATGGACAGATGAATTTAAAGATAGATACAAATAATAGCGAGCTAAAAGCGCAATACGAGGCCTTTTATGATCTTTGCCAAAGTGGCGAGAGCAGCGAACTTTCAAACATCGATGATGCTATAAAAATAAGAGAACTATTTTGATGAAAAAAGCTCTTTTGCTTTTAAATATGGGCGGTGCAAACAGCCTTGACGATGTCGAAATTTTCTTAACAAATATGTTTAATGACCCGTATATTTTGGGTATAAAAAATAAATTTTTAAGAAAATTTGTAGCTTTCATGATCACAAAAGGCAGGCTAAAAACTGCGAAGCACAACTACGAGCAAATAGGCGGAAAGTCGCCACTTTGCGAGCTTACAGCTAAGCTTTGTGAGAAAATTTCAAGCCTTAAAAGCGAATTTGACGTGGTTGATTTTGCGATGAACTACACTTCGCCATTTGTAAAAGATGTGCTTAGAAAGTATGAAGATTTTGATGAGATAGTGCTTTTGCCACTCTATCCTCATCACTCACAAACTACGATAACTTCAAGCTTAGCTGATTTTAAAAAGGCAAAAGAGGAGCTTAATTTAAAAGCTAAAATTTTACTTTGTGAGCCATTTTATGATGATGACGCTTACAATAAGATCATTATCTCTCATATCCGTGAAGCGATAAAAGATACCGATATAAGCGATGTTAGCCTCATCTTTTCAGCTCACTCTTTGCCTCGCAAGATCATAGAAAAGGGTGATATCTACGAAAAACACATAAACGAACATGTGCAAATTTTAGGCAAAATGCTAAAAGAGCAGGGGCTAAATTTTAAAGATGTGAGCCTTGCTTATCAGTCGCGTCTTGGCCCAGTTAAATGGCTAGAGCCATCGCTAAATGAGGCTTTGGCAAAGTGCGAAAATAAAAAAGCGCTTATCTATCCGCTATCTTTTTGTATAGATAATTCTGAGACCATTTTTGAGCTAGTTATCGAGTACGCTAAGCTTGCAAAAGAGCTAAGCTTTAGTTTTTATAAAGTGGTAGAGTGTCCAAATTTTAGCGATGAATTTGCTAGTTTTATCATGCAAAAGTCAAAAAACACTAGAGAATTTAGCCTTTAGGAATAAATCTTGCTTATAAAAAGCATCTCAAATTTAAAAGGAGATGTATGAAGGTTCAAAATAACGATATTATCGATTATTTGTTGCAGTCAGGCTCAAGCAAAGCTAAAGATAAAAAAAATAGTTTTGATGAAATTTTAAGTCTAACGCTTGATAAGATCACAAGCGAGGCAAAGGTTTCAGACAAGCTTGAGCAGTTTAAAAAAAGGCTTACAGAGATCGGTGCTGCTGGCTTTGTGAATGAGCTAAATTCAAACAAGATAGAAGAGAAAATAGCTCAGAAAAAAGAGGAGCTAACTGAGCTTTTAAGCATAAATGATCCGACCAAAACGCAGGATCAAAAAAATGAGCTACTTAAAATCATGGATAAAATTTTAAGTGACTACCGCAAAGAGCTAAACATGGCGCTTACGAGCCAAACACTGCTTGAGAAGCAAAATAGCCTTGGCAAAAATACAAATAATTCTGTAAATTTAAGCTCTGTCTTAAATGAACTTGGACTTGCATAAATTCTGGATTTAGGCCGCTTGCCTAGATCCAAATTTCTACTTTAAACTCTAAATTTGAAATTTAATATTTATATCTTAGAACTTAAATTTAATCTAATGCTGGTTTTTGCTTTGCTTTGTCGTTTTTGAGCTTGTCTTTTTTAGCTTCAAACTCAGCTATGACATTAGGATCTGGGAATAAATAGCCATCTTCAACCATTAGATCAACGGCCTTTTTAAATGTCGGCAACGCACTTTGCGCACCAAAGTAGTAGTAAGGTTTTTTAGGATCTCTTGCTAAAACGCCTATGGTGTAGCTGTTGCCTCTTGTGTCGTTTACGAAGCCAAAAAAGGAGCCATTATAGGTGTTGCTATATCCGCCTTTGCCAGAAGCGATGTGCGCGGTGCCAGTCTTGCCGCCTATCTCAAGACCTGGCGTAAATGCCTTTAAGCCAGTACCTTTTTCAACTGTTTTTATCAAAATTCTCTTCATTATCTTTGCGGTCTCTTGCGAGATGACCTGTGCTGGCTCTGCTTTTGGCAGATCGTAGCGCTTGCCGTTTCGCTCAAGATATGCCACCATATGCGGCGTCACCTCGATGCCTTTGTTGTTAAAGGTATTATAAGCTTTCAAAAGCTGCATAAATGTCGCTTGAAGGCCGTATCCGTAACTAACTGTCGCCTTATAGGTTGATGAGTTTAGTTTAGTAACCGTTGGCATCATACCCACTTGCTCGTATGGCAGGTCGATGCCAGTCTTTCTTGAAAAGCCAAAATTTAAAAGCCCTTGATAAATTTGCGGACCATTTAGGCGTTCTACTAGTTGGATCATGCCGATGTTTGAGCTGTGTACGATGATGTCTTCAGCGCTCATAAAAGGCTCTGGGTGGGTATCTTTGATGATCCTTTTGCCTAGCTGATAGCGGCCGTTATAGGTATTTACTAGCTCAAAAGGATTTACCTTTTTTTCTTGAAGCAGTATGGAGAAGATAAATGGCTTAAAAACCGATCCAACCTCGTATGCATACTCGCTTGCGCTCGAATTTAGTGCGCTGTAATCTTGCTTTCTTATATTTGATGGATCGTATCTTGAGCTAGAAGCCAGGGCTAGAATTTCGCCATTTTTGCTATTCATTATGCAGATGATTAGCTCTTTTGCGTCTAGAAATTCACGTTTTTCATCTAAAATTTGCTCTAGCTTGGTTTGAAATTTAAGCGGTACAGAAAGCACTGCGTTGTAGCCATCAACCCTTGTTGCTAAATTTGAATCGCTAGTTAAAATTATATTATTTCCGATATCACGCGGGCCAAGGATTTTGGCGTTTTGTATCGGAGCTAGGTAGTCCTCGTAGTATCTCTCAAGCCCTTTTACACCTTTGCTTTTGGTAAGTGCGTCGCTCTCTGTTTTGCTCACGTAGCCAATAGCTGGCGTTAAGGCGTCTTTTGACATAAATTTACGGTTTTGACCGCTCTCCATTACGCGCATACCTTGAAATGAGGCAAGTCCTGTTTTTGGGTCAAGATATGAGATCAAAATGCCCTTGCGGTTTAGCTTTCTTGAAAGCTCTTGAAGGTAGGTAGCGCCCTTTGCATCGATGCTATAAGAGAGCGTGACAAGGCCTTTTGTGCCATTTATGATCTTTCTTACTTTGTTTGGATCGTCGCCGCTGTAAAGTGAGTAGAGCTTGATAAACATCTCTTTTTTGTTTGGATCGATGTTTCTGGTGTCAAGCATCACTTTGTAAAGTTTTTGGCTTGATGAGATGCTAAAGCCGTCTTTTGTGACGATATTACCGCGGATTGCGGTATTTACGTCGCTGGTTTGAAGCTTAGGAAGCTTTCGCTCGATGCTTGCTCTATAAAATATAACAAGCACAAAGATTGAAATTCCAAAAGTAATTAATAAAAAAAGTATGGTTATTTTTGATTTTCTGGAATTCATTCAATGGCTTAAATTTGCGTTCTTGAAATTTCTTTGTATGCGCTTAGCGCTTTGTTGCGAATTTCTAGCATAAGCTTCATGCTGGTCTCTGCCTTACCTATCGCGATAGCTGCTTGGTGCAAGTCTTTTACCTCGCCAGTTGCAAGGTCTGCGATGGCTTTATCGGCGTTTATTTGAACCTTGTTTAGCTCTTTTAAAGAGTCATTTAATGCGTTTTCAAAGCCGCCTTCTTCGCCTGCTTTTGCTATTTTGTTTGAATTTTCGCTTTTGTTTAACTTATCTAAATTTATGCTATTTATCATTATGCTTGTCCTGAAATGAGTGATATCGCACTTTGTGCTATTGTTTTTGCGTTTTGAAATGACGCTACATTTGCTTGATAAGCTCTTGTCGCCTCAAGCAAGTCAGCCATCTCGATGACTGGGTTTATATTTGGAAATGCGACGTAGCCATTTGCATTTGCGTCTGGGTGGCTTGGGTCGTATTTTAGCTGAAAGTCCTTGTCGTCACGCACCACTTTATCTACGATCACGCTAGTTAGGGCAGGGTGAGCGTTTCTTGGTGAGCTAGGATCATCGAGTGGATTTTCATAGTCAAGCAGACTTTGAGAGTTTTTAAGCTGATCGTTTAAAATTTTATCAAAGTTCATCTCTTTAAAGATGACCTCTTGTCTTCTGTAAGGACCACCCTCAGCCGTTCTTGTGGTTTGAGCGTTTGCTATGTTTGAGCTGATGACGTTCATCCTGAAGCGTTGTGCGCTTAGTCCATATCCGCTAATATCAAAATCATTTAAGTATGACATCATCTCTCCTAGTTCTTAGCACTTGCGTCTATTACGCTTTTAAAGATATTGCCCTGAGCCTTGTAAGCGCTATCAAGGGCGTTTATCATAACTGTGTTTTTACCCATTTCTGTTGTCTCAACATCAAGATCGACTGTGTTTGCATCGTTTCTAGCCATGTGACCATCGCGCAAGAAAATTTGAGCTGTGTCGCTTTTTGGGAAATCAACCGCAGCCATGTGCGCTTCGTTTGTTTTAGCTAAATTTAGTTTTTTGCTCTCTGAAACGTTGTAAATTTCATTTGCTTTTTCTCTTAAAACATCTTCAAATCTTACGTCTCTAGCCTTGTAAAATGGCGTATCAACATTTGCAAGGTTTCCAGAGATAAGTTTTTGGCGTAGCTCTCTGCCTGCAAGGGCTGATTCGACTAGTGGGCTAGATTTTGATCTATCTAAAACAAACATTTAAAGTCCTTCTAAAATTTCACACATTTATAAGCAAATGATGTTCCAAATGTAAGGCAAATTTATTTTGTTTCATAGATTTTTGCCAAATCTTCTTTCATTTTTGTGACTTTTATGCCGCCAAGATAGTATTTAACTCCGTATTGTCCACTATCTACGTCTGTTAAAATTTGATATTCGCCGTTTTTTATCACTACTTTAAAAGGTAGTGCGATCTCATGTTTGTATTCGATATCTCTTACGATCTGCTCGGCAAGCCTGTCATTTATCTTTTGATCGTTTGTTATGAAGTAGTAGGCATTAAATTTTTGCATAAATTCATGCAAAACATACTCATTTGTGACATTTTCAAAGTGAGTTAGCCCGATTAGCGTAAATTTATCTTTGTTTTCAAGCTGATATTTTGTAAGCTCGGCTGCCTCTTTTTGGCAAGGTGGGCAAAATGTGCCAAAAATGTCGATCATTAAAACCTTATTTCCATCATTTTTGATAGCAAAGCCGTGATTTTTTCTAACTAAAGTAAGCTCCTTGCCGCTTACATCTAAGAGCTTAACCTCTTCGTTTGGGCTAAATTCTTTAAAATTTACGCTGCTGCTTTCATCTTCGCCGCAACCAAAAAAAGCAAATAAAGCGATTGTTAAAACGAGTAAATTTTTCATCTTATCCCTTAAACATATCTTTTTATGGCAGCTCTTGCCTCTTTGTCTGCCTCACGTCTTTTTAAAGTCTCGCGCTTGTCGTGTAAATTTTTACCTTTTGCGAGCGCAAGCCTTGCTTTTACGATGTTTTTATCGCTTAGATAAAGTGCTAAAACAACCAAAGTAAGCCCATCTTGTGAGACTTGACCGAAAATTTTATCGATCTGCTTTCTGTGCATCAAAAGTTTTCTGGCTGCTCGCTCATTTGGACGAAATGCGCTGTGTGTGGTTTCAAGATAGCTGATATGAGCGTTTAGTAAGAAAAGCTCACCCTTTATGACGCGCACAAAGCTGTCTTTTAAATTTGCTCTGCCAGCCCTTAGAGCCTTGACCTCGCTGCCTTTTAAAACGATGCCAGCTTCAAAGGTCTCAAGTATGCTAAAGTCATGCAAAGCTTTCTTGTTTTTTGCTAGATCTTTTATCAAAATTTTACCTTTTATTTTACGCTAAATACGCTACTGCCGCTGCCGCTTAGAAATTTATCCCTAAACTCGTTCATCTGTGGATAGAGCTTAAAGCATGGGGCAAAAAGATCGTTTAGCTCCTTGTTTTTATAAATTTCAAGTAGCTCTTTGCTCTTTAAATTTTGCATCTTTTTTGCAGCATTAATGTCTATGTATTGTAAGAAATTGCTTCTAAATTCTTGATAAACCATCGGTGTGGAGCAAAAAACATTTGGCGTGAAGATATTTAAATTTGGCACTTCATCGTCAAATTCTTCTATGATCTCGCCTATGCCGCTTACATTTGCTGCCTTGTAGCCGCTTACAAAAAAGGCCACATCTGCGCCGATTTTAGAGGCTATTTGCATCAAATTTTCGCGTTTTATATTTAAATTTAGCTCGTCATTTACCATTAGTAAAAAGGTGGCAGCGTTTGAACTGCCTCCTCCTAGACCAGCACCTATTGGGATTTGTTTGTTGATGATGATTTTATGAGAGCTAAAAAACTCATCTAGCTCGTTTGAAAAGCCAGCTTTTTTTAGCTCGTCTATCGCTTTTTGGATGATGTTCTCTTTTATCTCTTTGTTGTCGCATTCGATAGCAAAAGAATTTGACCTTTTAAAATAAATTTCATCAAAAAGCTGCTCGCAAAGAACAAAACGTGACAAAATTTCGTGGTAGTTGCCTCTGGTGCCAACTACTTTCAAAAATACGTTGATCTTTGCAAAGCTTTTCATTTCTCGATTTTTTTCGCAAGCTCGTGGATATCGGCTTCGCTTGCTTTTTTGGTGGCGTGGATATTTTCATTTTTAATATCATTTGCCAGCTCGCTTCTTAGTATCATTGTATTGCGCGGGGCCTCGATACCAAGCTTAACGGTGCTTTTTGAGATACTTACTACGACGACTTTTATGTCGTTACCTAGTAAAATTTCTTCGTTTTCTTTTCTTGCTAAGATTAACATTTTTCTACCTTGTTTAAAGTGTAATTTATAGTATCATCCATGATTTGGATTACGCTCATAAATTTATCATAATTTAGCAAATAAATTCCTTGTGTTTGTGTTTCAAAATCGTTAATTTTTAATTTCTTACCATAAAGTATGTTATTAATATCCCCAAAATACGTGTTTTGCTCAATATTTAAAAAATTGCAAATATTTAAAAATTTTTCATTTTCATAGCGAAATTTACCCTCGCTTATCCTCTTTAATGAGCTTAAAGTTACATTATAACCAACTTTTTGCCCAAAAATTTCTGCATAAGAGCGGATGTAACTCCCCTCACTTACACTTAAGCGAAGTGTCAAAAAAGGATGTGAATAATTCAAAATTTCACTCTCATAAATTTCCATTGTCTCTGGCTTTAGCTCAAATTCTTCGCCACTTCTTGCTAGCTTGTAAGCTCTTGTGCCATTTACATGTTTGGCGCTAAATTTTGGCGGGATATAGCTTATCTTACCAGTTAGCTCGCCTCTTATGGCTTCAAGTTTTTCTAAATTTAGCTCTTTTACATTTGAAATTTCAGTGATATTTTCATTATCCATGCTAGGACTGCTAGCTCCAAGCCAGATCGTCGCCTCATAGACCTTTGGGCTTTTGTCTAAAAATCTAAAAAATTTCGTATACGAGCCAAAAGCGACTATCAAACAGCCACTCGCAAATGGATCAAGCGTGCCTGAAAATCCAGCCTTTTTAACGCCATACTTTCTCTTTAGTCGTCCTAAAAAGTGGTTTGAGCTCATGCCAGCAGGCTTGTTTGCCACGAAAATGGCGTTCATACGGCCTTTTCCACGAAGCTTGACATGATCTCTCTTACATTGCCACCAAAATTTATAGTCAGTTTAAACTCTTTTTTGATCTTGCTAACCGCACTTACTCTGCCGATACCAAAAATTTTATGTTTAACAAGGTCACCTTTTTTAAATTCATTGCTCTGTTCGATAACTAGCGAGCCATGCGTGATACCGCTCTCGCTTAAAAATCTACTCTTATTTAGCCTAGTGCGCTGACCTTTGTAAAAGCGCGAATTTGCAAAGCTTAGGCTAAGTGTCCTCTTAGCTCTTGTTATCGCCACGTAAGCGAGCCTGCGCTCCTCTTCGATGTCGCTACCATCGCCAATGAGCGGGAAAAATCCCTCTTCAAGGCCGATCACAAAAAGGTGCTCAAACTCAAGTCCCTTGCTCGCATGCACGCTCATAATGCTAATAGCCTCGTCGCTGATGCCGTCTTGCTCGCTTGTTAGCGTGATCTCGTTTAAAAACTCCTCCAGATCAAAGCTTGGATTTTGCTTGATCTGATCTTTTAAAACAGCGTAAAACTCGTCGATGTTCGCCGCTCTTTCAGCGCCATCTGGCAAGCTCTCGTAGTATTTTTTCACGCCAAATTTAGCTTCAAATTTATCTATGAGGTCAAAAACTGAGCTGCTTTCTTGAAGCTCTTTTAGGTTGTTTGCAAACTCAAGAAGGGCTGATTTTACCTTTTTACTAAAGGCTTCATCGTTATCAGAGATGTTTGAGATTGCTTCAAAAATGGAAATTTTGCCCTCAAATGCCATCTTTTCAAGCTTATCAAGACTCACTTTGCCTAGTCCTCGCTTTGGGCGGTTTATTATGCGTCTTATTGAAAAATCATCATTTGGATTGTTTATCAGCCTTAGGTAGCTTATGATATCTTTGATCTCGGCTCTTTCGTAAAATTTAACGCCGCCTACCATTTTATAAGCGATCTGCTCTTTGTTTAGCCCATCTTCAAGCGAGCGAGAAAGCGCGTTTATGCGGTATAAGATAGCGATATCTTTTGCCTGCACGCCTTTGCTTAAAAGCTCTTTTATATTTTTTGCGATCTTGCCAGCCTCGACGCTCTCATCAAAGCTCTCTATCAAATTTACAGCTTCGCCTTCGCCTTTTGTGCCTACAAGCTTCTTGCCAAGGCGGTTGCGGTTATGATCTATTAGCTCATTTGCAGCCTTTAGTATCGCCTCGCTCGAGCGGTAGTTTTTCTCAAGTCTGATGATCTTTACATTGCTAAATTGATCTTTGAAATTTAAGATATTATCGATCTTCGCACCACGCCAGCCATAAATACTTTGGTCATCATCGCCCACTACGCAGATGTTTTCGTGGCATAGGCAGAGTTTTTTTAGCAGTTTATACTGAAGATCGTTTGTATCTTGATACTCATCGACCATTATGTATTTGTAGCGGTTTGAAATTTCTCTAGCAAGATCTTCGTTTTCGTCTAAAATTTTATATGTAAGCCCTAGTAAATCGTCAAAATCAACAAGGTTATTTGCCTTTAAATAGTCTTCATATTTTTCATAAATTTGCGCTGCTTGCTTATAAAAGTTGTCCTTGCTTTTATCAAATGAGGAGAAATTTGCGTTTTTATAGACCTCTTCGACGCTTAAAAGTGAGTTTTTGTAGTTTGAAATTTCACTTGACAAAATAGCCGTAGCGACTGGGCTTTCAAAGCTTTTGATGATGCGTTTTTTATCGTCTGTGTCGATTATTACGAAGTTATTTTTTCTGCCAAGCTTTTCTATGTAGAGCTTTAAAAACAAAAGTCCAAATTTGTGAAATGTGCAAAGAAGCGGTGAGTAGTTTTTGCCGCTTTGGCTTAGCATCGCCATGGCTCTGCTGCGCATCTCGTTGGCAGCTTTATTTGTAAAAGTAAGAGTTAGCGTGTTTGCCGCGTCTATGCCGACCTCGCCGATGAGATAGGCAAGCCTAGTCGTGATCGTCTTTGTCTTGCCACTGCCAGCACCTGCTAGTATGAGCATCGCACCGTCTATGTGGGTGGCTGCTTCGCGCTGGGCTTCGTTTAAATTTGATAGTAAATTTTCCATTTTTCGCTTTTTAAATTTTCTTTTGATTTTAGCCAAAAATGCTTAAAATTACTATTTTTTCTTAAATATATCTTTATTTTTTGGGTTTTGCAAAAAGACTGAGGCTGATTTTTTAGCATGATCGACTTGCTTCTCTTTTGGCTTATAAATGGAGAAATTTACGAGGATCGGGCTATTTTCAACCAAAATTTGAACCACCGCGCCAAGTGGAAACGATACCACTGAGGCGAAATTTTCACTGCCAAAGCCAGCCTCAAAGCTAAGCTCATCTTGTGTTAGTCTCGCACTCTCAAGCGTATAGCCACCAAGTGAGAACATAATGACTGGCATGCTAAAGCCACTGCTTATCTCATCTGGCAAGCTAGGCTCAAAGCTAACTAGCGGTAAATTTGCCATAACTGAGAAATTTAGCCCCTTTTCAAGTAAAAAATCAATGCACTCATAGACGTGCATCTTCATCAAAAGCGCAAATTTCTCATCGTCTAAAATTTCGTCTAACATCTTAATCCTTTGAAATTTCTAAAAACTCATCTACTAGTTTTTTGACCTCGTTTATACCGATCTGCCAGAAATTTTTATCATCTATATCAAAGCCAAATTTACCCACAAGCTCCCTTGGGCTGAGGCTCCCACCAAGGCTCAAAAACTCGGTGTAAATTTCGACAAAATTTTTGCATTTGCCGCTTTTGTAAAGCCCAAAAAGTGCAAGCACAAGAAGCTGCGCGTAAGAGTAAGCGTAGCAGTAAAATGGCGTATGGATGAAGTGCGGGATGTAGCTCCACCAAATTTTGTAGTAGTCATTTAACGTGACACTTTTGCCAAACATCTTTTTGCTCTCTCTTAGCCAAATTTTATTTAGCTCATCTAGGCTGATCTCGCCTTCATGTGCGTGCACAGCCCTTTCAAAGGTGGTGAAATTTATCTGGCGGTAAAGCGTGGCAAATATATCCTCGATCTTGCCAGCAAGCAGTGAAATTTTCTCTTTTTTGCTAAGACCATCTTTTACGTGGTCAAAAACTAACATCTCGCAAAAGACTGAAGCCGTCTCAGCCGTGGTTAGCGGAGTGTCTGAGTTTAGGTAACTTACGCTATATGAGAGCTTTTGATGCACAGCGTGACCAAGCTCGTGGGCTAGCGTGAAAAGGTCTCTTCGCTGGTTTGTGTGATTTAGCAAAACATAAGGGTGAGTGTCGCTTGATCCTGAGTGAGAAAACGCGCCACCTCGCTTGTTTGGCGCTGGATAAACGTCGATCCAGCCGTCATTAAAGGCGCTTTTAGCTATATCGCCAAATTTAGGTGAAAATGTCCCAAACGCCTTTAAAACTATCTTTTTGCACTCATCAAATTTATACTCACCTTCGCTGCTAAGAGGCGCGTATCTGTCGTAATCATAAAGCTTTTTAAGACCTAAAATTTCTCTTTTTCGCTCGTAAAATTTAGAGACTAGGTCAAAATTTTTCTCCGTTACGGCAATTAGTGAATCAACACTTTTTTTAGTGATTTGATTTTCAAGGTGTCTTGGCTCTTCAGGAAGCTTGAAATTTCGCAGCTCGCAGCTCGTTTTTAGATCAGTTTTTATCATATTATATATGTAGCCAAGAAGGTGCTGGTGCTTGCTAAGCTCGTTTGAGAGGCTTTTGGCGGCCAGTTTTCGCACGCTTTGATCGTTATCATGAAGCTTGGCTAAAATCTCTTCTTCATTTAAAAGCTCGCCTTTAAATTTAAATCTCATCTTGCTCATGCTCTCATCAAAAAGCCTTGAAAAGCCCTCAGCTCCGGTGCTTGCCGTGCGAAGTAGCACTCTTTCTTCAGCAACGCTTAGTTGGTGTGGTTTTGCTTTAGCGAGGTTGCTTAGATAGTAGCCATATTTTTTAGAGCTTTTTATGATCTCTTCTTGTTTTTTAGGGCTAAACTCATTAAATTTGATCTCAAAAAATATCAAATTTTCATTTGCTTTTGTCGCTATCTCATCGATCTTTGCATAAAATGCACCCTTGCTTGTATCTTTGGCAAAATTTAAAAAAGCGTAAGTCATTACTTTTGAAATTTTAGCGATTAAATTTTCATATTCGCCAAATGCCTTTAAAAACTGGTCTGTTTTTAAATTTTCATAAATTTCAAGGTATTTATCTTTAAATTTCTCGCACTCTTTTTGTAAATTTAGTGCGTTTTGTTCGCACTCTTTTTCATTTGCAAAAAGTGCTTTTAGATCCCAAATTTGCATATTTATCCTTTAAATTTTTGGGACATTTTACAAAAAAATGGATAAAAGTAAAATTTCAGCCAAAATTTAGCTGAAATTTTACTGAGGATTATTCTGAAGTCTCTGAGGCTACGGCTGTAAAAAGCACGTCTGATGAGCTATTTAACGCAGTTTCAACTGAGTCTTGGATGACGCCTATCGTAAAGCCAACTGTGACAAACTGCATAGCGATGTCATTGCCGATGCCAAAAAGTCCGCACGCTAATGGCACTAGAAGAAGCGATCCTCCAGCCACGCCAGATGCGCCGCACGCACCAAGAGCTGAGATGAAGCATAGAAGAAGCGCATCGCCAAATGTAACTGTGATAGACGGGATAGAATTTACCGCAGTAAGCGCTAGGATGCTAATGGTAACTGCCGCACCGCCCATGTTTATAGTAGCGCCAAGTGGGATAGAGATCGAGTAGAGCTCCTCTTTTAGTCCAAGCTTTTTGCAAAGCGCCATATTTACTGGGATGTTTGCAGCTGAACTTCTTGTAAAAAACGCTGAGATCGCGCTCTCTTTTAAACAGATCATCACAAGTGGATAAGGATTTTTCTTTGTTAGTGCAAAAACCATCGCTGGATAGACGATAAATGCCACTACAAGCATCGCTCCAACAAGAACTAAGATCAGTTTTAGATATCCTGCAAGTGCCTCAAATCCTGTGTCATGAATGCTGATAGCAACCATGCCAAAGATACCAAATGGAGCAAGTCTAATGATAAATTTAACGATATGAGTTACGCCGTCGCTTATATCTTTAAATACTTTTTTGGTTTCAGGTGTAGCATATCTCATAGCGATGCCACCGCCTATCGCCCATGTTATGATGCCTATATAGTTGCCGTTTGCTAGAGCGGTTATCGGATTTTCGACCATTTTATAGATAAGGTCTTTTAATACGTTTGTGATGCCTTGAGGTGCTGACATATCAGCGCTTTGCAGACCTTTTAGCGGTATCTCGATAGGAAATAAAAAGCTTGCAATTACCGCCACAACAGCTGCTAAAAAGGTGCCAACGAGGTAGAGAGTGATGATCTTTTGCATGCCTTTTGTATGACCAAAATCTTTTAAAATGATAGAGGTTGCAACTAAAACAAAAACAAGAATAGGTGCGATCGCTTTTAGAGCACCTTTAAACAAATCTCCTAAAACTGAGGCTGAAGCAGCGATAGAATCAGCCGAACTAGCCTTTTCTTTGGCCTCATCAAGCTGTTTTGCTTCATCTTGGCTAAGGCGAGTTTTTATGACTTCATCTACGCTTAAGCCACTCTCTTTTTGGATGGTTTGAATTTTAGCTGAGAGTTGGTTGTAAGGGGCTGCTTGATAATGTGTGTAAAAGCCAACTAGGGCACCTAGGATGATACCAACTAAAATTTGAACGATCAAATTTCCATCGGCGTATCTTCTTGCAATGTTTTTAAACATATTCATTTGACACCTTAATAAATTAGTTTTTTGTTGATTCTAGCTAAATGATTTTTAAATATAAAGAAATTTAAAAAGATTAATTCGCTTTTTATATAGATTTGTTACAATTGCACGAAAATTTAACCAAGGAAAAGGACGAAAATGTATCTATTTACTTCTGAAGTTGTAAGCCCAGGTCATCCAGACAAATGCGCTGATATCATCGCTGATAGCATTGTCGATACTATTTTAATGCAAGATCCAAATGGACGCGTCGCAAGCGAAGTTTTTGTAGCTGGAAAAAACATAGTAATAGGCGGAGAGATAAACTCAAAGGTAAAGCTATCTTATAAAGACTACGAAAAGATCGTAAAAGACGCTCTTGCGCATATTGGATATGACGGAAAGAGCAACTTCACAAAAGAGCAGTGCTTGCATCCAGACGATATCGAGGTCAAAGTTTGCTTAAATCAACAAAGTCCAGATATAAATCAAGGTGTTGATCAAAGTGACGGCGAGATCGGAGCAGGAGATCAAGGCATCATGTTTGGCTTTGCAAGCTGCGAGGCGAAAGAATTTATGCCAGCAGCTATAACTTACGCAAGAATGCTTTGTGAAAAAGTCTATAAATTTGCCAAAGCAAACCCTGATAAACTTGGCGTTGATATAAAAACGCAAGTTACGATTGATTACGGCAGTAAAGACAACTTTGAAAACTGCAAACCTCAAAGCATCCACACTATCGTCGTCTCTGCACCTTGTGTGGAGAGCATGAAGATAGAAGAGCTTCGCGCACTAATACAAAATTTAATAGACGAAACTGGCCTTCCAAAAGAGCTATATAATAAAGAAAAAACGATCATCTATATAAATCCAACAGGTAGATATGTAAATCACAGCTCACTGCACGATAGTGGTTTAACAGGCAGAAAACTAATCGTTGATAGCTTTGGTGGATATAGCCCAATAGGCGGTGGCGCTCAGTCAAGCAAGGACTACACAAAGGTTGATCGCAGCGGACTTTACGCAGCGCGCTGGATAGCTAAAAATATCGTTGCAGCTGGCCTTGCTAAAAAATGTATCGTTCAGATAAGCTATGCAATTGGCGTTGCAAAGCCAACTTCAGTTAGTGTTGATACTATGGGAACTCACGCAAACGGCGTAAATGACGATATGCTTTCAAATTTTGTAAGCGAGCATTTTTCTCTAACACCTCGCTGGATAACAAATAAATTTGGTCTTGATAAGCCAAGTAAAGAGACATTTTTATATGCAAAAGTAGCTGCAAAAGGTCAAGTGGGAAATGCAAAATACCCTTGGGAAAAGCTTGATGCGGTTGATACTTTCAAGGCTTTACTGAAAAAATAATCAAAAAAGTGGCTTTATCTAAAAGCCACTTTAAATCTCCCTTTTAAAACTCATCCCAAAACGCTTTTTTAGGCAAAATGATCTCGCTTTTTGAACCATTTACGCTGTGATAGACTGCTTTATTATACTTTGTAGCAAGGTGCTTTATAAGCACTCTTTGAAGCACAGGTTCGCTACTTGGCACAAACCAGCCGTTGTTTGTGATAGCCACGACCACGTCAAATTCGCCCTTATAAAGCTCCTCTCTTGTTGCCTCGTAGCAGATAGCATTTCTGATTTTAACCCCATCTATCTCATAGTCACTAAAATTTTCAGCCTTTTTAAAGTCGCTAGCTCCGCCAAAAAATAGCTTATTTACTGCATCTTGCATAAATTTTGGTAGAGGAATTTCTTCTCCAAATGGCACTAAAAATTTCTTATCCATTCGCCTTAGAGTACCATCTTGAAACAAAAATGCAGAGTTATAAATTTGCTTATTTTCATAGGCAAGCGCACCAGCTACGATAGTTATCTGTTTTGAAAGCTCTTTTAGCTCATCAACAAGTAGTGGCTCATTTGTCATAAATAACGGAAACGCGCTCTCTGGCAGCACGATAAGGCGCCTTTGCTCGGCTATGGCGCTATTTATCATGTCTAAATTTTCATTTGTAAATTTCATGCGCAAGTTTTTATCCCAGCGCACTCTTTGAGCGACATTAGTATTTGTTAGCTCCACCTCAAATGGTAGAGTTTTCGCCTCGCTACTTTTAAACTGCAAGGCGGCGATGAGGCAGATAAAAGCTAGGATAAATTTTAAAATTTTGCTTTTTAAACTCAAAGAAATGGCTGCTAAAAATATAAATATAAGTCCCCTCGTGCTTGGCTCAAAAGCGCCTAAAACAAGTGTCGCTTCAAGGTTAAGCCAGTTAAAACCAAATGGATGCACGTAGCTTATTAAAAATAATAAAACAGCTCTTAGTGCCACAAAGCTTGGAAAAGAGGCTATCCAAAACAAAAGCCCATAAACAAGGGCTACAAAGAGGATGACAAATGGGATAAGCCAGACAAGCTCGTAGTAGATAAAGCTAAAGCCGATCCAGTAAAACCACAAAATTCCAGTGAAAAATCCAGCTGCAAAAAAGCCAGCTCTGCTTAAATTTATGATGATGTAAATTCCAGCTAGTGTGAGAAAAGGTGAGATGAAATTTAAAATTTGATTTTCAGCCATAGCTAAAAAAATGAAATTAGAGAGCAAAAAAGCACCGACAAAGGCTTTTATTATAATTTTAGTGCTAAAATGTCCGTTTAAAAATCTTACAAATAAGGAAATCCATGCAAAACGCAGAATTTTTAACATCACTACTACCCCTTGTTGTGCTTTTCGCCATATTTTACTTTTTGGTTATCAGACCTCAACAAAAACAACAAAAAGCCCATGCAGCAATGCTTGCAGCTCTTGACAAAGGCGATAAGATAGTAACTAATGGCGGACTTATATGCGAAGTGATTAAAGCCGAAAGCGATTTTATCAAAGTTAAACTTAACGATGATGTAATTGTTCGTGTAGCACGTGAGTTTGTAGCTAAAAAGATCGAAGATAAATAATGCGTAACGCAAGAGTTACATATAGGCTGATTATATTAATATTAGCCTTGATTTTTGGTTTTGGCTTTTCGGTGCCATCTTTTTTTCAGACTCAAAGCGGAGCTAAAATTTCGCTGGGACTTGATCTTCAAGGTGGCCTTCATATGCTTCTTGGTGTTGAGACTAACGAAGCCATCCACTCTAAAATCAAATCAATCGCTGGAAGTATAAATTATTATGCTAAAAAAGAAGATGTACTTATTGATAAATTTAAGATAAAAGAAGATAGTGTTGATTTTGCACTACTTGATAGTGACGAGGCTCCAAAGGTTGATAAGGCACTTGCTGAGATAAAAGGACTTGATATCAAAAAAGATGGCCTAAACTATCACATCACTCTAACAGAGCAAGAGAGGCTTGACACGATCGAGTATGCGATCTCGCAAGCTGTTGAGACCATTAGAAACAGACTTGATCAGTTTGGTTTGGCTGAACCAACCGTTGCAAGGCAAGGTAAAGATAATATCCTAGTTGAACTTCCTGGCATAAAGACTGAAGAGGACGAGCAAAGAGCAAGAGACCTTATCGCAAAGGCTGCTCACTTGCAGCTTATGGCAGTTGATGATAAAAGACAAGATCAAGCAAATACTATGAGCGAGGCTGAGGCTGAAAGCTATGGTGATGTGATCTTTAAAGATGCTAAAAACGATCGCGTAAAATACGTCGTTAAAAATATCCCTGTGCTTGATGGCTCGATGCTAACTGATGCAAAGGTTGCATTTTCTCAGCAAAACAACCTACCGATCATAAATTTCACACTAAATTCAGAAGGTGCTAGAATTTTTGGTGATTTTACTGGTGCAAATGTCGGCAAAAGGCTTGCTATCGTGCTTGATGGCAAGGTCTATTCAGCTCCAGTTATAAACGAAAGAATAGGTGGCGGCAGCGGTCAGATCAGCGGTGGCTTTACCCTTGATGAGGCCCACGACGTGGCGATCGCTCTTAGAAGTGGTGCGCTTTTAGCACCTGTTAAGATGTTAGAAAAAAGAAGTGTTGGTCCATCTTTAGGACAAGAGAGTATCAATCAAAGCATGGTAGCGCTTGCTGCTGGATCTATCTTGGTTGTGCTATTTATGCTAGTTTATTATGGAATTTCAGGCGTTTTTGCAAATATTGCTCTAGTTGCGGATGTCGTTATATTGGTAGCTGTCATGGCACTTTTTGGAGCGACGCTTACTCTGCCAGGTATGGCTGGTATCGTGCTAACGATCGGTATGGCTGTTGATGCAAACGTCATCATAAATGAGCGCATACGTGAGCTTTTACGTGAAGGCGTGGCGATAAGAACAGCCGTTCAAAAGGGTTACGAGCACGCTATGAGTGCAATCATCGACTCAAACTTGACTACTATAATCACAGTTGCTGTGCTTTATGCTTATGGTACTGGTCCAGTTAAGGGCTTTGCGGTAACCATGGCGATAGGTATTATGGCTTCGATGCTAACGGCCATTTTAGGCACTCACGGTATGTTTGATGCAGTCATGGATAAGATAGAAAAAAGCGGAAATACCAGACTTTGGTTTGGCTATAAAAGGAGCTAGGGATGCAAATTTTCACTAAGGCAAAAGTTTATGATTTTATGCGGTTTAGATTTGTGTCACTCGCACTTTCTATATTTTTATTTGTTGGTTCGATCTTTTTGCTTGCAACGAAGGGGCTAAACTACGGCATTGACTTTTCTGGTGGTACGCTTATCCAGCTAAAATACGACACCAAAGCGCCACTTGATAAAATTCGCGATGCTTTTGGCACAAATGAAGTGCTTAAAAACGCCTCTGTTACTGAGTTTGGAAGCGAAGATGAGGCTGTTATTAGATTTTCAGGATCAAGTTCAAATTTAACTGGTGACATCGGCACTGAGATAAAGCAAATTTTAAAAGATACTGGAAATTTTGAAGTAAGACGTGTAGATATTGTTGGTCCAAAGGTTGGTGACGAGCTTAGGCAAAAGGGCTTGATGGCTCTTGGAATTTCGCTAATTGGCGTGCTTCTTTATATCACATTTAGATTTGAGTGGAGATTTGCGCTAGCTGCGATCGCAACTGAAATTCACGATATAGTCATAACCGTCGGTGCTATTTCGCTATTTGATATCGATGTAAATTTAGACACTCTAGCGGCTGTATTAACGGTGCTTGGCTACTCGCTAAACGATACGATCATCATTTTTGACAGGATAAGAGAAGGCATAAAAGAGAGCAAGAGAACTGATATCGAGGGCGTTATCAACGAGTCAGTTTCAGCCACACTTTCAAGAACTATCCTAACTTCAGCCACTACGATGATGACTGTTGTTGTGTTATTTTTATTTGGTGGAGATATGATACATGGATTTTCATTTATCCTTATCGTTGGTATCGTTATAGGAACGATCAGCTCGATCTACATCTCATCGCCATTTCTTATCTGGTTTAAATTTAGCATCGAGCATTTTAGGGCTAGAGAGGCTGAGAAGCAAAGGATCAAAAAAGAGCGTGATAAAGAGCGTGCTATGTTTGAAAAAGGCGTTGTGTAAGGAGGGATAATGAACTGGGGAAAAGTTATCTACATATTTTTTGCGCTGATGAGTCTTACGACTACGGCGGAGTTTTTATATGATAAAAACGAGATTGCCCTTTTTGTGGCGGCTAGTATAAATTTGGTTTCAACTTTACTTAAGATCGGTGTTAAAAATTTACTATCAGCTGAGCTTTTTGCTAGCTCGCTGGTTGCTGATTTGCACCTTATACCAGCTTTTGTTATTTTGCAAGTCTCTGAAAATGCAACGCTTAGCTACTCTTTAGCTATTGGCGCAGTCATTGCAAATATATTTTCACTGGCCTTGGTACTAATAGAATCAAGCAAATCACAAGAAGAATTTTAGGAGAAAAAATGGCTGAAAAGAGAAAATATGAGCCTTTAAAGATAGAAAAAAAATGGCAAGAAATTTGGGATAAAAATGAAGAATTTGAACCAAAAGACGACTTAAGCTTGCCAAAAAAATATATCCTAAGTATGTTTCCATATCCAAGTGGACGCATACACATGGGGCATGTGAGAAACTACTCTATCGGCGATGCGCTGGCTAGATCATATAGAAAAAGCGGCTACAACGTGCTTCATCCTATTGGATTTGATAGCTTTGGTATGCCAGCTGAAAACGCAGCCATAAAACATAAAATTCACCCTAAAATTTGGACTTACGAAAACATCGACTATATGAAAAAGGAGCTTGCAAGCCTTGGCTTTTCATTTTCTAAAAAGAGAATTTTAGCTACATCTGACCCACTTTACACAAAGTGGGAGCAAAGCTTTTTTATAAAGATGTTTGAAAAAGGGCTTGTTTATAGAAAAAATGCCATCGTAAACTGGTGTGAGTACGATCAAACCGTGCTTGCAAACGAGCAGGTTGAAGACGGCAAATGCTGGAGATGTGGTAATGATGTTGTGCAAAAAGAACTTCCAGGATATTACTTTAACATCACAAAATACGCTAGCGAGCTACTTGAAGATCTAAAACTTCTTGAAGGCAAATGGCCAAATCAAGTCATCACAATGCAAGAAAACTGGATCGGCAGAAGCTACGGCTTGGAGTTTAAATTTAGCCTTGATGAGGCTTCAAAAGAGACTTTAGGTGGTAAATTTGATGGCTTTGAGGTATTTACGACAAGACCTGATACGATTTATGGTGTTAGCTACACAGCTCTTGCGCCAGAGCATCCTATCGTAAAAGCGCTTCTTGAAAGTGATAAATTTGATGAAAGCAAGAAGGCAAAGATAAAAGCAATACTTAATCAAAGCCCAAGAGAGCGTCAAGCAAGCGATAAAGACGGAGAATTTTTAGGAATTTACGTCGTTCATCCTCTCACAAATGAAAAGGTCCCAGTTTGGGTTGCAAATTTCATCCTAGCTGACTACGGCAGTGGCGCTATCATGGCTGTCCCTGCGCATGATCAAAGAGACTTCGAGTTTGCAAGTAAATTTAATCTACCTATAAAACCAGTCGTAAAGCCGCTTGAAGGTGAGAATAACGGCTCTAAGGCCTATTCGGAGTATGGAATTTCAATAAATTCTGAGCTTATAAACGGCCTTAGCTCAGAGGATGCCAAAAGCTTTATAATAGAGAAATTTGAAAAAGATGGCCTTGGCAAAAGGATCACAAACTACAAACTAAGAGACTGGGGAATTTCTCGCCAAAGATACTGGGGTGCGCCAATACCTGTTGTACACTGCAAATGCTGCGGCGTAGTGCCTGAAAAAGAGGAAAATTTGCCTATCGCACTGCCTGAAGATGTCGAAATCACAGGCGAGGGCAATCCACTTGATAAACATCCAACTTGGAAATTTACAAAGTGTCCAAAATGCGGACAAGACGCGCTCAGAGAGACTGATACGATGGATACATTTGTGGAGAGTAGCTGGTATTTTGCCCGGTTTGCAAGCGATGAGAAGAGTTGGGGGCAAAAAGCGCTTGATGAAAAGAGTGTGAATTATTGGATGAATGTAGATCAGTACATCGGCGGCATCGAGCATGCGATCTTGCACCTTTTGTACGCTAGATTTTTCCAAAAGGTCTTAAGAGACCTTGGCTATCTAAGAGATGATGAGCCGTTTGAAAATTTACTAACTCAAGGCATGGTCTTAAAAGATGGCAAAAAGATGAGTAAAAGCAAGGGCAATGTCGTAGACCCTGATGATATCATAAATAGATATGGCGCCGATACGGCAAGGCTATTTATCCTTTTTGCTGCTCCTCCTCAAAAAGAGCTTGAGTGGAATGACAGTGCAGTTGAGGGCGCATTTAGGTTTTTAAATAGGCTTTGGGAGAAGGCGCAAACTATCAAAAAGATAGACAAGCTGCCTGAGATAGATCACGAAAGTCTAAATAAAGATGAGAAATTTGCAAGGCTTAAAATTTATGAAGCGCTTAAAAAATCAACCGAGGTTTTTGGCGATACATTTGCTTTTAACACTTTAATCGCTGCTTGCATGGAGGCGCTAAACGCTATAAATGCGCAAGATAATGACGACGTAAATGCTGAGGGCTTTTTCATCATCTTAAGTTTACTAGAACCTATCGTGCCGCATATCGCAAATGAGCTTAGCGAAGAACTTTTTGGCAGAAAAAATTTCACAAAGATAGCTGTAAAAGAAGAGGTCTTTGTAAAAGATAGCATCGCTCTTGCAGTTACAGTAAATGGCAAGAAAAGGGCTGAGTTTGAAGTAGCAGCAAGCGAGAGTGAGAGTGAAATTTTAAAACAAGCTAAGCAAAACGTGGCTAAATGGCTTGAAGGAAAAGAAATTTTAAAAGAGATTTATATAAAAGGCAAATTAGTAAATTTTGTCATTAAAGGATAAATTTTGAGATATTTTTTAGCGTTTTTTATTGCGATATTTATATGTGGATGTGGCTATAAACCAGTTTCAAAGATCTCGCAGGATTTGGTTGGAGATAGAGTTTATGTTGATGTTATCATCAGCAAAGAAGAGCCAAAAAATAGTGTCTGGATAAAAGACGCCGTAAAAGAGGGTATGGTCGCAAGGCTAAATAAGAGTTTATCTAGCAAAGAGAGCGCTGATACTTCGATAATTGTCTCAGTGCAAAATTTAACCTATGAAGCGATAATCTATGATGAATACGGCTATATCACATCGTATAAAGCTTTTTTAATTCTAAACTATAAAACCAAATTTAAAGATGGTCGTGTCATAGATATACCTGCTACTGGCGAGTATGATTTTAGCGTGGCAAGACGTCAAAAAAGCGTAAGATACGCAGATAGTGTCATTAGCGATACTCAAAAGTATGAAGCTATAAAAGAGGCTTCAAAAGAGGCGTTTGATGAGTACATCGCAAATTTAGCTGTAAAAGGATATAAAAATGGCAGCAGTAACCGTTAGTCAAATAGTCAAGGAAGCCTTGAGCGAGATAAAAGATCGCCATTTGATGCTAACGCCAGAAAATTACACTGAAGTTTATAATGAAATTTCTAAAAAATATGGCTTTACTACCGAAGAGAGCAAAAAGATAGAAAAATATATCTCAAGGCTTGGTGATGACTATAAAGCGCAAGCTATAAGTCTTCATATAAAAACGGTTGATGAGTTTGTAGCTTTTATGACCGCTAGGCTCTCTCATGGTGCTAAAAATAGCACAGCCCAAGTGGTCGATGATAAAAAGTTAAAGTCATTAAACGCCTTTGCAAGAAGAATCCTCCAAGCCATCTCTATGCTTCACAACAAAGACGCAAAAGCTCTAGCGGAGCAGGGCATGCAGCTACTTGCTAGAAGATATGATGAGAAAAATCTTGAAGAGATGTGCCTTAAATGGTTTGACTTTGTAAGCTCTTACGACACTGAATTTTTGGACTTTTTGAAATATTATGGCGTGAGAGACTTTGACGATCTAAGGACTATGAGCGCTGAGCTTGAGAAGTTTCTTTCTCAAAAAAATGAGGGCGGCGAAGAAAACGCTTTAGTTGAGCTTTTAAATTTTGCCCTTGAGCCTTCTATCACAAAGGAGCTTAGCGAGGAGCTTGGCAACATTAGAAGTGTTTTAAAGCAAAATCCACAAAGTCTAAATAACAAAGAAATTCAAGATAAGATAAAGACCTTTGTTGATCGCAGGATAGAAGAGGATAGAAGCGAGATCATCGAAAAAGTGGGCTCGATAAATAACATCTTGCAAAACATAGGCGATAGAATTTCTGACATCGCAGCTAGCTCAAAAAGTAGCTCGGCTAAGGCACAAAGCATCAAAAACGATCTTAAAAAGGTAAATTTAAATGAAAATAGCATAGATCATGTAAAGAGCATGCTTATCGAGATCGCGGGTGCGCTTGAGATCGAGAGCAAGGAGCTTGGCCTTGAGATGAATAGCAAGCAAGCGACCATTTCTGAGCTACAAAATAGGGTTATTAGCCTAGAAAAAGAGCTGGAGGCTGCTAAACTTGAGAGCAAAGAGGACTTTTTGACAAAGGTTGCTACAAAGCGCGCATTGATGACTGAGATGCAGCGTATCGAAGAGGCTTATAAGCGCTACGGCACGGACTATTCTATCTGCTTTGTTGATATTGACTTTTTTAAAAAGATAAATGACACCTACGGGCATGAGGCTGGCGACGTGATACTTTCAGCCGTGGCTCAAGTGCTTAAGAAAAATGCTAGAAAAGTGGACTTTGTTGGCAGATATGGCGGCGAAGAATTTGTCATTTTGCTACCAAGTACGAGCCTAAAAGATGGTGTTAGATTTGGCGAGAAGCTAAGAAGCATGATCGAAAATTTCAAATTTATCTATAAAAACGAGCGCATTAAAGTTACCATTAGCTCTGGCGTGGCGACAAGAAGTGCAAATTTAAGCGACACTATGACACTTGAAGCGGCTGATAAGATGCTCTACTCTGCAAAAGAGGGCGGCAGAAACCAAGTCATGCCAAAGATAATAGAGGAAAAATGAGCCTAGCGAAATTTCTTGACGGCAAGCCACTTTACTACAAAGAGATCGACTATGGCAGGATCATAAGGGCTTATGATACGATCAAAGGCCATCTAAAGCCTTTTAAGATAATCCACATCATCGGCACAAATGGCAAAGGTAGCACGGGCCGCTTTTTAGCGCAAATTTTAAGCCAAAATGGCGCAAAAGTAGGCCACTATACGAGCCCACATATATTTAAATTTAACGAGCGATTTTGGCTAAATGGCGAGGTCGCTAGCGATGAAATTTTAGAGGTAGCTCATGAGCGTTTGCAAGCTCTTTTGAGTGATGAATACAAGATAAAAACGAGCTATTTTGAGTATATGACGCTGCTTTCTGCAGTTCTTTTTGAGGGTTGTGACTACTTTGTCTGCGAGGCTGGCATGGGCGGCGTGCTGGACGCGACAAATGTCTTTGAAAAAGAGCTAAGTATCTTTACTCCGATCGGCTTTGATCACATGGCGATACTGGGAAATAGCATAGAAGAAATTTCACGCACAAAATTTGAAGCCATGGGCAAAAGAGCTATCTTAAATGATGAGATGAACGAGATAAGTGTGGCTATCGCAAAAGAGATCGCAAGCGAAAAAGGCGCAACTTTAAGCTTTCCAAGAGAAATTTTGACCAAAGAAAATTTAAACGAGATAGCAAACTACGCAGATAAATTTAACCTACCAGAGTTTTTGCGCTCAAATTTAACTCTAGCCTACGCCGCGGCTAAAATTTTAGATAGCAGCATAGATATCAAAAAGCTTGGTGTCTTATCGCTTCGTGGCAGATGTGAAAAGATCGATTCAAATTTATACGTTGATGTCGGTCACAACGAGCTTGGCGCTAAGGCTGTGGCTAAGAAATTTAGCCAAGAAGAGTTTGGCGGCAAAAAGCTTACTCTAGTTTATAACTCATTTTTAGATAAAGACTTCAAGGCAGTTTTGGCAGCTCTAAAGCCAGTCATTGAGGACGTGCTGCTTTATCACTACCACTGCGAGGGCAGGGAGCTTGGCGGAGAGCTTATAAATAAAGCGCTAAATGAGCTTGAAATTTCGCATAGAGAGTTTGAGCCAAGTGATATGAACGATATAAAAGAGGCAAAAAACGGCAAAATTTACCTAGCATTTGGCTCGTTTCACTTGGCCGAAGCCTTTTTAAAAGAGTACTATGCAAGCAAAGGTCTATGAGTATCTTTTAACGCACGCCCCACAAATTCTCATCTGTGAAGATGACAAAGAGGCGGCTCTTTGCGCTGATGCGGCCAGTTTTGCTGGCTTTAGTGCCTTTAAACTACCTGATTTTAGAGCTAAAAAGGGCGATGATCTAAGAAGCTTTAACGAAGAGCTTTTTGAAATTTCATCCGTGCTTAGCAAATACTACAAATTTGATGGCAAAAAGATCATCATAAGCCCATTTAGCACGCTTTTAAACCCACTTCCAACGCAAAAAAACTTAGAAAGCTCAACGATCAAGCTAAAAGATAATCTAAATTTAAACGAATTTGCCGACTTGCTCATACGCTTTGGCTATGAGTGCGTCGATATCGTTGAGAGCGTTGGCGAGTTTAGCATTCGCGGCGAAGTGATCGACATTTATGGCGTAAATATGGACGATCCTGTTAGAATTTTACTCTTTGGCGATGAGGTGGAGAGTATCAGAAACTACAACACCGCCACGCAAATTAGCAACAAAAATGAGCTAAGCGAAGCCGAGATCGTGCCATTTATCGCAAATTTGAGCAAAGATGAGTTTGAAAAAGTGAGCCAAAAGATCGAGGATATGCAAAGTGACGCCCCTGTGAGCGATCTAAATTCGCTTGGATTTTGGGCGATAGATAGCTTTAGCGACTACTTGAAAGAATTTGACTCAAAGCTTGTTAAAAAGATCGATTTTGAAATTTATGATGTGCCTGAGGAGAAATTTAAGGGCATTGAAATTTTGCCTGAGCCAAAGGTCTATAAAGACCTAGAAGTTACTTTAAATTTTGACTTTTTTGAGCTAAACAAGAGCAAAAGCATAACCGTTCTTTCAAGAAATGAGGGGCTTTTTAAGGGCTATGAGCTTGATGGCTTTGCCAACGTAAAGCTTGAAATTTCGCCCCTTGTAGTAAATTTAACCTCAAACGACAAGATCGTAGTATCACTAAATAAATTTGAGAAAAAAAGGCGAGCAAAACGCTCAAGCCTCGTGGTGGATGAGCTAAAAGTAAATGACTACGTTGTGCATGAAGATTATGGTATAGGCAGATTTTTAGGGCTTGAAAAGATCAAGGTTTTGGGCGCGACGAAGGAATTTGTGGTTATCGCCTACCAAAATGACGACAAACTCCTTTTGCCAGTTGAGCATCTAAATTTGATAGATCGCTACATCGCGCAAAATGGCTCTATGGCGGTGCTTGATCGCTTAGGCAAGGCAAATTTTGCCAAGATAAAAGAGAAGGTTAGGGAAAAACTCTTTGCGATCGCTTCAAAGATCGTGGCGATGGCGGCAAAAAGGGAGCTAATCACAGGCAAAATTTTACAAAAAGAGGATATCTCTTATCTAAATTTCGTCCAAGACGCTGGCTTTTCATACACGAGCGACCAGCAAAAAGCGGTAAATGATATAAAAGATGAGCTAAAAAGCGGCAAGGTGATGGATAGGCTGCTTAGTGGAGATGTTGGCTTTGGTAAGACCGAAGTTGCGATGAATGCCATATTTACTTGCATAAAATCAGGCTTTAGCGCATTTTTCTTTGTGCCAACGACGCTTCTTAGCTCGCAGCACTACAAGACGCTAAGCCAGAGATTTAGCAAATTTGGCATAAAGGTCTTTAGGCTGGATCGCTTCTCAAGCGCCAAAGAGAAATCAAGCCTGCAAAAAGCGCTAAAAGAAAATGAGCCCATAGTTTGCGTGGGCACGCATGCGCTTCTTGGTGTAAAGGCTGAAAATTTAGGGCTTATAGTGGTTGATGAGGAGCATAAATTTGGCGTTAAGCAAAAAGAGCAGCTAAAAGAAATTTCTCAGCACTCACACATCTTAAGCATGAGTGCCACACCGATACCAAGAAGCCTAAATATGGCGCTTAGCAAGATAAAAACATATAGCATTTTAGCCACTCCGCCAAGCTCGAGGCTAGATGTGAGGACAAGCGTGAGAGAGTGGGACGAAAAGGTCGTCAAAGAGGCTATCATGCGTGAGCTAAGACGCGGTGGGCAGACCTTTTACATCCACAACCACATCGCAGACATCGAGCAGACAGCAAATGAGCTAAGAAAAATTTTGCCAAAGCTTAGAATTTTGATACTTCACTCAAAGGTAAATGCAAAAGTCGCTGAAGATGAGATGATGAAATTTGAGCGGGGCGAGTATGACTTGCTGCTTTGCACCAGCATCGTTGAAAGCGGTATCCACCTGCCAAATGCAAACACCATAATCGTAGAAAATGCCAATAAATTTGGCATGGCTGACCTGCATCAGTTGCGTGGTCGCGTGGGCAGAAGCGATAAGCAGGCTTATTGCTACTTTTTGGTAGAAGATAAAGATGCCATTAGTAAAGACGCTCTAAAACGACTTGTCGCACTTGAGGGCAACTCATTTTTGGGCGCTGGCTCAGTGCTAGCTTATCACGATCTTGAGATAAGAGGTGGTGGCAACATCATCGGCGAGGCACAAAGCGGACACATCGAGGCTATCGGCTACTCGCTATATCTAAAGATGCTAGAAGATGAGATAAACAAGCTTCTTAATCAAGACTCCGCAAAGCTTGACAAGATCGATCTAAAGCTTAGTGTGAGCGCCTTTTTAAATCAAGAATTTATAAGAGAAGATAGGCTAAGGCTTGAAATTTACAGGCGCCTTAGCAAGTGTAAAGAGGTAGCCGAGGTCTATGAGATACAAAGCGAGCTTGAGGATAGATTTGGCAAGATAGATACCTTTACAAAGCAGTTTTTAGACCTTATCATCATCAAAATTTTAGCTCTAAAAGCTGGCATAAAGACGATCTCAAATAGCGAACAAAATATACTAATAACAAAAAATGATGACGAGAAGATCAGGCTAAAGTCACGCAGCAAGGACGACGACGATGTTTTGGCTGAAATTTTGGTCTATCTAAGAAAGGATAAAAAATGATAGATTGGGGAGTAAAGTACGCAGCGATTTATAAAAGCACAAAAGGGATGTTAAAGCCAGTTGAGGATATCGATTTTGTAGATATCGACTCACTTTATGGACTAGAGAAACAAAAAGAAATTTTGCTAAAAAATACTAGAAATTTTATAGCTGGTGACGAGGCAAATCATGTGCTTCTTTGGGGCGAGAGAGGATGCGGCAAGTCAAGCCTTGTAAGGGCTGTTTTTACTAAATTTTATAAAGAGGGACTTCGCATCATTGAGATCGGCTGCGAGGATCTAAAATACCTTGGCGACATCATCGACGAGATCAGAAAGAGCGAGTTTAAATTTATCATTTTTTGCGATGATCTAAGCTTTGAAAATGGCAGCAATGAGTATAAATTTCTAAAACCTATCATGGATGGCTCTATCCAAAAGCCGCCAAAAAACGTCCTTTTATACGCCACATCAAATCGCAGACATCTAATAAGCGAGTTTAAAAGCGAAAATGAAAACTCAGAGCTAATAGACGGAGAAATCCACTACAGCGACGCAGCTCAGGAGAAAATTTCGCTCTCAGACCGCTTTGGTCTTTGGATCAGCTTTTATCAAGGCAACTATGATGAGTACCTAAAAATGGTTGATTTTTACTTCAAAGACTACACTGGCGACAAAGATGAGCTTCACACACTTGCTAAAAATTTCGCCACGCTAAGAGCTAGCAGGAGTGGCAGGACGGCAAAGCAGTTTTACCTAACTTTTAAAGAAAATTTAAAATGAGATCAACTGATCTGTTTTTGGCTCTGCTAAATCACAAAAGTAGAAATTTTGATGAGCTAAAATGGCCAGGCGAGGGCACTTTTGAGGTCATTTTGTGCGCTATTTTGGTGCAAAATACCAACTGGAAAAACGTTGAAAAAGCGCTAGATAATCTAAAAAAAGCGAGCAAAGATAGCCTACAAGGCATTTGCACGCTTGAAAACAGCGAGCTTGCCACATTCATAAAGCCAAGTGGCTTTTACAACACAAAGGCAAAACGGCTAAAGACGCTTTGTCTAGCTATAAAAAATGAATTTGAGAACTTTGATAATTTTAAAGAAAACGTTAGCCGCGAGTGGCTCATAAGCGTAAAAGGCGTTGGCGCTGAGACTTGCGACGCGATACTTGCTTACGCTTGTGGCAAGCCTTATATGGTCGTTGATGCTTATGCGCTTAGGATAATGGCATATTTTGACTACATTTTTGAGAGCTACGACGAGGCGGCTGAGTGGTTTAGCTCGCTTGATTATGATGAAATTTACAAATTTCTTGATAGCGAGAAATTTGACGAGACTGAGGTTTTAAAACTCTATCATGCGCTTATTTTGGAGTTTTGCAAAGAGAATTTCAAAGGCAAAATTTTGAGTCAAAGCGGACAAGAGGTGCTTGATAGCATTAAAAACTAAATTTTTATTTTAAATTTAGCGCAAATTAGGACTTTTTATGTTTTATTTTAAATTCTATGCTAAATTTACGAGAAATTTATTTTAGGAGAAGTGATGATCTACGATAACATCGTAAAAACGATCGGTAATACACCTATCGTAAAGGTTAAAACAGGTGCTGACGAGGCTGAAATTTACGTAAAATTAGAGTTTTTTAACCCAGGCGGCTCTGTAAAAGATAGGATCGCATTTAATATGATCACAAAAATGCTAGCTGATGGCACACTAAAACATGGCGACACTATCGTTGAGCCAACAAGCGGAAATACAGGCATCGGCGTAGCTATGTGCGGTGCTGCGCTTGGCTTTAAAGTGATCCTTTGCATGCCTGAGAGCATGAGTATCGAAAGACGCAAGATCGTGGCTGCATATGGCGCTCATCTTGAGCTAACTCCTGCAGCTGGCGGTATGAAAGCAGCGATCGCAAAAGCTACTGAGCTAGCTTCTCAGCCAAATCACATAATGCTAAGCCAGTTTGAAAACAAGTATAACCCACAAGCTCACGAGCTAACAACAGCTGCCGAGATCGTGGCTGACTTTAGCAAGCTTGATGCCTTTGTGGCTGGCGTTGGCACAGGCGGCACGATAAGCGGAGTGGCAAAGGTTCTAAAAGAAAAAGGCTATGACACTAAGATCATCGCAGTAGAGCCTGAGGCATCACCGGTTTTAAGTGGCGGCAACCCAGGACCACATAAAATTCAAGGCATCGGAGCTGGATTTTTACCAAATACAATGGATATGAGCCTAGTTAGCGAAGTAGAAAAAGTAAGCAACGATGACGCACTAAACGCAGCTAGAGCGATCGCAAAGAGCGATGGTTTGATGATAGGCATAAGCGGCGGTGCTTCTTACGTGGCTGCAAAAAGAGTGGCTAAAAGACTTGGCGCTGGCAAAAAAGTGCTTTTCATAGCCCCTGATAACGGCGAGAGATACCTAAGTACAGAGCTTTACGGAGCATAAAATTATGTGGGAGAGTCTAAAAGAGCTAGTTCAAACCGTCCGTGAAAAAGACCCATCGGTGCATAGTTGTTGCTTTTTGGCGATACTTATAAACACTCCTGGTATCCATGCGGTTTTGTTTCATAAAATTTCTCATTTTTTATATGAGAAAAAGTGGTTTTTTCTAGCTAGACTCATCTCGCAAATAGCAAGATTTCTAACAGGCATCGAGATCCACCCAGGGGCCAAGATCGGTAGGAGATTTTTCATAGATCACGGCATGGGCGTGGTTATCGGCGAGACGGCTGAGGTTGGGGATGATGTGATGATGTATCATCAAGTGACACTTGGTGGCACTGGCAAAGAGTGTGGTAAACGCCATCCAACCATTAAAAATGGCGTCACTATCGCAGCTGGCTCAAAGATACTTGGGGCTATAACGATCGGCGAAAATGCCAAGATCGGCGCAAACTCAGTCGTGCTAAAAAACGTCCCAGCAAATGCAACCGTAGTTGGCATACCAGCAAGAGTTGTCAGAGTAAATGGGACAAAATTTGAGCCAGAATTTATCATTTAAAATTTAAATTTACTCTTACTACACCATAAAAATGCAAATTTTTGATACGGCAAATTTACTATCCACTATGCTGTCAGCGTTTTTTAGCTTTACGCTGCCTATCATAATATTTGTCATTTTAGTAAATTTGATAACAAAATTTATCAGGCGAAAGATGCGCCAAAAAACTTATGTGAAATTTAATCAAGGAAATATAGCTGATACGTTTAGCGCAAAAGAGATAGCGAAGAAATTTGGCAAAAATGCAAAAGATGTAAATTTGGCTTTGCTAAATTTGGGCTTTATAAAAAAATGTGACAATGGCTACAACGTAACAGATGTTGGCAAATACTATGGTGGCAAGCAAAATTTCTACATGGGCAAAGCAAGTGTTAGATGGGATGAGAGGATAGTTTATAACGAAAATTTCGTAGATGAGATAATGAAAAATACCGCAAAAACGGCCAAAGAAGAGCAAAAAGAAGATTTTAGAGAGAAATTTAAGGCTGAATACCGAACTAACGACGGCCACTACGTAAGAAGCAGGGCAGAGCTAGTCATCGCAAACTGGCTTTTTGCTGAGGGCATAGCCTACGCTTATGAAAAAAGAGTGCCGATAAAAGAGGACATATATTGTGATTTTTACATACCAAATGTCAAAAGAGCTTTTAAAATTTGGTGTAAGTTTAAATTTATAGAAAAAGGGGCAAGCGCCCCTATGATTATTTTAAAGTTTGGATATATTCTGCAACTGCTTTGATGTCGTCGTCGCTCATTGGAGTAGCGATAGGTTTCATCATGGCACCAAGACCAAATTTATTTGCACCTGTTTTGTAGCCTTTTAGAGCTGCTTCGATAGCTGCTGCATCAAGTGATGTTAAAGCTGGAACTTTGTTATTGAAAACTTTTTCAGCTTTAGCGCCATGACAGGCAACGCATTTTTTATAGATAGTAGCGCCATCTGCAGCGAAAGCAGCAGTTGAAAGTAGTGCTGCAACACTTGAAACGATTAGTAGTTTTTTCATTTGTCATCCTTTTTAAAAAACGTGCCGGCATTATAATACAAAAATGTAAATTTGCAAGGGGCGGGTTAAAATATTTTGGCTATAATCACCAAATGATAAAAGAAACAGCCAACAAAGCACTTTTTTTAGACCGAGACGGCGTCATAAATGAGGACGCTGGATACGTTTGCGAGATCAAAGATTTTAAATTTATTGATGGCATTTTTGATGCGTTAAAAGAATTTGCTAAGGCTGGCTACAAACTCTTTGTCGTGACAAATCAATCAGGCATCGGCAGGGGCTACTACACGCAAGAGCAGTTTGACGCTCTAAACAAATTTATGCTTGAAAGCTTTAAAAAAGAGCAAATTTTTATCACCAAGGTCTATTTTTGCCCGCACGCTCCAGAGCAAAAGTGCACCTGCAGAAAACCAAATCCAAAAATGATACTTGATGCTTGCAAAGAGTTTGACATAGACCTTGAAAACTCGCTAATGATAGGCGATAAACCAAGCGACGTCGAGGCTGGCAAAAGGGCAGGTGTGGGTAGAAATTTCTTGCTTGATGGGATAAATTTTAAAGATGTAAGAGATGTTTTAAATAAGCTAAAAAAGGAAAAATCACTATGAATTTAAACGGAAAAAAGATAGTTATAACTGGCGGCGCTGGCTTTATCGGCTCAGCTTTAGCGCACTATTTTGATGAAAATTTTAAAGACGCTCACGTGCTTGTCGTGGATAAATTTAGAAACGACGAGACATTTAGCAACGGCAACTTAAAAAGCTTTGGACATTTTAAAAATTTACTTGGCTTTAAGGGTGAAATTTACGCTGGCGATATCAACGACCCTAGCACGCTTGAGAAGATAAAAAGCTTTCGCCCAGACGTCATCTACCACGAAGCAGCGATCTCAGACACGACCGTAAAAGAGCAAGACGAGCTAATAAAAACAAATGTAAATGCCTTTGTAAATTTGCTTGACATCTGCGAGAGTTTGGGCACAAAGATGATCTACGCTAGCTCAGGCGCCACTTATGGCAACGCAAAGAGCCCGCAAACAGTTGGCGAGTGCGAAGCGCCAAATAACGTCTATGGCTTTAGCAAGCTAAGCATGGATAATATCAATAAAATTTACGCAAAGCGCGGTGTGAGCGTGGTTGGACTGAGGTATTTTAACGTCTTTGGCAAGGGCGAGTTTTTCAAAAACAAAACCGCTTCAATGGTGCTTCAGTTTGGCCTGCAAATTTTAGCTGGCAAGACCCCAAAGCTCTTTGAGGGCAGCGACCAGATCAAACGCGACTTTGTCTATATAAAAGATATCATTGATGCAAACATAAAAGCGCTTGATGTGCCAAGTGGTGTCTATAACGCAGCTACTGGCAAGGCTAGAAGCTTTCAAGATATCGCTGACATCTTGCAGCGTGAGATCGGCGTAAATTTAGGTAACGAATATATCAAAAACCCATTTGTAGGCTCTTATCAGTTTCACACAGAGGCCGACGTAGCCCCAGCTCGTGAGGCATTTGGCTTTAGCGCGACTTGGAGCTTAGAAGAGGCTATAAAAGACTATTTGCCAGAGATAAAGAGAATTTACAAGGAAGAGCTAAATGGCTAAGAGAGTTAAAATTTTAGTCGTCGGTGACCTCATGCTAGATCACTATATCTGGGGCAGTTGTGAGCGTATCTCGCCTGAAGCGCCGGTGCAGGTCGTAAAGATAAATAACGAAACCTACACGCTTGGTGGCGCTGGCAATGTGGTGAGAAATTTACTCTCTCTTGGCGCAAATGTGAGCGTGGCTAGCGTCTTAGGAGATGATGAGGCTGGCAAAAAGATAAAAGAGAAGCTTGCTGAGCTAAATGTAAAAGATGAGCTGATCCTCACTGAAAAGGGGCGTGAAAGCTCGATAAAAAGCCGCATCATGGCATCTCACCAGCAAGTTGTCAGGATCGATAAAGAGAGCGTTGTCAAGATAAATTTAGAAGATGAGCTAGTCTTAAAAGTCAAAGAAAATCTTGCAAATTTTAAGGCCGTCTTACTAAGTGACTACGGCAAAGGTGTGCTTAGCGAGAAGGTTTGTCAAGAGATCATAAACGAGTGCGTAAGGCTAAAAATACCAGTTCTCATAGATCCAAAAGGCAGTGACTACTCAAAGTATAAAAACGCAACCCTTTTAACGCCAAATAAAAAAGAGGCGAGTGAGGCTACAAATTTAAAGATAAAAGACAAGGCTGAGCTTGAAAAGGCGATAAAACAGCTAAAAGACGAGCTAAATTTGACCTATTCGATCATCACGATCTCAGAAGAGGGTATCGCGCTATATGACGACAGGCTACACATCTTTGCCGCAAAAGCAAAAGAGGTCTTTGATGTCACTGGCGCTGGAGATACGGTGCTTGCGACACTTGGCTACATGCTAGCAAATGGGGCTGATATAAAAGAGGCGATAAAGATAGCAAACCTCGCAGCAGCCGTCGTCGTGGCAAAGATAGGTAGCGCAACGGCTAGCTTTAGTGAGATCGAGCAGCTGTTAAATAGCTCATTTGGGGCAAATTTCGAGCACAAGCTTAAAAGCATTGAGGAGCTAGAGGAAATTTTGAGCCAAAAGGGCAAGAAAAAGGTCGTTTTCACAAATGGCTGCTTTGATATCTTACACGCTGGACACGTAAAATACCTAGCGCGCGCAAGGGAGCTTGGCGATCTTTTGGTAGTTGGGCTAAACTCGGACGCTTCAGTTAAGAGGCTAAAAGGCGAGGCTAGGCCTATAAACTCGCAAGATGATAGAGCCTGCGTGCTAAGTGGGCTTGGATTTGTTGATTACGTCGTGATATTTGATGAGGATACGCCATTAAATTTAATAACAAAGATAAAGCCAGACGTGCTTGTAAAAGGGGCTGACTACAAGGGCAAAGATGTCGTTGGCAGCGATATCGTAAAAGAGGTCAGGCTGATCGACTTTGTCGAGGGCAAAAGCACAACAGGGATAATAAAAAGGATAAAAGATGCTAAAAACAATGATAAAAAATGAGCTCGAGGCTCACCAAAAGACCTTTAGTGAGCATGTAAATTTGCTAGGTAGCCTAGAGCGTGCTTGCCAGATGGTGGCTGATACGCTAAAAAATGGCAAGAAGGTGCTGATATGCGGTAACGGCGGCTCTGCGGCGGACGCTCAACACTTTGCAGCCGAGCTAACTGGTAGATATAAAAGTGAGCGTCAGCCACTACCAGGCATCGCGCTAACTACTGATACTTCGGCACTTACGGCCATTGGCAACGACTACGGCTTTGACTATGTCTTTTCGCGTCAGTTTGAGGCTTTAGCTCAGTCAGGCGACTTGCTCGTGGCGATCTCAACGAGTGGCAACAGCAAAAATGTCCTTGAGGCTATAAAAAGTGCCAAGAAAATGGGCGCATCAGTGCTTGGACTTAGCGGTAAAGGCGGCGGCGCGATGAATGAAGGTTGCGATCTAAATTTAGTCGTTAGCTCAAGCGATACAGCAAGAATTCAAGAGTCACACATCTTTTTCATACACACGATCTGCCAAGCTGTAGATGAGGCTTTTAGGAGCTAATATGCAAGAAGCGATGGATAAATTTTTAAATGATCCAAGCCAGCAAAATGAGGTAAATTTGATATCAGCTTTAAAAAAGGCCACATTTTTTGCTCCGGTGCTTTTAAACCAAGCGCTCGCAAAGCCTGATGGCGGCGTAGTTTATGAGGAGGAGGGTTCAAATATCAAATTTATCCTACTTGAAGATGAGGGCGAGAAGCTTAGCTATTTTCCGGCATTTACAAGCAAAGAGGCGATGAAGCTTTGGCGAAACGACAGCGAGCAAGAGAGCATCGAAATAGGGCTAAAAGAGTATCTTGCGATGCTAAAAGAGAGCAGTTACGCCGGCGTCGTGGTCGATGCTTTTAGCTATGACTTTGTGCTAAAAAGAGAGCTGATAGAAAAAATCCTCTCCTAGTGTGTAATAAAATTTATAAAATTTTACGCATTATTTTATGCAAATAGATTGTTTAAATTTTTAGGCTGGTTTTTGTTGTGATCGGCATAAATTTATAAATTTGACTTTTTGGGCGCGTTTATTAAATTTGATATTGTAAATGAGCTAAATTTAATAAGCAACAAATTTCACTACCTCGTTTATAAAATTTGGTTTCATATATCAAATTTACGCTTTTATTATTGGTAGTAAAATTAAATTTAATATACGACATTAAAGCCAAAAGAGCGCTATGAATTTTAAATTTGAGACTGAAGATTGGCTGCTATCCTGCAATAAATATATGTGGATCAATTTAGATTTTTTTGCTTGAGAAATTTACATCGCAGATGAGTTTTTTGGCTGTTTTAAAACAGCTGTGAAATTAAATTTACTAGATAATGCTTTAAATTTGGCTCTTGATAGATTAAATTTAACTTTTAGCATAGAAAATTTGCAGGTTTTTGTGCCACATTTGCCAAGGTTGAAGCGGACATTTACTTTGAGAGCTTGAGTAAATTTGCTGCTTAAGGCTTTAAAATTGACTTTTTAGATCAAATTTGTAGCTAAATTTAAGCCCAAAAAATAGTTGCAATAAACTAAAAATAAATAAATTTACCGATGTAAATTTTTAAATTTTGCAGACTTAACGCTTTAGTGCGAATATCGTAAAGATAAAATTTGGTGCTAGAAACTTTAAATTTGCTCTTTTGTGGGTCAGATTTATAGCTTTTATGCTCTAAATTTAAATGCAAAAGCAGTTTATGTTAGAGAAAAATATCCAAAATCAAATTTGCAGTTTTTTACTCAAAATACCAATGTTAGCGGGTGCTCTAGTTTAAGGGTTGAAGCAAAATTTAGTTTTAAATTTGACCTTTGTAGATCAAATTCGCAGATATAAATTTTAAATTTTTGCAGACTTGTTAAGATTGTTGCAGAAAATTTGGCGATAAAAAGTTTAGATTAGCCTTTAGTAGATAAAATTTATAGCCCAAAACGCTCTATTTGCTAATAAATTTAGAGAGATTTTCTATTTGAATGCCGCTTGCAAATAGATAGCCCCTATTTATCGCTGGGAGCTTTAAAATTCTAGCCTTTTCTTTAAATTTTTTTGACATTACGGCTTTGCAAAATGGCGTTACTAAGATAAATGCACCAGCGTAGCCAACGGCGATCTTGCCGCTTAGCACCACGCTTGTTTGCTTTGCTAAATTTGCGCTTAGCTCATCTTTTTGAGCCTTGCTTAAAAGCACATTTAGCTCTTTTGCCGCCATATCGACGCCTCGAACGACGTTACTATCATTTTTTATAATGAAAATTTCATCATCTATCTTTGTGATATTTGGCAGTAATTTTTGCCTATCAGCCTCTAAAAACTCAAAGCTTCTTTTCACGCCGCTAAAATACTCGTCCAAAAACGGCTCGCTAAAATTTAGTCTTACAAAGCTTCTTTTAAGCTTGCCATCTAAATTTGTCTCATCGACAAAGTAGCGCAAGCCTCGCTCGCCAAGGTAGTTTTGAAGCTCTTTTTTGCGTGAATTTAAAAGCGGTCTAACTAGCCAAAAGTGCTCTCTCTTCTCAAGCTCACTCATACCAAAGAGCTCTTTTAGTCCAGCGCCCTTGCCAAGTTGCATCAAAAACCACTCAAATTTATCGTCAAATTGATGCGCTAGGATCAAATTTTCATAACCAAATTTTTTGCAAATTTCACCAAAAAACTCATACCTCGCCTCGCGCGCGTTTTTTTCAAAATTTGACTTACCCAAATTTACGCTTTTTATGTAGATTTTTTTGCCAAATTTACTAGCAAGCTCTTTGGCGCTTTCAACTTCAAATTTACTCTGCTCTCTGGCGTTGTGATCGACTATGGCTAGATCAAATTTGACCCCAGCTTCTTGCAAAATGTAAAAAAGTGCAGTGCTATCGATGCCGTGCGAGAAGGCGAGCAGATTTGCGCCCAAGCTTAGCCTATCAAGCACATTTTGGTTTATCATTTTGCTTTTTTGACGATGGTGGCGACTAGTTTTTGATCAACCACGTCGCTGACCTCACAGAGATAGAGCGAGCCGATCTCAAGCTCTTTTACGTCGCTTTCATTGATCAAAATTTCGCCGTCTATATCTTTGTCCCAGATATCTTTTTTGGCAGCGTAAAACATCTCGCCCTCGCTGCTAACGCCCTCAAGCGATGCGTAAATCTGCTTGCCAAGCTCTTTTTTCAAGCTCTCATTTATCGCTTTTTTGGTGATCTTTTCTATCTTGCTTAGCCTTTTTGAGATGATCTTTGCTGGGATTTGCTCCATTTCAAAAGAGGCTGTGTCCTCTTCTTTTGAGTAGGCAAAGGCTGAAATTCTATCAAATTTAAACTCTTCCAAAAACTCGCAAAGCTCCTCAAAATCCTCCTCGCTCTCGCCCGGATGTCCCACGATGACGCCAGTTCGCAAGAATGAATTTTTGGCATTTCTCATCAAATTTAAAAGCTCTTTTATCTTTTTGGCGCCACTTCCACGCTTCATTATCTTTAGCATATTTTCGCTGATGTGCTGGATGGGCATGTCAAAGTAGTTGTGAAAGATGGGCGAAGCGATGATACGCGAAATGAGCTCCTTGCTGGTCGTACTTGGGTAGAGATAAAGTATCCTAGCGCTCCTTACGCCTTTTATCTTTTCTATCTCGTCTATTAAATTTATTAGTCCGTCGCTAATGCCGTGATCACGCATATATGAGCTTGAGTCTTGGGATAAAAAGCTAAAGTCGTAGTAGCCTTTTTTGACTAGATTTTTGACCTCATTTACGATGTTTTCAAGCGAGCGTGAGTTTAGCTTGCCTTTAAATGTCGGTATCGCGCAAAAGCTGCATTTTTGGTTACAGCCCTCTGAAATTTTGATGTAGGCGTGGTAGTTTGAGCCAGTTATCACGCGCTCTTCGTTTGCTTGCAGATAAGTTTCTGGGCTAAATAAATTTTGCTTTTTCAAGATGATCTCGTCGATCTTGTCATAATCAGCCACGCCGGTAAAGAGATCGACCTCTGGCAGTTCTTTTATGAGCTCATCTTTGTAGCGCTGCATAAGACAGCCAGTCACCACGAGCAAAGAGCCATTTTTACGAGCTTCGTGCATCTCAAGGATGGTTTGTATGCTCTCTTCTTTGGCAGATTTGATAAATCCACAAGTATTTACGATAATGACGTCTGCGTCGCTGATATCGTCCGTGATATCGTAGTTTTGCAAGCGTCCCAGCATGATCTCAGAATCAACTAAATTTTTATTACAACCAAGCGAGATTAGATGAAGTTTTGGCATTTTTAGATCCAGATGTTGTCTATTAGCCTAGTTTTGCCTACAAAGGCGGCTACTAAGATGATGGTGTTGCCTTTTTCTACCTTTGAAATTTCGTTTAAATTTCTATCTGTAACCGCAACGTAATCAACCTTTAGTGGCTCTAACACTTCAAGCATATTTGCTTTGACCTCGCTCGCGTCCTCTTCGCCGTTTTGGATCAAATTTTGTGCTTTATTTAGCGATCTTGAAAGTCTTAGCGCGTTGCACTTATCTTCGTCGCAGATATAGACGTTTCTGCTTGAAAGCGCTAGGCCGTCTGGCTCTCTAACGATATCGCAGGCAACTAGCTCGATGTTTAGAAAAAATGTCTTTATCATATTTTGCACGATGATGAGCTGCTGGGTGTCTTTTTTGCCCATATAGACGCTATTTGCACGAGTTAGGCGAAATAATTTATTTAGCACTCTTAAGACGCCGTCAAAGTGCCCAGGTCTAGTTTTGCCCTCTAAAATGGTCGAAAGCTTCTTTGGAGCGACGATGAGAGGCTCATCTTCAAAGTAAAGCTCTTTTTCGTCTGGTATAAAGATAGCGCTAACGCCGTTTTGCTCGCAAATTTGGATGTCGCTTTGCTCTTTTCTTGGGTATTTTTCTAGGTCTTCGCCTGGTAGAAATTGAGTTGGATTTACGAAAGTTGAGACGATGCTTACCTCATTTTCGCTCACACATTTTTTGATAAGGCTAACGTGTCCGTTGTGAAGTGCGCCCATTGTTGGGACAAAACCGATCTTGCCGCTTGCATTTTGGACAAAATTTTCAAGCTCTTTTATAGTTCTTATAATTTGCATATTTGACTCTTTTTATCTAAATTTTAACTTGGCATTGTAACAAAAAAGGATTAAAAGGGCGTAAATTTAAAAATGTAAGCAACTTTTGGCTAAAATCGGCAAAAATTTATGGAGAAAAACTTGGATAGTTACGAATACAACGAGCTTTTAAAGAAGCTACAAACAAAAGTTGAAAACATAGGCTCTATCGTAAAGCCTGACGAGATAAAGGCTAGGCTAAAAGAGATCGAGGCCATAGAGCAAGACCCTGACTTTTGGCAAGATATCGCTAGGGCTGGGGCACTAAATAAAGAAAAGACAAAAATTTCAAACATGCTTGCTAAATTTAGCGACGCTCACCAAGCAGTTAGCGACGCAAAGGAGCTCTTTGAGCTAGCAAATTCTGAAAATGATGAGGAGACTATAAATTCTTTATTTGAAGATGCTAAAAATTTAGATGAAAAGATAGTAAATTTAGAAATTTCCATGCTTTTAAGTGGCGAAGATGATGGCAAAAACGCGATCGTATCGATCCACCCTGGAGCTGGCGGCACTGAGAGCAACGACTGGGCGAGCATGCTTTATAGGATGTATCTTAGATTTTGCGAGCGTGAGGGCTTTAAGGTCGAGACTTTGGACTTTCAAGAGGGAGAAGAGGCTGGACTAAAGGATGTGAGCTTTATCGTAAAAGGTGAAAACGCCTATGGATATTTCAAAGCAGAAAATGGCATCCACAGGCTCGTTCGTACAAGCCCATTTGATAGTGCAGGACGCCGTCACACGAGCTTTTCTAGTGTCATGGTAAGCCCTGAAGTAGATGATGATATAGAGATCGAGATCGAAGAGAAAGATCTAAAGATAGACACTTATAGAGCCAGTGGCGCAGGTGGTCAGCACGTAAATAAGACTGAATCAGCCATCCGCATCACGCACATACCAACTGGCATCGTCGTACAGTGTCAAAATGACCGCAGTCAGCACAAAAACAGAGCCACAGCGATGAAGATGCTAAAGTCGCGCCTTTACGAGCTTGAGCTGATGAAGCAGCAAGAGGCGAGCAACAGCGTCGAAAAGAGCGAGATTGGCTGGGGTCATCAGATAAGATCATACGTGCTTTTCCCGTATCAGCAAGTAAAAGACAACCGCAGCGGTGAGGCATTTTCGCAAACTGATGCGATACTTGATGGTGATATCAAAAAGATGATAGAGGGCGTTTTGATCGCTCAAAAGGCTGAGGGGTAGTAAATTTTAAAGAGATGAGAGCTAAAATTTCATCTCTTTTAGCTTCGTGCAGGCTTCTTCTTTGCCATGGTAGCAAGCCTCATCAAGATAAATTCTAGCTTTTTTATAGTCATTTTTGCCTAGGTAGATAAGCCCTAGATCGTAGCTAGCCTCGCTTGAGCCAAGACTAGTGGCTTTTTCATAAAAATATATCGCTTTTTCTAAATTTTTATTGACCCCAAGACCGTATTCGTAGATGTATCCAGCGCTTCTAAGACCGTCTATGTTGCCGTATCTGCCAGCTGTCTCAAACCAAAAAAGTGCCCTTAAGATATCTTTGCTAAAGCCTTTGCCGTCACGAAAACAAACGCCAGTTTGCTGCATGGCTAGGACATTGCCATCTTTTGCGTAGTCGTAAAATCTCTTGCAAGCCTTTGGGTAGTTGCCCTCGTTATATAGATAGATGGCGTCTGCTATCTGCTCGACTTCAGGATCAAGTGGTGGCTCGCTAAGACCTAAATTTTGCGAAATTTGCTCTGCTGAACAGCCCCAAAATAGCAAAATGTTAAATAGAAAAATGATAAATTTTTTCATATTTGTCCTTGAAAATTTAGGCTATTTTATCGAATTTTATCTTATAATGATCGCAAATTTAAGCAAAAAGGAACGATATGGATCATAACGCACTTTTGACACAGCTTGGCTACAACATAGATGAAACGACCACTGAGCATATGCGTAGAATTTTAAATAACACTGACGGCCTTTTGCCAAAGAGTGTGATCGAGCTAAACGATCATCTAAAGCCACACCTTTGCTTTGTAGCGATGAGCGGGAGTGAGGATAGGCTAAAGATAAAAAACGTCGCAACCGTCAAAGAGATAAAAGAGCGGGTTGATGAGATCATCAAAAGCTGGGCAAATAAATACAAAATGGATATCAAAAAGATAAACGAAACTACATACTACATAATGGGAAAAATTAAATGAAATATGACATTGTTATTATTGGATTTGGTAAGGCTGGCAAGACGCTAGCTGTAAAGGCTGCTGCGCTTGGCAAAAAGGTCGCGCTAATCGAGAGATCGCCGAAGATGTATGGAGGCACTTGCATAAACGTGGGCTGCATACCGACAAAGCGTCTAATCACAGCTGCAAAAGAGGCGATATATGCAGACAATAGCGTTGAAAACGAGTATTACACGCTTAGCATCGAAAATAAAAATAAGCTAATCTCAGCTTTAAATTCTAAAAACTATGCGATGCTAAATGATAAAGAAAATATCGACGTGATCGATGGTGTTGGCTCGTTTAAAGATAAAAATAGCGTCTTAGTCACAACCTCAAGTGGCGAGCAAAAAGTCGTTGAAGGTGAGTTTATCATCATAAATACTGGCTCAAAAGAGGCGTATGCGCCATTTGAGATAACAAACTCAAACGTCTTTTCAAGCAAAACTTTGCTCGATCTAAAAACTATGCCAAAGCATCTTGTCATCGTTGGTAGTGGATTTATCGGCATCGAGTTTGCATCGATGTTTGCAAATTTTGGCTCAAAAGTGACCATCGTCGGACGCTCACCACTTCTAAAAAACGAAGATGAAGACATAGCTAAAAGCGTAAAAGATGCGCTAAACGTGCAGGGCATCGAAATTTTAGAGGGCTGCGAGATAGAGAGCCTAAAAGACAATGCGCTAAATTTCAAACAAGATAATGAAGATAGGATCATCAAGGCAGATGCGTTCTTAGTAGCGCTTGGCAGAGTGGCAAATTTAGATGATCTAAATTTAAAAGCAGCTGGCGTCGAGCTAAATGAAAAAGGCTTTATAAAGATAAATGAGCACCTTCAAACAAATGTGTCAAACATCTACGCAGTGGGCGATGTGCGCGGCGGAGAGCTTTTTACCTACACTAGTTTGGATGATTTTAGGATAGTTTTCTCGCAAATTTTTGGCGACAAAAAACGCACCACACAAAACAGAAGTATCCACGCAAATGTGCTATTTACCGACACTCCGCTAGCAAGAGTTGGCGTAAATGCAAAAGAGGCTAGCAAGCTTGGGCTAAATTTCAAGGAGCTAAAGCTTAGCATGGCAGCAGTGCCAGGAGCAAAGGTGCTAAACCACGATGTGGGCATGCTAAAAGCGATCGTTGAAGCTAGTAGTGGCGAAATTTTGGGGGCGAGCTTTCACTGCATCTACGCAAATGAGATCATAAATGAGATCGCGATCGCCATGAATTTAAAAGCAGATGCAAATTTCTTTAAAAACCAAATTTTCACCCATCCAAGCATCAGCGAAGCCCTAAATGACTTGTTTGGACAATATTAAAAGGACGAAAATGAAAAAATATCTACTACTTTTAACTGCTCTATTTTTTACAGGTTGCTTAAACGTCATTGGCATCGGAGAGACGCCAAAGCAAGATGACTCTTGGCAGCAACCAAAGGACGAAAAGGTGGTGCAAAACAAAGAGCAAATTTCAAAAAATGCCATCGATCTTTTAACACCAAAGTGCGAGAGCGGCGATGCTGAAGCTTGCAACGACTTGGGCGTAAATTTTGAGCTTATGAAAGAGTATGACAATGCCTACGCAAACTACAAAAAGGCTTGCGATGCGAAGGTGCAGCTTGCTTGCTCAAACCTTGGCACGCTCTATGAAAACGGCCTTGGCGTGAAAAAAGATCCAAAAAAAGCGGTCGAAATTTACAAAGATAGCTGCAACAGTGGCGGTGCGCAAGCTTGCTATCATCTAGGCAACGCCTACCGCAAGGGCGAGATCGTAAAACAAGACTACTATCTAGCGATGGAGGCCTACACAAACGCTTGCAACGCTGGAGATCTGCCAAGCTGCGCAAATATCGGTGCGATGTATGAACTAGGTCTTGGCATGAACAAGGACGAAAAGAGAGCTTATGGAATTTACAAAGTCGCTTGCTTTCGCGGTCTAAACAAGGCGTGCCCACAGATGAAAAGACTAGGCGCAAAGCTTGGCATGTAAGCAGGAAAATAAGTGAAAAAAGTTTTAAATTTTGGGCTTATCGTAGCTGCTAGCTTTATGCTAAGTGGCTGCTGGTCGTGGCAAAAGATGGTGAGCTTTGGCTTTTGGCAAAGTGATGAGGAGGCTAGGGCGGAGCGTCTTGAGCTTGAAAAAGAGAAGATGGTGCAAAACTGCGAGAGCGGAAATAGCATCGACTGCAACAACTTAGCTGTAAATTTTAGCAACGAAAAGGACTTTGTAAAGGCAAAGGGCTACTACGAAAAGGCTTGCAATGCTGGCCTTGCGACTGCTTGCTCAAATTTGGGTCAAATTTACGAGCAAGGGCTAGTTGATGAGCAAAAAGATATCGAAAAGGCTCTAAAACTTTATAAACTTGCTTGCGATAGTGGCGACGGCGTTGGCTGTTACAACGAGGCTATGGGGCTAAAGTCATACATCGAAAGCGAAAATTTAAAAACTCATAAGATAGATAGAAACAAGGCTGAGGCTAGAGTTTTAAAGCTTTTGGCAAAGAGCTGTGAGCTTGAGTATGCTCAGTCATGCTTCTTGCTTGCAAAGCTAAGTGGCGATGAAACAAAGGCGGACGCACTTTACAAAAGAGCCTGCCAACTTGGCAAATGCGTGGATAAAAAGTAAGAATTTGTGTAGCTTAAATTTATAAAAGCTACACAAAGTTAAATTTAGTTTGATCCGCTAAGTCTATATCCCACCCCTGAGATGTTTTTGATGAGGTCGGCGTCAGTTTTTGCCCTTATCTTTTTGATAGTCATTCTAAGCGCTTCGTTACTCATCGATTTTTCGCTCCAGACATAGTTTTCTATCACTTCGTAACTCACCACTTTTTCTATATTACTCACGAGTAAAAAGAAGAGTTTTGCCTCATTTTTTGGCATTTGCACCTCTTCACCATTTTTGAAAAGCTGCTTGCTCTTCATATCGTATTCGTAAATTTCTTTAAATTTGATCCTACTTTCAAAAAGATCTTTTGTCGCCATTATGATCGTGTTTTGAAGCTCTTTGCGTAGTTTTACAACATTGCTTTATAAGCCAGCACTTACTATGTAAGAATTGTAGCAGGGGTAATTTTATATCCATATCTTTGCTAAGAGCAGCGCAGTTTTAAATTTGATGCGGAGAAATTTATTAAATTTGATTATTTTAACCCAAAAACTTTTATGTTAAAAGTCGTGTGGATCTTGTCGTTTTCGCCTTTCATAACGATAGGAAATTCGGCTTTTATGATGCTATCGTAGTTACTAAGTGCGTCTAAAAAGTCATAAAATTTCTGCGGGGTTTTTAGTGAGCTAGTGACGTTTAGGCGGTATCTAAAGAACTTTTCAGTTGCGTTATTCTCGCCTTCTTCTATCTTGCTAAGGCTCACTTCGCTAAAAAATTGCGATGCGAAATTTATAAATTTATCCTTATCAAAAGCTGTATCATAAGCCAAGATGATAGCGCCATCTTTTTGTCTTGTCGCTTCAAGTGCTTTAAATTTAGCCTCAAATTCGTTTTTTACCTTCGTGTATGATGAGGTTTGCGAGTAGTTTTGTCTCGAGAGGCTTTTAAATTCTTTTATATTTGGCACGATAAAGCCAAATATCATTATAAAGCAAACTATGATAAAAGCAAATATAAAAAGTAAAAGCTTTACTGGGTCGATTTTTTCTAAGCTCGTATCTTTTTTACTCATTATATCCCTCAGAATTATCAATCTTATTTGTGCTTATAAAGCCGTACCAGCCGTTTTTGCTCTGATAAAAGCTAGTGTTTGACGTGGTGAAAATCGACCTTAGCGGCGAGGCTAAGAGCTGGTTAAAGACATCCTTTGTTGGCGTTATGCCACGGATGATGAGCGAGTTTTTGTCCATAAAGACCTCTTCAAGCGTTATGCTATCAGGCACAAGGTCAAAAAGGTTGTGCAAGCTTTGCTTTAGGATAGAATTTGACGTAAATATGTCGTTTGCAGAGTCTATCTGCACGGCAAGTTTGGCTGAAATTTCATCCGTAGTGACTATCTTTTGGCTAAGCTCTTTTTGCTCGTTTGCTAGGAATTCTATATTTTTCTTAGTTGAGTAGTTTTTATAAACGATGAAGAAATTTGCCACCAAAAGCACCACAAAAACAAAGCCGATGAGGCTTAGCCAGAGCTTACTAAAGATAGATAGAAGCGGTCTTGGTTCTGGAGTGATGAAGCTAAATTTCATAGTGTTATCTCTTCTTGCATGATCTCATTCATGATGTGATTTGTGTTGATCGGATAGCTTGATGTCTCCACAAATAGCTCTGATTGCAGGTATTGTAAAAATGTCGCGCTCGTCTTTGTGTTTTCAAAAACGATGATCTGCTCGATAAAATCGCCGCCGTAGATTGGATTTTCATAAAATTCTTTCATGGCCTTTGCGATGTAGTCAAACATCTTCATATCGCGCCCAAAGATCGCCACTGACTTCTCGACATTGGTCGAAGCTGGCATGTTTAGCTCGTAGTTTAGATCTTCAAATTCTTTTGGCTTATCGTCGCTTAAAAAATCATCCAAACTCTTAAAATCATCAAGCGCCGTTGCGCCATCTTCTTCTTTGACAATGAGATTGTCGATGTCTGTTATATCCTCTTCTTTTAGGCTTTCGATCTCTTCGTTGCCCTCTTCAGCGTCGCTCATATTTAAAAACGTAGAGAGCTTCATCTGCTTATCTTTAAATATCGTAAGCGCAAAAGAGTGCGAGTGGATGTAGAGATATAGCGTGGTTTTTGGCGAAATTCCTCTTTTTAGCAGCTCGTGAAAGAGCAGGGCGATAGGCGAGTAGATAAGATCGACGCTACCTTGTCCAAAGAGATTTTTATATCTTCTTATAGCATTTAAATTTGCATATATGCTCCAGCTATCTTGCATCACAAGGCTGGTTAAATTTTGCGTGTTGATGTTAAATTTTTTGTACTCGTCAAAGTTAGCAGTAGGCAGCGCACCTTGCGAGTCGTCGTTAAAAAAGAGCGAAACATAGACGCCAAAATAGGCCTTTTCTTGCTCCTCTATGTATTTTAAAACTTTTTCATCGACACTATCGATGCTTATGTCTGTAAATTTAGCATTTATGGTTTTTATAAGCTTGCCATTTCTAAAGACCTGACCGTAAAAAACGCACTCATTGCCCTCGATCACGGCGCTTAAGAAAAGGTTTGAAAAAAGCTTTCTGATGCTAAAAGACATAACTCTCCTAAATTTAGTGCATTATTTTTGGTATGTTAGCTAAAAAGGGATTAAATAAGTTTAAAACAGCTCGTTTTTTAGTTTTGCAAACGCCTCTTTCATCTTCAGAGCTTCGCTTTTTAGCTCCTCATCAAGCAGTGCAGAATTTCTCAAATTTTCAAAATCCTCTATCATCACATCACACATCATTTTGATGCGCTCATTATCAGCCTTACTGACGCCATTTTGGCTCATTTTTTTGATGCGTTCAAGATACTCTTTGCCGTTTTTTATGTATGAGCTAAATTTCATAGCTGCCTTGCTTTGATTAAGCGTGGTGGCTGCCATCTTGTTGTAGGCGTCAAGATCAAGGGCTTTTTGGCTTAAATTTATAGCCTTTTCATACTCTTTGCTCTCGTAGTAAAATTTTGCTTCAAGAGCGAGCTTGTAGGAGTTGTCGCTGTAAAAAAATAGCCCAAACAAAGCTATTATAAAAATGGCTATAAAGATAGAAAATTTATTTTTCATAAATTTCGTCCAAAATTTCTCTTATCTCATCGCTTATTTGCGGATTTTTATGCGCATATTTTTTCCACCAAATTTTTAAATTTGACCTAAAGTCCTCTTTGTTTTGTAGCACGCTCTTACCGCCGTCATTTTGTGAGGCTTGCCAAAGCTCGTTTTGTATCTTCTCTTTTGCCTCTTTTTGCTCTAAATTTGCCACGCTAAAAGGAGCTGAGAGGCTAAAATTTATAGTTGAAAATGGCTTTGGAAGTATCATCTTATCCCAGCTTTTAAATTCCCAAAATGAGTTTGCTTCGAAATTTAGAGCATAAATTTCGCAGGACGACTTTTGTGCGATCACCGCAGCTCCGTCTGCGACGCTGTGTCTTGGACCGCGTGGGCCATCTGGCGTGATGATGACGTCGTGACCTTGCTTTATCTCTCTTAGGGCTTCTATTAGTGCCCTTGCGCCGCCTTTTGAGCTGCTACCTCTAATGGTGCCGATGCCAAAAAATTTGATTATTCTGGTGATGAGCTCGCCATCTTTATGGTCGCTTATTATCACCTTGCCTTGTTTTCTATTTTGACTGCTCCACCAGCGTCTGTAAGCAAAGCTCATAAAGCTAAGTCTGCCGTGCCAAAAGACGACGACGCAGCCATTTTGTGGCAAGAAATTTGAAGTGTAGCTCTTTTTGCAGGTTAGAAAAATGAGCCACATCAAAATGTAGATGAAAAAGACGCCAACGCTCGTGGCGAGCTTTTCAAGGGTGCTTTTAAATTTGCAGCTCGCCATACAAAACCATTCGTTTTGGATTTGTGATCTTTACTTTTTGCGTAGTGCCAAGAAGCTCTTCGCTGCCATCAACTTGAACTAAAAAGTTGTTAAAACTTCGTCCCGCAACGCCGCCATTTGCTCTTAGCTCTTCAAAATATACATCAAAAATTTTATCTTTTTGCATCGCCACGATCTCGTCCAAAATTTCGCTGTGGCGATTTTGAAGGCGAGTTAGCCTTTCTGAGGCGGTCTTGTCGTCTATTTGATTTGTAAAAGTAGCTGCCTTTGTAAGCGGACGAGGCGAATACTTAAAGCTAAAAATTTGCTCAAACCTAACTTGCTCTAGCACGTCCATCGTATCTTCAAATTCGCTATCGCTCTCGCCTGGAAATGCGACGATGATATCAGTTGAGATGCTCACATCTGGGCACATTTTTCTAAGTCTTAGCGCGCGGTCTAAAAACCACTCTTTTGTGTATCCACGCTTCATCTCGCGCAAAACTTTGGTGTTTCCGCTTTGAAGTGGCATGTGCATAGACTTGCAAATTTTTGGGTTATTAGTGAAAATTTCAAGAAATTTATCATCCATGTGAAGTGGGTGCGGGCTTGTAAATCTTATCCTCTCAACGCCCTCTATCTCACTTATCTTTACTAATAGGTCGCTAAAATCGATATTTTCTTGCACGCCTGAAAATCTTTTGCCGTAGTTATTGACATTTTGCCCTAGTAAAAATATCTCTTTTGCGCCGCTTTTTGCAGCCTTTTCTACCTCTTTTAGGATGAGACTTGAGGGGATGGAAATTTCATCGCCTCTGGTGTGTGGGACGATGCAGTAGGTGCATTTTTTATCGCAGCCGATCGAGATGTTGATGTGGCTTTTGTATGGTGAGCCTCTAAATTCACCAAATGCGTATTCGCTCTCGTCGTGGTTGATGTCGGTTGAGATAAATTTAGGCGTATTTACTGCCTTTGTGATCTTACTGACGTTTCTTGCACCAAGGACAAAATCAACATAAGGCGCGCGCCTAAAAATTTCACTACCCAAATGGCTTGCAGTGCAGCCGCAAACGCCTATTTTAGCACCTCTTTTTTTGGCTTTTTCAAAGGCTCCGACCTCGCTAAAGAGCTTATGAACTGGCTTTTCACGAACTGAGCAGGTATTTATAAGGATTAAATCAGCTTCTTCAATGTTTTGTGTTAAGGAGTAGTCTTCTTTTTGTGAGAGCTCGGCTATGATATGCTCGCTGTCACGAACATTCATAGCACAACCTAGAGTTTGGATAAAGAGTTTTTTACTCATTAAAGTATATGCACTTCATACATATAATCGCTATCATCAAGCCCGTATTTCACGGTTCTGTGATAAACGCTTAATCCTTTTTCTTCAAAGTGCTCGACTAAGGCGATTAGTTGTTTGTGTGTGTTTTCTTTATCAAAATAGAAAATTTTCTGACCCTCTTTTTCGACAGCTGCCTCTATCTTTTCTAGTGAAATCGTTTTTGGTTTTGCGTCTAATTCGGCTCTTGCAAGTTTTAGCTCCATTTTTAATCCTTTCAAAATCTTAAATTTTAATCGGTCAATATACCCAAATCATCATAAAAAAAGGATTAAATAAAAGTTAATAACAAGCTTAATCTTATTAAAAGTATGGCTTATGTATAATTTCAAAACTTCACGAAAAATCCCCGAAATTTATCGTCACAATGGAGAAAAAATGGAAAGAATATCAGACATTATAGAGTCGATTGCAAATGAGAAAAATTTAGAGATAGAAGATGTAAAAGAGCGTGTCATAAGAGCCTTGATAAACACTGCAAAAAGGGTTTATGGAGAAAATTATGAGTATGACGTGAGCATCGATGCAAATAAAAATTTAAAGCTTTATCAAAAAATTTCAATCGTAGCAAACGACGATGAGAGGCTTGCTGAAGACAATGAGCACTTTTTAAGCTTAAAAGAGGCTAAAAAGATAGATAGTGGCGTAGAGATCGGAGATGAGCTCACTTACGAGCTAAGCCTTGATAACCTTGGCAGAACAGCCGCCCAAACGCTTCACAAGGAGCTTGAGTATCACATCCAACGCCTAGTTGAAGAGAAAATTTTACAAAAATATAATGAGATGAGCGGTCACATGGTATTTGGTCCTGTTGTTAGGGTTGATAACGATGAAAACACCTTTATCGAGATAGATGAGCTTCGTGCTATATTGCCACGTAAAAACCGCATAAAAGGCGAGAAATTTAAAGTAGGCGACGTGGTAAAAGCGGTCATTAGAAAAGTTTTTACAGATAAAAATTTAGGCATAAAGGTCGAGCTTTCAAGGACTTCGCCTAAATTTCTTGAGGCGCTACTAACTTCAGAGGTGCCTGAGATAAAAGACGGCGGCATTATCATTCAAGGAAGTGCGAGGATACCTGGCGAAAGGGCAAAAGTAGCGCTCATCTCAACCACTCCAAATATCGATCCAGTCGGCGCAACGGTCGGCACGAAGGGCGTTAGGATAAATGCTGTAAGCAAAGAGCTTCATGGTGAGAGCATCGATGCGATCGAATACACCACCGAGCCAGCGATCTTGGTAGCTCGCGCTATGGCACCTGCGATCATCACATCTGTAAAGATCGAAGAAAACAAGGCGATCGTGACACTTGCGAGCGAGCAAAAGAGCAAAGCTATCGGCAAAAATGGTATAAATATCCGCCTTGCAAGCATGCTAACTGGCTATGAGATCGAGCTAAATGAGCTTGGCTCAAAAACTAGCAGCAGCGGCGAAAATGGAGAAATGGTTAAAGATCTAAAAGCACTCTTTGGAGATAACTAATGAAATTTAAAATAAGAAAAGCGACTGAGGGCGATATAGACGTGATCTGCGAGCTCGTAAGAGAGCTTGCTAGCTATGAAAAAATGAGCGATCAAGTCACTTTTACAAATGAAATTTTTGCAGACTCTATCTTTAATAAAAATCACGCAAAAGCCTTAGTCTGTGAAAGTGAGGGCAGGGTGGTAGGATATGCCATCTATTTTTACACGTTTTCTACATTTTTAGGGCTTGGCGGGATCTATCTTGAGGATATTTATGTCAAAAAAGAGTTTAGAGATCAAGGCATCGGCAAGGCTTTTTTTAAATTTCTAGCTCAAATTTGCAAGGATGAAAATTTAAAAAGGCTTGAGTGGTGCTGTCTAAACTGGAATGAGCCAAGTGTCAAATTTTATGAAAGCATGGGCGCTAAAAACCAATCTCTTGAGTGGAGAAACTACCGCTTAGACGGCGAAAATTTAGAAAAGCTAGTAAATTTATAGTTTCTAATAAAAGCTCAAATTTGCTTTGAAATTTGAGCTTGCTGGTGATTAAAATTTATATGTATATCCCATATAAAGACCGAGGTTTGTCTCTTTTATTTTTGCGTTATCATATTTTGCTATAGAGCGATATTTTGTTCTATCAGCCTTTAAACCAAACTCAACTGCATTGTTTTCATTAATAGAGTACTCAGCGCCGACTTTTGCTCCAAGTATCCAGCCGGTCGCGTTGCCTTTTTCAGATCCATCATGTGTGTCAAATACATCCATTTTTAGTTTTGAAAAACCAGTATAGCCACCAAGAACTAGTTTAATATCTTTTGCTACGCTTGGAGTGTAGTCAGCTCCAACTATAAATTTATGTGTATTCCATTTTACTACTGTGCCATCTTCGTTACCAAGTGACTTTTTGGCTTGAAAGTCATATATGTAAGCACCATAAACTCTAGCCACATCAAAGTCATAGCCAGCTTTTAGACCAAGACCTGGTTGTGCTTTTTTAATGCTATCTTTTGATCCATTACCTTTTTTTACTTTTAATTTTGATCCAAAAGAGTAGTCCCCTTCAACTCCTACAAAGGCTCCTTGTGCTAAAGCAGCTGCACTAACTAGGCTTAAACCTAAAGCAACCTTTAAAACTACATTTTTCATTTTTACTCCTTATTTAAAAAAATGTTACGCGACTATTTTAAGTTTTCTTATATTAAATAAAGTTTAAATATTCAATGAAATTAATAAAAAACATAAAATAATTCAATTGTTTTCTTATCAGAATAAAATTTATAAAATCACTCGAAAAAAGGAGTGTAAAGTGGCTAAGATGACAAAACGTGATATGGCTTATCATTTAGACGTTGATGTCGCAACGCTTTACAACTGGCGAAAACACAAACCAAACCTTTATCGTATCGTGATGCTTGGATTTAAATTTGACGAGCTTATCGAGCAGAGCAAAAAGACTTGCAACGAGCTTTGCGAATATGAAAATTTAATCAATCAAGACATAGAAAAATTTAGTAAATAATCGTAATCTTTCTTATAACTGCAAGTGCTTGAAAATTTAAAATTTATAAGATATTTTTGGCTAGATATTTTAAGTGAAGAAATTTGAGCTCAAAGCAAGCGCCTCAAGCTCAGTTAAATTTACTCGTTTAGGATAGAGAGAAGCTCTTTGTTGTCTTTTGTTTTTAGCATTTTTGCGTATAAGAATTTAAGCGCTTCGACGTCGTCCATTGTCGCGATCGCAGAGCGGATAGCCCAAATTTTTTGAAGCTCGTCAGGTTTTTGAAGTAGCTCTTCTTTTCTGGTGCCTGATTTTAGCACGTTGATAGCTGGGTAAATTCTGCGGTCTGAGATGTTGCGGTCAAGCACGATCTCGCTGTTTCCAGTGCCTTTAAACTCTTCAAATATCACTTCGTCCATACGTGAGCCAGTGTCGATAAGTGCGGTTGCGATGATGGTTAGTGAGCCGCCATGCTCGATGTTTCTAGCTGCGCCAAAGAAGCGTTTTGGTTTGTGAAGTGCGTTTGCGTCCACGCCGCCTGTTAGCACCTTGCCGCTTGGCGGGGTCACTGTGTTGTAGGCGCGTGCTAGACGGGTTATACTATCAAGCAAGATGATGACGTCTTTGCCCATCTCAACTAGACGTTTTGCCTTTTCGATGACTAGCTCTGCTACGCGGACGTGGTTAAGCGCTGGCAGGTCAAATGTCGAGCTAAATACCTCGCCTTTTACGCAGCGCTGCATGTCTGTAACTTCTTCTGGTCTCTCATCTACTAGAAGAACCATTAGCTGGGCTTCTGGGTGGTTTTTGGCGATGCCGTGAGCTAGCTCTTTCATAAGCTCTGTTTTACCACTTCTTGGAGGTGCGACGATGAGACCACGCTGACCCTTGCCAATAGGCGTGAAAAGGTCAAGCACACGGCCCGTTAGCTTCATCGGATCATACTCTAAATTTAGCTTTTCAGTTGGGAAAAGTGGGGTTAGGTTGTCAAAAAGTGGTCTCTCTTTTGCATCTGCTAGAGGCATGTAGTTTACCGCTTCGATCTTTAAAAGGGCGTAGTATTTTTCTTGATCTTTTGGCTCTCTTACTTGGCCGGTGATGATGTCGCCCACACGAAGTGCAAATTTGCGGATCTGAGAGTTTGAAACATAAGCGTCGTTTGAGCTATCGCTTAAATTTGCATCAACAGCCCTTAAAAAGCCGTAGCCCTCGTTTGTGATCTCTAAAATTCCAGTAAATAGTATAAATCCGCCTTGTTTTGTCTGGGTTTTTAGTATCTCAAATATCAAATCCTGCCTACGAAATTCGCGTGGATTTTCGACGCCAACGCCATTTGCGATCTGCACTAGTTCGTCTAAGCTAAGCGTTCTTAGCTCTTCGATCTTGTGTCCATCGACTGGTACGTGGGTTCTTGATGCTTGATGTTTTTTTGTAGTTTTTGTGCTTTGAGCAGCACTTTGCTCGGTTTGGTTATTGTTTTCCATTTTTCCTCTTTAAATGCGGGGATAAGATTGCAGAATTCTGGGCTTCAAAAGTTTTTTGAAAGTTTTGGCATTTTATAAAAATAAAACTTTGTTGTCAAGAAATGCCACGACCAAAGTCGCTAAAATAGGCAAATTTGCAGGCATAGTGACCTGCAAATTTAAATTTAATGCTCGCTTTTTAGCCCAGCGCCACACATCGAGATGATGCTTTTGCCCTCAAGCTCGTGCGATTTTACGTAGCTTGCGTATGCCGCGTAGATGGCTGCTGTGGTGTGCTCGACGTAAAAGCCACGGCTTGCTAGGAAATTTCTAGCTGGCTCAATATCATCTTCTTTTATCGTGATTACTTCGCGCTCGCCAGCGTAGTTGCTAGCTAAAATTTCAGCGCCACGAGCAGGTTTTGCGATCGCTATGCCCTCAGCCAAAGTTGGCTCTGCCTTTATCGCAACTGGCTCGCTTGTTGCCCCCAAAAATGGCGCGCACTTCTCGCTTTGAACGATGAAAATTTTAGGCAGTTTTTTGATCACTCCAGCATCATATAGCTCTTTTAGCGCTATCTCGCAGCCAAGTAACAAGGTGCCGTTGCCAACTGGCAAAAAGAGATTTTCAGGGACAAAGCCAAGCTGCTCGTAAATTTCATATATATATGTTTTAGTGCCTTGGTAAAAAAGCGGGTTAAATACGTGGTTTGCGTAAAAAATTCCCTCATCTTTTGCCCTTTTTCTGCAAGCATCTGCCGTCTCGTCGCGTGTGCCGTCAAAGACAACCGCCTTTGCGCCGTAGTACTCAAGCATCTTTATTTTTTTCTCGCTTGTGCCTTTTGGGACGTAAATTTCACACTCTATCCCAGCTCTTGCAGCGTAGGCAGCGACCGAGTTTCCAGCGTTTCCGCTGCTATCTTGCAAGATCTTCTTGATGCCATGAGTTTTGCAAAACCAAATAAGCATCACCGCACCTCTATCTTTAAAGGAGAGCGTTGGCATCGCATAGTCCATTTTAAGATAGAGTGAGTCATCAAATTTCACGCTCTTTGTTAGCCCTTCGTCAAGGCTTATGTCGCGCCAAAGATCGTTTTTGATAGGGAAAAACTCGCGGTATCTAAAGAGGCTAAACTCGTGCTGGTCGATCAAATTTAGATCAAATTTGACTGGTTTAAACTCCATATCATAAAGCCCGCCACACTCGCACGCAAATATAGGTGTCTCAAAATCTGCACTCTTGCCGCACTTTGAGCAGATAAATTTAGGCATTGTTGCTCCTTTTAAAATTTTCTATCAAGTATCGCTGTGGCTTCGATCTCTAGCAGGCAGCCAAAGTGAAGTTTGTTTGTCGGCACTACGACACGAGCTGGCTTATGCTCGCCAAAAAAAAGCGCATACTCATCATCTATCTCGTCCCAAAAGTCGATATCTGGCGTATAGATGCGGCACATCAAGATGTCATTTCTTGTCGCATTTGCTAGTTTTAGCACGTTATCAAGGTTTTTTAAAGCCTGCCTTGTTTGCGCCTTTAGCCCTTCTGGTATCTGCCTAGTCTCTGGGTCCATACTAAGCTGTCCTGAGATGTAGAGGATGCCGTTGTGTTCGGTCGCTAACGAGTAGTGAGCCTTTTTCTTTTTTGAAATTTCAGTCTCATAAATTTTCATATTTTCTCCTTAAAAATTTAAAGAATTATAGATAAAAAATTATTTTTTCTACTTAAATTTCACAAATTTTCATAAAAAATTATATTTTTTCTTATCGAAAATTTAAAAATATTTTGGCTAAACTACTCGGTAAAAAAACAAAAGGCGCCTTATGCACCATATATTAAAGGCTTTTATCCCAACGGCAAATCTCATACAAAAAAGCTCGCCATTTGCCTGCGAAGTCGTACTGCACGATCTCTCACACCCGCAGCGCTCAGTCGTCTACGTAGCTGGCGACGTTACTGGCAGAAAGGTCGGACAAAGCTTTGATCACCTCGTAAGCGAGGTCTTAAATAGTAAAAATTTCAAAGAGGACTACGTGGCGAACTACTTTTTTACCAAGGATGAAAAGCTTGTGAAGTCCTCAACTGCATTTATCAGAGACGAGCACGGTGAGATCATAGGGGCGATATGCGTAAATGTTGATGCAAGCGTGGCAAAGAGCCTTTTTGAAGTGGCTGGGAATTTCTTAAAAACAAGTGAAAATGAGCTAGATAGCGAGCAAAATGACGACGTGATGCAGATAGTTTTAAATTTGATCGACAAGATCATCGCTAAAAACGAGGGCAAGAAGCTTAAAAAAGAGCAAAAGCTAGAACTCGTTGGCTTTATGAATGAAAAGGGCATTTTTAACATAAAAGGCGCTATCGAGGTCGTGGCAGCCAAGCTAAATGTCTCAAAGATCACGATATATGGCTATTTAGACCAGCTTAAAAAGAAGCGTCCGTGAAGTGTAGGTGCTCTCACTGCAAGCAAAGCTTTGATGAAAGCGCGATGATAGAGGCTAGTGGCGGGCTTAAGTTTTGTTGCGCTGGCTGCAAAGGCGTCTATGAAATTTTAAATGAAAGTGGACTTGGCGAGTTTTACGTGAGGCTTGGCAAAAACACGCTAAATCCTGCAAGTAGCGGCGCAAATGTCAAAAATTTAGCGGCAAATTTTAGTGAGCTAGTGACAAAAGAGGGCGAGTTTTCTAAAATTTCGCTTCTAATCGACGGCATAACCTGCTCAGCGTGCATCTGGCTACTTGAAAAGGCACTTTTTAGCCTACCTGGCATCTTGGAGGTAAATATCAACTCGCTTAGCCAAAAGGCGGTCATCATTTACGATGAGCAAGAGCTTTTGGTGGAGCAGATAATCGAGAAAATTTACGCCGTTGGCTACACTCCAAAGGCCTACGCGGCGAGCCAAAAAGAGGACGAACTAGTCAAAAAAAGGCGAAATTTCTACGCAAAAGCGCTTGTTGGCGTCTTTGCCACGATGAATATCATGTGGCTGGCGATAGCGCAGTATGGCGGCTACTTTAGCGGTATCAGAAGCGACGTGAAGGACCTACTAAGCTTCGCGCAGTTTGTGCTGGCAACGCCTGTGCTTTTCTACACCGGCAGCGAGTTTTTTAAAGGGGCAAAAATAGCCATTAAAAACGCCTCGCCAAATATGGACCTGCTCGTCATCACGGGGGCTAGCATAACCTATATCTACTCTATTTTTGCGATGCTTGCAAGAAGCGGCGAGAGTTATTTTGACTCGGTTGCGATGATCATAACCTTTGTTTTTATCGGTAAATTTTTAGAAATTTTAGGCAAGAAAAAGGCGCTTGAGACCTCAAATTTCTTAAGCGACATGTTGCTTGCAAAGGTCTGTGTTTTAGAGGATGGCAAGGACATTTTAAAAGAGCCAAAAGATGTAAATTTAAGCGAAAAGATCGTGCTAAGAGCTGGCGAGAGGGCACTGCTTGATGGGGTGGTGCTTAGCGGTGAGGCGAGCGTGGATAGCTCAAGCTTAACAGGCGAAAGTTTGCCACTTTTGCTAGGCTCTGGCGGCGAGGTCAAAAGTGGCGTCGTTTGTCTAAACGGGCAGATCGTCTATGAAGCAAGGCAAATTTTTAAAAACTCATATCTTAATAAGCTTATAAATTTACTCCAAAACGCAGAGCTAAAAAAGCCAAATATCGAGCTAGCAGTCAATAAAATCGCCTCGAAATTCTCTCTTAGCGTGCTAACTCTAGCGTTTTTTACATTTTGGTTTTGGTACTTTAAATTTAGCTTTTCAGAAGCGATGGTGACAGCCGTGAGCGTCATCGTGATCGCCTGCCCTTGCGCGCTTGCTCTTGCCACGCCAGTTAGCAACGTTTGCGCCCTTGGGGTGGCCTTTAAAAACAAGGTGCTTTTTAAGGAGGCTAAATTTTTTGAAAGCCTTGCAAAGTGCGACGTGGCGGTCTTTGACAAGACTGGGACGCTTACAAAAGCTAAATTTGAAGTTGGCGAGTTTTTTATAAAAGAGGGCGTGAGTATTGATAAAATTTACTCGCTTTGCCTCATCTCAAACCACCAAATAAGCGTGGCGGTGGCTGAGTTTTTAAAGCAAAAAGGCGCAAAAAAAGTTGAGCTTGAAAATGCAAATTTAAGCGTAGCAAAGGGAGTTAGTGCTGATATTATGGGCGAGCGTTTTGTGGCTGGGAGCAAGCGCTTTTTGGCTGAAAATGGGGTGAAATTTGATGAGAGCGAAGAAAATGTGAGCTTTTTTGTGGCCAAGCAGGGCGAGCTGGTGGCTAAATTTTACCTAAAAGATAGCGTAAAGTCCGAGGCAAAGGCACTTATAGAGGAGCTAAAGAGCGCTGGCATGAAAGTGTGTATCCTAAGTGGCGACGTGCAAAATGTGGTAAAAAACGTGGCAGATGAGCTTGGGGTGAGTGAGTTTAGAGCAGGGATGTTGCCTGATGAGAAGGCTAAATTTATAAGCGAGCTAAAGCAGCAGGGCAAAAACGTGCTGATGGTAGGCGACGGCATAAACGACGCAGCTGCGCTTAGCCTCGCTCACGTGGCCATTTGCATGGGAAGTGGCGCGGCGGTGAGCTTAGAAAAAAGCGATGTGGTGCTACTTGATGATAGCCTTCAAAGCCTTGCAAAAGCGGTGAAAATTTCAAAATTTACCTATAAAACGATAAAGCAAAATTTACTCTTTTGCCTGCTTTATAACGCCCTTAGCCTGCCATTTGCTGTCTGTGGCTACGTCATGCCGCTATTTGCCGCGCTTTTTATGTCGGCAAGCTCGCTTAGCGTCATACTAAACTCGCTTTTTATAGTTAGAAAATTTAAGGACAAATAGTGGATACAACGACTCTTGCGATGCTTGTTTTGGTCTCTGTTTTGATGGGGGCGGCCTTGCTTTTTGGCGTGCTTTGGGGGATAAAAAATAGGCAGTTTGAAGACTACCGCAAATTTTTAGACGGAGCAAATTTAGACGACGAAGATGCGCTAAATGAAGCCTACCAGCTCGAACTTCGCAAAAAAGAGGCGCTAAAAAAGAGGCTAGAAGCTAGCAAAAAGGAGCATGAAGGCAAGGGCGAGCATGACGAGGCCGACAAAAAACTCTAAAATTTTCCAAGAGATGGGCTTTGCAAAAATGGGCGCTAAAAACCTAGCCAGATAGCCAAGTGCGAAGAAAAAACAAAACGAGGCAAGACTAGCTCCCACGCCAAATATCAAATTTTCATCTTTAAATTTAGTAGAAACCGAGCCTATTAGGATCATCGTGTCAAGATAGACGTGAGGATTTAGCCAAGTAAAAGCAAGCGTTAAAAGGATGTTTTTCTTTAAATTTGATCTGGCATAATCGCTGCTAGTCTCCATGCGAAGATCCTTGAAAAAGCACGCGTGAAAGCTCTTTAGCGCGTAAAATAGCAAAAATAAAAAGCCGCCATATAGGGCGATTTGCTTGATGATGGGGAAGTTTTGCACGAGGCTGCCAAGCCCAAAAACTCCCGCAAAGATCAAGACAGCGTCGCTAATAGCGCAAATAAGGCAGATGATAAAGATATTTTCTCTTTTGATGCCCTGTTTTAGCACAAATGCGTTTTGTGCGCCGATAGCTAAAATGAGCGATAAAGAGGTGAAAAATCCAGATATAAATGCTTGCAAATTTATCCTTATCGCCAAAGTTTTGCTTAAATTTAGCAAAATTTAACTTTATCATAACCATAAATTTATGCCTTTTTTTATAAAATCAGCAAATTAAAATTGCAAAAAGGAAAGCAGTTGCAAGCACTAGCCCTAAAATATCGACCAAAAAATTTTGACGAGCTCATCGGACAAGAAGCCGTAAGCAAGAGCCTAACCCATGCACTTGACGAAAACAGAGTGAGTCATGCCTATTTGTTTTCAGGCCTTAGGGGAAGCGGCAAGACATCGAGTGCTAGGATATTTGCAAAGGCTTTGGTCTGCGAAAAGGGGCCAACTTCTAGGCCTTGTGAGGCCTGTGCGCAGTGCGTGATGGCAAACGAGTCGCGTCACATGGACATCATCGAGATGGACGCAGCTAGCCACAGAAAGATCGACGATATAAGAGAGCTCATCGAACAGACAAAGTACGCTCCTACGGCTGCTAGATATAAAATTTTCATCATCGACGAAGTGCATATGCTAACAAAAGAGGCGTTTAATGCCCTTCTTAAAACGCTTGAAGAGCCGCCAAGCTATGTTAAATTTATCCTAGCGACGACTGACCCTTTGAAGCTTCCAACGACGGTGCTTTCAAGGACGCAGCATTTTAGATTTAAGCAAATAAGCAGATATGAAATCGTAAAACACCTTGAATTTATCCTTAGCAAAGAGGGCGTGAGCTACGAGAGGGAGGCGCTTGAGATACTTGCAAGAAGCGGCGGCGGCTCGCTGAGAGATACGCTAACGCTGCTTGATCAAGCTATCATTTATGGCGCTGGTAATATCACAAAATCAAGCGTGGCAGCGATGCTCGGACTTCTTGATCCAAGTAGGATCGAGCAGATCATCGAGCACGTCGCAAATGCCGATAAAAACGCCATAAGAGTGCTAGTAACCGAGCTTGAGACCTATGAGCCAGAGATGATCATAGATGAAATTTTGGCAAATTTAAAGCAGAGATTTTTAGACAATGACCCAAAATTTTCACTTCTTATATATGAGAGATTTTTTAGGATTTTGGCGCAGGCAAAGTCGATGTTAAGCGTATCAAGCGACAATGGCTTTGTGCTGATGCTTATGCTTTTTATGATGATAGAGGCGCTAAATTTACAAAATATCGATGAAGCCATAAAGCTTGCTAAGAGCGAAGCTAGCGTGGCTATAGAGCCAAAAGCTGGCGTGAGTGAGCAAATTTTAGCCCTAAAAGAGGCACCAAAGTCGCCATACGAGCAGTTTGTGGCAAAAATTTATGATAGAAGCTTTGAGCTTGGAGAAATTTTTAAAAATCATATAAGTTTTAGCTTTTTAAATGAAAATGAGCTTGGCTTAGTCGTCAATGCAACTGGCGATGAGCTGGCATTTTTCAAAAAAAGCTGGGGCGTAATGCATGAAATTTTACATACAATTTTTGGTAAAAAAATAAAGATCGTAAATGCTAAAACTCAAATTCCTGCCGCAAAGTCTGAGCCTCAAACTAAGCCACAAGAGCCACAGGATAAATATAGCTACCTTGACGAGGAGATCGCTAAGATAAAGGCTAGGCAGCAAGACGAGCAAAAAGATGAGCCAGCAAGCAAGCCCGACGTAGCGCCTGAAACTAGGGAAAATGCGCTAGCTCGGCCGCAAAATGACTTTGCAAAAGAGCTGATGTCGCTAAGTCAGAGCAAGAGCCCAGAAGAGCTTAAAAAGCAAAGAGAAGAGGGCGTGATAAAAGAAGCAAATAGGCTCTTTGGACAGCCTGAAGTGCAAAATAGCTAGGGATTTGACTCTTTTGTAAATTTGCTTTATTTAGCGCTTTAAATTTGACTTTTCTGGCGTAAATTTTTAAATAAAAGTGGTCAAATTTAGCTTTTAATAAATTTATCTGCTGCTATCCTGACTAAATAAAATCTCAAATTTATATTGCAAATTTAAAAGAGCTGTCTTTTTAAATTTAACCTTTTAATGAGGCGATAAATTTAAAACCCTGGCAAATTTACTCCCTGTTTGCTTTTTAAGCTCTTCTGGGCTCTTGCTCTGACTTAGCGACATCAGCTCTTTTGCAAAGTCATTTTGCGGCCGAGCTAGCGCATTTTCCCTAGTTTCAGGCGCTACGTCGGGCTTGCTTGCTGGCTCATCTTTTTG
>NZ_CABPUX010000001.1:410627-425441 GCF_902460715.1 Campylobacter concisus | reverse complement strand
GATTTTATATTTCAAATTTGAAGTTTAAAATTTATCCGATGCGGTTTTTTTGGATATAAACTTAAATTTCTAAATTTGCATGAACTTAGGCTTATTAAATTTAACCTTTATAAAGCAAAATTTCTAAATAAAATTAGTCAAATTTAGCTTGTTGTTTTGTTTTGATGCTTAAATTTAAAGCCAAAATTTATCTGCTATGACCATTTTTGCTAGGCAAAATATCTAAACTAAAAAAATTTACAATGGCTATGACTTGTTAATTTTTAAATTTGCCCTTTTGGACAAAATTTCTAAATAAAAGTAGTCAAAATTTAGATAGGTGTTTTTGTTTTTATGTTTAAAGCTTGAAGTCTTAAATTTATCCGCCATGGCTTTTTGGATATGGGCTTAAATTTCTAAATTTGCATGAGTTTGGGCTTATTAAATTTAAAATTTATTCTTGTGCGTAAAGCCAAATTTAGACCAAAATTTAACTATATAGACTTTATATTTAAAAAATCTCCAAGCCCAAAAAAGCTTGGAGATTGAGTTTTAGCAAGAGAAGCAAGTCTTAAACTCATAAGCGGTTGGACGTGCTTCGTAAGGCCAAACCTGAGTTTCAAATTTCATGTGTTGATAAGTGTCGATGAAAAGATCGCTCATTATCGGTTTTAGGTATTCGTTATCGCGGATAAGCGCTTCAAGGCTGCCACGAAGTGTGTGTGGGAGCTGCTCGATGCCGCGCTCTCTGATCTCATCTAGGTGAAGTTTAAATAAATTTTCATCCATCGGACCAACTGGCTCGTATTTGTTTTTAACGCCGTCAAGGCCCGCCATTAGCATCGCTGAGAAGGCTAGATAAGGGTTTGCTGTGCTATCTGGAAATCTCATCTCAGCTCTAACTGACTTCTCGCCAGCTCCGTAAGGTATGCGGATGCTCGCTGAGCGGTTTTGGCTCGAGTAGGTGAGGATAGATGGCGCTTCAAAGCCTGGGATTAGGCGTTTGTAGCTGTTTGTGCTTGGGTTTGTGAAGGCTGCAACGCTTCTTGCGTGTTTTAAAACACCGCCGATGTAGTGCCTTGCAAAGTCACTTAAATTTGCGTAGTTGCCCTCTTTGTAGAATAAATTTTTACCATCTTTCCAGACTGATTGATGCACGTGCATGCCGCTGCCGTTGTCGCCATAAAGCGGTTTCGGCATAAATGTAACTGTCTTGCCATTTAGGTGAGCGACCATGCGAACGACGTATTTGTAAATTTGAACGTTGTCAGCAGCCTCGACTAAGTTGCCAAATTTCACGCCGATCTCGCCTTGACCTTGTGCGACTTCGTGGTGTCCTAAAAATACTTCAAGGCCAACTTGCTCTAAAACCTGCATCATTTCAGCTCTTAGATCGACCATGCTGTCGATTGGCTGAGTCATCAAGTAGCCGCCTTTTCTGCGTGGGCGGTGACCTGTGTTGTAGCTATCTTTAAAGTCCGCAGCGTCGTTCCACTCGCCTTCTTCGCTATCTACTTGATACATCGCGCAGTTTGGGCTGTCGATGATTTTGACGTTGTCAAATACAAAAAATTCATTCTCAGGGCCAAAATATGCCTCGTCGCCAAGCCCACTATCTTTTACATATTGCATCGCTCTTTTTGCGATCGAGCGAGGGCATTTTTCATAAATTTGACCTTTATAAATGTCGTAGATATCGCAAAAAACAACGACTGTGATGTCAGAGGTAAATGGGTCCAAAAACGCAGATGTCGCTTCTGGCTTCATTATCATATCGCTTTTGTCGATAGGCTGCCAGCCGTTCATCGAGCTAGCGTCCATTGGGATGCCGTTTGTGAAATTCTCTTTTGTAACAGCTTTTATGTTATAGCTTATGCTGTGCCAAGCGCCGTTTAGATCAGTAAATCTAAAATCTACAAATTTAACTTCATTTTCTTTGCAAAAATCAAAAAAATGATCGATGTTTTGGACAAATTTTCCCATTTTTTATCTCCTTCTGGTTTTTAATTTTCGTATTGTATCACAAAATTTTATATTTAAGATTATTTTTATATTTTATTTGACCCCAAACTAAAATTTTACTAATTTTCTATCTCTGTTTTTAAATATCGCACACTTTGAATATCCCAAATTTCTAGCTATCTGCTCGCAAATTTCACCGTTTTTACCGATGTCTTCTTTGGCATGAGCGTCTGAGCCAAAGGTGATAGTGATGTCATTTTCGGCGATTAGCTCTAGTAAATTTACGCTTGGATATTGCTCGCCGATAGGCTTTCTAAAGCCAGCTGCGTTTATCTCGACTACCAAATTTGCCTCTTTTATCGCTTTTACCGCGTTTTTGGCTAGAATCCTGACATCTTTTTTGGGTAAAAATTTAAATAGCTTTAAAAGATCGATGTGCCCCATGATGTCAAATTTACCAAGCCTAGCCGATCTTTCTATGTGGTCAAAATACTCCTGCCAAATTTGATCCAAGTCTTTGCCCTTGTAACCGCCGATAAATTCAGGGTTGTCAAACGCCCAGCCGTTAAAAAAATGCACAGAGCCTATTAGATAATCAACCTTTCTAGCAAAAACTCGCTCGTCCATAAAGCCATCTAAAAAGTCCATCTCATAGCCAAGTAAAATTTCTATCTCACCGCTAAATTCGTCTCTTAAACGTAAAATTTCGTCTTCGTAGCTTTGCATATCCTCAAATTTCATTCTATAAGCTTCATCGTAGTTCATCGGCGCGTGATCGCTAAAGCCAAAGTATTTTGTGCCAGCTTTTATGGCGCATCTCACAAATTCTAGCGGTTCGCCAACTGCGTGGTTGCAAAGAGGTGTGTGGTTGTGAAGATCGACGGTCATTTTTAACCTTTTAAAGTCGTTTATTTTTCAAAAATGCTACCTAAAATTTGATAAATTTAAAGATAAACGCATACTTTTTAAACTTTCTTTTTATTTAAATCCTATATAATCAAGGCAAATTTTATTAGGAGCTTTTATGACCCAAGAGGAACTTGACGCGCTTATGGCGGGCGGATTAGAGGATGATTTAGGTGATACTAAAGATGCCAGCCAAGAGGTCGCGGACGTCAAAGAGGAAACAGACGAGGTAGCAGAAGTTGCAGAGGCAATGAGTGCTAAAGCAGATGAGCCACAACCAAAAGCAGAGAGCAGCTCAAAGCAGCAAGAGAACTACAGAGTGAGCGCGGACGGCGTTTGGCCACCGCCACCACCAACTGAAGACCATAAAATGGTGCACCAGCTTGACGATGTGACAAGAGATAGCGAAGAGAAAGCTACTCAGATGTTTGACAAGCTTGAGACGATAAATAACTTTTTTATGGACGCTGAGAGCGACTCAAATAGTCTAAAAGACGCGATAAACTCAAACGTTGAGCTATTTACGACGCTAAGTGAGAAATTTCCAAATATTGCCGCATTTAGCGAGGCTTTAGAGAAAAACAACTCGCTTCTTGGCACGATCGATAATATCATCGGAAATTTACAAATGGGACAAGATGAGATCATGATGGCTATGGATATGATGCAGTATCAAGACATCCACAGACAAAAGATCGAGCGTGTTATCAACGTTATGAGGGCGCTTAGCAAATATATGAATACATTGTTTGAAGGTCGTATCGATGATGATAAGCGTGTTGGTTCAGCTGTTCATATCGCTGGTGATACAACGACTGAAAACCTTGTCAGCAACGACGACATCGAAGCCTTGATAGAAAGTCTAGGTAAAAAATAGTGCTAAAAAGGCCTGAGCTTTTATCTCCAGCTGGAAATTTAACAAAACTTAAAATCGCCCTTGAATATGGAGCCGACGCTGTTTATGGCTCGGTGGCTAGCTTTTCGCTAAGGACTAGATCAGCAAGGGAGTTTAACCTTGAGACCTTCAAAGAGGCGATAGACTACACACATGAAAAGGGAAAGAAATTTTATGCGACCATAAATGCCTTCCCTTTTAACTCTCAGATAGAGCCGCTAAAAAGGCACTTGCAAACCATCTCAGCGATGAAGCCAGATGCCTTTATCATCGCAACTCCAGGCGTCATGAGCCTAGCAAAAGAGATCGCTCCAGATATCGAGATACACCTCTCAACTCAGGCAAACGTTATGAACGTTTTGGACGCTAAAATTTATCACGACATGGGCGCAAAACGCATCGTCGTGGCACGCGAGATGAATTTAAAAGATGTTATAAAGATAAAAGAGGAAATTCCAACCCTTGACATTGAAATTTTCGTCCATGGCTCGATGTGCTTTGCCTACTCTGGCAGGTGCCTAGTAAGCTCAGTGCAAAGCGGACGTATGTCAAACCGCGGCAGCTGTGCAAACGACTGCAGGTTTAAGTATGAACTCTACGCCAAAAACGAAGAGAGCGGCGTGCTTTTTCGCTTAGAAGAGGACGAAAACGGCACTCATATCATGAACTCAAAGGATCTTTGCCTCATCTCACACATCAAAGAGATCGTTGATAGCGGTGTTATTGATAGCTTTAAGATAGAGGGCCGCACAAAGAGCGAGTACTACGCAGCCTGCACGGCAAGAGCCTATAAAATGGCGATAGATGATGCCTTAAATGATAAATTTGACGCGCAAATTTATGAAAATGAGATAAATACGCTGAAAAATCGCGGCTTTACGGATGGCTATTTGGTGCATAGACCTTATGAGCGAATTGATACGCAAAATCACACGAGCAGCCTAGAAGAGGGCACTCATCAGGTAAATGCCATAAGTGAAGATGGCGAGTTTTTTAAGTGCAAGTATAAAATCGTCCCAGATAAGGGCTATGAGATAGTGGCACCAACTGGCTCACACATAGATGATAGTGAGAATGAAATCTCAAAGGTCTATTCGCAAGATGGCAAGAAATTTATCAAATTTAAGCAGCTCGTCACCAAAAAAGGCAAGGTCATGAGCGAAATTCACAGCGGCAATGAAAATGAGATAAACCTTGGCGTTAAGCTGCCAAAATTTAGTTTTTTAAGGGAGAAGATATGAAATTTGTTTCTATTATAATGGGAAGTAAAAGCGACTATGAGATCGTTAGCGAAGCGGCAAAGACTCTGGAGAAATTTGGCGTAAAATATGAACTGATAATCAGCTCAGCCCACAGAAGCCCAAAAAGAACTAGCGAGTATGTCGCAAATGCCGAGAAAAAGGGCGCAAAAGTCTTCATCGCAGCTGCTGGCATGGCGGCCCACCTAGCTGGAGCAATCGCTGCAAATACAACAAAACCAGTGATCGGCATACCAATGGCAGGATCAGCTTTAAGCGGCGTTGATGCACTTTACTCAACTGTGCAAATGCCAAGTGGCATGCCAGTGGCAACCTTAGCCATCGGCAAGGCTGGCGCGATAAATGCAGCCTATCTTGCGGTGCAAATTTTAGCCCTTGAAGATGAGGGGCTAGCAAGCACGCTAAAGGCCGACAGAGAGGCAAAGATAAAGGCTTTAGAGGAAGACTCTTCAAAGGTTGAAGTGATACTATAAAAGGAGAAGCGGTGCAGACCTATCTTGGAGTTGATGAATTTTGCAAACTTGTGCACTTGGAGCGCGAAGTTATCGAGGATATGATAAATCGTGGCGTTTTAAAAACCAAAGAGGAAAATGGAGAAATTTTGATAGAAGCGAGCGAGGGAACGATGAGTGTGGTGCCTAGTGTTTCGCAAAATTTATCTTTGCAGCCGCAAAGCCAAGATGGTTTTAGCTTTGTCGAAAAGACGATTGGCACGATACTAAATTTACACGAAAAGGTGCTTGACGCAAAAGATGAGACGCTTGAGACCTTAAGAAATGAGAATAAATTTTTAAAAGAGGCGCTCATTTCGATGCAAGAGCTCTATGACGAAGATAGAAAAACGGTCGAGACGCTTACAAAACAGCTTAAAATTTCACAAGATGAAGTTGAATTTTTAAAACGAAAATACAAGCTCATGTGGAACCAAGCGGTTGAAAATTTTAACGGACAAAAGTAGTTTATGAAGATTATAAATTTAGAAAATAGCTTTGAAATTTATGGAGTAAAAACTCGTACTAAAAATAAAGACGAGATAGGCGGTGAGGGTAAAATTCCAGCTTTATGGTCTAAATTTATGAGTGAATACTATGATGGCAAGAGTGAAATTTATAGTGTTTACTGTAACTACGAAAGTGATTTTAATGGACATTACGATAACTTCATCGGCACAATATCACGCCAAAAAGATAGTGAAAATTTAAATATACAAAGCGGAAAGTACGCTCTTTTTAGCTTTGCAAATGAGCCACAAAATGTTGCAAAATTTTGGGATGAAATTTGGAGATATTTTGAAAGTAGCGAGCTAGAAAGAACTTATAAAACAGACTTTGAAAAATACCTAAAAAATAAAATAGAAATTTATATATCAATAAAATAAAAGGCAAAAAATGACATTTTCACAAATAATACTAACGCTTCAAAACTATTGGCAAGAGCAAGGCTGCGTCATACTTCAGCCATACGACATGCCAGCAGGTGCGGGCACATATCACCAAGCGACATTTTTAAGAAGCCTTGGACCAAAGCCATGGGCGACCGCATACGTAGCTCCAAGCCGCCGTCCGACTGATGGCAGATACGGCGAAAACCCAAACCGCCTTGGCGCTTACTATCAGTTTCAAGTGCTCATAAAACCAAGCCCAGAAAATATCCAAGAGCTTTATCTAAAAAGCCTTGAAAGACTTGGTCTAAATTTGAAAAATCACGACATCCGATTTGTCGAAGACAACTGGGAGAGCCCTACACTTGGCGCTTGGGGGCTTGGCTGGGAGGTCTGGCTAGACGGCATGGAGGTGACGCAATTTACCTATTTTCAACAAGTTGGCGGCATCGCATGCGAGCTGATCTCTGGCGAGATAACATACGGTCTTGAGCGCTTAGCTATGTATTTGCAAGATGTAAATAGCGTCTATGACATCGTTTGGGATGACTCTAATGGCAACATCGTAACCTACGCCGACGTGCATAAACAAGGCGAGTATGAGTGGAGCAAATATAACTTTGAAGTGGCAAATATTGATATGCTTTTTAACCAGTTTGAAAACGCATTTGGCGAGTGCAAACGCTGTTTGGAGGCCAAAATTTCACTGCCAGCTTACGACTACTGCATGCTTGCAGCTCATACATTTAACGTCCTTGACGCGCGCGGGGCGATCAGCGTTACGCAAAGACAAGACTATATTTTAAAAATTCGCGAGCTAGCAAAAGAGTGCGCGCTAACATATAAAGAGAGCTTAGAGCAAAAGTAAAATTTGATGAAAATAGCTGAAATTTATAAAATCTTAGATGAAATTTGCCCATTTGCGAGCCAAGAGTCTTGGGACAATAGCGGCCTGCAAGTTGGCTCATTTGATAGCGAATTTGAGCGAATTTATCTAAGCCTTGATCTAGATAGCGAGCTTTTGCAAAATGTCTTGCCAAACTCGCTCATCATCACCCACCATCCGCTCATTTTTAAAGGGCTAAAGAGCCTAGACTACAGCCTCTATCCAAGCTCGCTCATAAGAGAGATGATGATAAAAAATATCTCGCTCATCTCGCTTCACACAAATGCCGACCTTGCATTTTTAAATGAAAAATTTGTGACACAGGTTTTGGGGCTTGAAATTTCAAGCAAAGAGGGCTTTTTGATCTACGCTGATGTGAAGATGAAATTTAGCGAGCTTTGCAAATTTGTAAAAGAAAAACTTGGGCTTGAAAATTTAAGAGCAGTTTATGCAAAAGATGAAATTTCTAAAATTTGCATCTGCACTGGAAGCGGCGCAGATCTCATGCAAGATGTCAAAGCAGACGCTTTTTTGACAGGCGATCTAAAGTATCACCAAGCCCTTTACGCAAAGGAAAATGGACTAAATTTGATCGACATAAACCACTATGAAAGCGAGCGTTATTTTAGTGATTTTTTAGCAAAATATTTGCAAAATCTAAAAATTGAAGTTATAATAAGCAATTCTAAAAACCCATTTACATATTGCTAACAAAAAAGGAAACATTATGAATAAATATTTGCAACAATTAGTTGAATTATCTGATCTTGACAGACAAATAGATGGTTTCACGCCGCGCATACAAGAAGTAGAAAAAGCCTATAAAAGCATAGAAGAAGAGTGTGAAACTATAGCGGTTAATGTAGAAAGACTTGACGAAGAGGTAAATGATCTAAAATCACAAAAATCAGGCACAAACGCTCACATCGCAGAATTTAGCGCAAAGATCAAAGATGTAGCTAAAAAAAGCTCAAGCGCAAAAAGCGAAAAAGAGATAAAAGCTCTAGGTCTTGAAGAAGATATCGCAAAAGAGCAGCTTGAAGCAGCAAACGAAGAGATCGCTAGACTTGAAAAACTAATAGACAATAAAAATGCTCAAAAAGATGAGCTAAATGCCAAAAAAACAGAGCTTGAGGGGAATTTAGAAAAGATAAAAAGTGAGGTTTCATCTGAGCTTGAAAAGATCGAAAAAGAGCGCAAAGAGGTTTATGCTAAAAAAGATAAACTTGTCGCTGCGATGAACCAAAAAATCCTAGCATTTTACGAAAAGATCAGAAAATGGGCTCACAACACAGCCGTTGTGCCTGTTAAAAAACAAGCTTGTTATGGCTGCTTTATGCAGATAAATGATAAAACTTTCTCTGCGGTTGTAAAAGGCGAAGATATCGTTACTTGCCCGCATTGTGGCAGAATTTTGTATAAACAAGAGCAATAACACGTTTCGTGATAATAATATATTATTTTTTAGCCTCAATACTCTACTTTTTTGGGGCTATTTTTCTACTTTTATTAAGTTTTAAAAAAAAATACCATAGATCAATCCCAGCACGTTTTTTTCTATTTAATAACCCTAAATTTAAAGATGCAGATGTGCATTTTCACGCTTGCTCGTTTGGCGAGGTGCAAGCGCTTAAACCATTAATGCAAAAATTTGACAGCAAGGCCATAAGTGTGGTGACAAATACGGGCTTTGAAGCGGCAAGCAAAATTTGTGCTAACACAAGATTTTTGCCATTTGAAATTTTCTTGCCATTTTGGCTAAAAAAGAGCAAAATTTTAGTCATTTTTGAGGCTGAGCTTTGGCTTATGCTAGTTTTCATGGCAAAGCTAAAAGGCAGCCGCGTGATCCTTATAAACGCTAGAATTTCAGATAGAAGCTATAAAAGCTACTTAAAATTTGGCTTTTTTTACAGATATCTTTTTAAATTTATAGATAAAATTTACGCCCAAAGCGAGCTTGATAAAGAGCGGCTAAAGTCGCTTGGAGCAGGTGAAATAGGGGTCGTTGGCAACATAAAAGCCGCGTTTTTGCCAAGTGTAAGCAAAATTTATGAAAAGCCAAAAGCTAGAGTGATCGTGCTAGCAAGCACACATGCGGGCGAAGAAGAGATGATTTTAGATAATTTAAATTTAAAAGAAAACGATCTTTTAATCATCGCACCACGCCACCCTGAGAGATTTGCAGAGGTTGAAAAGATTGCAGGCGATTACGCTAAAAAGCATGATTTTAGCTTTGCTAAATTTAGCCAAAGGCATAAATTTGACGCTAAAGTAAATTTGCTTGATACTTTAGGCGAGCTTGTAAATGTCTATGCTATTAGCGATATAGTCGTGCTTGGTGGCAGTTTTGTGCCAAATATCGGCGGGCACAATCCAATCGAGTGCGCGCAATTTAACCCAGTGATCATTAGCGGCGAGTTTATATTTAACCAAAAGGCGTTATTTGGCCTAGTTGAAAACATCTACATCGCAAAGGCTAGCGAGATCGGCGACATAATAGATAGTGACGCCAAAAAGAGCAAGATCGCCGTGCAGGCCAGCGCTGATGCGATCATAGAAGATATAAGGAGCACTTTATGAGTGAAGAAAAAGCGTATAAAATTTTAGCCAAACAAAAAAATATCTCAAACAACGAGGCAAAGGAGCTAATCGACAGCGGGCTAGTCTATGCCAAGGGGCAAAAGGTGATGATCGCTCGTGCGCTAATGAGCGAAAATACTAAATTTAACGTCGAAGAGATGCCAAAGCCAAGCGTTATCTTTGAAGATGAAAATTTAATAGCCATTAATAAACCAGCTGCCATAACTAGCGAAAAAATCAGCCAAATTTATAAATTTCCACTCCTTCACAGGCTCGATAAAGACACAAGCGGCGTGCTGCTTCTTGTGAAAAATGACGAATTTGCGAGCCTTGCCATAAATGAGTTTAAAAAGATGAAGGTTGAGAAAAATTACGTGGCCGCAGTTAGGGGCATCATGAGCGAGGAGGTGGTCGTAAATGAGCCGATCCTAACGATAAAAAATAAAAATGGCGCCTTTTCAAAGATATCAAAAGATGGCAAAGAGGCGATCAGTGAAATTTCACCGCTCATGGTTGTGGGTAAAAAAACGCTTGTAAAAGTTGCCATAAAAACAGGCAGGACGCACCAGATAAGAGTGCATTTGGTTAGTTTAAATTTACCTATCGTTGGCGATGAAAAATACGGCAAAAATAGGGCAAATAGAATGTTCTTGCATGCCTATTCTATCGCTCTTTTAGACTATAAATTTAAAGCGCCGATCCCAAAAGAATTTAACTCTCTTGGATTTGAGCTATCTAATAAATTTGAAATTTAAAGAGCAATAAAGAAATTATTTAGTAATATACGCCCTTTAATAACAACTTACGAAAGGTGATTAGTGTTCGAACAAATTAGCGAGTCTTTTAGATTAGCCGTTAGCAAGATACGTTTTGTAGATGACGAAAAAGCTCTAAAAAACGCACTTGACGTGCTCAAAAAAGCTCTTTTAAAAGCTGATGTTCACCACAAAGTCACCAAAGATCTACTTGCGTCTATCGAAAGCGAGCTAAAGCAAACTGGCGTTGGCCAAAAGAATTTCCTAGATGCGATCAAGTCAAATTTAACGACTATCTTAACAGCTCCTGGTAACCAAGGCTTTGTCTATGCACCAGTTGCACCGACCATTGTTTTGATGGCTGGCTTGCAAGGTAGCGGTAAAACTACGACAACTATCAAGCTTGCAAACTATCTAAAACTAAGAAAGAAAAAAGTTTTAGTTGCAGCCTGCGACTTGCAAAGATTGGCTGCAGTTGAGCAGCTAAGACAGCTTTGCGTTGCAAATGAGATAGATCTTTTTTATATAGAAAATGAAAATAATCCTATAAAAGTAGCAAAAGAGGCTCTAGAAAAAGCAAAAAGCGGCCTTTATGACGTGCTTTTAGTGGATACCGCTGGTCGTCTTGCGATCGATGAAAAGTTGATGCAAGAGATAAAAGATGTAAAAAATGCGATAAATCCACATGAAATTTTCTATGTAGCTGACGCTATGAGCGGACAAGATGCTGTAAAAACAGCTACAAGTTTTAATGAAATTTTGGGAATTTCTGGAGTTATCCTTTCTAAATTTGACTCTGACTCAAAGGGCGGCGTAGCTATTAGCATCGCAAAACAGCTAAACATCCCACTTAGATTTGTCGGTACTGGCGAAAAAGTAGCTGATATCGAGAGCTTTATACCAGACCGTATCGTAAGCCGTATAATGGGCGAGGGCGACCTAGCTACTTTGGTTGAGAAAACATCGACTATTATCGATGAAAAAGAGGCGAAACGTCTAAATCAAAAGATAAAAAAAGGTCAGTTTAACTTTAACGACTTTTTAGATCAAATGGAAAGCGTTAAAAAGCTTGGTAGCATGAAGTCTTTGATGGGTATGATACCTGGACTTTCAAATATTGCAAATCAGATAAAAGATATAGACCTTGATAATTCAAAAGAAATTTTGCATATTAAGGCTATGATAAACTCTATGACGCAAAAAGAGCGTGAAAATCCAGACCTTTTAAACAATAGTAGAAAAAGACGTTTGGCAGCTGGCTCTGGACTATCTCAAGTAGAGGTAAATCGCTTTTTAAAGCAGTTTGAAAATGCCTCAAAGCTTGCTAAGAAATTTTCGGGAAAAGGCGGAGCAAAAGGACTTGCAAATATGCTTTCACAAGCAAATTTAAAAAGACCTGTTTGATAAAAGGGTTTAAATTTGGATATTTGTTATCTAAATTTAAGCTTTATTTAAAAACAAGAGGAGAATATAATATGGCAACAGTAGTAAGACTAACAAGAATGGGACGTAAAAAAAGACCTTTTTATCGTATAGTTGTTACAGATAGCAGAAAAAGACGCGACAGCGGTTGGATAGAGAGCATTGGTTATTACAACCCTATGGTTGAGCCAAATGTTATAAATTTCGACAAAGAGAGATTGGATTACTGGAAAAGCGTCGGTGCTAAACTTAGCGACAGAGTTGCGCAAATTACAAAATAATGGTTGAAAATTTTTTATACGAATACGCCAAGCTGATAGCTGATTTTCCTGAAAAGGTGACTATTGAGCGTCAAGAGCTTGGTGAAAATTTTGTCGAGATCATTATAAGTGCTGATAAGGTTGATACTGGAAAGCTTATTGGCAAAGACGGCAAAATGATAAATGCTATAAAGACCGTTATTATTGGCTGTAAAGCCAAAGACAATACAAGTTATAGAGTAACGGTAAAAGCTATTGAATAGTGATATTGTTGAAGTCGCTACCATCGGGAGATGTGTTGGTTTAAAGGGCTATTTAAAGCTTCATAACAAGAGCGACTTCCCAGAGCAATTTAAAAAAGGTGCAACCTTTTTTGATAAAAACGATGATCAGCTCATCATAAAAGATTATAACAGACAAAAAGAGCTGGTTTTGTTTGAAAAATTTGATGACTTAGACCTTGCTAAAACACTCGTAAATAGAACTATCTATACCACAAAAGAGCTTACTAGAAAAAACTGCAAACTAAAAAAAGATGAATTTTTTCAGTTTGATATCATTGGTTTAAAAGTTGTAGAAAACGGCGAAATTTTAGGTATCGTAGAAGATATCCAAGATAATTTTGCAAATTCACTTTTATACATAAAAACTGATGAAGAGCTTATCGCAGCTGGCAAACCAAAGAATTTCTACATTCCATATTTGGAGCGTTTTATCGAAAGCGTAAATTTGGATAGTAGAGAGATTTTAGTAAAAGGTACTAGAGATATCTTAGAAAATTCATGAAATTTACTTTTATTACACTTTTTGAAAATTTAGTCAAACCTTACTTTTGTGATTCTATTTTAAAACGTGCAATTAGCAATAAATTTATTGAAATTGATTTCATAAATCCAAGAAATTTTACCAACGATAAGCACAATAAAGTTGATGATTATATGATCGGAGGTGGAGCAGGGCTTTTGATGTTTCCGCAGCCTTTAGATGAGTCGATCAAATTTCTAAAAGAAAAAGATAAAAATGCCCATGTTATTTTTTTGACGCCAGCTGGTAAAAAATTTAGTCAAAATGACGCGAAAAGGCTCTCTAAAAAAGATCATATTTGCTTTGTTTGTAGTAGATACGAAGGGCTTGACGAGAGGGTTGTTGAGCTTTGGGCGGACGAAGTTTTTTGTATAGGTGATTTTATTTTAACTGGCGGAGAGCTGCCTGCACTTTGTATGAGTGACGCGATATCAAGAAATGTACCTGGTGTTTTAGGAAACGACATGAGCCTTGAAGTGGAGAGTTTTGAAGATAATTTGCTTGAAGCCCCATCTTTTACAAAACCTGATAATTTTAAATCCCTCTTTGTGGTTTCAGAGTTTTTAAAGGGTAATCATGCTAAAATCCACAACTTAAAAAACAAGATGGCTCACTGCAAAACAAGGTACTTTCGCCCTGATTTATATCAAAAGCTAAAGCCACATAAATAAGGAAAAACATGAGAAATAAATACATTGAAGCGTTTGAAAATGCTCAAATTGCTGGTAAGAATATCCCTGACTTCCGTGCAGGAGATACATTGCGTGTGGCTACTCGTATTCACGAGGGAGACAAAACGAGAATTCAAAATTTTGAAGGCATTTGTATAGCTAGACGTGGTAGCGGTACTGGTGAAACATTTATCATCAGAAAAATCGGTGCTAATAGTGTTGGTGTTGAGAGAATTTTCCCAATATTTAGCGATTCTATCGAAGAGATAAAGGTTCTTAGAAAAGGTCGTGTTAGAAGAGCTAAGCTATTCTATCTACGCGAACTACGCGGTAAGGCAGCTAAGATCCGCGAACTTAGAAAATAAAACTTTTTCCCTGAAATTTTCAGGGACTCTCTCCTATAAACTATATTTAAAATCATTTTTATATTACTTCATATTTATACTTCATTAATCACTCTTTGCTAGAATTTTACCTCAAATTTACTTTTAAGGAATGGAAATGAAAAAAATTTTGATTTCACTTGCAGCTATTGCGTCTTTGGCTATGGCAGCAATCAATCTAAACACAGCTACAAAAGAGGAACTTATGAGTCTTGATGGTATCGGCAGTGCAAAAGCAGATGCTATCATCGAGTATAGAAAAGCAAATAAATTTAACTCAATCGACGATCTCAAAAATGTAAACGGCATCGGCGATAAAACTTTTGATAACCTAAAAGGTGAAATTTCTACTACTGGCAAGAGCGAAATAAGCGAAAAAGCAAAAGCTGGTAAGAAGAAAATGGATGAGGCAAAAGACGAGATGAAAGAAAAAATCTCTGATAAAAAAGATAAATTTAAAAAGAAAGCTTCTAAAACTAAAGAAGAGCTAACTTCTAGTAAAGAAGATGAAGCTAGTGTAAGCGAAAAAGCAAAAGAAGAAAAAGATAAAGCTGCTGATAAAATAAAAGATAAGAAAGAAAAAGCGGTTTCAAAAGCTAAATCTAAAAAAGAAAAACTTAAAGAAAAACTAGAGAAATAAAATATTTTAAGGCCTGCTGTCTTTTACAAGT
>NZ_CABPUX010000001.1:398450-410379 GCF_902460715.1 Campylobacter concisus | reverse complement strand
ACAAGTAGGCTTTAAAAATTCATATATTTTTTGTTTTAATTATAATTGACAAAAAATTTCACAACACTCTTTAAATTTCATTTATCCGATAATTTGCTTCATTTTATCTTTGATCAAGTCGTTTTTCTAATTTGTGTCAAATATAAACTTTAAAACAAGAACTTATACTGTCCCTTTGTTTCAAACTCCAACGGAGTAAATTCTAATATAAATTCATAAAATAAAATTCATATCCTATTTTTATGTTTCAAACTCCAACGGAGTAAATTCTAATTGTATAATCTCCACTTGTGAGCCTGTTCCATATACTGTTTCAAACTCCAACGGAGTAAATTCTAATAAAAGTTATGTTTTTTAATCGCACCGAGAAAAATGACGTTTCAAACTCCAACGGAGTAAATTCTAATCAAAACAAGAAGCCAGCCAAGCACCAAAAGCTGGACGTTTCAAACTCCAACGGAGTAAATTCTAATGTATTCAGTATTGCCTTGTTCGTAAGCGTCAGGATCTAGTTTCAAACTCCAACGGAGTAAATTCTAATGTTGAGAATTTTAGGGATAAACCTTTGTCATACTGTTTCAAACTCCAACGGAGTAAATTCTAATGTTGAGAATTTTAGGGATAAACCTTTGTCATACTGTTTCAAACTCCAACGGAGTAAATTCTAATTCTTTCAGTCCTTGAAATTTTATCAACCAAAACAACTTGTTTCAAACTCCAACGGAGTAAATTCTAATCAGGGCTGATTTTCTTAGTCGCTTTACTTCAATCGTTTCAAACTCCAACGGAGTAAATTCTAATTCGATCTTAAAAACTACGTTGTCGAAGATGTCAAGTTTCAAACTCCAACGGAGTAAATTCTAATTGATTTGCGCCACAAGTAGCAAGACGATCACCCAAACGGTTTCAAACTCCAACGGAGTAAATTCTAATAGATTTATCGGTTTCAAATAAAGACATTACGACAAAAGTTTCAAACTCCAACGGAGTAAATTCTAATAAAAATTTATCTTTGGCTTTACGCTTACGTTTTTAGAGTTTCAAACTCCAACGGAGTAAATTCTAATAATACATTTTTTCACGAAAAAAGCTATTTTTTTATTAAGTTTCAAACTCCAACGGAGTAAATTCTAATGGTGCGTAAATCCGTTTAAGAGGGTGCGAAATGAGCGAGTTTCAAACTCCAACGGAGTAAATTCTAATTTATCCCAAAACTCTCGTTTATAAAACTCATAGACGTTTCAAACTCCAACGGAGTAAATTCTAATGAACATGGTATTTAGATCATAATCAAGGTTTATATTTTGTTTCAAACTCCAACGGAGTAAATTCTAATGCTTATCTCAAAAATGCCTTTAATTACGCCTTTGCCGGTTTCAAACTCCAACGGAGTAAATTCTAATAAATTCGCAGGCAAAGAGACGTTAGTGCTACAAATTTGTTTCAAACTCCAACGGAGTAAATTCTAATAAATTGAGAGCGGGAGAGTGGTTTGCTACTCACATGTTTCAAACTCCAACGGAGTAAATTCTAATTCAATCAAGAGATATCAAAAAAGCTAAAATGGCTTGTTTCAAACTCCAACGGAGTAAATTCTAATCCGAAGGTTGCTATTCAGCTATTACACTTTTTAGATTGTTTCAAACTCCAACGGAGTAAATTCTAATTTCGCTTCTTTAGCTCCCGGTTCTCTTGTTGCTGGTTTCAAACTCCAACGGAGTAAATTCTAATTCCCATATGATCTAGGGCTTTATACATGCTATCAACAAGTTTCAAACTCCAACGGAGTAAATTCTAATCCAGATGATCCTAGAATTGATAACCATTTAAAAGGTTTCAAACTCCAACGGAGTAAATTCTAATTTTTATCATTAAAAAGAGAGAGATAGCCGATTTTCGTTTCAAACTCCAACGGAGTAAATTCTAATCCAAAAGCAAAGCCAAATAGGCGTTTTTATAGCCATGTTTCAAACTCCAACGGAGTAAATTCTAATTATTTTATCCGATCACATCGATTTTGACTTACATTGTTTCAAACTCCAACGGAGTAAATTTTAATGTGGCCGTATTGAATTACCAATGGGTTTTATTTCTGTTTCAAACTCCAACGGAGTAAATTTTAATAGCGTTCTTTCATCTCACAAAGTCCAGCATCAACGTTTCAAACTCCAACGGAGTAAATTTTAATGGCAAGAGCCTAACTCAAACAGCAGAAAAAACAAAATTGTTTCAAACTCCAACGGAGTAAATTTTAATAATACCCAGTCGCCGTCATCGTCGCTTCGTTCATCAGTTTCAAACTCCAACGGAGTAAATTTTAATTTTTTTCGTGCCACTCATGGCTTTTTGCTTCGTGGTTTCAAACTCCAACGGAGTAAATTTTAATAAGTGATAAGGTAGTCCAGCATAATCAAACCACTCTTGTTTCAAACTCCAACGGAGTAAATTTTAATAAAGCTAACAAACTGCTTTTCAGACTTATCACGATGTTTCAAACTCCAACGGAGTAAATTTTAATTTTCACTTGCAAATATGGGGCTTGGTAAAGTTAGTAGGTTTCAAACTCCAACGGAGTAAATTTTAATTCTTAGTTCTTAGTGGCATAAACAAAAAGACCACTGCGTTTCAAACTCCAACGGAGTAAATTTTAATTATTTTAAATCTCTTCTCTGAAAATTTTTGACTTTGTTTCAAACTCCAACGGAGTAAATTTTAATTCTTTTTGATAATTACATTAGTTATTACGAGCTTATCTGTTTCAAACTCCAACGGAGTAAATTTTAATTTCTTACTTTAGAAAAGATATAACCTTTGATATTTGGTTTCAAACTCCAACGGAGTAAATTTTAATTGGCTCTTGTCAAATTAATAAAAAACTCTTACCTTGTTTCAAACTCCAACGGAGTAAATTTTAATTGCGGGTATACAAAACAAGCTATTATATACGCATTGTTTCAAACTCCAACGGAGTAAATTTTAATTCGTTATCTTTATTTTTAAAAATGCCAAAACCATTGTTTCAAACTCCAACGGAGTAAATTTTAATATTTTGATTATTCAATAGCCATTCAAAAACGCTTTAGTTTCAAACTCCAACGGAGTAAATTTTAATGATTTTGTAGCCGATGAAGAAAACCAAGCTATTTTTTGTTTCAAACTCCAACGGAGTAAATTTTAATAGCACCAAAAAGCTGATTTATAGGCCTTTTGATGCAAGAAGTCTATATTTTTTCGCCTTAAATTTGACTAAATTTTAGCCATGTATAAATACGCCAAGCCCTAAATTTCAAGCTTTTTAAAATCTTAAAAAACGCTTTATTAAAATGCGATTTCACTCCCACCCAAAGCCTTCATAAGGCGCGTCCTCGCAGATACACTTTTTAAGCTTATTTGCTTCGCGTCGGATCACCTGCCTCCACGTTAGCTCCCTACCGCCCACCGTGAGCGTCTCGCAAAGGCGCGAGATCATCTTTAGCTCGATCTTTTGCACGGCGTAGTTGCTAAATTTTATCCTGCCAGCGTCCGTTTGGAAGTCTTTTGCGGTGATCTCTTTTTTATTTAGCATGTTAAAAATCAGCGTATCTCCCAAGATCGGCTTAAAAATCTCCGCAAGGTCGAGATGTAGGCTTAGCGCGCGGTAGTTTGGCTCGTGCAAAAAGCCGATGCGAGGATCTAGCTCGGTCTTGTAAATTTCACTTAAGCAGATATTGTAGATACGCGTATTTACGTAGCTTATGAAGCTGTTGATCTTATCAGCTGGCGGGCGCTTTGAGCGGACGGTAAATTTAAAGCTTCGCTGATCTGCGATGATCTCGTTCCACTTTTCGTAGTAGAGCTTTTGGAATGCACCCTCTACCGCCATGATAGCAGGCACGCTAGTGGCGGCATCTAGTGCCTTTAGGTGTGGCTGTGCGTCAAATTTTACGCCGTGTCTTTTGCAGTTTGCCGCGTCGTTTATGATGTGGGCTCTAGTGATCTCGCGCGCGATATATGCACGTTTGATCGGATCATCAAATGAGCGGAGCTGACAAAGCAACACAAAGCCGCTTTTATTTACGGAGTTTGGCGTATTTGGGTAGAAATTCCCGCGAAAGCTCTGATACGGACTAAAGATGTGCAAAAGGATGTTATTATCCGCTAAAAATGCGATGGTGTAGGTGTCGATCTGCACTTTTGCCAGCACGTAAATTTCATCGATCGCATTTACCGGCAAAATTTTACTAGCGGCGAGCGCGCCTGTCTCGTCAAATTTTTCAAAGTAGATATTGTTATCTTGCCTATAAAGCCTGCCTGGACTAAGTATAAAGTGCGTTCTGTCGCTCTTTTGCATATTTGCTCCTTAGCTAAATACCGGGCTATTTTTATCTACGCCAATGACGATGCGCTCGGAGTATTTTAGTGAGTTAAATGTATAGATGACGATGGAGTCTAGCTCGCTTACGCACTCTTTTTGCAGCGTCTTGCTTAGTTTTTTAAAGTCGCTCTCGCGGATCTCGCCCTCATAGACTGAAAACTGCACGCGAGGCAGAAACTTCTCGACCGCTTTTCTGATACGATTTGCGTTATTTCGCTCTTTTTGCTCGCGCCCTGCGATGTCGTAAAAAAGTATCACATACATCTTGCCTCCTAAGCAGTGCAATAGTCGTGATATGCGCAGTTTTGGCAAAATTTGCCCTGCGTAAATTTGGGCGGCTTTTCTAAATTTGCAAGTGCGCTTATCTCGCTTAAAATTTGCTCTACTAGAGCGAAATTTTCGCTGGTGTCATCAACTAATATCACCTTTTTACCGCTTATTAGTTTGCCTTTTACCTCTTTTAAATTTAAGCCCGTTTTTAAAAGATAGATGTAAAAAAGCAGTTGCATCTTGCCTGCAAGCTCGTTTTTTAGGCTCTTTTTATACTCAGTGATGAGGTAGTGGCCGTGCTGTTTTGAGAGTTTGTCAAATTTAAGGTTGCCAAAGGCAAATTCTTGCAGATCTTGCTCTTTGATATCAGCCAAAGCCTTGCCCATTAGCACGTTTTCATCCTCTTGGTCCGCGTGGATCTGATGTGCGTAAAGCCACGCCTCACGCTTGCAGGTGACGTAGTAATTCACAAGCGTGCCAGTGATCTGATCTTTTGAGAACATTAGTCAAATACCTCGTCGGTTATGTCTAAATTTGTATCTTTTTTAAGGCCATACTCGGCACTATAAAAATAAGACGAGCCAAACGGCAGATAAAACATATCTTTTAGTCCGTTTATCTGTTTTAAATTTGGCATTAGTTTATTCATATCTTTTAACGTTACATTTATGCTAAATTTCGACAACTTTCTGATGTGGTTTTTAAAAAGATCTCTTATGGTAAATTTCTCATTTGGACTATTTTTGATCTCAAAAATTTTAGCTTCAAAATCTTTAATGAAATTTTCTTCAGGCTCGATTATTATGGTTTGTTTGTAGTTGTCATTCATGATATCCTCGATTTTTTGGTTTATATTTTCAAATTCCAACTTTTCTATCTCGCTTTTTATATGCAAATTTTCCAGTTGATTGCTTATCTTTTGAAAATACAAATTTGAAATTTCCAAAATTTCGCTCTCTCGCACCTCTTTTTGCTTAAGATCGCCCAAAATAGCTCCGCTTACTTTATACAAATCGCCGTAAATCAAATTTGTAAATTTGCTTATTTCAGGAAAGACGTATAGCTCGCCGCAAATTTCTCCAAAATGCCTATTTACGCGGCCTGCTGTTTGTATGATAGAGCTAATAGGTGAGACTTCGCGAAAACCAATGTCAAAGTCAAGATCCACTCCAGCTTCGATGGACTGCGTGGAGATAAGTAAAATTTTGCTTGCGAGTGGATCAACTTTGCTTTTATCTATCGCGCACCTTACAGCCTCTATAGTGGCGCACTTGTGATCGTCATACATATATCCGTTTAGGCAAAAGCAGCTAAATTTATCCCTTAGCTTTGCGAATAGCTCTTGCGCTTTTTTGATAGTATTTACGACGACGATGGTATTTTTATCGCTTGCAGCCTCGCAAATTTTTTCTAAAAGCTCATCTTCGCCGCCTATATCAAGCCATTTTATGACGTATCTGTCCTGCTTTGCAAAATAGTCTAAATTTGAAATTTCTTTAAATTTCTCGCTTTTGATAACTGGCATCGTCGCCGACATAAATATAAAAATAGTGCCAAGCCTCTGCGAAATGATCTCGCAAAGCAGGATAAAATCTTTTCTAAAGTTATATGGGATCGCTTGCGCTTCATCGATGATAACGACGCTATTTTTTAGCTGATTAAATTTAACATTATCTTTGTTTTTGTTACCAAATAGCGCAAATATCAGCTGATAAAGCGTAGTTACGTTTATCTCGCCACTAAAAGACTCCATTAGAAATTTGATCTTTGAGTATCTGTCTTCGTCGGTTAAATTTTCTTCATCTATCGTCGTTTTGTGATGTGCCTTGCTGACCAAAATATCGCTATTTTTATAAATTTTCACGACTATATCGTAGGTTTGATCGATTATTGAGGTAAAAGGAAGCGCATAAATTATGCGAGGTTTATTAAATTTCAATGCAAAATTTAATGCCGTTAAGGTCTTGCCATAGCCCGTAGGCGCAGTCAAAGTAAAAAGTTTGTAGTTTTCGTCAAAGTTATTTAAGACGAAATTTCTAAACGCATCTCGCTTTTTATTTGGCGACAAATTTTGGATATCACTCTCTAAAACGTCTATCGGTATATATTTGGTTTGCTGTTTTGGCATGCTAAAAATAGCTTCAAATTTATCGCTATAAATCAAATTTGAATATAGACTTTTGAAATTTATAAAGTCCTCATAGGTAAATTTGTGCCTGTATTGCGATAAAACTAAGTATTGACGAAGCTTTTCTGCTCTATCTAAAAACTCATCTTTTTTTGTAGATAATCCAGAATAAATCTTAATGTTTTTAGCAGCGCCAGCCACTTCGTCCCACTGCTCTAGCTCTTTTTGGTTTTTAAAAAATTTATTAGCTTCTCTGGCTAGCGTCATTAAATTTACCACGTCGCCGTGGTGCGAAACGATGGCAAGAAAGCCAAACAGGGTTAGTATCTCATCAAATTTTGAGTTTAACAAGAAAAAATATGCCGACAAGAGCGAGTGGTTTTTATCTAGCTTGTCGTTTGAAGTATCTCTGATGTAAATTTGAAAATTATTTTTCAGTTTTGCGATGTCGTGATAGAGCTTGACCTGCTTACCCAGCTCTTCATCGTCAGGCGAGATCATATTTTTTATATGATTTTCTAAAAGTTTATTTGGATGAGACCAAAACTCGTCAAATAAAATAGACTCTTTCATCGTTTATTTGATAAATATTTCCGTGATTTTTAGATTTTATAAGCTCTTTGCCGCTTATCTCCATTACAAAGTCTTTAAAATCTTTAAAAATTCGTCCATTTTCGCAGCCACAAGGCATTCTTGCCGTAGTTAATTTCGCATTTTCATTAATGCCTTCAAAAACAAAATCATCCATAAGCGTAAATGTATTTATAAAGCTTTCATCTTGCGATATTTTTTCGCATATTTTTATATCGATCCAGCTAAAATCAGCTATACAAAAATTTATCCCAAGATAGGGCGTAAAGGCGGTTTTATGCTCCTTTAAATTTGAGATTATTTTATCTTGATAACTTTGCTCTAAATTTTCTAAATTTAAAAATACGACATAAGACGGCGAGCAGATTAGCTCTCTGTAAAACTGCTTTTTCTCTTTTGCGTTTTGATAGCCTTCCTCTATGTGCATATTGCTTGATAGGGCAAATTTTATGCCGTTAAAGACAAAACTTTTTTTTAAAATTTGCCTATCTATTTTTACGCTGTATTGGATGTTTGAAAGCTTAAAATAGTCCTCCTCGCCTATAACGGCGCCTAAAAAGCCCATTATGGTAGTTTTTGGCGGCACTGGATAGGTTAAGCTAGAGTAAATCGTCGCTGGATGCGAAAAATGAGCGTAATCGCCAAATAATCTAAAAGTAACAATGCTCATTTTATGCCTCTATCTTTTTCCAGCTACTATCAAAATTTTCTTTGTTTATCGTTTCAAAATCATAATCACTCATATACTCTATCTTTTCTATATTTGCAGCATATCTCGCGAGTTTATTTTTTAAATTTGTAAAGTCGATAGTGTATTCATTAATGCTTCTTATCACTCTATCTTCTTTTTCGCTTTTTAGGCTTATGCTATTGTTTAGATCGCCTGCAAACGTATCGTCTTTGTATGTGATGATTAGCATAAATCTTGGAGTTTGACCGATTTTGGAGCGAGTTGTTAGGTTTTTAGTGCCGTGCCACAAGGCTTTTAAAATTTTAGCCTCATCGGCTTCGTTAAAGCCTGTTTTTGTCGCATTATAGTTATCTATGATGCCATAAGTAGCAAAAATAGCGTATTTTATAAATTCCTCTTCTCTAAAAGTCGCTTGATCTTTTTGTTTTTTTGGATCATTTGGATCGTAGTCGCTAGCAAAAGCGCCAGTTCCTTTAACATGCTCCACTTCGACCTTGTTTAGGGATTTGCTTAGTCTAAACTGCACTGGCCCAGTAAATTGAACACCTGCAGTTTTTATCTCTTTGTCTTGCTTCATCTCGTCTTTATCTGAAATAGGCAAAACTCCGCCAAATGCGCGGATATCGATAAATTTTGACAAAATTTCTTTTTGCAGTTCGCTTTTGTTTTGCTTTATATTTATGCTCTGTCTGATCGCAGTTTTAGCGTCTAGTAGGGCATCCTCTATCCTATACTCCTTTATAAAAATCGACGCCTCATCTTTTTTCATGATCTCATCTCTAATAGTCCTTTTTATACGCACGTCCGTCACCTCAGCTACTCCAGTTTCATCATCTCGCCTAGGAGCGTTATCTTTTAGCATATCGCCGTTTGGGTTCCAGTTCTCTCCGTCCCATAAAAAAAGTATCTCTTTTTTTTGCATCTTATTCTCCTTATTTTGTTTTTTCTTTTATAAATTTACGATAGTCACTTCCGCCCATAGCAAAAGCAAGCGTAGTATGCGAGGTTTTTACCATCTTTCTCTCCTTAGAAAAGACCTGCGGTAAAATTTCGATCAAACACTCTTTTATGTTTTCAATGTTAGAATTTGGCTTGCCAGAAGCGGCCTTAAGCTTTCTAATCATCTCGTCGCACTTGGTCCAAATTCGCTCTAAATTTTCCATACTTATAGATCCGCAGTCATTGAGCCAGTTGCTAAAAGATAGGCCGCCGTTCACGCCAAGCTGCCAGTTTATCATTGCTGCACTTAGCATACCGAGCAAATAAGCGCTAATGAGCGCATCGTTTTGATTTAAAAACTCGCTATTTTTGATTAGCTCTTTGATCAGTTCTTTTTTATCGGTTAAATTTTCCAAATCGCACTCCTTTTGAAAGACTAGTTTTTTGTTTAAGACATCGATCTCATTAAAGAAATTTTGATATTTTGCAATATTTTCAAACTTTCTTTCTTTATAAAAATCGTTAAAATATTTGCTCCATTCCAACTTTTTTGCGTAACTTTTATTGACGCTACCATGATAAATCAGATCGCTATATCTTTCTATCATAATCTCTAAATCAAATTTATTTCTTGATAGTAAAAAGCTCATCACGCCAAGCCTGCTTTCAAATAAATTTTGCAGATAGATCGTCTCATCTGTGCCGCTATTTTTTTCATAGAAGGCTTTTATGTTAAAACGGCTCATTAAATTTGAGATGCGAGAGATAAAAGATGGTAAAACATCGTCTATCGCAAGCTTTAAATCGATAGCAGCGTTGCTTTGCGTGTAAAATAAAATCGTATTTAAAACAGGTAAATTTTCCTGCTTTTTAGCTGTTGTCTCGAGATAATAATCTATGCTAAATTTTATGGCTTCCTCGGCGATTTCAATATTTTTTATGTCGCTCTTTGAAGTCTCTTCAAGTATTTTTACGATCTCTTCTAAATTTACTGAGCTACTCAAAATAGTCGGTAAAATCGCCATTTTCATACCATAAAAATTATGCGATAGCTTATCTTTTATCGCTTTAAAGCCATTTTCTACCTTTTTTGCGCTATTGGCGCTCAGTGGCAGGAGCTTTGATTTGATAAATTGCATATTAGCAGGCATCTCATTTACCGAGCAAAACGCTAAATTTGCATCTCCGCCGATACCTTTTTCATTTGTCAAAATATCGTATCCGTAAGATGATTTTTGCTCTTTTACGCTGATATGATTTTCAAAAATTTGTTTAAAATATGCAGAAACCGGCTTGCCATTATATGAGAGCGAGAAAAAAGTAGCGACTTTTTTGCCTTTTTCGTTTTTTAACTCATCAAGACCTTTGATCTCATCTATAATACCAACAAAATATTCTTCGTTTATGCTTAATAGTATGGATAAAATAGCGTCTTTTTCTATAATGTTTGGCTCAAAAAAGGAGAGCAAATTTGAAATAGATTTCAAAATGCCTCTTATGAATTTAGCTTCGTCTTTATTTATTTCTTTGGATAAAAATTGAGAATTTGGGAAAAGATTGCCAGAATTTGCTCCAACGCCAAATCTACATATTATTAAGTCATCTTTGCTTATGTTTAAATTTGGCTCGATCTGCTTGGTCGCTATATCGCAAAGATAGACTTTGATCTTGTCGTATTTGTGAGCGCCATTTTTGAGCTTAAGCTCTTCTTTTTCATATACCTCGCCTATGTCAGCAAGAATTTTAACTATATCAGCCAAAACATGCTCCTTAAACTAAGTAAGTGTTACTCTACTCCAAATATTTTTAAAAGTCAAGTTATTATATTTTACACTGATTTAGTTGATTTTTTATGGCATTTTATATAAAATGCCTACTTTGAAAAGCAAGTATTAAGCTTTTATCCTTATAGGATTTGAAATTTATATTCTACATAACTTGCTTTTCTTCTACCACTTCTAAAAATCCAAGTCCGCAGTTCATACATCCACTACCAACTCCCACATCAAGGATCAAATTTATAAGCTCTGGTTTTGCTTTGATATGCCATTTTGCAGGCCATGCTCTGACTGGCATATTGTTGTTGCCATAGTAAAAATAAAAAGGTTTTTGTAAATTTTGCCAAAGCAAATTTAGCTCAAACTCGCCCTTATATTTATACCTCATAAGTGTTTCAAATCTTTGCAGCGCGTTTGTTTTCATCATTTCAAGATGCCTAGAGTCTTGCGGTTCAAGATGCACTTTGTATCCCAAAAGTCCAACGACCGAACACGCTACGCATCCTTGAAAAATAGCCTCATTTTGTGAAATTCTATGCTCTTTAACTGACACAGACGTATCAAGCAAACAAATATTGCCAAGTTTTAAACCATCTTTTAGCACAGCAAAAGCGATCGTTTTTTCAAATTCTGGTACAAACGAGCTAAATCTTATCTCTAAACTTAAGCCATTTAATCTAAAATCAAAATTTGATCTTTTAAAATTTTTACCACTCTCTTTATGTGTATATCCGTCATGTTCAGCCTTTGGCAAATAGCTATAAATATAGCCTTGTATGAGCCTGGATAAAGACTTTGCTATTTTTAAATTTTGAGTAGGTAGGCGTGAATTTATAATGATCATCCTTGCTCCTTATTTGTTGCTAAAATGGATTATAACTCAAAATTTTCTAAAAAATAGACAATTATATAAAATAAATTTTTTAGAATTTATTTTTTATTTTAAAATAATGTAGCTAAATAAAATCAAAGACTTATTCTGAAATTCAAATGCTCTTTTCTTGACATATAATAATGTTTTTTGTATAATCTCAATTCTTTTTTAAATAATCATGTCTTGCTAGCTCAGTCGGTAGAGCATCTCACTTTTAATGAGGGGGCCGTTGGTTCGAATCCAACGCAGGACACCATTTTTTGGGTTTATGACCCTTTCGTCTAGTGGCTCAGGACTCTACTTT
>NZ_CABPUX010000001.1:394389-398229 GCF_902460715.1 Campylobacter concisus | reverse complement strand
TGCAGCGGTAGTTCAGTTGGTTAGAATGCCGCCCTGTCACGGCGGAGGTCGCGGGTTCGAGCCCCGTCCGCTGCGCCATCTACTTTTTAAATTTTTCATATTTTTTTTATTTTTGTCTTTATTTTTTAAATTTAATGCAAATTTTTATAAAAATATTTTGTTAAATAATATGTAAAATAATACATAAAATATTGTCTTTAGAATAATTTAAAATATATTTTTCTATTAAAATTTTTAGCTTTTATAGCTAAAGCAACGATAACAGCATAAATTTCACTCGATTTTCTAAATGAATAATATTTAAGTTTCAATTATCTTTATAGTGCTATTAATAAGCTAAAATAACAACTTGTTGTTGCTTGACATTAAGGCATATTTTAAAATTTAAAGTCAAAATTTGTTTTATCGCGCAAATATACATATAAATTTTTATCCTGCCAAATGGCTAATATCAACCTCAAAAGCTTAAAATTTGGTGTAAATTCTATTTTTTCTCAAAAGTGATTACTGGCAAAGAAAAAATATTATTTTTATCTTTTGATTATCAAAATATCAATATAATCGTAAAAATTTATAAAAGGACAATTATGGCACTTGAAAATGTATTAAGAGCGATTGAGGATATAAAAAATGGCAAAATGGTCGTAATGGTCGATGACGAGGACCGCGAAAACGAGGGCGATCTAGTCTTTTCAGCAGCTAGCAGCGACATGCAAAAGGTAAATTTTGCTATCACTCATGCAAAGGGCGTACTCTGTCTCGCGATGGACGAAGCAAATGCTAAAAGGCTTGACCTGCCGCTAATGGTAGCCAAAAACACATCGAGCCACGAGACAGCATTTACGGTCACGATCGACGCAAAAGACGCAACAACTGGCGTTAGCGCATACGAGCGCGATATGACGATCAGGCTTGCGGCTGATGCTAGCTCAAAGCCTGAAGACTTCGTGCGCCCAGGACACATATTCCCACTCATCGCTAAAAATGGCGGCGTGCTCGTTCGCACAGGACACACCGAGGGCTCAGTCGATCTTTGTAAGCTCGCTGGCGTTAGCCCGATGGCTTCGATATGCGAGATCGTAAAAGAAGATGGCACCATGGCAAGGCGCGATTATTTAGAGGAGTTTTGTAAGAAATTTGGGCTAAATATGATCAGCGTTTCTGATCTGGTCGAGTATAGACTAAGCCATGAAAGCCTCATAAGAGTTGGCGAAAAAAGTGATGTCAAGATCGCAGACTACGCGGCCACAAGATACGATATCACCGACCACAAAGGTAAAATCCACTCAGCTTATCTTTTTGGCGAGCTAAAGAGCAAGGCAAATGTCAAATTTCAAAAGATACTAGCCGATCATGAGCTTTTGAGCAGTCCAAAATACGAAGAGCTTTTAAAAACCATCAAATTTCTAAGCCAAAATGGTGGAATTTTGATCTTTTTAGATAGCGACAACTCAAACACAAGCAAAGACTACGGCATCGGAGCGCAAATTTTAAATCACTTTGGCGTAAAGGATATCGAGCTTCTAAGCTCAAATAAAAATAAAGAATTTGTAAGCTTAGCTGGTTTTGGGCTAAATATAGTTGGCTATAAAGGAATTTAAATATCACCAAATTTAGCCAGTTCGGCTTGGTCTCTGGCTAAATTTTATAATACTTTTTAGGTTAAATTTCGCAGATCATTCACAAATTTAAACTCTCGTTACATGTAAAATTTTAAGAAGTTTCTCTTTTGTTTAAGTTTATCTAGCATAAATTTAGTTCATAAACCAGTTTAATGTTAAAAATTAAATATTTTACTTCAAATATATTTTATAAAATAAATCAAATTTAATTAAAAAATTTTTATTATATTGCTAATTTACGTTATTTTTATAGATTTAATCATTATTTAATATAAAATATTATTTAAAACAAAAGATTAAATTTATATTTTAAATAATATAATTCTACTAATATTTCACAAGGAGGATGAAATGAGATCTATATCAAACAAGATCGCATTGACGCTTATTGTTCTTTTGAGTGTATGTTTTGCTGCGATGTCGGCTGTTAGCTACTTTAACGCAAAAGAGGAGGTGGTGAAGCTGATCAGCCAAAACCAAGATCAAATTCTATCTGACATAAAGTCTGTGACGCAAAGTTTTATTGATGACTACATGGAGGACTCGCAAAAGCTTGCAAACAAGCTAGCAGGTAGTATCGGTAGAGAAGATGAAATTCTTGCTCGTTTAAAATCTACAAAAGAAAATTTAAAATCAATAGTCATAGGTGCTTATTTTGCAGCAGAGAGCAACGGCTATACTTATGGCTCAAATGGTAAAACCTTAACCCCAGAAAAAGATAAATACGAACCAAGGGGTAGGGGCTGGTATATCGCCGCAAAGAGTAGTGGAAAAACCATCTTTACAAAGCCATATATAGACATGGTCGCTCCAGAGCACGATCTGTGCATGACTTTCTCTACACCGATAGTAGAGGACGGCAAGCTTGCGGGAGCTACATTTACTGATGTTAATATCAGGCTTTTAAGTAAAAAGCTTCTAAAGATGGGTAAAACTGAGTTTGGCTATGTCTATTTTATGGACAAAGATGGTGTTATCTTGTTACATGAGGACGAAAGTCTTATAAATAGTTCTGTTGAAACGACTAAGACCTTGGCTGCTAAATTTGCAAGTAAAGACTTTGATGAAAACGGACTAATCTCTTATAAAAATGCGAAAAACGAAAATGTCTTGGCTAAAATTTTACCTATAAACGACGATGGGTGGCTCGCAGTTGCTGCGATAAATGCCGATACTTTCACGAGCCAGACTATGCCCCTCCTAAAGATCCAGCTAATCCTCGCAGTGCTATTTATCGTTATCCTCTCAGCATTTGTCTATTTCTTACTTAAAAAGTCTCTTAACCCTATAAAAATCATCCAGTCTAAGCTTGATGATGTATTTAAATTTGTAACTTACGAAGCAAAAGCACCAAACAAGCTAGAGGTAAGATCAAATGACGAATTTGGTGAGATGAGCAAGGCGATAAATGAGAACATCGACAAAGTCATAGCTGGCATCAAAAAAGATAGCACTATGATAGATGAGCTAAATAAGGTAGCAAATTTGATGATCAAAGGAAACCTTGGAGCAAAGATAGGCTCAACTCCAAACAACCCATCACTAAATGAACTAAAAGAGCTACTAAATAAATTCTTTACATCTATCTCGGCAAATTTAAAGGGCATAACAAATGTTCTTAGCTCATATACTAAAAATGACTTTACAGCAAAGGTTGAGATAAATGACGAGCTAGAAGCCGATCTAAAAGCTATGATACTTGGAGTATCAAATATGGGTGAAGTAATTTGCACTATGCTAAACTCAAATTTAAATGATGCCAAGATGCTTGAAGAAAAAGCTACAACTCTGGCTTCAGCTATGAAAGAGCTAACGCAAGGTGCTAGCACTCAAGCAAGCTCGCTTCAAGAAAGTGCTGCTGCAGTTGAGCAAATGTCTAGCTCAATGAATGCCATCTCTCAAAAGACAGCTGATGTTATAAGACAAAGTGATGAAATCAAAAACATCATAACTATCATTAGAGATATAGCAGACCAAACAAACCTTCTAGCACTTAATGCTGCAATAGAAGCTGCACGTGCAGGAGAGCATGGTAGAGGGTTTGCAGTTGTTGCTGATGAAGTTAGAAAACTAGCAGAAAGAACTCAAAAATCACTTGGTGAGATAGAAGCAAATACAAATGTATTAGCTCAATCAATAAATGAGATGAGTGAATCTATAAAAGAGCAAAGTGAAGGAATAAATATGATAAATCAATCAGTTGCTCAAATAGATAATC
>NZ_CABPUX010000001.1:375947-394328 GCF_902460715.1 Campylobacter concisus | reverse complement strand
GCGATGTTGATAACATGGCCAAGACAATAGTAAGTGAAGTAAGAAAGAATAAATTTTAATCAAACTACTTCATCAATCTTCATAAATTCCAACCTAGTTTAGACTGGGTTGGAATTTTAATATTTTTAAATTTAATTTTTATCCAACTGCTTTAAATTTAATAATCAAAAAGCTTAAACAAAAATGCATGCGGTGCTTTAGCGCAATTGCATGCGTTTTGTGCAATAGAAAGTCAGGCAAATTTTAAAATTTCATGAACGAGTAATTTCGGCTCTGATTTTAGTGGCAAGCTTTGCGAGACCTAAAATCAGTAGTCAATTCTTGCGAGTGAATGGAATTTTAAAATTTGTGCGATAGTAAATTTCTATTCTTTAAAATACAGACTTTATTTTTTAGGTTCTTTTATTCAAAAGGGAGACAAGGGGACTCGAGTTACGAGGCCGTCCCCTTATCCCCCTTTTTAAATCCTCCAAACCCCTCGCACGTTAGAAGTGCATGCGATAGCACTATCGTGCCGCATGCGTTTTGCTATCAAGTAAGTTTTCGCAAATTTTAAAATTTCATGAACGAGTAATTTCGGCTCTAAAATTTGAGCTAAGCTGCAAGCGAAGCCAAATTTTAGTAGTCAATTCTTAGGAGTGAGTGAAAGTTTAAAATTTAATGAAAACTTTTGAAGGTCAAATTTAAATTTTTAGCTATTTATGCTTTGCTTCGTGCTCTAGTAGCCAAATTTTAGTTGGCAGGCCTTCGCCGCCTGAGTAGCCACCAAGGCCGCTGTGAGAGAGCACTCTGTGGCAGGGGATAATGATAGGCACTGGGTTTTTGGCATTTGCAGATCCAGCTGCTCGGTAAGCGTTTTTATGACCTGCAGCAAGTGCAAGAGCTGCGTATGTGGTCGTTTCGCCGTATGGCACTTTTTGTAAAACGTCATAAATTTTAGCTCTAAATTTGGTCGTTTTTACATCAAGTCTAACGCTAAATTTTTTAAGCTCTCCGTTAAAATAAGCCTCTAGTTCATCTAAACAAAGCTTTAAATTTTCATCTTTTACCGCTACTTTTTCAAATTTATCTACAAAATTTATCTCACAAATTCCATTTTCATTAGCGACGATCTCTAAAATTCCAATGGGCGATTTTAGGTAGGCTTTTGACACATTTGCTCCTTGAAATTTGAAATTTTGGGCAAATTTTACTTTAGATTGTTTTGCTTTTTGATAAAATGCAAGCAAAATCAGCGGTTTTGGACTAAAAACGAGCAAAATCACAAAGGAAATTTATGAGCTTTTTTACCGACTACGAAAAACACGTGAGTGAGCGAGAAAAAGAGGGCGTGCCACCGCTTGCGCTAAATGCCAAGCAAACAAGCGAAATTTGCGAGCTAATGAGACTTGCTGGCAACTCTAGTGGCGATGAAAAGGCGCAAAACGATCTAAAATTTCTTATAAATTTACTCGCAAATCGCGTAAATCCAGGTGTTGATGATGCGGCAAAGATAAAGGCAGAATTTCTTGGCGAGGTGATAGATGGGCTTAAAATAGACGGGCTTGATGCAGTTCGTGCCATTAAAATCTTAGGCAAGATGCTTGGCGGTTACAACGTAGAAATTTTGGTGCGAGCGCTTAAAAATAGCGATGAAACTATCGCGCAAGCTGCGGCAAATGAGTTAAAAAACATCATTTTGGTGCATGAGCATTTTGACGAGATCGCAAAGCTAGCCAATAGCAATAAATTTGCAAAAGAGGTGCTTCTTTCTTGGGCAAACGCTGAGTGGTTTGCGCACAAAAAGCCGCTTGATGAGTGCATAAAGGCAGTGGTTTTTAAGGTGCCTGGCGAGACAAATACTGATGATCTAAGCCCTGCAAGCGAAGCCTACACAAGGGCTGACATATCGCTTCATGCAAAGGCGATGCTCGTTAAAAAGATGCCTGAGGGGCTAGAAATCCTAAAAGAGCTAAAAAGCCTTGGCAAGAGCGTGGCGTATGTTGGCGACGTGGTCGGCACTGGCAGCAGTAGAAAGAGCGGTATAAACTCTATCCAGTGGCATCTTGGCGATGAGATAGAGGGCGTGCCAAACAAAAAAACGGGTGGCATCGTGATCGGCACAACCATAGCTCCGATATTTTTTAACACCGCTGAAGATAGTGGCGCACTGCCGATAGTTGCAAACGTAAATGAGCTAGAAATGGGCGATGAGATAGAGATTTATCCATTTAAAGGCGAAATTTATAAGCTTGCAGGCAGCGAGAAAAAGCTCGTGGCAAATTTTAAACTTAGCCCAAACACCCTAAGCGACGAGATAAGAGCAGGCGGCAGGATACCTTTGATGATAGGTAGGCAAGTGACCAAAAAGGCTAGAGAGGCCTTGGGACTTGGCGAGGAGCAAATTTTCATAAAGCCAGATCAGCCAAAAGAGCTAGGCGGTGGCTATACACTCGCTCAAAAGATGGTCGGCAAGGCTTGCGGCAAGGCTGGCGTGAGAGCTGGGGCATACGTGGAGCCTGAAATTTTGACCGTTGGCTCGCAAGATACCACTGGGCCCATGACTAGAGATGAGATAAAAGAGCTTGCTAGCCTTAGTTTTGGGGCGGATTTTGTCTTGCAAAGCTTTTGCCACACGGCTGCTTATCCAAAGCCAAGCGACCTTGAGATGCAAAAGAGCCTACCTAAATTTATGACGCTTCGTGGTGGAGTTAGCTTAAAACCAGGTGATGGAGTCATCCACTCGTGGCTAAACCGCATGGTCTTGCCTGACACGGTGGGCACTGGAGGCGATAGTCACACGAGATTTCCTATTGGTATCAGCTTTCCAGCAGGCAGTGGCCTAGTGGCGTTTGCAGCGGTGCTTGGCATGATGCCACTAAATATGCCAGAGTCAGTTTTGATCAAATTTAAAGGCGAGCTAAAAGAGGGCGTGACGCTTCGTGATCTTGTCAATGCGATACCTTATTTTGCTATCAAAAAAGGGCTTTTAAGCGTTGAGAAGAAAGATAAAAAGAACATTTTTGCGGGCAAAATTTTAGAGATAGAAGGGCTTGAGAGCCTAAAAGTGGAGCAGGCATTTGAGCTAAGTGACGCTTCGGCTGAGCGCTCGGCGGCGGCTTGTGTGGTAAATTTAAGCGAGGCTAGCGTCACTGAGTACGTTCGCTCAAACGTTGCGCTAATTGAAGCTATGATAAAAGCAGGATATGAGAGCCACGAAACGCTTGCGAGGCGAAAAGAGAAGATGCAAAAGTGGCTAGAAAACCCAACTCTTTTAAGAGCCGATAAGGACGCAAGATACGCTGAAATTTTAGAGATTGATTTGTCGCAGATAGATGAGCCGATTTTGGCCTGTCCAAACGACCCAGACGACGTGGCGACGCTAAGTGAAATTTTAGCTGATAGCAAAAGAGCGCACGATATCGACGAGGTCTTTGTGGGTAGCTGTATGACAAATATCGGCCACTATAGGGCGCTTGCTAGGATATTAGAGCGTGAGAGCAAGCTTACTACTAGGCTTTGGATCGCGCCGCCAACTAAAATGGATAAAAAGACGCTTGAAGATGAGGGCGTTTATGAGATATTTAAGAGGTTAAATGCTAGGACAGAGGTGCCAGGCTGCTCGCTTTGCATGGGTAATCAAGCAAGAGTAAATGACAATGCCGTTGTTTTTTCGACATCGACAAGAAATTTTGACAACAGAATGGGTATGGGCGCAAAGGTCTATCTAGGAAGTGCCGAGCTGGCCGCTGTATGCGCGCTACTAAGGCGTTTGCCAAGCGTTAGTGAGTATAAAAAGATAGTAAGAGATAGTCTTAGTTTAAACAAAGATCAAATTTATAAATACCTAAATTTTAATGAAATAAGCGAGTTTAGTATATAAATTTGTTACAATATCGCGAAATTTTAAGGAGCTTTGATGAAAAAAGTAGCTTTTTTTCTCTTTTTTAGCAGTTTTCTTTTTGTAAATTTGCATGCATTAGAGTGCAGTGACCTTGCTAAAAAAGAGAGCTTTAAAACTACTCCAAACGAGCTTGCTTATGCGAATGAAGGGCTATTTTATTGCGATGGCTCGCTTTTAAATTTAAAAGAGGTAAAAGAGCTTTTTGATGCGAGTGTGGCTGTGAGGAGCGAGTCTCAAAGCTGCGTTGGCGAGGGCGTTTATAGAGAAAATTTAAATAAATTTAGATGGATCTTGCTAAAAGCCTCGTTTGCTCCTGAAATCTACCAAAAAGAGCTTGCAAAGCCAGAAGCGGCTGAGGCTCAAAAAGACGCTCAGATGGAGTACTTTAGATACTGGGCGAATGAGAGCTTGTTTAACTTTTTAAAATATAAAAAATTCAGCGAAGCTTATAAAAACGCTCAAACTCCGCTGGTTAAATTTTATGAAGCTTTGGGCGTTGATAGTGCAAGTGCCGCTTACTACGCAACTAGCGTGATAAATGAGTTTTTAAGCTTTAGTGTCGGCAAAAATGTAAATAAAGCTAAAATTTTAACCCCAGAACAAAAGGTGATGGCTCAAAAGCTAAGTCAAGACGAGCTTGCAAATTTGCTTTATTCTAAAAATTTCACCACCGCAGAACTTACAAATTTACTTGATATAGCGCTATTAAATGACAAAAGTAGCGAGATGATAGAAGAGATCATCAGGCGCGGGGCTGACGTAAATTTAGGCGATGAGACGCCGCTATTTTTTGCTCTTAAAAATTTAGAAAATGTAAAAATTTTACTTAAAAATAGAGCTGATGTAAATCACAAAAATTTCTTTGGAAAAAGTGCGCTTTTTTACGCTGTGCAGTTTGATGACAGGGCGCTTTGCGAGCTTTTACTAAAGAGCGGGGCAAATGCGAACGAGAGCTACATAGATGAAAATACCAAGATGAATATGATAAATTTTGGTCAAGCGCAGGTTGAAGATACGTGCGGCCTAGAGCATACAAATAGAAGCGTTTTTATGCACGCAGCAGCTCACGCAACGCCTGAAATTTTAAAGCTTTTGATAGATAGCGGCGCTGATATGAACGCAACTGATGATGCGGGATTTAACGCGCTTGACTACGCCTTGAAAGAGCAAAACGAGAATACGATCAAATTTTTAGAAAATTTGGGTTTAAAACCAAATTTCAATTAGGAAAAACCATGAAAAAAACAGCTTTTGTGACAGGTGCGACATCTGGCTTTGGCGAGGCGATCGCTAGAAGACTCTCAAAAGAGGGCTACAAGATAGTCGCTCTTGCAAGGCGCGAAGATAGGCTAAAAAAGCTAGCAAATGAGCTTGGCGATACTCACATCATCGTAGCTGACATACGTGATAAAAAGGCTGTTTTTGACGCAGTTGATAGCTTGCCTGATAAATTTAAGGATATCGAAGTGCTTGTAAACAACGCTGGCATGGCGCTTGGACTTGAAAAGACGATAGATGCGAAGGTGGAGGACTTTGAGGCGATGATAGATACAAACGTAAAGGGTCTTATCTACTCTACAAAGGCTGTTTTACCGCTACTTTACAAGCAAGAAAAGGGCTATATCTTTAATCTAGGCTCAACAGCTGGCTCGTGGCCATATCCTGGAAGTAACGTTTATGGCGCTACAAAGGCCTTTGTAAAGCAGTTTAGTCTAAATTTAAGAAACGATCTAGTTGGCACAAATATCAGGGTGACAAACATCGAGCCAGGGCTTTGCAAGACTGAATTTAGCGAGGTTAGATTTAGAGGAGATAAGGCAAAGGCGGATAGTCTTTATGAAAATACAAATTTCATCACGTCTGAGGATATCGCGACTATTTTGCTTAACTGCCTAAATATGCCTGGGAGTGTCAATATAAACAGGGTCGAAGTCATGGCGAACACGCAGACTTGGGCTGGACTTGCGATAGAAAAATTTTAAGGAGTTCTTGTGAGACAAATTTTATTATTACTATTTTTTAGTGTCGCGCTTTTTGGAGTTGATCCAGAAGTCGCCAAAAGAAACGCACAAATTTACGGCGTTTTCACGCTTATACCGCCTGTTGTGGCAATAGCACTTGCTTTTATCACAAAAGACGTTATATTGTCGCTATTTATCGGTGTTTTTAGCGGAACGTTTCTCATAAATATCATCAATGAAAACGTCTTTATGGGCATCGTAAAAGGCTTTACAGGCATCGTTTCAAGAGTGGTTGAGTCGATGGCTGATAGCACTGATGCTGGCATCTTGCTTCAAGTGCTTTGTATAGGTGGCGTGGTCGCACTTATCACAAAGATGGGCGGCACAAAGGCGGTTGCTCTTTGGCTTAGCAAAAAGGCAAAAACTGGCGTCTCAGCTCAAATTTCAACTTGGCTTATGGGTATCTTTGTATTTTTCGATGACTATGCAAACGCCCTAATTGTTGGCCCTATCATGAGGCCAATAAGCGATAAATTTAAAATAAGCCGCGAAAAGCTAGCCTTCATCATCGACGCTACGGCTGCACCGATCGCTGGTATCGCTATCATCTCTACATGGGTCGGACTTGAGGTTTCGCTCATCGAAAAGGGCTACGAGCTAATCGGCGAGACAGGCATAAACGCTTATTCTATATTTATCGAGACCATTCCATATAGATTTTACAACCTTTTTATATTGTTTTTCATCGTCTGCACTGTCTTGATGCAGCGTGAGTATGGTCCTATGCTAGCAGCTGAGAGACGCGCTAGAAAGGGCGAGCTTCACTCTGGCAAAACTCAAATTCAAGACCTTGAAGATAAGACTCTTGAGCCAAAAGAGGGCGTAAAACTAAGCGCTTCAAATGCTATCGTGCCGCTTCTTGTGCTAGTTATCGGCGCATTTACTAGCTTTTATTTTAGTGGTCTTGCTGCGCTTGAGGGCGATACTCTTAAAAATGCACTTGCAAATCCACTTTCTTTTTCAACATTTAAAGATACTTTTGGCGCAGCTGACTCTGCTACATCGCTATTTCAAGCAGCGCTACTTGCTAGTATAGTAGCTATCGTCATGGGCGTTTGGCGCAAAATTTTTGATGTCAAAGAGGCTATTAGCACATGGGTGAAGGGCTGGAAAACTATGATTATCACGGTTGTCATCTTGCTTCTTGCATGGAGCCTTAGCGCGGTTATCAAAGAGCTTGGCACCTCAAGATATTTGGTCGATCTACTAAGTGACTCAACGCCTAAATTTATCCTGCCTGTGGCTGTTTTCATCCTTGGCTCATTTATCAGCTTCTCAACTGGCACAAGCTACGGCACGATGGGCATTTTGATGCCTCTTGCTATCCCGCTAGCTTACGCAGTGGGCAAAAACTACGGCTTAGATGGCGATGCGATGCATGCTTATATGATCGTAAATATCTCAAGCGTTCTAACTGGCGCTATCTTTGGTGATCACTGCTCGCCGATCTCTGATACTACGATACTTTCATCAATGGGCGCAGGATGTAGCCACATCGATCACGTCTCAACGCAGATGATCTACGCACTTAGCGTTTGTGCGGTTTGTGTGCTTGTTGGCTACTTGCCTGTCGCACTTGGTCTTAGCGTTTGGATCGCACTTCCTTGCGGATTTTTAGCGATCTGGGCTTTGGTTAGATTTGCCGGTAAAAAAGTCGAAGAGAAAGCGGCATAAATTTGGACTGCAAATACCTAAAAGAGTGCGGATCATGCACTCTTTTTACCCCTTATAGTGAGCAAATTTCATTTAAATCTGATCTTATCAAGCAAAATTTCTCCCACTTTTATGAGGGCAAATTTGATGTTTTTAGCTCAAGCCCAAAGCACTACCGCACGAGGGCTGAGTTTGGCATCTGGCACGAGGGTAGCAAGCTTAGCTATACGATGCACGCAAGCCAAAAGGGCAAAAAGGTCTTTGTAGCTGAGTGCCCAAAGGTTTGTGAGCAAATTTCACATCTCATGCCAAGGCTACTTGAGAGCTTGCAAGATGATGAAATTTTACGCACAAAGCTCTTTGGAGTGGAGTTTATCGCCTGTAAAAGCGGCACATTAGTCACGCTTCTTTATCACAAAAAGCTTGATAGTGAGTTTGAAGTGGCGATGAAAAAACTAGCTAGCAAGCTTTATGTCATGATCCTAGCTAGATCTCGCGGTCAAAAGCTGCTAAGTGGCGAGCTAAATTTAGTTGATGAGCTAAATGTTGATGGGCAAATTTATAAATTTAGCCTAAGTGAAAATGCCTTTATCCAGCCAAATAAAGCGGTAAATGAGAAGATGATAGCTTGGGCAAAAGAGTGCGTGCAAAGTGGCGCTGACCTACTGGAGCTTTACTGCGGACATGGGAATTTTACTATCCCGCTTTCGTTTAAATTTAAAAACGTTCTTGCCACTGAAATTTCAAAAAGCTCGATCGCAAATGCCCTTAAAAACTGCGAGCTAAACGGGGCAGAAAATATCAAATTTTTACGCATGGACGCTGATGAGCTAATGAGTGCATTTGCTGGTGTTAGGGAGTTTAATAGGCTAAAAGATATAAGCTTAAGCGACTTTAACTTCTCACATGTCCTTGTTGATCCGCCTCGCGCTGGGCTAAGTGAGAGTGTCATAAATTTCATTAGAAATTTCAAAAACATCATCTACATCTCGTGCAATCCAGAGACATTACAAGAAAATCTAAATGAGCTTACTAAAAGCCATAAAGTGATAAAATTTGCGCTCTTTGATCAGTTTGCCAACACTCATCACATCGAGTGTGGCGTGTTACTAGAGGCAAAAGATAAATTTTAAAAGGAAAATTTAAAAAATGGTTTCATTAAACAAAATAATCCAAGCAAAGATAACGATCGGTCACTTTGTAAATAAAACTCCGTTTGCGCTAAGTGCAAAACTTAGCAAAATTTTAGGCGCAAATGTCTATCTGAAAGAGGAAAATTTACAACGAACCGGTGCTTACAAGATAAGAGGCGCTTACAATAAAATAGCTAGCCTAAGCGAGGAGGAGCGAAAACGTGGCGTCGTGGCTGCAAGCGCTGGCAATCACGCTCAAGGCGTGGCGATAAGTGCAAAAGAATTTGGCGTGCATGCTTGCATCGTCATGCCAGAATCAACCCCACTTCTAAAGGTAGCTGGCACAAAGGATCTTGGCGCTGAAGTGATCTTAAAAGGTGATAACTTTGATGAGGCGTATGAATTTGCAGTAAATTACGCCAAAGAAAAAGATATGACCTTTGTTCATCCATTTAACGATGAGTACGTCATGGCAGGGCAGGGCACTGTGGGTCTTGAGATGCTTGATGAGATAAGCGACCTTGATATGGTTGTAGTGCCAGTTGGTGGTGGTGGTCTAGCTAGCGGCGTGGCAAGCTGTATAAAACAAGTTAATCCAAAAACTAAAGTCGTTTGTGTCGGCGCAAAGGGCGCTCCAGCGATGTTTAACAGCTACGGCGCTAAAAAGAGCATAAACTCAAAGTCGGTTCGCACCATAGCTGATGGCATCGCTGTGCGTGATGCGAGCGAGATCACGCTTAAAAATATCGTTGAGTGCGTGGATGAGTTTGTTCAGGTCGATGATGAGGAGATCGCAACTGCGATTTTATTTTTATTGGAGACGCAAAAGATCGTCGTTGAGGGAGCTGGCGCAGCTGGCGTGGCAGCACTTATGCATGATAAGATCAAATTTAAAAAAGGTGCAAAGATAGGCGTGGTGCTAAGTGGCGGAAATATCGATGTTCAGGTGCTTTCTATCATCATTGAAAAGGGTCTTATCAAGTCTCACCGCAAGATGACCTTGCAAATCACACTTGTAGATAAGCCAGGAGCGCTAATGAGCCTAACTGATAGCCTTAAATCAGCAAATGCAAATATCGTCAAGATCGACTACGACCGCTTCTCTACTAAGCTTGACTACGGCGATGCAAGCATCACTATCACGCTTGAGACAAAGGGTCTTGAGCATCAAGAAAAGATCAAAGATACGCTTAATAAAAACGGCTTTTCTTTCACTCAACTATTCTAAATTTATAAGCTCGCTACCTTTTAAAGTAGCGAGCATTAACTTTCATTAAATTTACAGGACTAAAATTTCGCAAATTTATTCAAGGATGGGATATGAAAAAGAGTTTATTAAGTCTTGCGTTGTTTTGCACTTTGGCTTTTTGTGCCGATGATGAGGCGGTTAGCAAACAAAACGATCAAGTATGGATAGGATCTATGGGTGGATGCAATCTTTATGTATTTTCACTAAAGACGACTGACGCGCCAGTAGATAAGCTAATAGCCAAAGATGAGGCACAAAAAGAGCTTGTGGCAAATACTAAAAATTTACCAAATAAACACAACGTAATGTTTGCAAAGTGCGATGACTACACAGCGCTCATAGATAGCGGCTATGAAGATAGCTTGGAGGTTTTAAAGTATGATCTGCAAACTTTTGGCAATATAAAGCCAGAGGATCTAACCTACGTCATCATCACGCACGCTCATCCTGATCACATAGGTGGGCTCATAGATGGTGGCAAAAAGACATTTAAAAACGCCAAGCTTTTTATAGATGAAAAGGAGTGGGACTACTGGATGAAGGGCAAAGATGAGAGGATAAAAGAAATTTTATCGCTTTATAAGGATGATAAGAGTTTTTTTGACCATAAAAAGCCGCTATTTAACGGGGCACTAAAGATCATGGCTATCCCAGCTTACGGCCACACTCCAGGGCACAACATGATAAGCTTTGAGGCAGATAACGACAAGATCATATTTATAGCCGACCTTCTTCACGTCCTAGCAGTGCAAGAGGTCGAGCCAAGCATATCTATCACTTATGATGTAGATCCAGCGCAAGCTGCCAAAACAAGAGAAAAGGTGCTTGATGGCTTGGAGGACGAGACTACTAAGATAGTGGGAGCTCACATGCCTTATAAGAGCCCTATCACCTTGCCAGAGTGATAAATTTCTTTTGCTTTACAAATTTAGGATAAAATGCGGGCTTTAAAGGAGAAAATATGAGCGAATACGCAAATTTGATATTAGCTATCTTGCTAGCTATTTTGGCATTTGCATTTTATAGGTCAAACAAGGCGCTAAAAAAGGCAAAAGACGATAGCGAAAATGTCTCAGTAAGCACTGAAATTTCGCAGCTAAAAAGCATCGGCGAACTATCTGTTTTTCAAGTTTATAGCAAAGAGATCGTCACAAAGACAGATCATGCGTTTGGAAATTTTGGCAAAGAGTATCTAAGGTGGCTAGTGAGTGAAAAGAAGCTTTCGATGATATTTGAGTTTGAGATAAATTTCATCTACGATCTAACTAGCCCAAAGCTCGAGATCATGCAGATCGCAAACTCTAGCTATAAGATAAAAATGCCCCCATGTAAGTATAAATTTTCAATCGCAGATATGAAATTTTATGATGAGAAAAACGGCAAATTTATACCATTTTTACTGCCTGACTCGCTAAATGGCTTTTTTGGTAGCACTTTTACAGAAGAAGATAAAAATAGGCTAATCGAAGAGGCTAGAAACGAAGTGAAAAAGATGAGCGTTCGCCTTATCTCGCAGCTTCAAAGCAAAATCCACAAATCAGCTCGCGACACGCTTGAGGCGATAGCTAAGAGCTTTGGTGCAAATAAGGTCGAGTTTGTCTTTGATGATAGCGACGAGCAGATCAACGAGCAATTAAATTTAGAAAATATCGCATAAAAATTAAATTTAAAGGAGAAAAAATGAGTGTAAATTCACAAGAGGTCACACAAACACCTGGTAACAACACAGTCTTTCAAACATGGGTCTTAAAAGGCGACAAAAAGGCATGTAAAGAGGGCTTTGCTAAGCTTTGTGCTTTGGTTGTAAATTTAAATAAAACTGCCAAAGTTAGATTTGGCGCAAATGAAAATGTAAATTGCGTCCTTGGCGTGGGTCATGATGCTTGGAAAAAGCTTGAAATTTCGAAAGAATTGCCAAAAGAGCTTGTAAATTTTAAAGCGATCAAAGGCGATAAACATGAAGCCGTTAGCACAAAGGGCGATATCCACATCCATATCCGCGCGCTAAATGCGGCTGACTGCTTTGACATGGCGCAAAATATCAAAGAAGTTTTGTTTAAATTTGCAGAGCTTACAGATGAGACTCAAGGCTTTAAGTACCACGACGGCAGAGCGATAATTGGCTTTGTCGATGGCACTGAAAATCCTGATGGTGAAGATAGAGACCACTTTGCAAAAGTTGGCAAAGAGGATGCTAAATTTAAAGGCGGTAGCTACGTTTTTGTGCAAAAATACTTCCATAAAATGCAAGAGTGGAACGCCACAAGCGTGAGCGAGCAGGAAAAAGTTATAGGCCGCTCAAAAGAGTATGACATTGAGATGGACGAGAGCGTAAAACCTACAAATTCACACTCAGCTGCTGCAAATGTAGGCGACGATAAAAAGGTCGTGCGTGGCAATATGCCATTTACTGAAGGTAGCAAAACAGGCACTTACTTCATCGCTTATGCTAGCACCTTTTCAACGGTTGAACTTATGCTTAAAAAGATGTTTATCGGCGAGCCAAAAGGCAACTCAGATAGGCTGCTTGACTTTAGTACGCCAGTGACTGGGGCTCTCTTTTTTGCTCCTACGCTTGATATGCTTGGCGATTACGAGGGATAAATTTAGCTTGTGGCGAAGCAAATTTGCCCCTTTAAATTTAAGAGGATAAAGATGCCAGAGTGGTTTATCTATGCAGCTCTTTCGGCTGTTTTTGCTGCGCTTACTGCGATCTTTGCAAAGCTTGGTGTAAAGGACATCGACAGCGATTTTGCGACATTTATAAGAACGGTCGTTGTCGTTTTTATGCTTATTTTACTTCTAAGCGTGGCTAAAAAATGGCAACCACTAAGCTCACTAAGCCCTAAAAACTGGCTCTTTCTCATACTAAGTGGCATGGCAACTGGGCTATCTTGGCTTATGTATTTTAAAGCGATGCAAGCGGGTAAGGTCTATCAAGTGGCACTAGTTGATAAATTTAGCGTTGTGCTAGCTATCATTTTGGCTGTTATATTTCTTGGTGAGAGGCTAAATTTAAAAGAAATTTTAGCCCTCTGTCTTATCGTATCTGGCGTGTTTCTACTCATTTTTAAATAAATTTTTCTGCGTTATTCTTAAAGCATATTTTTAATTTTAATTTATAATTAATAAAAAAGCCCCTAGAATTTGAACGATTTCATTTTGAAGGGAGAAATATGAAAAAAATTATTCTATCAGCCATCGTGGCTTGTGCTGCATTTGGTGCAGGTATGAACTACACAGATGTCGTAAAGGACGTATATGCTGACGCAAACTCAGCTAAGAGCATAGGCAGGCTGCTACCAACCAACGCAGTTGAAATTTTACAAACAAGCGGCGACAGAGCGCAGATCAAAGTAAAAGGCTATCAAAACCCAGCCGTTAGCAACGTAGTTTATTTTGCTGATGGAGCGAGGATCATCTCAGTAGCATTTGCAAAAACTGCGCCTTTTGATATCAAAGTGATAAAAGAGGGCAAAAACGGCAAATGGAACGAGGTAGAAACAACAGTTTTTGTTCAAAAAGATGGCTTTAGCACTGACGTAAATGCGATGTTTGCAAAAGCTGATAAGATGTATAAAGAGAGCTGTGGCGTTTGCCATGCGTTGCCTCAAACTACGCATTTTAACGCAAACCAGTGGCCGTCACTTCTAAAATCAATGATCGGCAGAACCGCGATAGAGAAAAAAGACGAGTGGCTAGTTATAGAATATCTACAAAAACACTCATCTGACGTAAATTTAGGCAAATAAGGAGAAAAAATGAACGAGAACAGACGAGATTTTCTAAAAAAAGGTGCAACAGCACTTGCAGCTACACCTTTGCTTTCAGGCGTAACAGCTTCAAATTTGTTTGCTGATGAGGTTAAAAAGGGCGTTGTAAAAAATGGCGAAACTCTTACAGCTGCTCACTGGGGCATGCTAAAAGTGACAACTAAAAACGGCATCGCTGTAAAGTCAGAGCCTATCCAAAAGACAAGTGAAATTTACAACCCACTTCAGCACTACACACCAGATATGATCTATAAAAGTCGTATCAAACACACAATGGTAAGAAAGAGCTACTTGCAAAACCCAGATAGCCCAAAACCAGAGCTTCGTGGCATCGATGAGTGGGTCGAGGTGCCTTATGAGGACGCGATCAAGCTAGTTGCTAAAGAGCTTAAAAAAACAAGAGCGCAAAAGGGCTTACAAAGCGTTTTTGCAGGTAGCTACGGCTGGAAGTCAAGTGGCAATGTGCATAACTCAATAATTTTACTTCATAGATTTATGAACCTTAGTGGCGGTTTTGTTGGCTCACTTGGCGACTACTCAACAGGTGCTAGTCAGATCATCATGCCTCACGTTGTAGGTAGCATCGAGGTTTATGAGCAGCAAACTAGCTGGCCAGTCGTGCTAGAAAACTCAAAAGTCGTAGTCATCTGGGGCGCAAACCCACTAGCTACTCTTCGCATAGCTTGGACAGCGACTGATGAGCAGGGCTTTAAATACTTTGAAGAGCTAAAAAATAAAAAAGATATCAAAGTGATCGTTATCGATCCTATCAGATCTGAAACAGCACAATACTTCGACAAAGCTCAGTGGATCGCTCCAGTGCCAAACACCGACACAGCGATGATGCTAGGCATGATGCACTACCTATATGAAAGTGGCAAATACGATAAAGAATTTATCGAAAACTACACTTATGGCTTTGATAAATTCCTCCCATATCTACTTGGCAAGACAGACAACACTCCTAAAAATTTAGAGTGGGCGAGTAAAATTTGTGGCATCGACAAAGGTACTTTAAAAGAGCTAGCTGATACATTTGTAAGCAACCGAACAATGCTAATGAGTGGCTGGGGCATGCAGCGCGCTCACCACGGCGAACAACCACACTGGGCTATGGTAACGCTAGCTGCTATGATCGGTCAGATCGGACTTCCTGGCGGGGGCTTTGGCTTAAGCTACCACTACTCAAACGGCGGCGCACCAACATGCAAGGGCGCAGTCATCGGCGGAGTAAATAGCGCAAGTGTGGGTAAATTTAACGAAAAAGGCGAGTTTATAGGCACAGACACAGGCGAGTTTGACAAACACGGTCGCTTCGTTGCAAAAGCAGCCGCAGTAGCAGGCACAGGTCAAAGCTGGCTACAAAAAGCAACCAACTACGCTTTCCCAGTAGCTCGTATCGCTGATGCGTTGCTTCACCCTGGCAAAGTGATAGATCATGACGGCAAAAAGATCACCTACCCAGACATCGACTTTATCTACTGGGTCGGCGGCAACCCACTAGTGCATCACCAAGATACTAATACAAATTTAAAAGCGTGGAGAAAGCCAAGAACGGTTGTCGTTCACGAAGCCTACTGGACACCGACAGCTAAAATGGCTGATATAGTATTCCCAGTCACCACAGAGTATGAGAGAAACGACATCACGATGACAGGTGATTATTCAAACATGAACATCGTACCAATGAAACAAGTCGTTGAAAAATACCGCGAAGCGAAAGATGACTATCAAATTTTCACTGACCTTTGCAAGGCTTATGCTAAAAATTTAGCTATCGCCTACACAGATAACGGCAAAGACGAGTTTGACTGGATCAAAGAATTTTATGACGCAGCCTACGCTCAAGTAAAGGCCGTCCCTGAGCTCGCAAGCGATATGAAGCCATTTGAAGAGTTTTGGAATGAAAACAAACCAGTCACATTTGCCTCATCTCAAGATAGTGATAATTGGGTAAGACTTGGCGAATTTAGAGAAGATCCTGTGCTAAACGCTCTTGGAACGCCTAGTGGCCTTATCGAAATTTACTCAGATACGATCGAGAAAATGGGCTATGACGACTGCAAAGCGCATCCAACTTGGTTTGAACCGATCGAGTGGCTAGGCATGAAAGACAAACCAGCAAAATACCACATGATAAGCGCTCACCCAACTGACCGCTTGCACTCACAGCTAAGCCAAACTTCACTTCGTGACAAGTATGCTATCGCTAACCGCGAGCCAGTGTGGATAAACGAAAATGACGCAAAAGAGCTTGGCGTAAAAACTGGTGATTTGGTGTGTGTATTTAACGCTCGTGGCGAGGTTTTAGCTGGTGCTTATGTCACCAAAAACATCAAAGAGGGCGTTGTAAAACTAGCTGAGGGCGCTTGGTATGACGGATTTGATAGTGGCATCTGCAAAAACGGCTCTGCAAACGTGCTAACCATAGATATCCCAACAAGTAAGCTAGCAAACGGCAACATCAGCCACACGGCTCTTGTAAATATCAGAAAATATCAAGGCGATGAAGCACCAAAACTTACAGCGTTTTCTGAGCCAAAATTTTCTAAATAATTTCAAAGCAGGAGAGTGATCTCCTGCTTAAATTTATCTTTGCTTATAAAATATCTTTAACTACTTTTTCAAATTTATTTAATTATTGTCATAAATTTAAGAGAAAATTTGAATAATTTTTATTAATTTACATTATTTATTTGTAATTAAAATTTTCTTAAATCACCTAAAATAGGGCATTTGCTAATTAAAGTAAATTTATTGTTGCTTAAATGTAATTTATATTTTCAAGTTATATTTAATTATTAAAGTAATAAAATCCGCTTCGTTTTTGGGAGAAACAGCCAATATAACGTATCTTGTAATGCAAAGGAATGAAAAATGAATAATCTAAGTATAAAAATAAAGATCCTACTAATTGTAATTTTAAGTCTTATTTGTTTAAGTGCAACAAGTATTTATATTTTAAATGGCGTTTTTAAGACTAGAAGCCAAGCTGTATCAAGCCTGAATACAGCTGAAGACATCATAAAACAAAGTGAATTTATCCATGAACTTCAAAAAGAGCGCGGTTATAGTGCAGGCTTTATAGCTAATGGCAAAGACTCTGATAAAAATTTAAAAGAGCAAAGAGCTAAAGTTGATGGCGTTTTGTCTAAACTTTCTAATAAAAATGAACTTTCAAGCGAGCTTAATAGCATAAGAGCAAAAGTAGATAACAAAGAAAGTTTTGCTCTCATAGCTCCTAAATTTCACGATATGATCGAAAATACACTTATATTTGAAAATTCCCTCGCAAGCAGTTCTGAGCCTGATATGAAAGATAACTTGGCTAGAATTTTTAGCATCTCAAAGATCAAAGAGTATTTTGGTATCACAAGGGCGGTGCTAAATGCTGCCTTTATAAAACATAACATCGATAAAAATACATACGTAAATTTGGTTTCATTTAACGCAAATATCAAAAATCTCATAAATGACTATGTGAAATTTAACGCAGGCACATACGCAGATAGCTTGCAAAAAGAGATCTTGCAAAGTGATGAGTTTCAAAAGATAGATGATATCATCAAAAGTGCTATCGCTACTCCAGATGAGACAGCTAGCAAGTTCGAAGCGGCTAGCTGGTTTCAAAGCATTACAAATTTGATCGATAGCTTTAGAAACTATGAGCTTTATTTGTTAAATGATATGAAAGATAAAGCTTTGCAAGATATGAGCGAAGCTGGCAACTTAGCTGTTTCTATGGTTATTTTGCTTGCCTGTTTTATACTATTGCTTGTTTTGGTTTCATTTTTTGTCGGTAAAAATATCATCTCGGGTATCGATAGCGTAAAGGGCGGGCTTGGCGAGTTTTTCTTATATCTAAACAACAAGACAAATTCTGCTAAACTTCTAAGTTTAAAAGGTAAAGATGAAATTTGCATCATGTCGTCGCTTATAAATGAAAATATAGAGGTTATCCAGACGGCAAAAGAGCACGAAAACACCTTCATCCAAAAAGCCAACACCTTTGTAAATGAGATAAAAGATGGCAACTATGAAGCAAGCTTAGAAGCAGACACAAATAACCCAGCTCTAAATCAACTAAAAAGCACATTTAAAGATCTACAACTTGCTCTTAAAAATGCAATCTCTTGTAATGGCAAAGATGTACTTGATCTACTAAACACCTATAAAAACCAAGACTTTACAAAAAGACTTGATGATGACGGTAAGATAGCAAGTGGTATAAACTCTCTTGGCATAGAAATATCTAAAATGCTAAATGACAATCTAAACCAAGCTCAAGTACTAGAAGAAAAAGCTAAACTTCTAGCAAGCTCAGTTTCTAAAGTAGCAAGCTCAGCAAACACTCAAGCAAATAGCTTACAAGAAAGCGCAGCTGCAGTTGAACAAATGTCTAGCTCAATGAATGCCATCTCTCAAAAGACAGCTGATGTTATAAGACAAAGTGATGAGATCAAAAACATCATAACTATCATTAGAGATATAGCAGATCAAACAAACCTACTAGCTCTTAATGCTGCAATAGAAGCAGCACGTGCAGGAGAGCATGGTAGAGGGTTTGCAGTTGTTGCTGATGAAGTTAGAAAACTAGCAGAAAGAACTCAAAAATCTCTTGGTGAGATAGAAGCAAATACAAATGTCCTAGCTCAATCAATAAATGAGA
>NZ_CABPUX010000001.1:315752-375851 GCF_902460715.1 Campylobacter concisus | reverse complement strand
GTTGCTGATGAAGTTAGAAAACTAGCAGAAAGAACTCAAAAATCTCTTGGTGAGATAGAAGCAAATACAAATGTCCTAGCTCAATCAATAAATGAGATGAGTGAATCAATCAAAGAGCAAAGTGAAGGCATCAATATGATAAATCAATCAGTTGCTCAAATAGATCACCTAACAAAAGAAAATGTTGTAATTGCAAACCAAGCAAACGAAGTAACATCAGAAGTAGATGAGATGGCTAAAGCCATAGTTGAAGAGGTTAGGAAGAAGAGGTTTTAATCAAACAACACAAGCAACTACAATTAAATACAAAGCATAGCTCTCTAAATTATTAGAGGGCTATGTAAATTTAGACTAGATATTAAATTTAACACACAAGAAACTTCAAACAAATTTTAAGATCAACACTCAAGAATTATCTATTAAATTTTAAAATTCCATGAGTGAGTAAGATTTTAAAATTTGTAAAAAAGCTTTATTGAATTTATAAATTTCTTTTTATCCAAAAGGGAGACAAGGGGACCCGAGTTACGCTCTGCTTGCAGTTGCAAGCTAGTGAAGCAAAAGAGCTCCCTTCCCCCTTAACAATCCTCTAAACCTCTCGCACGTTAGAAGTGGCATGCCTCAGTGCTTTGCGCTGCATGCGAATTAAAACTCTAGCAAGTTTAAATTTAGGATATGGTGTGTTTGCTCATAAATTTTAAAATTTTAGAGATATTTATTATTTGATATATAAATTATATGTATTTTTATATGTAAAATTTTACAAAATTTCAAGTCTTGCGCTGATGTCAGCAACACCTTTTGAATACATTGCAGAAGTGACTATCGCGTCGGCAGCCGCAAATTCTTTTGCATTTGATAAATTTACGCCGCCAGCTGCTAGGATCATAGTATTTGGCGAAATTTCATCTCTTAAAGCTAGAACGTTTTTTATAAGCTCTGGGCTAAATTTATCACACTGCACGACGTCACATTTTGCCTTTAAAAGTTTGCTTGCTTCGTCTAAATTTTCAGCCTCGACGCAGATCTTTCGCTCGACCATTTTTGCTTTAAATTCTGACAAATGCGAGATAAATTCATTAAAACTAGAGTAGGCTTTTATGTGGTTTTTAAAGAAAAGAACGCTGTCGCTAAGTCCAAGTCTGTGCATACCGCCTCCGCCTTCAAGCACGGCTTTTACGCAAAATTTCTTTGCAAATGGGAAGCTCTTTCTGGTTGCTAAGACTTCGCATTTTTCATTGACACTTTTTGCAGCTTTTGACATTTTGTTTGTGTAGGTTGCGATGGCGCTAGCATACTCTAGCGCGACTTGAGCTAGTTTCCAAGCCTTATGCACATCTTCGTAGCTACCATAAATTTTTATGATCACATCGCCAGCCTTGCAAATTTGAGAGTTTTTGACAAAAATTTCGCTCTCGCAGCCAAGTAGCCTTGCTATGCTTGCTGCTACATCTACGCAGCTAACGCAAATTTCATCACGCGAGTAAATTTCAAGTGAGGCTTTTTTATCGATATCTTGAAGCGACGTTGTGAGGTCAAAGTAGGGTAGATCCTCATTTATGTAGTCTAAAATTTCAGCGTCGCTTAGTCTCATTTTATGCCTTTTTTGAAGCGGTTTTTGCTTTTACGATCATCTTTTTAAAGATGCCGTTGTCGTAAAGTCCAGCGTGGTAAAGCGCAAAGCATGTAAATGCGATGCCAGAAGCTACGTGGAATTTTTTAACAGATCTATTTTTCATAAAAAGTGCGCTTAGGCAAACAGATGCCAAAGTGACGCTCATGCCGACCTTTGCTACTTGTCTATGGGTGTTTAGATCTAGTAGTTTGCCGCTTATCTTTATATCTTTTTCCAAATTTTCTCCTTTAGTTTTTGCCCCAGCAGCTTGTATTTTTGATGCCTAGACTCTCTGGGTCAAATTCTGGATTTTTACCAGCTTTTCTTTGTGCTTCGTAGTCTTTTATCGCTATTATCACCACTTTTGATAGTAAGAAAATGGCGATGATATTTATCGTAGCCATAGCCGCCATCGTGATATCAGCGATATTCCAAGCTAGTTTTAAGTTCATCTGAGCGCCTATAAATATCATAATCACTGCTGTGATCTTAAATGCTAGAGTTAAATTTTTGCTTTTTGTTAGAAATTTCATATTTGCCTGTGCGTAGTAGTAGTTGCCGATGAGCGATGTGATGGCAAATAGCACTACTGCAAGGGTCGTAAAGTGTAGTCCAAAGTCACCAAAATACTCTTTCATCGCTGCTTGAACAAGAGGTAGGGCGGTTAGTACTTCGCCACTTACACCAGTTTGTTTTGTAAGATATGCTTGAGAAAAAAGCACGATCATACCAGAGGCGACGCATATCGTCATATCGATAAAGACAGCCATTGCTTGCACTAGCCCTTGTTTGACTGGGTGGCTTGTGTGTGCCGCAGCCGCTGCATTTGGCGCTGAGCCCATGCCAGCCTCGTTTGAGAAAAGTCCTCTTTTTATGCCTATTACGATCACACTTCCAGCAAATCCACCAAAGATCGCTTTAAAATCAAAGGCGCTTTCTATGATCATCTTGATGACGGCTGGAATTTCTTTGAAATTTAAAACGATCGCGATGATAGCTAGCAAGATGTAAGTAAGCGCCATGAAAGGCACGATATATGAGCTAACTTTGCCGATGATGTGGCTCTTGCTAAAAAACATCACAGCCGTAAATGCTGTAAGGATAAGTCCGATGCCAATAGGCAAGCCACTTTGCGCAAAGGTGATGTTGCTGCCTGCTTTGTCGTAGTAAATTTCAAAAGCAGAGGTCATGGTGTAGCTTTGAAGTCCGTTAAAACCATAAGCATAGGTGATGATAAGAATGATAGCAAACAAAGAGCCAAGCCACTTTATGCCAAGCCCGTTTTTGATGTAATAAGCCGGTCCGCCTTTAAAGCCAAAGACATCTTTGGTTTTATAAATTTGAGCCAAAGTGCTCTCGATAAAGGCTGAAGCTGAGCCTAAAAACGCCATCAAACACATCCAAAAAAGTGCCCCAGGGCCACCTGCGACGATGGCAGCTGAAATTCCGGCGATGTTGCCGATGCCAACGCGCGAAGCAGTCGAGATCATCAGCGCTTGAAACGGCGTTAGATGGTGCTTGTTATACTTATCCTTTTTTTCTACCAGAACTCTGCAAGCTTCAAAGAACATCCTAAACTGCACAAAACGGGTAAGGTAGCTAAAGTAAATTCCTGAAGCTACAAGGATGATAACCAAAAAATATCCATATAAAAAGTCGTTGGCTACATCCATTTTGCCGTTTAAAAAGTTTAAGAAATTCTCAAACACCATCTATCCTTTCAAATTTATTTTGACTTGATCTTCACGCCCTTCATTGAGTTGAGCAGAAGCCAGATCGTCGTGCCATTGTGAAGCATAGCAGTTGCTATTGGATTTAGCATGCCAAGCGTTGCGGCACTTAGTATGGCTGTATTTACGCCAACGGTTGAGCGGAAATTTGAGCTAATTAACTTCATAGTTTTATTAGCAAGCTCTTTTGCAAGCGCTACACTCATGATGTCATCTTTTAAAAGGCTTATATCAGCTGTTGCTTTAGCAATATCAGCACCTTTGTGCATGCTGATGCCAACATTTGCTTTTGTTAAGCTTGGTGCGTCATTTATGCCATCACCTACAAAAGCGACCTTTTTGCCCTCACTCTTTAGCTCTTCGATGATCGCTGCTTTGTCCGTTGGTAAGCACTCAGCATAGACCCTATCAAGCCCTAGCTCGCGCGCTACCTCTTCAGCTTTGCTCTTTATGTCGCCACTTAGCATAACTATCTCTTTTACGCCAAGATTTCGTAGTTTTGCTACCATATCTTTAGCGTTTGATCTCATATCATCTTTCATAGCGATCACACCAACAAGCTCTTTGTCGTATCCTACATAAAGCAGGGTTAAACCGCTTTGTAAAGCCTTATTTATAAGTGCTTCGTGAGCTTTAAAGCTTATCATCTCATCATCTTCTAAGAAGTGCCTACTGCCGATGACCACCTCTTTGCCGTGCATCGCAGTTTTTACGCCGTGAGCTACGATAAATTCAACCTCGTCGTGGTGGATATGACTAAATCCACGCTTGTTTGCAGCCTCAACTATCGCCTCAGCCACAGGGTGGAAGTAGTGCTCCTCGGCACTTGCGGTTAAATTTAAGATATCAGCCTCTGAAAAGCCATCTTTAAAAGAGTAAATTTCAACCACGCTTAGGCGTCCGTGAGTTAGAGTGCCGGTTTTGTCAAAGACAAAGGTATCAACTGAGCTTAGAGCCTCGATCGCCTTTGCGCCTTTTATAAGGATGCCATTTCTGCCAGCCTTTGAGATGCTTGACTTAAACGCAACTGGCGTAGCAAGCTTAAGTGCGCAAGAGTAGTCAGCTTGAAGCACGCTAGCAACGCTGTTCATATTTTTGTTTATAACATACGAAAGCCCAGCAAGAGAGAGTGTGACTGGCACTAGTTTATCAGCTAGTTTTAGAGCTTTTACGCCGATGGCTGATTTTTCATTAAGTGAAGTTTGGATGTACTCTTTGATCCTTGCGGTTGCGGTGTCGCTACCTACGTTTTCAGCCCAAATTTTGATCCTGCCCTCATCGACAACAGTGCCGCTTATAACGCGGTCACCTCTAGCTTTTGCCACTGGTTCTGCTTCTCCAGTCATTGAGACTTGATTGACATCAGCATTGCCCTCGACGATGTAGCCATCAACGCCTATCGTCTCTCCAGCTCCGACGACTACGATGTCGCCTTTTTTTAAATTTTCGGTTTTTACCTTTTCAAGCGTCTTTTCACCGTTTAAATTTCGCTCGACCCAGACCTCTTCGATGTTTGGTTTGGCTAGCTCTTTGATGAGATCATCACTTCTGTGACTAGCACTTTCTTCCATGTATTCGCCGATGTTTATCATCAAATTTGTGCTATTTGCAGCTAAATGATCGCCCATCGCAAGGCTAGTGCCAATAGCAGTTGCTTCAAGCACTTTTGATGTGATGCCCTCATGCCTTAGCTCTTTTGCACCTTCTATTAAATTTGGAGCTGTGGCGTAAAGAGTTACGGCTGATTTTAGAGTTTTGTTGCTCATAAATGGTGTTACACCAAGTGCAGCAGCAGCTTTGTAGATATTTGCTTTGCTAGGCAGGCTCTCATCTTTTGGCTTGGTTGGAAAATCATAGCTTTTTATAAAATCTAAAATTTTCTCATAGCTCTTATCAAACTCGACAACGATGCTTTTTGCGTATTTATTTACACGCACGCTTTTTGCATCGGTTCGCTCTGAGATCGCAGCCTCGATGGCGCTGACATCACTTCTAGCGTTTAGGCTCTCGCAAATAAACCTCGCTCTATTTTTACTCTTGTGAGCTAGAGTGACCTTATTTTTGTGAGTCAAGTTCAGCTTTGACATCTTCAAAACGCTCTTTTAGTTCTTCTATGCCAGCGTTTATTAGCTCGCCACCTTTGATGATCGCTTTAAATACGCACTCTTGTGCTTTTGGATTAGTTAGCACATAAGCTGCTATGCCGCCTAAAAGTAGGCCTTTTACAAAGCCAGCTGCGTTAAAATTTTCAGGTACAAATGGTAAATTTTGAGCTGCATTGTTTATCGCATTATCAACCGCACTTGGCTGAGTTGCTACTGCGTCATTTGCTGCTACTTCGTTTGCGTTTTCTTCATTGATATAAGGGTTATTCATTATTTACTCTCCAATTTTATTAGTTCTTCAGCTATCAAAAGACCGCCGATGCCAACTGCAGTAAAAGCTGCTGCGTTTAGATATTTTTTTTGTGCTATCAAATTTGAAGCGTGAATGCCAACAGCACCTACAAAACCGCCAGTTACGGCGTATTTTGCTATCTTTTTAGCGACATCTTTTTTAGTTGCTCTGTTATTTAGATAGTCGCTAAAGCCAAGCGCAGCCGCACCCATACCAGCGATCAAGGCTCCACTGATGAAGTGATCAAATGGAAGTCTTGTGTTTGAAAGTGTAAAAAGACTATTTTCTTGCATTCTCTATCCTTAAGCTATATCGTTTGGTGTGATAGCTTTTGGAGCTGCTGGCTTTTTAGCACGTGGTTTTCTTGTTTTTTTAACCACTTTCTCAGCCTCTTTTTCTACTTTTTTAACGCCACGTTTTGCTTTTTTCTCTTCTTTAACCATGAAGTCTTTTGCGTCTTTTGCGACGTTTTTGCCTTTTTTATAAAGATCTTTTGCAGCCTCTTTGCCTTTATCTAAGCCGTCTTTGGCACACTCTTTGATCTTATCTCTTTTACTCCAAGCAACTACTGCTAAACCGCCTACTGCTAAACCTGCTAAAAATGGTAATGCCATTTTAAATCCTTTCTTTGTTTGATTTTGTAAATTATTCATCTTCTTCATCCTTATTTAAATTTTTGCTAACTACTGAAATGCCTAATGCCCCAAGCGCAAGCCCGCTAAAAAACGAGAAATTTGGGTTGTTTGTGATCTTTGCCAACTCGCTTTTATCAGCCTTGCCACTTGCGATATTTTGCAAGCTTTTAGTTATCTCATTAAAGTCATTTTGATAGCTTTCTAAAATATTTGTTATGCCATTTTGCTCAAAATTTTGCGAAATTTCATTTAAATTTAGCTCATTTTTTGCCTCACATCCGCTATAAATTTCTTTTAAGCAGTGTTTTAAAGAGGCGATATATTCGTTATTTGAAGTAGCCCAAAGTCTAAAAAATAGATCTTTTAGCTCCTCGTCATCTAAGCTTTCACAAAATTTTTCATACATTTTGTTTAGCTCATTTTCATAGTTTAGTGCCTCTATCAGCGCATCTTCTTTGTTTTTTGCTGGCAAAAAGATAGCTTCATTTTCGCAAACAAGCTCATATTCATGCGCACTTGCAAATTTCTCTATCAAGACGATAGCATTTTTTCTCACACTTGCGATTTGATCAAATACTTCGCCAAATGAAGCTAGGCTTTCATATAGCCTAAGTGCGTTTTTTTCGCTCGTATAAGAGGCGTTTAAAAACTCATTAAGCATATTTTACTTCTCTTGCTACTTCATTTACTTTAGCTGAAATTTCTTCTAAATTTTGACCTTTTAAGAGATCCTCCCAGAGATTTTTAGGGAAAATTTCATGATCATATTCGATCGTTACAGAGCCGATTATCTTGTTAAATTTAACATTTTTTATACCATTTATCTGAGCTATCATGTCATCTAAACTGGCTAAATTTACGCTACTACTTAGCTCTTTGATCTTTGGGCTAACCCTAACTCTTAGTCTGCCATTTGTGTGAGCTATCATCGAAAAATAGCTTGCAACTTGTGCTAAAGTTTGTGTTTTTATATCCATTTGTTTCCTTTTATTTTCCTTTTATATTGATGGCGTATTATCTATTATGTAGCTTAAACAAATCTGAAATTTTTTTGTCTTTCATTATCAAAAAGTAAAATGAAATGATAAATTTAAATCCCATTTTTTGCTTGGCAATCACTGCAAATTCCATAAAGTATCATCTTGTGAGACTCTGCGCTAAATGATCTTTGGCTACAAATTTGATCTTGTCTTTGCTCTATCATCTCATCTTCAAAATCAACCACTTTGCCACAAATTTCACATATCAAGTGATCGTGAGAGGATTTTAAATTTAGCTCGTAATTTTTAACACCATTTTGCTCAAAACTATTTGCCAAATGGTGCTCTTCAAGAAAATTTAAAAAGGTATATATCGAAGTCATTGAAATTTCATTTTTGTAAGTTTCATAAATTTTTTGGCAAATTTCTTGAGCATTTAGATGCGACTTGCTAGCAAAAAGCACACGCAAAATTTGCTCTTTTATCTCAGAGCCTTTTTGACCAAAAGCTTTTAAAAACTCGTTAAAATGCTTGTAAAATAGTTCAAAGTCTTCCACAAAATCCCTATCAAATTGATAATGAAAGTAAAGATTTTACAACTTTACTACTAAAAAATGCATAAAATTTCTTACGAATTTAAAGTAAAGTATTTTATAAGCTTCTTTTGGTATAGTTTCGCATTTTTTAAATCAGAATTAAGGAACGAAATGACTTACGACGAGCTAGAATTAGACGCCGTTTTGTTAGAGGTTTTGGAAAATAGAGGCAGCTTTGACTCGATGGATGACGAAGAGCTTTACGAGCTTATCGAGCAAGTCGCGCAATACACTGACGGCGACTACGAAGAGGCGTTTGAATATATGACTCAATTTTCTCCGATCCCTAAAAAACGCTTTGTATCACTATTTATGGTTTAGCAAAAGGCTAAGCCATAATCTTGCTAAATTTATAAATTAAATTTCTAAAATCTTTAAAATGTAAAAAAGAGCTTGACTCTTTTAAAAGAGCCAAGATGTGAGGTTTTTATAAGAAGTATTTTGAGATTATCTCTTTAAATTTGATTGTATATTTGCTAGCTTTTGGGCTATTGTTGTAGATATCTTCAAATTCATACATTCTATCGTAGTAGTCGTTTGTATCTTGCGCGTTTATCTTAAGTCTTGCCACGTCTAAGCTAACGCCAACAAAAGCTCCACTTGTCTTGCCACGCTCCTCGACAAATGCTGAAATTTCAGGCAAATCACTAGCTATCGCCACTTCGTTACCAACGCCACCAGTTGCTTCTGCTTTTAGGCTGATCGTATCTTTTGCGTTAAACAAGCTTGCGTAGGCTTCAGAGTTTTTAAACAAGATGATCATATCTGCCGAGCTATATCCTAGCTGAAGTCCGATGCTACCAGATGTGTAATTTACAAAAAACGGGCTTGACCACTCGCCATCGTCGTTTTTAGCGATAAATACGCCTTTGCCCTTTGAGCCAGTGATGATAGCACCAGCTTTTGTCACATCTGGGATGATGGCGATGGCTTTGATATCTGTAAATTTGGTATTTGGTTTTAAATTTCTAGTGCCAAAAGCGTTTAAAATGTTTATCGCGTTTTTTAATTTTTGATTTTGGATCACGTCAGCGTTTAAATTTAACGCAAAAAATGAGCCGATCAAAAAGAGCAAAGTTAGAATTTTTTTCATCAAATTTCCTTATTTAAAATTTTTGTTATTATAGCCTAAAATAAACTATTATTTAAAAATTTATTAATGAAATTTTATGAGATTTCATTATAAAATGCCCATTTTTAAGGAAAAAATATGAGCTTAATACTTTTTGTAGAATACGTCGGTATCGCATCAGCTGCGCTTAGTGGCTTTTTGTTTGCAGTAAAGAGGGAGTGTGACTGGCTTGGCGTCTTTTTATCCGCATTTTTGACCGCACTTGGAGGCGGTATCATGCGTGATATGCTAGTTGGCAGGGCGGTTTATTCATTCACTCACTACATGCCAGTAAGCGTCGTCATCTTTATGCTTGTCGTATCTAGGATCACAAATTTACATATAAAAAGAGATGGTTTGGAGAAGAAATTTGTCTTTATCTTTGCCGACGCGATCGACGTTATCTGCTTTTCTATCGTTGGAGCGATGGTTGCCATCGAGTATAGTTACAACATCTTTGGCGTCATGATGATCGCCTTTTTTAACGGTGTTGGTGGCGGTATCTTAAGAGATATCTTGCTAAATGAAGTCCCGTGGTTTTTGCGCACAGGACTTTACGGCACGATAAGCCTTGGTGTGGGCCTTGCCTACTTTATCCTCTATCATCTGGGCCTTACCAACATATTTTTTACCATGCTCTTGCTTGCTGCTGGTATAACGGTCAGGATGTTCGCATTTTATCGAGGCTGGAAGCTGCCTGATCTATGAAATTTAGCGAGTTTTTTGATATATGGGTCAATGAAAACTACTATAAATTTGGTGTGGATATCGGCAAAAAGGGCGACTTTTACACAAATGTAAGCGTTGGCTACCTCTTTGGCGCCTGCCTTGCAAATTACTTTTTAAAGCTACGCAAAAATGGCGAAATTTCTAGCTCTTGCAAGGTCGTGGAGATCGGCGCAAACTCAGGCGATATGCTGGCTGATTTTGCACAAGGTGTCTTTACCCTTGAGCCAGAAATTTTGCCAAATTTAGAGTTTATCATCATAGAACCTCATGAAATTTTACGCAAAAAACAGCTTGAAACCTTTAAAAATCGCTTTGGTGATGAGATAAAAATAAAACACTATGAAAATTTGGATGAATGCTCGTTTGATGAAATTTTTGTCATCTCAAATGAATTGCTTGACGCATTTAGCTGCGAGGTGATAGACGGGGAAAATATGCTTTTTGCGGATAGTGATCTAAAATTTCACTGGCAAAAAGCAGATCAAAATTTACTAGCCCTTGCAAAGAAATTTGGCATAAAAAAGGGCGAGATATCAACTAACTACGCTAAATTTGCACTCCAGCTTGCAAATGCGGCAAAAAAGGTGAGATTTTTAAGCTTTGACTACGGAGAATTTGAGCCAAAAAATGAATTTAGCCTAAGAGTTTTTAAGGATCATCAAGTTTTTTCATTGTTTGAAATTTCAAACCTCGAGCCATATTTTAAAAACTCAGATCTAACTTATAGCCTTTGCTTTAAGCAGGTCAAGGCCGCTTTTTTCGAGGCTGGCTTTTTGATGCTTAAATTTAAAAAACAAAATGATGCCTTAGTTTGCGACTTTGGTGTGGATGAAATTTTATCTTTGGTGCTTGAAAAAGGCAGCAAGCAAGCCTATGAAAACGCCATAAAGCAGGCGAAATTTCTACTCTCACCCGAGTTTTTAGGCGAGAAGTTTAAATTTATAGAGTTTTTAAAGAGCTAGTCTGGCGATATCAGCGTAATCCGCCTCGCATGCCTTTAAAAGGTCGTTTGGAGCTATCTTTATCTGCTTGCCTCTTACTCCAGCGCTTACTAGCACGTACTCTTGTTCTTTTGCTCGCTCGTCGATGAAGGTCGCAAAGTGCTTTTTCATAGCAAGTGGCGAGCAGCCGCCTCTAATATAGCCAGTGATCTTCTCTAGGTCTTTTAAATTTATAAGCTCGCAGCGTTTGGCTCCGCATGCATGAGCAAGTGCTTTTAGATCAAGCTCCAGATCGCCTTGCAGGCAAGCAACGACAAAATTTTTAGGCTCACACTGGCAGACGATCGTCTTATAAATTTGCTTTATGTCTTGCTTGGTGCTAGCTGCTACGTGAACGGCTGAAAGATCGTTTAGATCGACTTCGTATTCAAGTATCTCATACTCTATTTTTAGCTTGTCTAAAAGCCTAGCGGCGTTGGTTTTATGTATCATCTTTTCTCATTTTTGTGAATTTTTTGTATAATTATAGCCAAAACTTAAAGGAGGAAAGATGGCTGAAGAAGTTGAAGAGAAAAAAGCAAAAAAAGGTGGCAATGGCGCTTTGATGATAATCATCATCGCGATATTTGTTTTATTGCTAGTTATCGGAGGGCTAGTGGCGTTTTTAATGCTTAGTTCTGACGAGCCAAAAGAGGCAAATATGGCGCAAACACCAGCTCAGACTCAAACTCAACCAGCACCCGCTCAAAATAAAGCAAAACGCGGTGGCAACGACTATTCGAACATGGGACCGATATATCCGCTTGATCAGTTTGTCGTAAATTTACTTAGTGAAAATGGCTCGAGATTTCTTAAAACTAAGATTGATTTAGAGCAAAGCGACGAGCTACTAACTGCCGAGCTTGATAAGAAAAAGGCACTTTTAAGAGATATCATCATAAGAACGCTCTCTTCTAAAACTTACGAAGAAGTAAGCACTGCAAAGGGCAAAGATAGGCTAAAAGACGAGATCGTCGGTAAGCTAAATGAAGTGCTAAATGATGGCTACATCAAAAACATATTTTTTACTGATTTCGTGGTGCAATGATAGGCATCGATATCGTTAAGATAGATAGAATTTCAAGACTTAAGGCTCGTCACGGCGAGCTTTTTTTAAAAAGATTTTTAAGTGATAGCGAGATCGCGCTAGCAAAAAATGATGCGACTTTGGCTGGATTTTGGGCGGCCAAAGAAGCAGCTAGCAAAGCCCTTGGTGTGGGCATTAGCAAAGAGTGTGGCTTTTTAGACATTGTGCTAAGTAAAGATGCAAGAAACGCACCAAAGATAAAATTTAGCCCAAGAATTTATACAAGCTTTAATATCAAAGAAGCAAGCCTTAGTATAACTCACGACGGCGGATTTGCCGTAGCTGCAGTGATGATCGTGTGAAATTTATCTGTTTTAAAATTTTAAAGCATAATGTAGATAAAAAATGATTTAAATTTCGTATGCTTGAGCTACTAAATATAAATTTGAAAGTTAATGGAGGAGCTTAAGTGATAGTAAGATGCATAAAAGTCGATGACGAACAGTGGGGTTTTAGGCTTTACAAAAAATATATAGTTTATGCTTTACGCTTTGAAGAGACAAAGCTTAGCTTTCTTATTTATGATACCAATAGATGGTATCCATTTTTTTATGACTCTAAATATTTTGAAATTATAGATAACCTTGTGCCAAGTTCTTGGAGACTCTCAGAAGATAGCCGTGCAACTATCGTTGCATACGAAGAAATGGCGTCTAGCTTTGATAGTTATTATTTTGATTTAGTAGATATAAAACCCTCTGTTATAGAAAATTTTATGCAAAGAAAAAGAGAGATTGATAAAGAAGTTGTGCAAAACAGACTTAAAAATGGCATAGAATTAAAGTTAAAGGCTATAAATGACTTTCAAACGCTAGGCAAGATATCTGACTTTAAACTAAATTTTGAACATCAGCTAGTTAAAATAAACATAAATATTGACAATAAAACAAGATATGAGTATTTAAAAAATAGCGGTCAAAGCTGGTGTTATATGAAGCTAGATGACGGCAAATTTGAAGCGATGACAAGCGTTGATAGGCTAAATTTTGTACTTAAAAGAGTTATTCAATTTGTAGAGACGACATAATTTAAAGGATAAATTTGAAAGTAAGACTAAAAACAACCGTTGATATTTCATCGCTTGAGCTTCGCGAGCTAAGTGCATTTGATGCGCTTAAAAAAGATACTATTTATGATGTCTTGCTGATGGAGATGTATGAAGGGAAGGTAAAATTTATCATTGTGTATGACAAGGATGATTTTGATGGCATTTGCGGATTTAGTGCTGAGCTTTTTGATATTATTGATAGCAGTATCCCAAATAGATGGAATATTGTTAGGATAAACGATGTCTTAAGTATTGCCCCAAGAAATATTAATTATGAAAATTTTTGGTCGGATTTACAAGAAATCTTTGAAGATGATCTAAATTTTAGAGAAAAAGATAAGAGATACTATTTTGCATTCAGAAATTATCTGATTGAGTTTGCTGGTTTTATTGATTTTAAAATTTATAAAAGAGAATTTAGAAAAATCTTTAACGACTATCAAGATCCAAGTATCAAAGCTATCGGAGTAGATACGCAAGAAGATAGCTATGTGGTTTGTCCGCATTGTTATAATGCAGAGCAAGTAAGCGCAGAACTAGGTGTTATAAAGTGCGAAAAATGCCACCAAGAATATAACAACCCACTTGCTAAAATTTGTCCAAGTGGGATATCGATGCTTGATGAGTAAATTTAAATATTTTTGTAAAAGCCTATATACCCCAAAATTCTATCAGCTCGTCTGCGAGTGATAGAGTTTCTTTACCAAAATATTTCTCAATTTTCTTATATTGCTCTTTGTTTGAAACATTTTGTATCGTCTCAATAAAGCCAGTCAAAAATGCTGCGCCAACGTAGTTATCGTTCTTAATATTTTTTTCAACTAAGTCAAAAATTTCTAGCTTATCTTGCTCGCTTAATTCATCAAAAATATGAACTGTAACATTTGCAAAATTTTCCAATAAAACAAGTAATCCTGGGGTATCTGGAATAAAATTTAAAAGTTCAGATTGATAAATTTCAAAATATCTAATGTCTTTTGATATAAAAATATATAAAAAATCCGCATATACAAAAATGTCTTTTTGAGCTAGCATGGCTTTGCCTTATTTTTTGTATTCTCACCAAAATACTTCTCAATTTTCTTATATTGCTCTTTGTTTGAAACATTTTGTATCGTCTCAATAAAGCCAGTCAAAAATGCTGCGCCAACGTAGTTATCGTTCTTAATATTTTTTTCAACTAAGTCAAAAATTTCTAGCTTATCTTGCTCGCTTAGTTGGTCAAAATTTTCCACCAAAATAACTGCAAAATCGACAAGCAATAGCTCTAAGCTAGGATAAAGTGGTAAATTTCGCATGAGCTCTTTTTGATATTCGCTAAAAAATCTTTTATCTTTTGACACAAAAGTATAAACTATCTCTTTGTGACTTTGTAGATCATTGTTATTTTGTGCAAAAAGCATACTGAAACTATCTCTACATCCACTCAAGCACTTGCGTGATATCTTTGGCGTAAAAGCACTTTAGACCTTGAGTGTCAAGCGGTTTGTTTGGGATGATCGCATTTTTAAATTTCTGCGTTTTTGCCTCTTTTAAGCGCTGATCGAGGTTAAAAATTTCTCTTATCTCACCGTTTAGGCTTAGCTCGCCGATGAAGACGCTATCCTTGCTGATAGGGCGGTTTTTGAAGCTGCTGATTATCGCTGCGATGACGGCTAGATCGGCCGCAGTCTCACTTATCTTAACGCCACCTGAAACGTTTATAAAGACGTCGTAGTGCCCAAGTGGAATTTCAAGCTTTCGCTCAAGTAGGGCTAGCAGCATATCTAGGCGGTTTCTCTCAAAGCCAGTCGAGCTTCGTTTTGGATAGGCACTTTCGCAAACAAGCGCCTGAATTTCGATACTAAGCGCCCTTGAGCCCTCCATTATGATGGTGATCGCGCTGCCACTCATCGCCCCGCCACGCGTGAAAAATTTGTTTGAGACCTCATTTGCGCTCACCAGTCCGTGCTGGCTCATCTCAAATATGCCAACCTCGCTCGTCGAGCCAAAGCGGTTTTTAAACCCACGCAAAATTCTCAGCTCTCTGCTCGCGTCACCCTCGAAATAAAGCACCACATCGACCATATGTTCAAGCACTCTAGGCCCTGCGATCGAGCCCTCTTTGGTTATGTGCCCGATGATGAAAACACAGATATTTTGGCTCTTTGCAAGCCTCATCAGCTCAAACGTGATCTCGCGAACCTGCGTGATCGAGCCTGGAGCAGAGGTTATGTTTTGGCTATAAAGCGTTTGAATGGAGTCAATGACTAGTACCTTATAGTCGCTCTTTTGCACTTCTAGCAGGATATCTTCTAGGCAAATTTCAGTTAGCAGGTATAAATTTTTATCCACCGCATTTAGCCTATCAGCTCTCATTTTTATCTGGCTTTGGCTCTCTTCGCCGCTTACATAGAGCGTTTTTTTGCCGTCTTTTGCTAAATTTGAGCCGATTTTTAGAAGCAAGGTTGATTTGCCAATTCCCGGACTGCCGCCTATAAGCACAAGCGAGCCCTCGACCACGCCACCACCAAGAACAAGGTCTAGCTCGCTATCTTTGGTGCTAAATCTCGTGAAATTTTGAATTTCAACTTCGTCTATGCTTATGGCTTTACTGGGTGTGCCACTGCTTTTTGCTATCTCTTTACTTATCTTTATCTCTTGCTGGCTAAGCTCGACAAAGCTATCCCAAGCCCCACATTGTGGGCATTTGCCCAGCCACTTTGCCTGTTGATTACCGCAGGCTTGACACTCAAAAACTGGCTTTGCTTTTGCCATAATATATCCTTTTTAAACTTTCAACTACTATCACTCCAAAGGCCGCTCCGATCATGTCAGCTACGATGTCAAGCAGGCTAAAGCTCCTGTTTGGTAAAAATGCCTGAACGAGCTCTATTTGCACGCCAAAGGCTAAAAGTAGGGCTAAATTTTTTAAAATTTTAAACTCATAGCCAAGGTAGAGCAGTATATAAAGGACGAAAAAGGCTAAGAAGTGGTTTGCTTTGTCCCACGAATTTTCGATGATCGCGGGACTTTTTGGAGTAAATGCAAGAATATCAATCGCCAAAAGAGCAGCAAAAAAGCAAATTTTACTAAGAAATTTTACCCTACTCAAAAATGGCGTCCATCAGCTCGTCTAAAAACTCGTCTGGATTAAATTTGATGATATCGTCCATGCTCTCGCCAACGCCTATATAAAATATAGGTAACTCAAGCTCCCTTGCCACGCCAAATAGCGCTCCGCCCTTTGCAGTGCCGTCAAGCTTTGTGATGATGACGCCATCAAGCGAGACGATCTCGTTAAATGCCTTTGCCTGCGCGACGCCAGCGTTGCCCTGCGTGCCATCAAGGATGAGGATCTTGCGGTGAGGCGCCTTTTCGTAGGCCTTTTTGCTGATACGAACGATCTTATCAAGCTCGTTTGCTAAATTTGTCTGGTTTTGAAGCCTGCCAGCCGTGTCTAAGATGACGCGGTCGATGCCTTTTGCAAGGGCCGAGCTGATCGTATCGTAGGCAACAGCTGAAGGATCATGCCCTTGCTGGGTGGCGACTATTGGTACATTTAGTCTGATCGACCATTGGCGTAGCTGCTCGATCGCTCCAGCTCTAAATGTATCACAAGCGCCTAAAATGACGCTTTTGCCGTTATTTTTATATAAATTTGCTAGCTTTGCGATGGTTGTCGTCTTGCCAGCGCCATTTACGCCAAGGATGAGATCGACAAATGGCTTGTCAGGCTCGATCACACGCTCCTTTTCGTAGATAAAATAGCTACTCATAACGCGTCTTAGATCAGCTCTGCTCACTTCATCTTGTGGCGGCAAGTAGTATAAAATCTCCTCTACGATCTCGTAAGCCACGTCAGCTTCTAGTAAAATTTCCTCCAAGCTCTCTTTGTCGATCTTTTTTGACTTTTTAGCCGAGCTTATCGCTCCAAAGGTCTTTTCAAAGCCTCTTTTTAAAAACTCAAGCATTATTTTATGGCCCTATTTATGTCAGTTTCGAGCATCTCTTCAGGCACAAGACCGATGTAGCCTTGAGCGTAGTCGCCATTTGCTTTAAAAAGTGCAGATGCTGGGAGTCCTTTGATGCCGCCCATCGCCTTTTCAAATAAGAAATTTCCCTCGCCAACTGCGATGTCGTATTTGATCTTATATTTTTGAGCAAATTCTTTAACCTCGTCCTCGCTCTTGTCTTCAAGCAAGACAGCAACGATGTTTAGCTCGTTTTTAAATTTCTCACTTAGGTTGTTTAAAGATGGGATCTCAGCCTTGCAAGGTGGGCACCAAGTAGCGAAAAATACGTAAAGTGTCGCTTTTTTGCCATCTTTTACGTCAAAGCCGTTGCTTCTTTTTGTGATCTGCATAGTTGTGCCGTTAAGTAGTTTTAGGCTTATATCTTTTACTTCGTCGCTTTGTGTGCTCTCGCTTATCTTTGGTGTGAGCGTATCTTTGCTTAAATTTTCATCTTTGCTGGCATTTTCTTCTAAAATTTTACTTTGCACAGCTGGCTCGCTACTGTTTTGCTCGCTCTTTTGGCTTTTGTCGTCGCCGCATCCGAAAAATGCAAAAAGACAAAGTGATGTTATAATTGCATGTTTTAGTGTCATAAATTTCCTTTTGAAAAATGTTTCAGGATTATACAAGAAAGAGCATAAAATGAGTGTTAATTTAGAAAAAAACGAATTTAGAAAAAATGCAAGAGCAAATTTGATAAAGCTCACTAAATTTAGAGCAAAATGCACGCATTATAAGGCGGTAAAAACGCTTTTAAATTTGATAAATTACACAAATTCTAAAAAGGTGCTCTTTTACCTGCCACTTAACTACGAAGTCGATGTGCTTAAAATAAGACGAAATTTATCACATAAATGTGAAATTTTTGCCCCTTTTATGGTAGGTCTTAGCTTAGAGATGGTAAGATTGCGACTGCCATTTCTAACTTATAAATTTAATGTCAGACAGCCATCTGGCAAAAAAATGAATAATGTTAAACTCGATATGGCGGTAGTTCCAGCTATTGGGGTTGATGGAGCTATGGCAAGGATAGGGCACGGAAAAGGATTTTACGATAGATTTTTTGACACTTTGCCCATTAGGCCAAAACTGATAGTTTTCTTAGAGGTAAAAGACTTCTACACCAAAGATGTGCTCTCGCAGGCGCACGATGCGGTAGCAGACTTTTATATAACCCCAAGCAAAAATTATATAAAAAGAGGAATAAATGATAGAGGTTTTAATAGGCTTAGGAGCCGGTGTGGTGGGCGTTGGAGCAGGGTATCTCTACGCCAAAAAGATAAATGATGCAAACTACAATATATTTTTAGAGCAGGCAAAAGCAAAGGCAAAAGCTATCGAGTATGAAGCTGAGCTAACACTTAAAAACTCTAAAATTTCAGTCCAAGAGGCTGAATTTGAGGCTAAAAAAAGATACGATGACAAGACGACAAAGCTTCAAAAAGAGTATGCAAGTAAATTTGATGAGCTGACCAAAAAAGAGAAAATTTTGCTGAATGAGCAAGAACTTTTAAATGAGAGCAAAGAGCTTTTTGAAAAAGATAAGCAAGATGCGAAGGTCACTTACGAAGAGGGTTTAAATTTAAAAGCAACTTATCAAAACAAAGTAGAAGAGGCGATAAGAGTGCTTGAGCACGCTGCTGGCTTAACGGAAGAAGAGGCAAAAGAGGTCGTGCTTAAAAAGGTCGAAGAGAAGTCACGTGCAGACATCGCTCACATCGTTAGAAAATACGAAGAAGAGGCAAAAAGAGAGGCTAAAAAGAGAGTTAATTACATCTTGGCGCAGGCTACGTCAAGATTTGCTGGAGAATTTGCGGCTGAGCGTCTGATAAATGTCGTAAATATCAAAAATGATGAGCTAAAAGGTAGGATCATCGGCAAAGAGGGACGTAATATCAAAACCCTTGAAATGGTGCTTGGCGTTGATATCATCATCGATGATACCCCACATGCTATCATCTTAAGCAGCTTTAATCTTTACAGACGTGCGATCGCAACAAGAGTGATCGAGCTTTTGGTGGAGGATGGCAGAATTCAGCCAGCGAGGATAGAGGATCTTCACAAAAAAGTAACTGAAGAATTTGAGCAAAGCATACAAGAAGAGGGCGAGAACATCGTCATGGATCTTGGTCTAAATAAAATTCATCCAGAGATAGTAAAACTAATAGGCAAGCTTAAATTTAGAGCAAGCTACGGTCAAAATGCCCTTGCTCACAGCCTCGAAGTGGCTCACCTTGCTGGCATCATCGCAGCTGAGTGTGGCGGAGATGAGAAGCTAGCAAAAAGAGCTGGCATACTTCATGACATCGGCAAAGCGCTAACTCACGAGTACGAGGGTAGCCACGTAGATCTTGGAGCTGAAATTTGCAAACGCTATAAAGAGCATCCAGTCGTCATCAATGCGATCTATGCTCACCACGGACACGAAGAGGCTACAAGTATAGAAAGTGCTGCTGTTTGTGCAGCTGACGCACTAAGCGCAGCTCGTCCAGGAGCAAGACGTGAGGTGCTTGAGAGCTTCCTCAAACGTGTCGAAGAGATCGAAAACATCGCAAAAAGCAAAGAGGGCATCAAACAAGCTTATGCGATCAATGCTGGCCGTGAGATCCGCGTCATAGCAAATGCTAAACTTATAAATGACGATGAGGCAGTGCTTGTGGCAAAAGAGATAGCTCAAGAGATCGAGAGCAAGGTGCAGTATCCTGGTGAGATAAAAGTAAGTGTCATCAGAGAGACTCGCGCTGTTGATTTTGCGAAATAACGGCAAGATATGAAATTTCTTTTATCATTAATAATGTTTTTCTCGCTTGGCTTTGCTAGCGAGGAGCTTGTGCTAGACTCGGCAAATTCGTTTATAACGACGATGAGAGGCGCTAGAAACGCTCCTATAAAAGAGCTCATCGAGCAGTCAAAAGCGACGATCATCTTTCCAAGTGTAAAAAAAGTCGGTTTTGTGGTCGGTGGCATGGGCGGAGATGGCATCATGGTTGTTGGCAATATCAACTCGCCAAGTGAAATTTTGCCAGTTAGTATAAGTGGCGGCAGTATCGGCATACAGCTTGGCTATGAAGATAGCTCGCTTGTGCTATTTATATTTAAAGATAGTATTATCTACGACATAAAAGACGCCAAGATCACGCTTGATACGAAGCTTTCAGTGGCATTTGGCGATATCGGACGCAATTATAATAAAGTAAGCGATTTTAAATTTTCAAGCGACATCTACGCGTATGCTGCAAATGATGGATTTTTCGCAGGAGCAAGCTTTGGCGGAGCAGTGATAAGCGCAAAGGATGAAATTTTAAAACAAAGTGGCTACGCATACGAGCAGCTAATATCTTCTGCTTCTAAACTTTTGGGGCAATGATGCAAGATATTATAAACTCAATTTCAACTTACGGCTACATCGTGTTATTTTTTTACAGCCTTGGTGGTGGCATGGTCGCGCTTATCGCCGCTGGGATATTAAGCTTTGCTGGTAAGATGGACATCACTCTTAGTATAATCGTCGCTGCCGTGGCAAATACGATCGGCGATACTTTGATCTTTTACGTCGCAAGGTTTAATAAAAGCTCGCTTATGCCTTACGTAAAAAATCACAAAAGAAAGCTTGCTTACGCTGGAATTTTGGCAAAAAAGCATGGCGATAAGATAGTATTTATCAAGAAATTTATCTACGGCGTCAAAACTTTGGTGCCTATCGCACTTGGACTTACAAAATACTCTTTTTATAAATTTAGCGTTATAAATTTGATCTCTTCAGTGCTTTGGGCAGTGATCGTCGGTCTTGCTAGCTATAAAGCAGGGGATTATTTTATGAGTGTGAGCAATTATCTTGGCGAGCATGGCTATATCATGCCACTTACCATGGTTGGCTTATTATTATGCATCTGGTTATTTTTACAACACATTACAAAAAGGAGAAAAGCATGAAAAAGGTGATATCTGCTCTAATCGTAGTTATCGTGATCGTCGCAGGCGCTGTTTATTTTGCCTCAAACAAGGTCGAGGAGAACTATCAAAGGATAGTTGATAGACTAAATGATGTAAATGGCTTTAAGGTTTCAGAAAACAGCTATCAAAAAGGCTTTTTTGGCTCAAAAGGATCGTTTGATCTTATAGTCTCAAAGGATCTTTTGAAAAATTTAGTCGGCAAAGATGTAGATGAGGATCTAAATTTTAAGGTAGAAAATGAAATTTCTCACTCAGTGCTTGCATTTGTGAATGGCTTTGATATCGACTCAAAAATTGCTATACAAAATGAAGCGATAAAAAATATCGTAGCTTCATTTCTTGGATCAAACGTCGTCGCAACGGCTAAAACAAAGGCTAGCGTGAGTGGCGATAAAGATGTAAAAGTTAAATTTAGCGATATCGACTTTAGTGACAAGCAAACTATGAATGTTCATACAAAGGATGTGAAATTTGGCTTGAAACTAGACGCAAAAGATAATGTAAATAGCGCAAACTTGGGTCTTGAGAAAGTTTCATTAAAAGACCTTAATGAAGAAAATAAAGCAGAAGTTAATCTTGAAGGCGTCGATATAGATACAAGCTACACTGTGCCAGTTGAAATTTCAAAGATATTTGAGAGCAAACTAGCTCCTTACGTAGCAAAGGCTAAGATTAAAAAACTAGCATTATTAGATGAAAAAGATGGTAATGTTGCTTTAGATGATCTTGAGTATAGCTCGAAATTTGAAGTTTCAAATGATCTTGGTAGCTCAAATGACGTGGTGAAGATAGGTGTAGTTGCTGTCAATAAAGTGAAATTTACAGACTTTATCCTAGATAGCAAGATAGCAAATATCAACGTGCCAACTATAAATAATATACTTGATAGACTAAGTAATGTAAATGTTGATACAAATGAGAGCATCTTTGCTGGGTTAAATTTGGACGAAGTAATGGGTCAAATTTTAGAGAAAAATCCAAGTGTGAAAGTGGATACATTAAGCTTTAAAAATGGCGATAATGTGATAAATTTAAAACTAGATGCTGCTATCAATGGCTTTAAAGGCGGAGAAAGTCAGCTTGCGATCTTTGATAAGCTATCACTTAATGGTGAGCTAAGTGTGGATGAGACTTTGGCTAAATTTTTTGATACGCTCTTCCCTGAGATGACTCTTATCGAGCCAACACTTATATCTGCTGGATATTTAAAAGAAGATGGCAAAAAAGTAGTAAGTAAATTTAAGTACGATCCAAATAAAAAAGATATCATTTTTAACGAAAAGGTCGGACTTCAAAATTTATTTATGGGCTTTTAAAAAATTAGCCTGATTTTTATCTACTTTTAAGCATCACTTCTATATACTTCACTTTCTGTTTTGCAGAACGCAGAGCAGAAAGTTCTTTTAACTTACAATTGTTAAACTATTAGTCAATCTTTGAAATCTAAACAAGTGATCGATTGAGCCAGTCTATTATGATTAAATAATAGATTAGACAAACTAATATATAAAACTAAAAGTTTTTTTGATTAAAAACTTCATAATAAAAATCCTATCTATTAGAAGATAGGTAATTAATATGGAGAGTTTGATCCTGGCTCAGAGTGAACGCTGGCGGCGTGCCTAATACATGCAAGTCGAACGGACGAGTAAGAGCTTGCTCTTATGAGTTAGTGGCGCACGGGTGAGTAATGTATAGCTAATCTGCCCTACACTAGAGGACAACAGTTGGAAACGACTGCTAATACTCTATACTCCTGTCTTACATAAGTTAGATAGGGAAAGTTTTTCGGTGTAGGATGAGGCTATATTGTATCAGCTAGTTGGTGAGGTAATGGCTCACCAAGGCTATGACGCATAACTGGTCTGAGAGGATGATCAGTCACACTGGAACTGAGACACGGTCCAGACTCCTACGGGAGGCAGCAGTAGGGAATATTGCTCAATGGGGGAAACCCTGAAGCAGCAACGCCGCGTGGAGGATGACACTTTTCGGAGCGTAAACTCCTTTTGTTAGGGAAGAACAATGACGGTACCTAACGAATAAGCACCGGCTAACTCCGTGCCAGCAGCCGCGGTAATACGGAGGGTGCAAGCGTTACTCGGAATCACTGGGCGTAAAGGACGCGTAGGCGGATTATCAAGTCTCTTGTGAAATCCTATGGCTTAACCATAGAACTGCTTGGGAAACTGATAATCTAGAGTGAGGGAGAGGCAGATGGAATTGGTGGTGTAGGGGTAAAATCCGTAGAGATCACCAGGAATACCCATTGCGAAGGCGATCTGCTGGAACTCAACTGACGCTAATGCGTGAAAGCGTGGGGAGCAAACAGGATTAGATACCCTGGTAGTCCACGCCCTAAACGATGTATACTAGTTGTTGCTAAGCTAGTCTTGGCAGTAATGCACCTAACGGATTAAGTATACCGCCTGGGGAGTACGGTCGCAAGATTAAAACTCAAAGGAATAGACGGGGACCCGCACAAGCGGTGGAGCATGTGGTTTAATTCGAAGATACGCGAAGAACCTTACCCGGACTTGATATCTAACAAATCATCTAGAGATAGAAGAGTGTCTGCTTGCAGAAATGTTAAGACAGGTGCTGCACGGCTGTCGTCAGCTCGTGTCGTGAGATGTTGGGTTAAGTCCCGCAACGAGCGCAACCCACGTCATTAGTTGCTAACAGTTCGGCTGAGCACTCTAATGAGACTGCCTTCGTAAGGAGGAGGAAGGTGTGGACGACGTCAAGTCATCATGGCCCTTATGTCCGGGGCGACACACGTGCTACAATGGCATATACAATGAGAAGCAATATCGCGAGATGGAGCAAATCTATAAAATATGTCCCAGTTCGGATTGGAGTCTGCAACTCGACTCCATGAAGCCGGAATCGCTAGTAATCGTAGATCAGCCATGCTACGGTGAATACGTTCCCGGGTCTTGTACTCACCGCCCGTCACACCATGGGAGTTGATTTCACTCGAAGCCGGAATACTAAATTAGTTACCGTCCACAGTGGAATCAGCGACTGGGGTGAAGTCGTAACAAGGTAACCGTAGGAGAACCTGCGGTTGGATCACCTCCTTTCTAGAGTACATATAGATATTCTCTCACAAGATATCTATAAGAAAGATATTCTCAATCATCCTTGTTTAGTTTTGAAAGATTGATAGACCTATAGGGGCCTATAGCTCAGCTGGTTAGAGTGCACCCCTGATAAGGGTGAGGTCACAAGTTCAAGTCTTGTTAGGCCCACCAGAGAATTTAATTGGGGAATTAGCTCAGCTGGGAGAGCGCCTGCTTTGCACGCAGGAGGTCAGCGGTTCGATCCCGCTATTCTCCACCATGAAATAGTTTAACACTAAAAGTCTATATTAAGTGTTTTTAGAAACATTTACTTTAGACTTTTAAGCGTCTTAATCTTTATTGATTACGAAGTTGCCTAAAGCAACTTTGTGCTTTAGGGGTTTCCAAAGGGTGTAACTCTTTGGTCGTAAAGGCTAGCTTGCTAGTCTGCGAAGTCTAAATGTTCTTTTAATTAATATTGTTAATAGTCACAAGCAAGTTTTAAAAACAATTTTACAGGACTTGTTAAAGATTTAAATTTCTATTCTCTTTGCATTTAATGCAAAAGTTTGACATCACAATCTATTTAGGATTTAAAACTTATCTAAATAGTAGTCAATGCTTTCCGTCTTGTGAGTTAGAATTTAAATGTAGTAACTAAAGTTATCTTTAACAAGGAAGTGATGCGAATTAGAATAATCTAATATAGAAAAGGTAAGCTACAAAGAGCAAGTGGTGGATGCCTTGGCTAGTAGAGGCGATGAAAGACGTGCCAGGCTGCGATAAGTCTCGGGGAGCCGTCAAGGGGCTTTGATCCGGGAATTTCTGAATGGGGCAACCCAACTAATAGAGATATTAGTTACCGTATAACGGAGCGAACGAGGGGAATTGAAACATCTTAGTACCCTCAGGAAAAGAAATCAAAAGAGATTACGCTAGTAGCGGCGAGCGAACGCGTAAGAGGGCAAACCACTAGTTTACTAGTGGGGTTGTAGGACTGCAATATAGACTAAACTTAGCTAATAGAACGACCTGGAAAGGTTAGGCACAGAGGGTGATACCCCCGTATATGAAAGCTTTGTTTTACTTAGCAGTATCCTGAGTAGGGCGGAACACGTGATATTCTGTCTGAAGCTGGGTAGACCACTATCCAACCCTAAATACTACTACTAGACCGATAGTGCACAAGTACCGTGAGGGAAAGGTGAAAAGAACTGAGGTGATCAGAGTGAAATAGAACCTGAAACCATTTGCTTACAATCATTCAGAGCCCTATGATTTATCAGGGTGATGGACTGCCTTTTGCATAATGAGCCTGCGAGTTGTGATGTCTGGCAAGGTTAAGGAAACCCGGAGCCGTAGCGAAAGCGAGTCTTAATAGGGCGTTTAGTCAGACGTTGCAGACCCGAAACGATGTGATCTATCCATGAGCAGGTTGAAACCGGTGTAAGAGCCGGTGGAGGACCGAACCCGCTAGCGTTGAAAAGCTATGGGATGACTTGTGGATAGGGGTGAAAGGCCAATCAAACATCGTGATAGCTGGTTCTCTCCGAAATATATTTAGGTATAGCGTCATGTAGTAACACTAGGGGGTAGAGCACTGAATGGGCTAGGGCATACACCAATGTACCAAACCCTATCAAACTCCGAATACCTAGTGTGTAATCATGGCAGTCAGGCGGCGAGTGATAAAATCCGTCGTCGAGAGGGGAACAACCCAGACTAACAGCTAAGGTCCCTAAATCTCATTTAAGTGGAAAACGATGTGGAGTTACTTAAACAACCAGGAGGTTGGCTTAGAAGCAGCCATCCTTTAAAGAAAGCGTAATAGCTCACTGGTCTAGTGATTCTGCGCGGAAAATATAACGGGGCTAAAATGAGTACCGAAGCTTTAGACTTAGTTTTACTAAGTGGTAGGAGAGCGTTGTATTTGCGTTGAAGGTATACCGGTAAGGAGTGCTGGAGCGAATACAAGTGAGCATGCAGGCATGAGTAGCGATAATTGGGGTGAGAATCCCCAACGCCGTAAACCCAAGGTTTCCTACGCGATGCTCGTCATCGTAGGGTTAGCCGGGTCCTAAGCAAAGTCCGAAAGGGGTATGCGATGGAAAATTGGTTAATATTCCAATGCCAACTATAATGTGCGATGGAAGGACGCTTAGAGTTAGAGGAGCCAGCGGATGGTAGTGCTGGTCGAAAGGTGCAGGTTGGAGTTCAGGCAAATCCGAGCTCCTTTAAGCCGAGGCCTTACAGGTGCGTGAAGTTCTTCGGAATGAATCGTAAATCCTTGATACTGTCGAGCCAAGAAAAGTTTCTAAGTTTAGTTATGGTTGCCCGTACCGTAAACCGACACAGGTGGGTGGGATGAGTATTCTAAGGCGCGTGGAAGAACTCTCTTCAAGGAACTCTGCAAAATAGCACCGTATCTTCGGTATAAGGTGTGCCTAACTTTGTGAAGGATTTACTCCATAAGCATTGAAGGTTACAACAAAGAGTCCCTCCCGACTGTTTACCAAAAACACAGCACTCTGCTAACTCGTAAGAGGATGTATAGGGTGTGACGCCTGCCCGGTGCTCGAAGGTTAATTGATGACGTTAGCTCTGCGAAGCGTTTGATCGAAGCCCGAGTAAACGGCGGCCGTAACTATAACGGTCCTAAGGTAGCGAAATTCCTTGTCGATTAAATATCGACCTGCATGAATGGCGTAACGAGATGGGAGCTGTCTCGAAGAGGGATCCAGTGAAATTGTAGTGGAGGTGAAAATTCCTCCTACCCGCGGCAAGACGGAAAGACCCCGTGGACCTTTACTACAGCTTGACACTGCTATTGGGATAAAAATGTGCAGGATAGGCGGGAGGCTTTGATCCATAGACGCCAGTTTATGGTGAGCCATTGTTGAGATACCGCTCTTTTTTATTCTGATAGCTAACTAGCTTGAGTTATCCTCAAGTAGGACAATGTCTGGTGGGTAGTTTGACTGGGGCGGTCGCCTCCCAAAATGTAACGGAGGCTTACAAAGGTTGGCTCAGAACGGTTGGAAATCGTTCGTAGAGTATAAAGGCATAAGCCAGCTTAACTGCGAGACATACACGTCAAGCAGAGACGAAAGTCGGTCTTAGTGATCCGGTGGTTCTGTGTGGAAGGGCCATCGCTCAAAGGATAAAAGGTACCCCGGGGATAACAGGCTGATCTCCCCCAAGAGCTCACATCGACGGGGAGGTTTGGCACCTCGATGTCGGCTCATCGCATCCTGGGGCTGGAGCAGGTCCCAAGGGTATGGCTGTTCGCCATTTAAAGCGGTACGCGAGCTGGGTTCAGAACGTCGTGAGACAGTTCGGTCCCTATCTGCCGTGGGCGCAAGAAGATTGAGGAGAGTTGACCCTAGTACGAGAGGACCGGGTCGAACCAACCACTGGTGTACGAGTTGTCCTGCCAAGGGCACCGCTCGGTAGCTATGTTGGGATGTGATAACTGCTGAAAGCATCTAAGCAGGAAGCCAACTCCAAGATGAATTTTCTTTTAAGAGCTCATATAGACTATGTGTTTGATAGGCTGGGTGTGTAATGGATGAAAGTCCTTTAGCTGACCAGTACTAATAGCTCGTCTGCTTATCTTTTAATAAGCATCACTTCCTTGTTAAGGATAAAAACTTAATAAGATATGTTTTTATAAAACTTTGTTTATGACTTTTAACTTTATCTAGTAGTGTTAAATAAGAGATTTAGCTAATATATCTTTTATTTAACACTGCCCGTGACTATACAGACGAGGAAACGCCTTGCTCCATCTCGAACCAAGAAGCTAAGCTCGTCCTGGCTGATGATACTCTCCCTTACTGGGATGTTGGAAAAGTAGGTCGTTGCGGGCTTTGTTTTTATCTGCTTTAATTCTTATATTTTAATCCTAGTTTTTATTAGTGTTTATTTCTATTTAAGTATAAAACATTAAAACTTTTTATTTTTATATTATTGGTTTAGCTATCTTTTTAAAATTATTCTATTGTTTTATAAAAGTTTTTTATTTATTATTCTTTGTGGATTTTTATTGGTTTAATCTGTTTGGTTCTATGAAAATAGTCTTTTTAATGGAAAGTTGCAAGTCATGGGACAAGATGTGAAGATATAATAGCCTCAGTATCTGGGAGAATGTTAGCTTAAAGGGTTATGATCAAGAGATGCCTATACTTAAATTAATTGGCGCTTCAAGTGTTAAAGGTATAGAGCACTCCCCTCTAACTGACAGCTTAGCTGCCCCAAAGAAAAACGCACAGCTAGAGATTTCTGGCTTTGATGATCAGATCAAATCAAGCGTGTTAAAAAGACTTCAAATGTGGTGCAAATTTTCACTTAAAACGTTAGCATTTTAAGAGGTATGCAAGTAGCTTGCTTGTACTTATAAATATAAAGATGAAGCTAAACCTTTTAGCTACAACTTTTTTACCATTTTCTTCAGGTTTTTTGCATAATACGAAGCACGTCGATACCTAGTTTTTTTCCAAGTTCTTGAAGCTTAAGTAAAAATGAAATTTTCATCCTTAGCAATATCATAAGTTTCGGTGTTTTTGCTACAAGCAGTTATAGTAAGAGTGAAGTGTTGTGTCTTAATCTGCAAAAGCTATATTTGATATTTTTTGTGTCGAGGAGATTGATATAATTTTAAAGTATTGCAGACATTAGACAAAAATAGCCTAATCACAGTAAAATTTGAGCAATAATCTTAACCAAAAAGGTATTAATCGCAGAAATTTATTACTGACGCATCTGAGTGAGGTGCTACTGCAGGGTATGCACGTGCTAAGTGAGTTTGAGACGCTTTATGCGTGGATCGAAGCAAAGGGCTTTTATAATTGCTAACGGGCGCAGACGCGGTTATCTATATTCGCAAAATCAGTTACGGTAGAGCTGGAGCGATGGTAGGTGTGATGGCGGCACGGAAATCGTTTTTTACGGATGAGCCGAAAAATCGCGATAAAACGCTAAGGTATTGGTTTTACGGCAAAGATCGCGAGCTTGCCGCGGAGATTAAACAACGAATTTGTGTATTTGCGCGCAGTGACTCGGATGACTCGATGTGCGCGCTATAGCTGAATGATATAGGTGAGACTAAGATTGTGCATATTGGTTCGGGCTCAACGATGACCTGTGTTTTGGCACATAACGGTTTTGATTTTTGTGACTGATTGCAGTAGGATATGATGAAATTTGCCGGGATGATAATTTTAGTACTCCACCAAACAGCGAGGGTAGTGATTTTATCGTGCATTTAAACGTAGAATTTCAGCAGTGGATAAATAATATGTTTAAAACGCAAACAGCACTTGAGCTAGTCACGCCTGCGTATATGGACGATGAGAATTTAAACGATGAGTTTTTAATCTGACCAAACCGCATTGCGGAGTAAATCTTGATAGGTTAAGCGGATTTTCTCTTATCATCTTTAATAAATCAGGCGATATTGAAAAACATAAAAATAGGCCTTTGAGTTTTAGCAAGATAATAAAACTATTTAACTAAATTTATAAGTGTAAAATTCGCTGTATGTAAATTTAGTTAGCTCTATCTAGCCTACCTTTATAAAATTCTCTTGGTTTTTAAAGAACGGTTTTAGTGCTTCATAAGCTGCTTGGATCTTTTTAAATTTAGCGTTATACTCGTTTTTGATGCTTTCGCTCTTGCTTGAGTGCCTGTCTGGGTGGTAAATTTTAGCAAGGGCTAGGTAGCTGTCTCTTACGGTTTCGAAGCTATCGCTATTTGAGCAGCCTAAAATTTCAAAATTTTCTTCTAGTAAATTTGCCAAAGCGCTAAAGCGACTTTTAAATTTGGCCGAGTTTTGAACATTGTAGTTTCTTTTGAACTCTTTAAATTTGACTTCATTGTAGTTAAAATTTACTATAAATTTTAGATGTTCGCGTCTTGAAATAATCTCTTCTATCAAGCCAAAGTCGCTATCTTTTTTTATTTTTAGGCTAAATTTATGATTTTTCTCGTCAAATTTAGATTCATTGCCTTTGAAATTTTGCAAAATGTAGCTAGCAAAAGCTCTTGGAGTGTTATTTAGCGTAAATATCATCTCGTCGTTAAGAAAGTCGATGTCGATGTTGTAGATGTTTGTTAGGGCGTTTCTTTGTACTAAAGATAGTTTTATGGTTTTGTATTTTGCAAAGGTCACATCAAGCTCGTTGCCCTGTTTTTCGTAGAGTTTTTTTATAAATTTTAAGAAGCATTTTCGTTGCGGGATCTCGCTCTCTTCGTAAAAAGAGATGATCTTGTCTTTGTTTGCTAGGGTTTTTGTGAAATTTTTACTTATCAGTGCGCGAAGCTCGCAAAAAAGAGCGTCGCTATCTGTTAAAATACTTAAAGATTCTAAAGTTTGGGTTATATTCATGGGTTTCTCCATTCAAAATATCCCTATTTAAAGCAACTAGCGTTCCAAAGTTAAATTTTCCTGATATTGCTATCTTTTGTATATGCCAAAAACTCATCTCTTAGCTTTTGTTCTTTGTGTAAGATAGCCTCCTCTTTTGTGTGAGAAGCGGCTTCTTTTTGGGGCTTTTTGGCTACACCTTGCTCTTTGGTAAGCTCTTTTTTGATCTCTTTTAGACTATCGAAAAAATCGTTCATTTTTGCTCCTTTTGCTTAAAGGATTTTACTAAAAAGGTTATAAATTTAAAATGAATACAATCTCTTTTTAAGGAAAGTTTGGTTAATATCACAACTTAATTTTTCATGTGCGCTCGTAGCTCAGCTGGATAGAGCATTTGATTGCGGTTCAAAAGGTCAGAGATTCGAATTCTCTCGGGCGCACCATCCTTTTCTCCCCAAATTTTATTTTCAGACCACTTTTTAGATTAGTTAAATTTATAAAAAACTCTATTTAGATATAGCCCTTCAGCAGGTGCTGGTATGCGAGTTAAAGCAGGACGCCCATTTAGTGAAGATTTAATGAGTTCGCTGCCGTCTTTTTGCTTTAGCGCCTTTAGTAAATTTGCAACCATGAGGCGCACTTGACCGCGTAAAAAGCCATTTGCTTTAAAAACAATGATAGTTTGCTCTTTGTGTGTGTAGCAAAATGCTTTGTAAATTTCTCGCATCGGGCTTTTTGTGTCGCTTCCAGTTTTCATATATGCGCTAAAATCATGCTCGCCGATAAAATTACGCAAAATTTCATTTGCTTTTTTGATATCAAATTTAGGCAAAAATACCTTGTAGTTTGAGCTAAAAACATCAAATTTGCTGTGATCTATCACATATCTATAAGACCTTGCGACTGCGTCAAATCTTGCTTGAAAGCTGTCATCCACCAAATTTATGCGTTTTATATGAATGCTTGGATGTGCGTGGCGGTTTATAAGATCTTTTAGGCGATTTAAATCTTTAAAGTGATCGCCGCAAACGACGCTTGAGCTTTGGTTATTTGCATGCACGCTTTTGTCGGTGCGCGAGCTAGAGATCACTCTTTCAAAAATGCCAACATGAGCTAGGGCGCGCTCTAGCTCATCCTCTACGCCGTTTTCATGCGGCTGGGTCTGCGAGCCTTGAAATTTAGAGCCATCGTAGCTGTAGATTAGCTGAATTTTCATCAGTATCTTCGTGTGATCTTAGCTTTATAAAGCAAGACGCCAGCTAGTAAAAATACGAAAAATATGAGTGGTATCGCAAGCGCTGGCTTTGATGAAAAGAGCATTATGAGCGTAAAATAGCCAAACAAAACGCCAAAAGTGCCAACATAGACCATGCCTTTTTCATATCTATATGTGACGATGCCAAGGCTGATCGCAAAGAGCGTGCTAGCAAGCGGGAAGAGAGCTACTAGGACGTAAGTGCTAAGGTCTTTTCTACGTTTATCGCTGCTAGCTGCCTCCATCCAGTACTCTTTGATGCTGCCAACGTCGCTTATTTCATCGCTTTGGGCGGTTCTTATCTTCATTGATTTGAAGTTGCTTTGATGATAAATTTCATCTCTGATGTCATACATTTTGCCCTCGTTTAAAGAGAGCTCTACGCTTTGACCCACGTTTATGATCTTTGCGTTTTTAGCAGTTATTAGGCGCTGTGAGTCTTTGACAAAGGGGTTAAACATCACGATATCTTTGTAGGTCGTGCCATTTTTGTCTTCACTTTCGCTGCCCACATAGACCATCCAGTCGGAGAATTTTTGTCCAAACTGGGTTGGCTTTAAATTTAGCTTAGCAACTGTCTTTTTATAGTCGATGAAATTTGCATTTAGCTGGGCGGCTATTGGTATCATGACGATGGCAACTACCAGCAAGGCAGTGCTTAAAAGGGCTGAAAATGCGAGGAAAAATCTTGCTATTTTATTTGGCGAGCCACCAAGTGTAAAGATGACGATACTTTCATTTTCTTTTGATAGCCTAAAAAGTGTCATCGCAAGTGAGACGAAAAACGCGATAGGCACGACAAAGAGTAGCACGCGTGGGAGCATAAATGAGTAGAGTTTAAAGAGCTCGCCAAAGCTGATCTCGATGTATGAGGTGATACGTGCGATCTGGATGAAAAAGACGATCGACATGATCAAAAAAAGCGTACTAAATAGCGATGCAAACGTGCCTAAAAAGTTAAACAAAAGATATTTATTTACTCTACTCATAAATGAACCTTAAAATTTCTAAAATTTGCCCGTCAAAAGCGTAGGTGACAAGCAGCCCCAGGCTTAAAAATGGCACAAAGGCTAGCTCGTAGCCCTTTTTGCGAACGAGCGCATAGACTGGAAGCGTAAGAAGTGCGGCCAGATAGATCGCCACAAGGGCTAGCTTGGCTGGTAAAACAGCTCCGATGATCGCTGCGATAAAGATATCGGCACTTCCCATCGCCTCGTGCTTCATCGCAAAGCTCACGACAAATCTAAGCGCCCAAAATATAAATCCAAAGAGGATCAAATTTAAAATTTGAGCAAAATTTCCTTTAAAGATAAAAAGCAGCAAGGCATAGCCAAATGCAAAAAATAGCGCTGCAAAAAGAAGCGCATCTGGCACGGCTTTATATCTTATATCTATGACGCTAAGGGCTAGTAGCATGATAAAGCAAAGTCCTAAAAATAGCGCATAAAGCAAGGTTTCTATGCTTAAAGCTTCGCCGCACTCTTTAAAAAAGCAGATCAAAAAAAGTAGGCCAGAGACTAGCTCAATCAGCGGATAGACAAGGCTTATCTTTTGCTTGCAAAATGCGCATTTTCCACCTAAAAATAGCCATGACAAAAGTGGAACGTTGTGATAAAAATTTAGCTTGTGGGAGCATTTTGGGCAGTGTGAGGCTGGGAAATTTATACTTTCACTTCGTGGCAAGCGATATATCAGCACATTTGAAAATGACCCTACGCAGATGCCAAAAACAAAAGCAAAAACGGCAAAAAAGATGACCAAAATATCCATTATCTCACTAAACTCCGCCAAATCTTCGCTCTATATCTTTAAATTTAGCAACGATCCCCGCAAGCTCATCCTTGCCAAAGTCAGGCCAAAGTGTCGGCGTAAAAAATAGCTCCGCGTAGCTTGCCTGCCAGAGCATGAAATTTGAAAGCCTGCTCTCGCCCCCAGTTCTAATGAGAAGATCCACTGGCTCACTCTCATCAAGTGCCGCATTTAAGCTCGTTTCATTTATCTCGCAACCTTTTAAATTTAGCTTTTTTATGGCTCTTATGATCTCATCTTTTGAGCCGTAGTTTATCGCTAAATTTAAAAGCAAATTTGTATTTTCCCTTGTTGCATTTTTGGTGATCTCTATCTCATTTTTTAGCTCATCGCTAAATGGCGAGATGTCGCCGATCGTGTTAAATTTGATCCCATTTTTTATAAAATCATCACGCTTTAAAAGAAGAAATTTTTTAAGCAAATTCATCAAAAAATCAACCTCTTTTTGCGGTCTTTTCCAGTTTTCGGTGCTAAATGCGTAAAGGCTTAAAATTTTTACCCCATTATCAATGCAAAATTCGCACATATCGCTCACCACATTTGCTCCAGCCTCGTGCCCATTTGTCCGCAAAAATCCACGCTTTTTCGCCCAGCGTCCGTTGCCGTCCATGATGATAGCGAGGTGATTAAGTTTGTTCAATATCTAGCCTTTAAAGTCAATTATCTGCTCTTTTTTACTCCAAAGAGCGCTTACGTTTTGCACCAAAACTGGCGTGTCAAATTCGCTTTTTAGCAAGCTTGCGACATTGCTAAATGGAGTTGCGATCTCATATAAATTTTCATCTTTAAATTTAAAAATAAGCGGCGCAAAATTTGAAAATACCAGAAAAACTCTCATCTCATTTGCCTCTTTTTTAAGCTGAAAAATGCCGTTTGTACCGCTATATGCAAAGGGTATATGCACGACGTTTTCTTGCAGTGCAAAGAGCATTTTTGCTAGCACTCTTATCTCATCTTTTGTTTTAACTTCGCTTAAGTTTTTAAATAAATAGCTGTAAAGCCACGATAAATTTTCGTTTTTTACTAAATTTTCTATCAAATTTAGCCCGTCAGCCAAAACGTCCTCATCTAAAATTTTTGGTTTTTCGTATAAATTTTTTATGACGATGTTTTCGCCCTTACTATGCACCTCGCCCCAGTATCTTGAGCCCACGTTTAGCTCTTTTGCGCTTTTTGTGTTTAAATTTCTATTTGCAAAATTTAAGATGTATCTGTTAAAGCCGACTTTTTGGCTCACCAAAATGCTAAGTGGCAAGGACGAATTTATCGCTACTAGCGGGGCTTGGCCGTTATTTGCTATCTTTTGGACGCGCGAGATCTGCTCTATCATAAATTTGCTGCTAGCTCCACGATACGCCCTGCGATCTCGTCTTTTGAGGCAAGCGGCAGCAGGGTTTCGCCGTCCCTTGTAATGAAATTTACCTCGTTTTGCTCGCTTGCAAAGCCATTTTTCTCGCCCAAGATATTTAGACAAACTGCGTCAAGCGCTTTTTTCTCTAGCATTGATCTAGCACTTTTAAGAGCGCTTTCGCTTGAAATTTCAAGCTTAAAGCCGATTTTTTTACACTTAAACTCTTTTAAGCTTTGCAAAATATCGACATTTCTCTTTAGGCTTAAATTTAAGCTCTCTCCAACATCCTCTTTTTTTATCTTACCATCAATTTTTGTTGGTACGAAATCACTAACCGCAGCGCACATTACAAGTAAATTTGCCCCCTCGCACTCACTCTTGCAAAGCTCTAAAAGCTCGCTACTTGAGCTAAATTTAAAGCTATCAAATGGCTCGTTTGCGGTTTCAAAGCTAGCAAGCAGTTTTACCTCCGCACCTGCATAGTAAAAGGCTCTAGCCAAGGCTCTTGCCATCTTGCCGCTTGAGAAATTTGTAATGGCTCTTACATCATCTATCTTTTCAGTAGTTGCGCCACCAGTTATCACTACTTTTTTGCCTGCGAAAATGGGCTTGCTAAGCCTTTTAATGGCAGCTTCTACTATCACTTCAGGACTTGCAAGACCGCCCTTACCAACGTCGCCACAAGCTAGAGTTTTAAGTACTGGCTCAACCACTAAAACGCCGTTTTTCTTTAAAATTTCAAGTGAATTTTGCGTTGCAAAATGCTCGATCATATTGTTATTTGCAGCTGGGGCAACGACCAAAGGCACGTGCGAGGCGGCGATTAGCGTTTGCATAAAGACATTGTCGCAGATACCAGCTGTTAGCTTATTTATCGTATTTACCGAGGCAGGTGCTATGAGGACTAGATCCATTTTGGAGTAGGCTATGTGATTTACGCCGTCTTGCCAGTTTTGCGTTTGTGAGCTTAAAATTTTATGCTCGCTTAGCGCCTCAAAGCCGCTTATACTGCAAAATTCAAGCGCTCCGTCACTTAAAGCCACATAAACATCAGCACCTTTCTTTTTAAGCAGCGATAAAATTTCAAATGCCTTGTAAAAGGCGATACTGCCGCAAACGGCAAGTAAAATTTTCTTATTTTTTAACATCGTCTTTGCCAAAGAATTTCTCAAAAAAGCCGCTTTTATTCTCTTGACGACCTCTGCTGATAGCTAGGGCGCCGCTCTCAACGTCTTTTGTGATGGTGCTGCCAGCTGCAATGATGACGTTATCAGCGATATTTACAGGGGCGACTAGCTGCGTATCTGAGCCAACAAAGACGTTTTTGCCGATTTTGGTTTTGTATTTTGCCTTGCCGTCGTAGTTGCATGTGATCGTGCCACAACCGATGTTTGTGCCACTTTCTATCTCGCAGTCGCCAAGATAGCTTAAGTGTCCAGCTTTTACGCCGCTAAGAACGCCTTTTTTAACCTCGACGAAATTTCCTATGTGCGTGTCAGAAATTTCAGAATTTGGCCTTATGTGAGCTAGTGGGCCGATGTCTGAGTTTTTGATGACGCTGCTTTCTATCACTGATGAGCTTTTGATGATGCTCTCAGTGATGACGCACTCGCCAAGGATGCTTACGTTTTCTTCTAGCACGCACTCGCCTTCAAATTTAGCCCTGCTGTCTATGAAAATGCTCTCAGGCATGCGCATCAAAACGCCAGCTTTCATCAAATTTTGCTTGATCTCATCTTGCATGATTTTTTCTGCAATGCTTAGCTGAAATTTATCATTTATGCCCATGAAATTTTGCTCATTAACATTTACTGCAACGCACTTTAAACCCTTTTCATTTGCTATTTTTATGGCGTCAGTTAGATAGTACTCTTTTTGTGCGTTTTGGTTGTTTATGAGCGGTAAAATTTGCTCTAACGCCTCGCGTTTAAAGCAGTAGCAGCCAGCATTTACGCTTTTTATGGCAAGCTGCGCTTCGCTCGCATCTTTTTGCTCGACGATGGCCTCAACTTTGCCGTTTTTTATGATGACTCTGCCGTAGCCAAAAGGATTTGCCGCTTCAAATGAGCTCATAACTACGTCTGCTTCGGCATTTGCTAGGCGCATAAGATCAGTTGATCTAACAAGTGGCATGTCGCCGCAAGTTACCAGCACCTTTTCGCCACTTAAATTTACGCCTTTTATCGCACCAGCTGTGCCTGGGAAATTTGCTAGATCTTGCTCAAAAATTTTAGTTTGAGGAAAAATTTCTTTTATCTTTTTGCTAATTAACTCTTTTTCGTAGTGAAGCACGACGCTAACGTCATTTGTGATCGCATAAGCTTGCTTTAAGATGTGAATGATCATCGGCTCGCCGCATAGCTCAAATAGGACTTTTGGGCGTTTTGATTTCATCCTGGTGCCAAGACCAGCAGCTAGGATTATGATTGAAGTATTATTGTTCATTTTTAAGCCTTTTAACGTTAAAAATTTCGCAGATTGTAGCAAAAAATGGCAAACATTTTTTTTAATTTAACGATTGTTTCAACAAAAAGCTAATAAAATAGCAATTCTTAAGAATTTATAAATAAAGCGAGTTTAAATGGATTTAGGAACCGTCGTCGGCTGGGTTTTGACCCTAGTGCTTTTGTTTGGATCAATGGCGATAGGCGTTGGTATAGGACCATACATCGATATCCCTTCTGTGATGATCGTTTTTGGTGGTACTATCGGCGTTATGATGGTTGGCTTCAAGATGGAGACGCTTAAGGGTATCGGTAAATTTTATGGTGTCGCAGTTAAGCCATCAGTTGTTGTAAATTTACCTGAGACTATAAAAAAAGTAGTTGATTACTCAACCAAAGCTAGGCGAGATGGCATTTTGGCACTTGAGAGCGAAGTAAATAATGAGACAAATCAGTTTTTAAAAAAAGGGCTTTCAATGGCAGTTGATGGCAATGAGCCAGATGCGATCAGAGCGCTTTTGGAGATCGATATAGATCAAACTAGCACAAGACATGCAAATAACATCAAAATTTTCGAGCAAGTAGGCGGTTTTGCAGGTGCGATGGGTATGATCGGAACGCTCATTGGCCTTGTTGCGATGCTTCTAAATATGTCAGATCCTAGTGCGATCGGTCCATCTATGGCGGTTGCCTTGCTTACGACACTTTATGGTGCGATGATAGGTAACATCATCGGCTCGCCTGTTGCAAACATTCTCTCGATCCGCGATGCTGATGAGGCACTTGAGAAGCAAGTCATTTTAGAGGGGATCATGGCGATACAAGCAGGGGACAACCCAAGAACGCTTGAGGCTAAGCTCTTAGCATTTTTACCTCCAAAAGATAGAAAAAGTCAGTTTGAATAATGGGTAAGTTAATAAAACCAGAAGAGTGCCCAAAGTGCATGCCTGAGTGGTTGGCTGCCTTTGGCGACCTTATGTCACTCCTACTTTGCTTCTTTGTTTTGCTCCTTTCTATGGCGACGATGGATGCCAAAAAGATGGAGGCTGCTGTTGGCTCGCTAGCTGGTGCGCTAAGCGTGCTAGAGGGTGGCGCAAGACCAGATAGTCAGGTAGAAAAAGAGACAGATCCTGAAAGCAGACGCACTCCAAAGCCAAAAGCTCAAAAAGGTGCTCAAAATGAGGTTACCTCGACTGTTAAAAAGATAAATGAGCTACTAACGGCTAGTGGGGCACCTGAGATCACGATGGAGGAGAGCGAGGATGGCTTTATCGTTAGGCTTCCAGCTGCGATGCTCTTTGACAAAGATAGCGCTGAAATTTCTGGCGAGGATGCGAAGCTCTTTTTAAAGCGAATAGGCATGATCATAGCCAAAATGCCAAATGAGGTAAAAACAGATATCATCGGATACACTGATAATACAAATCCAAGTAAAGACTCTATATATAAAAATAACTGGCAGCTCTCTACTGCAAGGGCGCTAAGCGTGCTTGAAGAGCTAGTTAGTGATGGCGTACCACAAGAGAGGCTTATCACTTCTGGCAGAGCCTCTTTTGATCCGATCGCTAGCAACAGCACAGACGAGGGCAGAGCTAAAAACAATAGGGTGGAAATTCACTTCGTTTCGCTCGAGCCAAAAAATAAAGAGGCTACTAAGAAAAGTATCCTTGATACGAGGAATTAGTCGTGAAAGCACTGCTTAGTTTAGCGGTTTTGTTTTGTGTAGTTTTTGGCGCTGATCCTGCGCTACCAACTATAAATTTAAGCCTAAATTCACCGCAAAATGCCGAGCAGCTTGTAAATTCACTAAATGTTTTACTAATCCTCACCGCTCTTGCACTTGCTCCTTCACTCATCTTTATGATGACTAGCTTTTTGCGCCTTGTCATTGTCTTTTCATTTTTGCGCCAAGCGATGGGTACGCAGCAAGTGCCGCCTTCAACGGTGCTCATCTCGCTTGCGATGGTGCTTACGTTTTTTATCATGGAGCCAGTTGGACAAAGAAGCTACGATGAGGGCATAAAGCCTTATATAGCCGAGCAGATAGGTTATGAGGAGATGCTTGATAAGAGTTTAAAGCCGTTTAAAGAATTTATGGTTAAAAACACTAGAGAAAAAGATCTTGCGCTATTTTTTAGGATAAGAAATTTGCAAAATCCAGCAAATATAGAGGATATCCCGCTAAGCATCGCTATGTCAGCCTTTATGATAAGCGAGCTAAAGACATCTTTTGAGATAGCATTTTTGCTCTATCTGCCATTTCTTGTTATCGACATGGTCGTAAGCTCCGTTTTGATGGCGATGGGTATGATGATGCTACCTCCTGTCATGATCTCGCTGCCATTTAAACTACTCATCTTTGTGCTAGTTGATGGCTGGAATTTGCTAATAGGAAACCTCGTAAAGAGCTTTCACTGATGAAAAAAATTTTATTAGCACTTTTGCCTTTGGCGCTATTTGGATCAAATTTAAGCGAGATAGCAAACAAGGCCACTCAAAACGAAATTTCAAAGATCAAAGAGCTTGAGCTAAAAAGAGCAAATTTAAATGACGAAGCTACATCAAGCGCCTACTTACCAAGCCTTAGTTTAGAGGGCTCATACGGCAAAAACGCAAGCACCTTTCCAAGCATAGTCGCTAAAGAGTCAGCTGGAGTGCTAGCAAGGATCGATTTTTTACTATACGACGGCGGGGCGAGAGAGGCTAGGCTAAAGATGAGCCAGCTTTTAAAAAATAAAGCCGCCATCGCAAGTGATGAAGCTAAAAATTACCTTGCTTTTAAGGCTGTAAATTTATACTTTAACGCCTGCGCGCTTGAAAATATAATAGCTGCCAAAAATGCTCAGGCAAATTTCTTAAAAGGCGTTTTAGACAAGCTTGAAAAGGCGAACATTGCAGGGCTTGCCGCAAAAGACGAACTAGAAAATGTGCGGGCAAAATATCACTTGGCAAATAGCACGGAGCTTGAATACAAAAACAAAATGGAGCAAATTTTAAATGAGATAAATTTGCTAACAGGCGAGCAAATTTCGCCACTTAGCGGGGCAAAAATGGCTGAGATTGGCTCAAATTTAGCTTCAAAAAACGCCGAGCTTGATAGACTAAGTCAAGATATATCTTTAAGCGAGGCTAAGCTTAGCGAGACAAGAGCTGGCTTTTTGCCCCAAATCATGCTCTATGACACCTATGGATTTTATAAAAACAACTACGACATCGACCTTGGCAAGTATAGCGCTTACCGCCCATATCTTGATAAATATCTAAAAGAAGATACGCATGGCAATAAATTTGGAGTTAGCTTTAGGTGGAAAATTTTTGACTTTTTTGCCACTAGCAAGATGAGCCAAGCTAGCAAGATCGAGCTTGATGAGGCGAGGCTAAATTTAGAGTATAAAAAGCGTGAAAACGAGACAAAACTTAAAAATTTACAAAACGAGATCGCAACTCTTAGCTCAAAGATCGCCTCGCTAAATGAGTATGTAAAAGCAAGCGATCTAGCACTTAGAGCGAGCTTTGAGAAGTATAACTCTGGGCTTTTAGGATATAGCGACCTGCTTGAGGCGCTCTCGCAAAAATTTGATGCCATTAGCCTTTTTGAAGGGGCGAAAGATGAGCTGGAGATTAAAAAGGCGGAGTATTTTTTTGAGAGTGGGGAGAGCATTTTAGAGAGGATTAGGGATTGAAAAAGCTGATAATTTTAATGGTATTTTGCATCTTTTCATTTGCAGGGGAGGAGATTTTTGCTGATTTTGAAGTCTATGCTAAGCAAAGCTCAAAGCTTGCATTTGAGAGCAGCGGCAAGGTGGATAAAATTTTTGTAGATGTCTCAAGCCACGTTAAAAAGGGCGACGTGCTAGCTAGTCTTGATCAAACAAGCCTTGAGATCGCACTAAAAAAGGCAAAAAACGACCTAGCGCTTGCCAAAAATGCCAAAGAATTTGCTAAAAATACCTTTAATAAATTTAGCCAAGTAAAGGACGTCACTTCAAAGCAAGAATTTGATGAGGTAAAGTATAAATTTGACGAGGCAGCTCTTAGGGTAGAGAGTGCCCAGATCGCCATTTTAAACGCAGATGATCATCTTAAAAAGGCCGTTTTAAAAGCTCCTTTTGATGGCGTCATAGCTAGTAAAAATGTCGAGCTTGGCGAGAGTGCTTCGCCGCTTCAGCCAGCCTTTGTCTTAAACTCTGAGGAGGCTAAAATTTTAATAGCGATCGACGAAAAATATGTAAATTTAGTAAAAATAGGCGACATGTTTAAATTTAAGCTTGACGCGACAAGCGAAGAAAAAGAGGTTAAAATCGCGCTCATTCATCCAGAGATAAAAAGAGAGACTAGAAAATTTTACGCCGAAGCTTACGATGTTGGGATGAAGCCAGGCATGTTTGGTCAAGGAAAAGTGATAATCGGCGAAACTAGATGATAAAAACAGCTATAAACCGCCCCATAACTACGCTTATGATATTCTTAAGCCTTGTTGTCTTTGGCATCTATTCGCTAAAGACGATGAATGTAAATTTATATCCGCAAGTAAATATCCCGATAGTAAAGATCACGACCTACGCAAATGGTGACATGAACTACATCAAGACAAAGATCACGCAAAAGATCGAGGACGAGGTCTCAAGCATCGAGGGGATAAAAAAGCTTTACTCAACTAGCTTTGACAACCTAAGCGTGGTAAGCATCGAATTTGAGCTAAACAAAGACCTAGAGAGCGCTACAAACGACGTCCGCGACAAGATGCAAAAGGCGAGACTTGGCGCAAACTACGAGATAGAAAAGCTAAACGGGCTCTCTTCTTCTGTATTTAGCCTTTTTATCACAAGGCTTGATGGCAACGAAACTAAGCTTATGCAAGAGATCGATGACGTGGCAAAGCCATTTTTAGAGCGCATAAGCGGCGTTTCAAAGGTCAAGACTAATGGCTTTTTAGAGCCAGCGGTGAAAATTTTACTAGATAGATTTAAGCTAGATAAAAACGCCCTTAGTGCAAATGAAGTGGCAAATTTGATAAAGGTTGAAAATCTAAAAGCGCCACTTGGTAAGATAGAAAATGAGCAGATCCAAATGGCGATCAAATCAAATTTCAGCGCCAAAAGCATAGATGAGATAAAAAATTTAACGATCAAGCAAGGGGTCTTTTTAAAAGATATCGCAAGTGTTGATCTTGCTTACAAAGACGCAAACGAAGCAGCGATAATGGATAAAAAAAGTGGCGTCTTGCTTGGCCTTGAGCTAGCTCCAGATGCAAACGCTCTAACCGTGATCGCCCTAGCAAAATCAAAGCTAGATCAGTTTAAAAGCTTGCTTGGCAGCGAATACGACGTAAAAATAGCTTATGATAAGAGCGAAGTGATACAAAAGCACATCGATCAAACCGCCTTTGATATGATCCTAGGCGTCTTGCTGACCATCGTGATCGTCTATCTGTTTTTAAGAAATTTCTCGATCACCATCATCTCAGTCGTAGCGATACCAACTAGCATCGTAGCGACATTTTTTATCATAAATGCCCTAGGCTACGACATCAACCGCCTAAGCCTCATAGCACTAACGCTTGGCATCGGAATTTTCATCGATGATGCGATAGTTGTCACTGAAAATATCGCTAGCAAGCTAAAAGATGAGCCAAATGCCCTAAAAGCAAGCTTTGCAGGCATAAAAGAGATAGCATTTAGCGTCTTTGCGATCTCGCTCGTGCTGCTTTGCGTCTTTGTGCCAATAGCCTTTATGAGCGGCATCGTTGGCAAGTACTTTAACTCCTTTGCGATGAGCGTGGCAGCTGGCATCGTCATCTCGTTTTTCGTGAGCATTTTTCTTGTGCCAACACTAAGTGCTAGGTTTGTAAATGCCAAAGAAAGCGGCTTTTTTCTAAAGAGTGAGCCCTTTTTTGAGGCGCTTGAAAATGGCTATGAGAAGCTTTTAACTTTAGCGCTTAAATTTAAGCTCATATTTTTGGCCATAACGATTGTGGTCGTTGTTTGCTCGTTTGGGCTGGCTAAATTTGTAGGCGGTGACTTCATGCCAAGCGAGGATAACTCGGAGTTTAACATCTACTTTAAGCTTGATCCTTCGCTTAGCCTGCAAGCTAGCAAAGAGAGGCTAAAAGATAAAATTTCACTCATAAATGCCGATCCTCAGGTAGCTTACGCTTACTTCATCCTTGGCTACACAGACGCCAAGCAGCCTTATCTTGTAAAAGCTTACGTTAGGCTAAAGGAGCTAAAAGATAGAGCTAATCACGAGCGGCAAAATGCTATCATGCAGAGGTTTCGCGACAAGCTAAAAAGTGACGATATGAGCGTCATTGTGGCTGACTTGCCAATTGTTGAAGGTGGCGATGTGCAGCCAGTTAAGCTTACTATCACCTCTGAAAATGGCAAAGATCTAGAGAAATTTGTGCCAAAGATCAGCAAGATGCTAAAAGAGATAAATGACGCGACGGACGTAAATTCGCCAGAAGAAGATCTGCTAAAGCGTGTGCAAATTTCTATCGATGAAGATAAGGCTAAGAGGCTAAATTTAGACAAAGCCAGCGTTGCAAGTGCCGTTTATAGCGCATTTAGTCAGAACGAGGTCTCTGTTTTTGAAAACGAAAATGGCAAAGAGTATGAGCTTTACATGCGTCTTGATGATAAATTTAGAAGCGATACAAATGATATCTTAAAGACCAAGATAAGAAGCAATGAGGGCTTTTTTGTCACACTTGGCGATGTGGCGACGATTAGTTTTGAGCAAAAGCCAGCTAGCATTTCAAGGTTTAATAGAGCCGATGAGATCAAATTTCTAGCAAATACCAAAAACAACGCTCCGCTAAATAGCGTGGCAAATGAAATTTCAAAGAAGCTTGATGAAATTTTGCCTGCAAATTTCAAGTATAAATTTCTTGGATTTGTCGAGCTCATGGACGATACAAACGCTTCGTTTATCTTTACAGTGAGCGCTAGTGCGGTGCTTATTTACATGGTGCTAGCCGCACTTTATGAGAGCTTTTTGCTACCATTTCTCATCATGCTTGCCATGCCGCTTGCCTTTTGTGGCGTCGTGATCGGACTTTTTATAAGCGGCAATCCATTTAGCCTATTTGTCATGGTCGGCGTCATCTTGCTCTTTGGCATGGTCGGTAAAAACGCCATTTTGGTGGTTGATTTTGCAAACCACTTTGCAAATAGCGGCATGGAGGCAAACGAAGCTGTGAAAATGGCTGCTAAAAAGCGACTAAGGGCTGTTTTAATGACCACTTTTGCGATGATATTTGCCATGCTCCCACTTGCGCTTAGCAGGGGTGCTGGCTATGAGGCCAACTCGCCTATGGCTATAAGCATCATCTTTGGGCTCATTAGCTCAACCTTGCTTAGCCTGCTTGTCGTGCCAGTGCTTTTTGCTTGGGTCTATAATCTTGATAAATTTATAAGAAAATTTTATGAAAGGGAGAGAATTTGAAGAAGATTTTGGCGGTTTTGCTCTTTGCTTTGCCTCTTTGGGCTGGAAATTTACTAGAGATCATCGCTCTGGCACAAAGTGCGAAGCTTGAGAGTTTGAAAGAATTTAATAAAAATGAATATATAAATAAAAACAAGAGCAACAAGCTAAATTTATCCCTTGATGGCAGATATACCTTTGTGCCTGACGAGCTAAAGGGCGGATATATGACAAAGGCTGGATCGATCACGGCAAAGGTCGAGTATCTCATCTTTGACGGGGGTGCTAGCGAGGCTTCGGATAAAATTTTAGACCACAAGGGTGTGGAGAAAATTTACAAAGATGAAGAGCTGATGAATTTAACCGCTTTTCAGGTCGCAAAGGTCTATTTCAACGCTGTTGCACTAAATTCGCTTATAAATTTAGAGACAAAATTTGTAGATAGCTTTGCCAAGGCTGCGGCTGAAAATGAGTTTTGGTTTGAGTATGGCGAGATAGATAAGGGCGAGTTTGATGCGATAAATTTCACTCTTAATAAAAAAAGAGCCGAGCTTGACGAGCTTGGGCTTAAGCTAGCCGAGCTAAACTCAAGGATAAATTTGCTCTCAAACGGCGAGATCGGCTTTAATGCTGGCTCAAAGATAATGATGCCTGATTTTAGTAAAGATGATCTAAGCGCCAAACTTGGGGCGATGGAGCAAGAAAAATATATAAAAGAGCAAGAAAATGAGAAGCAAAAGAGCAAATTTGCTCCAAAAATTTACTTAAAAGATACGCAAAGTGTGAATAATAACAGCTTTAAAAAGGGCGAGAGGACGACTTCACAGATGGTTGATGCGTATGCTGATGCGAACAAGCCTAGAGTGGAGTTTGAGTGGAAGCTGCCAGATAGCCTAAGCCTTAGCAAGCAAAGCCAAACTAAGCGCATAGAGGAGCAAAAGGCCGCACTTGATCTAAGCGACGAAGAAAATAGGATAATGGCTAGGCTAAAGGATCTAAGGGGCGTGATAGAGGGCTTAAGCGCTAGGCTAAATTTAGACTCGCTAAAGCAAGATAGTCTTGATAGTGACTTTAATGACCTGCTAAATGGCTATCTTAGCGGCAAGGTAAAATTTGAGCAGTTTTTGTTTGTGAGTGAGAAAAATTTTAGCGACAGGGCAAATTTCATCCTAAACGGCGATTTGCTCGAGCTAAACAAGCTTGAATACTTTTTTGAATGCGCAAGAAATATAAATGAGGTGGTGATAGAATGAATAAACTGATATTTGTGACCATTTTGTGGGCGTTTAGCTTTAGCTTGATAGGCGAGTTTTTAGCTGGCAAGGTCGATAGCTATCTGGCTGTTTTTGTGCGTGTGACGCTTGCAAGTTTGGTCTTTTTGCCATTTACGAAATTTCGAGGCGTTAGTCCAAAGCTAGCCCTTGGCATAATGGGCATAGGAGCGGTGCAAATAGGGCTAATGTATCTTTGCTACTACAACTCGTTTTTGTATCTAAGCGTGCCTGAAGTCGCGCTTTTTACCATTTTTACGCCGTTTTATGTGACGCTCATATACGATGCGTTTAGCTTTAAATTTAGACCGCTTTATCTCTTTAGCGTTGGCGTGGCGGTCTTTGGCGCGCTTATCATCAAGTATGGCGCGATAAACGAAGGGGCGATAAAGGGCTTTTTACTGGTGCAAGGGGCAAACATCTGCTTTGGAGCAGGGCAGAGTGCGTATAAGGCGCTTTTGGAGAGATATGACGTGGATCAAAAAAAGGTCTTTGGCTACTTTCACTTTGGAGCGTTTTTTGTAGCTGTGATCGCACTAATAACCCTTGGCAATCCAGCTAAATTTCACGTTGATCTAACCCAAACTTTGGTGCTTTTGTGGCTTGGAGCGGTTGCTAGCGGGGTTGGCTATTTTATGTGGAACAAAGGGGCTTGCGAGGTCGATAGTGGCGTGCTTGCCATCATGAACAACGCCCTCATACCAGCTGCTATCATCGTAAATTTAGTCTTTTGGCAAAAGGACACCAACCTAACAAGGCTTATTTTGGGCGCTGTGATAATGTATATCTCGCTATTAATTCACAATAGAGTGATGAAATTTTACGGCGTAAAGACCGCATGAGGTTAAATTTAGGGTTAAATTTGAGCTATTTAAGCGCCTTGCATCTTTACAAGCTGGGCGTTTAGCTGCATTATCTGGGCAAAGATAGCCGCTTTTTTGGTCTGAAGCGAGGCGACCAACTCTTTTGCGTATGGATTTTTGCTCGCACTTGCTTGCTTTATCGCAGCTTCAATCTCTTTTAGCTGTTTTTGCAGTTTTTCTAACTGCTTTTTTATGATATCGGCGCTACTCTCGCTCTCGTTATTTGTTTCGCTAACTAAATTTGAAGCGTCATGTAAGATAGCGCTTTTGTCGTTTTGTAAATTTTCGCTTTTTGAATTTGCCTCATCAGCCTTTAAATTTGCACTATTTGAAGAGCCATTTTTAGTTAAATTTATAAAATTTGAGTTTATCTGCATCGCCTCGCCTTTAAATTTAAAAGCATATCGGCAAATTTAGATAAAACTTTGACTATGAAAAATTTATCAAAAAGAGCAAAAACGATGCCACACCAAAGAGCGGTGGTAAAAATGCTGCTGGCTTAAATTTAACGCAAAAAAGCGTGATGGCGTTATAAAGTAAAAAGACAGATGTGCTTATGTGAAGATTGTCTGAGCCTAGCCTAAAAGCTAGCATCTTGCTTAAAATTTCATCAAAAATGCCACCATATCCAAATAGATGAAGTAAAAAGCTTAGTGGATAAAATACGCCAAATATGTAGTTTAGGACAAGCACGCTAAGTTGCAAGAGGCTAATGAGCGGGAAAAAGTAAAGCACCGCAACCTCCATCGCAAAAAAGACATATAAATTTAAAAGTAGCGAGTTTGCTAATAGGCTAAATTTGGGCGCAAAGTAGAAAAGATAGACGAAGATATAAAAGACGCCAAGGCATGAAAAATAAAATCCAACGCTAAAAAGAAGCTGCGGAAATAGGGCGACGCTAAATAAAATAACGCCAAAGAGCGTGTAGAAATTTAAGATCTTTATCTTTTTGCAGATCATGTAAAAGCCAGCCACGCTCATCAAAAATGCCCGTAAAAAGCTTGCTATAAAGCCGATCATATAAAAATAGAAGCAAAGCACCAAAAATACGGCGATCGTAAAGTCAAAAATGTATGAGCGGTAAGGCATATATCTTGCGTAGATGGGCTTTAAAACGAGCCTTAAAACAAAAAAGCAAACCGCGCTTATGACGCCAAGGTGATAGCCGCTAATGGCGATAAGGTGCGCCACGCCCCAGTTTGAGACGTCATCTCTTAGCTCGCCAAAGACATTTGTGCCAAGAAAGAGCGCTGAGAAGAGCTGCGAAATTTTAGCATTTTCGTGCTGGACGGAGATGAAATTTATAGCTCTTTGCCTTAGGCTATCATCTTTTTTGATGACGGCTCTATCGTAGCTTGGCATATAAAATGAGCCGCTTAGATAGTCCGTAAAGCTCACGTCTATTGGCTGAACGCTAAGCACCACGATGTCATAAAGGCTGATCTCATCTTTTTTAGAAGCGGTTGTGTAAAAGCTAAAATTTGAGGTGTCGATCCTTATTACCTGGCGTTTTTTGCCGTTTTTCTCTTTGGTGAAATTTACGCTTACTTTGCCAACAATGTCATGCTCGCCAAGCTCCATAAATGCGCTGTATTCATGAAATTTAAGCGCTAAATTTATACAAAAAATAAATAGGCAAAGCAGGAGAAAATAAAATATACGCCTGCTTTTTGGCAAATTTACTCTTTAAATTCAGTTGATTGCACCGGTGTGGTGGCGATATCGCAAAAGCGCGAGTATTGCTTTTGAAAGAGCACATCAATGGATCCCACTTCGCCGTTTCTGTTTTTGCCAACGATGATCTCGGCGTTTTCTTGAAGCTTGTTAAAAACGTGCTCGCTTTTATACTCTTTGCCCTCGGCTGCTGCCTTGCTCTTTTTCTCGTTCTCCTCTTGCTCCAGATAGACCTCGTGCCTATAGACAAAAAGGATGATATCAGCGTCTTGCTCGATCGCGCCTGACTCTCTTAGGTCACTTAGCATAGGGCGCTTGTTCGCGCGTGCTTCAAGGCCGCGGTTTAGCTGCGAAAGTGCGATGATAGGCATATCCAGCTCGCGCGCTAGAAGTTTTAGGCCACGAGAAATTTCAGCTATTTGTATGTGGCGATCAGCGTAGTTGTTTGTACTCATCATAAGGCCGATGTAGTCGATGACGCAGAGTGAAATTTCAGGATGAGCCGACTTTAGCTTGCGAAGCTGTGTCCTTACTTGGTGGATATTTACGTAGCCGCTATCGTGCACAAAGAGCTTGGCGTGCGAAAATTCGCTGCATGCGTGGCTAAAGTGAGCGAGCTTCTCGTCGTCCAGGGTCGCTGTCATTATCTCTTGAAGCGGGATCGAGGTCTTGTCTGCTAGCATTCTCATCATGATCTGCTCTGCTGGCATCTCAAGTGAGAAAAAGACGACGCCAGCGCCACTTTTTAAAACGTGCCCCATGAAATTTAGACAAAGCGTCGTTTTACCCATGCCAGGGCGCGCTGCGATGATGATGAGGTCGCCATTTTTAAAGCCTTTTATCATCTCATTTAGCTTTTTAAAGCCAGTGTTTAGTCCGATGATATCGCGCTCATTTAGGGCTGCTTGCTTTTGCATGTGCACGATCAAGCTTTTTATGATATCTTCGCTATCTCTGATGCTACCAGTGCCACTGCCATCGACTAGCGAGTAAAATTCTTGGCTTAGCTCATCGACCATATCGCGGCTGGCTTTGTCCTCATTTACCTTGCTTGGGATGTCGTGGGCGATCTTTACTAGACTGCGTTTTATTGACTTTTCTTTTAGCTCATTTGCGTATCTTTGGATGTCGATGATCGAGTTTGTGGCCAAAATGCTCGCCATGACGTTGTCATCGTAGTTTTCGCCAAGCTTGTTTTTGATAAATGTCGATGCGATAGGCACGTCGCCGTTTAGACAATCAACCATTGCTTTGTAAATTTGTGCGTGAGCCTTTAGGTAAAAGTCCCCAGCCTTGATCGTGTCAAAAATTTCGCCCAAAGCGTCGTTGTTTGCGATGATCGAGCTTAGTATGGCTCGCTCCATGTCAAGGTCGTAAAGGTTGCTAAATTCTATCTCGTTAAGTCTCTCTTTTGCCACTGCTTTATCCTCTGCTCTTTATCTCGTCGTCGATCTCTTGTAAAAATCTATCCACAAGCTCGCTCTCAGGTAGCCTTGCGACCACTTCGCCGTGTCGCATGATCATGCCATTGCCTTTGCCAAATGCTATGGCGACGTCTGCACCCTTTGCTTCGCCGATCGCATTTACCACGCAGCCCATCACTGAGACGTTGAGCGGCTCTTTTATCCCTTTTGTCTTTTCTTCTACGAGCTTTACTGCTGCCATGAGATCGGCCTGTAAACGCCCACAAGTTGGGCATGAGATGATGTTTAGCCCCTCTTTTTGGCGACCGCTATCTTTTAAGATCGCCTTTGCGACTTTGATCTCCTCTTCAAGCTCGCCCGTGATGCTAACTCTCATCGTATCGCCGATGCCTTCAAGCAAAAGCCCGCCAAGTGCGATCGCGGACTTGATGGTCGCGTGAAAAGTAGTACCGGCCTCTGTTACGCCCAGATGAAATGGGTAGTTTGTCTTTGGGCGAAGCGCCCTGTAAGCTTGCATCGTGCGCTCGACGTTGCTTGATTTGAGCGAAATTTTAATGTCCGTAAAGTCAAAATCCTCAAGAAGCTTGATGTTATACATCGCACTCTCCACCATAGCCTCCACCGTGCGGCCGTAGCGGTCCTCAAACTGCTTTTCAAGCGAGCCAGAATTTACGCCTATGCGGATAGGTAAATTTCGCTGCTTGCAGGCATCAACGACTGCTTTTATGTTTTTAGCAGAGCCTATGTTGCCGGGGTTTATGCGGATAGCATCGACAAATTCGCTAACGATGAGCGCGTAGGTGTGGTTAAAATGTATGTCTGCAACGACTGGGATGGGTGAGCTGGCGACGATTTGCTTTAGTGCGCTGGCGTCCTCTTTGTCAAAAACTGCGCAGCGCACGATGTCACAGCCTGCAAAATATAGCCTTTGTATCTGTTCAAGCGTGCCTTTTACGTCCTTTGTCTTTGAAAATGTCATCGATTGCACGGAGATCGGTGCGTCACCGCCTATTAAAACATCGCGAATTTTTATCTGTTTTGTCGGGTATCGTTGCAAAATTTTGCCTTTAAATTTTATTGGGGATTATAAAAAAAAATGGCTTTTAAAAGGCTTGAAAAATTAATAAAGTTTTTAAATGCAGGCGGTTTGCAATTCAGGTCTCTTTATTGTAAATGCAAATTTTAAAATTTTACTCACTTGCCTTAGCAGCTTACTAAATTTAGAAGCGTGATATGCTCGTTCATGAAATTTTAAAATTTGTCTGACTTTCTATTACACAAAACGCATGCAGTGCGAAGCACAATTGCATGCACTTTGAACGTGCGAGGGTAAAAAGGGGGATAAGGGGACGGACTTCGTGTCTGCCATGCAGTTGCGAGCCTGCAAAGCAAAATTCAAGTCCCCTTGTCCTCATTTTGGATAAAGTAAATTTAGTTATGTTTTTTCAATTTTTAAAAATCTTACTCACTCACCTGAATAACTTACTAAATTTAGGGCTCATAGCCATTCGCCACTAAATTTAGAAGCGTGATATGCCAGCTCTAATTTTAAAATTCACTTGAACCTTTTTTGTAAAAATTAAATTTTTTAGTTCGTAGCGACAAATTTTAAAACTTCATTCACCCCTAAGAATTGACTACTAAAATTTGGCTTCGCTTACAGCTTAGCTCAAATTTTAGAGCCGAAATTACTCGTTCATGAAATTTTAAAATTTTCTCTCTCGCATTAGCAACTTGCTAAATTTAAAGAAATAATGTGCTAGCTTTAAATTTAAATTTGCTTGATTAAAATATCTTCTAGCTAAAATTTACCGGATCTATATCAATATCGCTAAGTTCGCTTTTGCAGAGGTTTGCCGCCTTTAAAAGCATGGTGTGCGAGTTTGAGCGAAGCAAAATTTCATATCTAAATTTACCCACAAGATACTCGGCTTGGCATTTGCCGTATCCAACGATCTCTAGCTCATCGCCTTTTAGTGGCTCTAGCCTTTGCACAAATTCGTCCATTGCGCCCTTTGCCGTGCTCTCATCTTTGTGCGAAACGACCACGCGAAGCAGCCTAGTAAATGGCGGATACAGTCCCTCTCGGTAGTTGATCTCCTCCTTTAAAAACGCATCATAGTCGCTGATATAACTCTCAAAAAACTCCCTTTGTTTGCTTTGGATGATGACCCTGCCAGCTCCGTTTCTGCCGGCTCTGCCAGCTACTTGCATAGCAAGGGCTAGTGTCCGCTCTCTGGCTCTAAAATCAGGAAAATTTAAAAGCTCGTCAAAGCCCATGATGACGGCTAGCTCGACGTTGTGATAATCATGCCCCTTGCTTAACATCTGCGTGCCAAGCAAGATATCTATCTTGCCATCGTTAAATTCTTTTAAAGCCTTGACGAGCTTATTTTGCGTCGTGATCTCATCTCTATCAAATTTAGCGATCCTAGCGTTTGCAAACTCAGCTTGAAGCCTCTCAAGAAGCTCACTCGTGCCGATCTTTTTAGCCTCTATCATCTCGCTGCCGCACTGGTGGCAGGTCTTTGGCACGGCCATTTTGTGCTCGCAGTATTGGCACTTGAGCACGTTTTGCTTTTTGTAGTAGCTCATACCGATGCTACAAAATGGACATTTTACCGTCTCGCCGCAGTTTTTGCAGACAAGATATTTGAAATTTGCCCTTGTTGGCAGGCAGATGACGGCTTGTTTTTTATTTTCAAGCGTCTTTGCGATCTGCTCTTTTAAAATTTCGCTTATGCCAGTCTCGCTCTCGTCAAATATATAGCTCTTTTGCGACGCAAAATATGTCCCCTTTAGGCGAAAACATTCTTGCTTATAAAAGCTAGTAAGGCTTGGCGTAGCACTACCCAGAACTACTTGCAGGTCAAATTTGCTAGTTAGAAAGAGGGCTAGGTCCCTTGCGTTGTAATGAGGCTTTGAGCCCGTGTTTTTGTAGCTATCGTCGTGCTCTTCGTCGATGATGATGAGTTTTAGCCTCTCAAGTGGCAAAAATAGGGCAGATCTTGCACCTGCAATAAGCCTTGCTTTGCCACTTTTAATGTCTTTTAAAATTTGCTCTTTTTTCTTTGGCGCGATCTTTGAGTGCCACACAGCTACAGCCTCGCCAAAGAAGCTCTCTAAGCGCTTTTGCATCTGCGGGGTTAGTGAAATTTCAGGCATCAAAAATAGCGCTTGAGCGCCTGCGTTTAAAATTTCTCTGATTTTAGCGATGTAAATTTCACTTTTGCCACTTCCCGTGTCGCCAAAGATGAGCGAGCTTTTTCGCTCGTTTATAAAATTTAGCGCTTCAAGCTGCTTTGGGCTTAAATTTGGCGATTTAAAGTCGCTTTCGCCTTTGTAAATTTCATCATCAGTAAGGCTTTGTGGCTCAAATAAATTTATAGCAACGCCAAGCTCGCAGGTGTAGTAGTAGGCGATAAATTTAGCTAAAGTTGCCTGTATCTCGTTTAGCTTAATGGGCAAAATTTTATCAATAAAGCTTGTTTTAAAGCTTGGCTCGCCCACTTCGCGCAGGATGAAGCCAGTTAGACTTTTGCCCCTAAGCTTTGCAGTGACGGCGCGAAATGGCGCAATATCTAGCTCGCTTTTATATGTGAGCGCAGCTAAATTTACCCCGCTAAATACGACCTCGTAATACTTCATCACTCAAGAGCGCTGCAAAGTCCGTCACTGCTTTGGCAGTCAAATTCGCCAGTGGTTTTGTTATAAGTGAAATTTGCTGTTTGTCCGTCTAGTTTGAAGGTATAAGTGGTTGCTCCAGTTTTATGCCAGCCGTTTTTTGTGCCGCTATCAGCGATATTTACGCTTATTACTTTGTTGAAAAGTTTATTCCCATCATCAAGTGCGTCTGGATATGCTGGAGTACCTTTTAGGACGCTATCGTTGTATTTTAGTGAGATGCCGCTTTTTATGGCAGCGATTTGCGTTTTTGCATTTGCGACTATGGCGTCGCCTCTAGTAAAGAAAAGCTTTGGTATCGCAACAGCACTTAAAATGCCAAGTATGACGATGACAAATATGATTTCTATTAGGGTAAAAGCTCGTTTTTTCATTTATTTCCTGATTTTAGTTTTTCTTCTATATCTTTTGTCACGCCCTTGACGACGCGCAAATTTGTGTAGCTCTCGTAGCTCTTTTCGACAAATGCGTTTATGAGCTCACGAGGCTCGATAAATTTCTTTCCCCCCATAAATTTATGCCAGTCGCGCTCGAAAATTTCAGCAAAATCATCATCAAGTGTGATCGTATAGTCGCGAGATGATACGGTGAGCGTGATCTGTTTCATATTTTATGCCAAAAAGGTCTAGCTTATCTGCCAAGGACGGCTTCTATTTTTTTCATTACATCATCGGCTTCGCTATTTTTCTTATCTAGATCCTCTTCTAGGCGCATGATTTGGTTGGTTTTTGCCTCATTTTGTGCTTTTAATGTTACGATCTCGTTACGTAGCTCTTCATTTATTTTGCAAACTTCATCGTATTTTGTGATGAGGTCATTTACTTTGTCGCTTAGTGTGGTTAAGATCGCATTATCTTCAAACATAAAGGTTCCTTTAAAATAATAATTAATGCCGTATTCTAACACGCAGAGGCTAAATTCTTTTTAAAATTCTCATTTGACAAAGCACTATCTTTGCTATAAAATTCGCCCAAATTTAAAGGCGATCAATGAGTAAATTTGAAATTTCATCTAAATTTAGCCCAAGCAGCGACCAAGCAAGAGCTATAAAAGAGATAGTAAAAAGCATAAAATCAGGCAACAAATATCAAACACTTCTAGGCGTGACAGGATCTGGCAAGACCTTTACCATGGCAAATGTCATACGTGAGCTAAATATGCCAACGCTCATCATGACGCACAATAAATCCCTTGCCGCTCAGCTTTACAGCGAATTTAAGGGCTTTTTCCCAAAAAACCACGTGGAGTACTTCATAAGCTACTACGACTACTATCAGCCAGAGGCCTACATCCCACGAAGCGACCTATATATAGAAAAGGATAGCTCGGTAAATGATGAGCTTGAGCGCCTGCGCCTCTCTGCGACTGCTAGCTTGCTAAGCTTTGATGACGTCGTCTGTGTGGCTTCAGTCTCTGCAAACTACGGCCTTGGTAATCCAAGCGAGTATAAAGGCATGGTCGCATACCTAAACGTCGGCGATAAAATCAACCAGCGCACGCTACTGCAAAAGCTAGTGGATATGGGATACAAGCGAAACGACGTTTATTTCGATCGTGGCGACTTTCGCGTAAACGGCGACGTGGTGGACGTATATCCCGCATATTTTAACGACGAGGCGTTTAGGATCGAGTTTTTCGGCGACGAGATCGAGACGATGTATAGCCTGGACGTGCTGGAAAACAAAAAAAGACACGACCTGAAAAAATTTATCCTCTACCCGACCAGCCAGTTTATCGTGGGCGCTGATAGGCTAAAGATCGCTATGAAAGAGATCGAAGAGGAGCTTGATGTGCGCTTGAAAGAGTTTAACGAGCAGGGCAAGCTAGTTGAGGCGCAGAGACTAAAGCAGAGAGTGGAGTTTGACCTTGAGATGATGGCAAGCACTGGCATGTGTAAAGGTATCGAAAACTACGCGCGCCACCTAACTGGTCAAAAGGCTGGAGAGACGCCGTACTCGATGTTTGACTACTTTGAGATAAGCGGCAAAGACTATCTAGTTATCGTCGATGAGAGCCACGTGAGTTTGCCGCAGTTTAGGGGCATGTATGCAGGCGATAGGAGCCGTAAAGAGGTGCTTGTGGAGTATGGATTTCGCTTGCCATCAGCGCTTGATAACAGGCCGCTTAAATTTGACGAGTTTATAAGCAAAAAGGCTAAATTTCTCTTTGTCTCAGCCACGCCAAACGAGTATGAGCTTGGTATCAGTCAGGGGCATGTCTATGAGCAAATTTTACGACCTACTGGGCTACTTGATCCGATCATCGAGATAAAAGATAGTGACAATCAAGTCGAGGCGCTATTTGACGAGGCAAAGGCGGTCATTGCAAGAGGTGAGCGTGTGCTAGTTACGGTGCTAACTAAAAAGATGGCTGAGGAGCTAAGCCGCTACTACATCGAGCTTGGCATAAAGGTCAAATATATGCACTCAGACATCGACGCGATCGAGCGAAATGAGATCATTAGAGGGCTTAGAAGTGGCGAGTTTGATATGCTAATAGGCATAAATTTGCTCCGTGAGGGGCTTGACCTGCCTGAAGTGAGCTTGATAGCGATCATGGACGCTGATAAAGAGGGCTTTTTGCGCTCGACAACGAGCCTTATACAGACGATGGGGCGCGCGGCTAGAAACGTAAATGGCAAGGTGCTAATGTTTGCCAAAAAGATAACTAAGTCCATGAAAGAGGCGATCGATACGACGACTGCTAGACGTAAATTTCAAGATGAATACAACAAAGCTCACGGCATAACGCCACACTCTGCAAGTAGAAATATCGAAGAGAGTCTGCACGTCGAGGACGGTACGGAGATTTTAAGAAAAGGCGCAAATCTGGAAAAAATGCCTGCGAGCGAGCGAGCTGCGATAGTAAAAGAGCTAAGAAAGCAGATGCTTGAAGCGGCTGCGCATCTGGAGTTTGAGAAGGCGGCGGCGCTACGTGATGAGATAGCAAAGATGAGAAAACTTTAAAAAAGACAAGCCCTTTTTGTTTTATACTGCGTTGGATATCGCTTCAAACTTTGGTCACGTATCATATATACGCTCCCTTGTTTTTGCTCATCCGCCTTGTCTGAAACAAAAATTTTCTTGTCTTAATTGCTTCAATTTATTTGTCTTGCAGTTGCGAGCTTGCGAAGCAAAACATTTAAAATCATCACAAGACACTTTGTCTTGATGCTTTATTGATCGAAATTTAAATTTTCTATTTGTCTAGTCTGCGCAAATTTTAACTGTGCAACATTTAAATCTATCACAAAATACTGCCGTTATATGAATTTAAATTTTTTCTATGCAAATTTAAAGTCTAAAAATAAAATTTACAAAATCAGCGCTGGGGGGTGAAAAATTTGGTTATATCTCTCGTAGCTTTGCGCCAAAGTTGGGTGTGGCAAAGGATTCAGTCTGTGGCTCAAGGCATTGTCATCTGGTGCCATTTTGAACAAAAGAGCTTGGAGAGAGCCCGCAGCATTTGAGGCGTCATAAAGAGGTGACAAGATCGCTTACAGCATCAGAGATGATGGCAAGGCTGTGCTATACGCTGTTAGCAAGCTATTTTTGTAAATTTATATCTTGCTAACTGGCTTTAAAAAGTAGCTCGACATCGCGCAGATGAGCGAAACTGCGGCGATAAAGTAAAATGAGTGCGTTAGGCTAAAGATGTCAGCGATCTTGCCGATGACCGTCGCAAATATACCGCCGATCGTGATGCTAAGACCAAGCGTTACGCCAGAGGCTAGGCCGATTTGATTTGGCAGATAAAGCTGTGCAAGGGCGATTGAGGGGCTAAAAGATAGGCTGATGCAGGCACTCACGCACATGGAGGCCGCTAGAAATAGCGCGTAGCTGTCGATAAAGAGCATTAGCACGACTAGCGGCGCGGCGATGCTTAGACTTATTTTGATGAGCCTAACTAGGCCGTATCTATCAGCTAGAGCTCCGCCAAATAGCGTAGAGATCGCACCTGCAGCAAAAAACATACTTAAATTTACGTTTGCAGCCTCTTTGCTAAGGCCAAAAATTTTGATGAGATAGATGCTAAAAAATGCCGAAAAGCCAAAAGCGACGATAGAGCGTGAAAATATACACAGACAAAGCCTCAAAAATGCGCCCAGATCGTCTTTTAGAGTGCTTGTTTTTTGTGAAATTTGCTTTTTGTGATTGTCTTCTAGCGCTTTTATAAATTTGCCTTTTTTAAGGTATAAAAGTGTTAGTAAAATTTGAGGGATTATAAAAACTAGCGTCCCTTTTAGGCCAAAATTTCCCACAAAAACGGCGACTAAAATGGGCCCAACTGCAAAGCCCACGTTACCACCAAATGAAAATATACTTATGCTTTTGGCTCTATTTTTGGCGTTTGAGGCGTAGTTTACGATCCTTGCGGCACTTGGGTGAAAGAGCGCGGCGCCGATACCGCTTATCATCACGCAAACTAGGATGATGTAGTAGTTTGTCACAAAGCCAGTGAGACTCATGCCACCGCCCGCAAGCAGTAGCCCAAGCGGGATGACGTAGGGCAGCTCTTTTTTGTCGCTTAGGCGGCCGATAAGTGGCTGGATGAGCGAGCTTGCTAAATTTGTGGCGGTTACGAGCGAGGCAGCTGTAGCGTAGTCGTAGTGGTAGCTCGCGATAAAAAAGGGCAGCATCGCACCAAGCGCGCTTTGGTTTATGTCGCTACAAAAGTGCCCAAGCCCCATTAGATACTTTAAATTTTCCGCCTTTTTCATCTAAAATAACCCTTTTAAAAGCCCCTTTAAATTTTGTTTTTCGCCGTTTGCGCCTTCATCATCTTTGCCAAGCTTTTTATCTAAAAATCTACCTATCTCTTTTTTGACCTTATTTTCGAGATATTGCGATCTGACGTCGTATTTTAGCTTATCTGTCGTACCTGAAATTTGCACGTTTAGATCGGTCTTTTCGAGCCTGAAAACAAGCGGCGCGTTAAGCATTTTTGTGGCGGTATTATAAGTGCCGCCTGCAACCTTTATATCGCTTTTTGGAGAGCTTAAATTTACGTTAAAAATGACGTTATCGCCCTTTATATCGCCGTAAATTTTGCCGTCTTTGTAAATTTCTTTTGTAATATCCTTGCCGGTGAAGGTTTTGATATTGTTTGTGAGATTTGTGCTAGCTAGGTGACCCTCTTTTAGTGAGATGTCAAATTTACCGAGCTTTTGCTTTGTCTCGTAGTCAAATTTAGCATCGCCGTTGCCATCATAAAGATGATCTAGCCCTAAAGTCTGCGTTAGCCCCTTGACTTCAAAGTTTTTTAGCACCGCATCAAGCGCGCCACCTTTGTAGTTTGCCTCTAATTTGCCCTTAAATAGATCATCTGAAGTAGCTTTTACGCTTAGATCATCCACTTTGCCATTTGCCGTTACGAGGGCTGCAAATTTACCGTGAAGCTCGCGACCAGCTAAAAACGCAAGCTTGTTTAGCTCTGAAACCACCGCTTGAAGCTTTAAGTTAAGCGTGCTTTTACCCACGTAAAAACTGCCATCTATGCCCTTTATATCAACAAGCGAGCTATAAGTGCGCAGAGGGTTTTATAACAGCCGTGCACATCGCCGATGAGGTAAATTTGGTCGTTCATTTTGCTAAAATTTATACATTACCAACGATAGTTTTTATCAAAAAGACTATCTAGATTTTGCCTTAATTCATATGCTCTATTCAAGTGTTTTTCTATATCGTTTTTATTCTCGCCGACAGCATTTATTCCCACAAAGTCAATCGATATACTCACGCCGTTATCGCTAATATTTGAAACTCGCATAACATAAAGATAGATATCGAATTCGCTCCCGTTTTTAAAAACCTCAAGCTGCTTGTTGTATATTGTTATAGCCTGCTTTATTATCATCTTTGACTTATATTCTTGTTCAGTATTATAACCAGATACGGTTGGAACTAAATTTTCGATATTTTTCTCGTAGGACACAAAATCAGCTGTTTTAATCACATTTTTACTCTTATAAGTTTCAAGGGCAGATTTCAAAAACTCTATATTTAAATTTACCATCGAATAAGCATCAGCTTTAATCCAGTCCAATCCATATTTTTCATTTCCAGAACTTCGTATATTTCTCCAAAATTTATCGTAGTTTTCTTTATTAAAATCAATCCAGCCGCCCGACATATCTATGGCTATCCTCTTTGCTATATGAAAATTCATATTACTTGAGGCTCCATCACCCTTTGACGCTATACCGCACCCGCAAAATATCAGCGCAATCATAAAAATAATCAGCTTTTTCATCGCTTCTCCTGTAAACATAAATTTTGCGAAATTTTACTACCGCAAGCATTAAATTTTACTTGCGTAGCGCAAGCTAAATTTCGCATCAAATTTGAGCGCTATCACTCGCCGATCACTAGCATCGCACCAAGCGCGCTTTGGTTTATGTCGCTACAAAAGTGCCCAAGCCCCATTAGATACTTTAAATTTTCCGCCTTTTTCATCTAAAATAACCCTTTTAAAAGCCCCTTTAAATTTTGTTTTTCGCCGTTTGCGCCTTCATCATCTTTGCCAAGCTTTTTATCTAAAAATCTACCTATCTCTTTTTTGACCTTATTTTCGAGATATTGCGATCTGACGTCGTATTTTAGCTTATCTGTCG
>NZ_CABPUX010000001.1:218546-314969 GCF_902460715.1 Campylobacter concisus | reverse complement strand
TTACCGAGCTTTTGCTTTGTCTCGTAGTCAAATTTAGCATCGCCGTTGCCATCATAAAGATGATCTAGCCCTAAAGTCTGCGTTAGCCCCTTGACTTCAAAGTTTTTTAGCACCGCATCAAGCGCGCCACCTTTGTAGTTTGCCTCTAATTTGCCCTTAAATAGATCATCTGAAGTAGCTTTTACGCTTAGATCATCCACTTTGCCATTTGCCGTTACGAGGGCTGCAAATTTACCGTGAAGCTCGCGACCAGCTAAAAATGCAAGCTTATTTAGCTCTGAAACTACCGCTTGAAGTTTTAAACTTAGCGTGCTTTTGCCCACGTCAAAACTGCCATCTATGCCCTTTATATCAGCTAGCGAGCTAAGAAAGTCGCCACTAAATTTTGCCATATCGCCTTTATAGTTTAGGCTCAAATTTGAGCTAAATTTCTCGTTTTCAGGGAATTTTTTATCAAGCATTTTACTAAGCGCTGCGGCGTTAAATTTACCCTCATTTAAAGTGATCTCAGCGGTGACGCTTGGGCTTTTGCTAAAGATATTTTGCCCCTTTGCTTGGACATTTGTCTTAGCATTTGCCAGCCTGTCGTTGCCGCTAAGTGCTAAAATTTCTCCTAGCTGCGCCTCTTTTAGGTTAAGATCAAGATTTTCATTTTTTATGGTGGCGTTTAGCTTGCCAGCAAAGGCATCGCCACCTAAATTTAGCTCATCTATCTTGCTATCTTTGACTTTCACATCGCCAGCAAGCGCCATCTTTGAGCCCACCTCAAAGCCACTAACCGCTTTAAATTTCTCAGGGTCGCTAATAAGCAGGGCAAATTTGCTAAAAATTTGGCTGTTTTTTAGGTCATAAACGCCCTTTACATCCTTTAGCTCGCCTAGGTCGCTAAGCACGTTTGCGTCAAAATTTACAAGTTCATTTTTTGCTGTGGCGCCGCCTTTTAGCTCAAATTTCGCCGCATTTTTAAGCTTTGCAAGACCATTATTTATAAGGCCGTTTTTTATCTCAAATTTAGCCTCGCCTGCAAGTTTTTTTAGCTCGTCAAAGCCGCTAAAATTTGCGTTTAAATTTATCTGCCCGTCTGCGTAGCTAGGCTGCAAGGCAAGTGCTAGAAGCTCTTTTAGCTTTATGTTAGCCGCGTTTAGGGCTAAGTTTTTACTATCAAAATTTGCATTTATCTTGCCACCAAGGCCGTTTATCTCAGCTTTTAGATTTTTAAGGGCATTTTCTTGCATTGTAATTTCGCCGTTTGCATCCACAGCGCCGCTTAGTTGCTCGCCTAAGAGCTTGCCAAAAAGAGCAAGATCAGGCACGTTTAGCAAAAAGTCACTTTTTAAATTTTTACTAGCTAGATCATAAGTGGTCTCGTTTGCTTTTAAAGTGGCTTCAGGTGCGATGATAAGGGTTTTTGCGCTCACTTTTTCATTTGCAAATTTAGCATTTACTCCGCCTTTAAAACTTATATCTTTTGCTAAATTTAGCCCAAATTCGTTTTTAAGAATTTCTTTGTTTATCGCTGCGTTGCTAGCTAAAATTTGAGCGTTTATAATGGGCTCATTTTTCTCATCAACGCCTTGCATGTTTCCCGTTAGATCAAGCTTGCCACTGGCTAAATTTGGCTTTTGAGCTAGGGCAGAGATCTCAGAAAGCTCGATATTTTTAGCGTCAAGATTTAGAGCTTTTGGCAGGTAGTCTTTTAAATTTGCGTTTAAATTTATATTTGAGCCAAGCGCTGTGCCAGTTGCTGCTAGCTTGAAGTCGCTAAATTTACCAGCGACGTTTGCTTTAAGCGCGACGTCCTTTTTTAGTCCAAGCTCGCTAGCTTTTGCCTTGTCGGCGTTTATATCTATGTTTAAGCTCATACTTTGAGCAAGCAAGGAGAGATCGCCATTTGCCTTTAAATTTATGGCATTCATCACGGTCGCTTCTAAATTTAGTGTGTTAAATCCAAGGCTAAAATCTTTAAATTTGAGATCAATGCCACGAGCAAGTGCCTCTTTTTCGATCTTGCCAGCGATAAATTTACTCCCAAATGGGCTAAATAAAAGGCCAAAAATGCAAACCACTATGAGCACAAGCGCGCCAACTATGTAAGCTACTTTTTTCATAAAATTCCTTTATATTAGTTTTATATATCATAAAACTTTAGTCACTTAGACTAAAGTTTTTAATAAAATTCACTATAAATTATTGACTTTTTCAGAAAAAAATGCTAGCATTTCATCACTCAAAAATAAAGAGTGCTAAAAAAGACAATTAAACTAAAAGGATGAACAATGAACTTTCAACCATTAGGCAAGCGTGTCCTAGTCGAACGCGTAGAAGAGACAAAGACGACAGCTTCGGGCATAATTATACCTGATAACGCAAAAGAAAAACCTTTAAGCGGAGAGGTAAAAGCAGTTGGTGCTGAAGCTGAGGGCGTAAAAGTTGGCGAAAAAGTAGTATTTGCTAAATACGCTGGCACTGAGGTGAATTTAGATGATAAGACATATCTTGTTTTAAACATCGACGACATTTTAGGTGTGATTAAATAATTTAAAAAGGAAAGACAATGGCAAAAGAAATTTTTTACTCTGATGATGCAAGAAATCGCCTATACGAGGGCGTAAAAAAACTAAATGACGCTGTAAAAGTGACAATGGGACCAAGAGGCAGAAATGTCCTTATCCAAAAGAGCTTTGGCGCTCCAAACATCACAAAAGACGGCGTTAGCGTGGCTAAAGAGGTTGAGCTAAAAGATACTATCGAAAACATGGGTGCAAGCCTAGTTAGAGAAGTAGCTAGCAAGACAAACGACCAAGCAGGTGATGGCACTACAACAGCGACTGTGCTAGCTCATGCGATATTTAAAGAGGGTCTTAGAAACGTAACTGCTGGCGCAAATCCTATCGAAGTAAAACGCGGCATGGATAAAGAAGTAGCAGCTCTTATAGATGCACTAAAAAACATCTCTAAAAAAGTTTCTGGCTCAAAAGAGATCGCGCAGATCGCTACTATCTCAGCAAACTCAGACGAAAGCATCGGCAAACTTATCGCTGATGCGATGGAGAAAGTCGGTAAAGATGGCGTTATAACAGTAGAAGAGGCAAAGTCTATCCAAGACGAGCTAAGCGTTGTTGAGGGTATGCAGTTTGACCGCGGATACCTAAGCCCATACTTCATCACAAACCCTGAAAAGATGCAAGTTGAGCTAAGCAATCCATTTATATTGCTATTTGACAAGAAGATCACAAATTTAAAAGATTTGCTCCCAGTGCTTGAGCAAGTACAAAAGAGTGGCAAACCACTTCTAATCATCGCTGAAGATATCGAAGGTGAGGCACTTGCAACGCTTGTTGTAAATAAACTTCGCGGCGTGCTAAACATCTCAGCTGTTAAAGCTCCTGGCTTTGGCGACAGAAGAAAAGCGATGCTTGAAGACATCGCTATCTTAACAGGTGGTGAAGTCATCAGCGAAGAGCTAGGCAGAACACTTGAGAGTGCTACTATAAACGACCTCGGACAAGCTTCAAGTGTAGTTATCGACAAAGATAACACAACTATCGTAAATGGTGCGGGCGAGAAGTCAGCAATAGACGCTAGAATAACTCAGATCAAAGCGCAAATCGCTGAGACTACAAGCGACTACGACAAAGAAAAACTTCAAGAGCGCCTTGCAAAACTAAGCGGCGGCGTGGCAGTTATCAAAGTAGGTGCTGCGACTGAGACTGAGATGAAAGAGAAAAAAGACCGCGTAGATGATGCTCTAAGCGCTACTCGTGCAGCTGTTGAAGAGGGCATCGTAGTAGGTGGCGGTTCAGCTCTTATCCTTGCTTCAAAGAGTGTAAATTTAAATTTACAAGGTGACGAGGCAATCGGCGCTGAGATCGTTAGAAGAGCGCTTCGTGCTCCACTTCGCCAAATCGCTGAGAACGCTGGCTTTGACGCTGGCGTAGTAGCGAACGCAGTTGAGACAAGCAAAGATGCAAATTTTGGCTTTAACGCTGCAACTGGCGAATATGTAAATATGTTTGAAGCTGGCATCATCGACCCAGTTAAAGTTGAGAGAGTAGCACTTCAAAACGCTGTTAGCGTGGCTAGCTTGCTACTAACGACTGAGGCGACTATCAGCGAGATAAAAGAAGAAAAAGCAATGCCTGCAATGCCTGACATGGGCGGAATGGGCGGAATGGGCGGCATGATGTAACAGCCCTTTTCGAGCTAGAGCTTTTCTAGCTCGAATTTAAATTTTAATCTCACTAAATTTATAAAATTATTTACTCCTTTTTAAATTTATTCTTGTATCATTTTTGCATTCTTTCAGGGAGAATTTACAATGAAATATGATGAAATTTTTAGAGAATACGACATCCGCGGCATTTTTGAAAAAGACTTGACAGAAGATAGTGTCAAGGCTATAGGGCTTGCTTTAGGCAAGAAATTTAACGAATTTGGCGTGAAAACTTTAAGCGTTGGCTTTGACGCAAGGCTTAGTGCTAGCACGCTTTTTAGGTATCTGCTAAGCGGCCTAAACAAGGCTGGTGGCTTTAAAATTTACAACATCGGCTTGCTTCCAACTCCTGTTGGCTACTTTAGCGTTTATGCTGATTATTTTGACGCAAACATCATGATCACGGGCTCTCACAACCCAAAAGATTATAACGGCTTTAAGATTACTATCAAAAAGGATAGTTTTTTTGGCAAAGATCTGCAAATTCTAAAAGACAAGGTGAATGAGATAATCGCCTCAAATTTAGAGATCGCAGACGATGAGAGCTGTGAGAAATTTAATATCTTAGAAAAATATGTCGAGTTTTTTGTAAAAGAATTTGGCGAGCTTAAAAATTTCAAAAAGCCTTTTGTTATCGACTGCGCAAATGGTGCTGTTGGCGTGAGCTTAGTGCCCATCGTCAAGGCGCTTGGACTAAATGCAAAAATTTTATATGAAGATCCAGACGGAAATTTTCCAAATCACCACCCAGATCCAAGCGAAAAAGAGAATTTAAAAGAGCTATTTTCGCTCATTGAGAAGAAGGAATTTGACCTTGGATTTGGCTTTGACGGAGATGGTGATAGGATCGCCGTGATAACTCCAAAAAGAGATATAAAAGGCGATGAGCTAGCATATCTTTATGCGCTAAATATGAAACATCCAAAAGTGCTTGGCGAGGTAAAATGCTCACAAAATATGTATGATGAGATCGCCAAGATCGGCGAAGTTTTCATGGGCAAGACTGGGCATAGCAATATAAAAAAGATGATGAAAGAGCTAAATGTTGATCTTGCGGCTGAAGTGAGTGGACATATCTTCTTTAAAGAGCGCTACTTTGGCTTTGACGATGCGCTTTATGCGATGATGAGGGTGCTTGAGCTAGTTCATAAAGGCTTTGATCTTGACGGCGAGCTTGATAAGATGCCACTTGTCTTTAGCACCGATGAGATCAAGATAAAGACGACTGACGAGGCTAAATTTAAGATAGTAGCCAAGCTAAAAGAGTGCGTGAAAAACGAGGGTTGCGACCTACCGAAGATAAAGAATATCATTGACATTGATGGCATTAGAATTCAGTTTGAAAATGGCTGGGCGCTTGTGCGTGCGTCAAATACAACGCCAGTTATCGTCACTAGATTTGAGGCAAAGAGCAAGGAATTTCTTGCAGAGATCGAGCAAAAAGTGACAAATTTACTAAAGAGCTTGATGTAGCCAATAAAAGCATTTTGGGTTAAATTTACTCCAAAATGCTTTTTAAATTTTTATTTAAACATCCAACTTATCTGGCTTTTGCTGGTTTCTTTTCGGGCAGTTCCGCATACATGCCGCGCAACAATTCTCCAATCAAATTCGCATCCTCAAATTTCTCGAATACATGCATTAACGTCTTTGAGCCATTATAAGGATAACGTACTTCTGAGTCTGCAAGAAGTCTGTCCGATGTCGGCGTTCTCTTTAAAAACAGTTCATTATTACAAATGTCACCTATCAGTTTACCGTTAAAATATACAAGGTATCCACCCATCATGGATTTTATGACAATATCGCCGAATTCAGAAAATCTATCGCGAACATATTCATTAAATTCATTCACTATGATCACTCACTTTGAATTTAGAGTTTGCCGCCTTCGACGACTAGAGATTCAGGATTTACGCTGTCACCATAGATTGGTTTTAGCGTTGCATCATAGTCTTTGTGGAAGAAATTTTCTTTTCCAAGCTCAATTATCTCGTTGTTTAGCCACTCAAGCAAGGCTTTGTTGCCTTTTTTGACAGCTGGAGCTATCACGTCCACGTCGCCAAGTGCTTCAACGCCTACGACAAAGCCAGGAGTCTCTTTCGCCCAGGCAAAAAGTAGGGCGTTATCATGCGCTAGAGCCGCACCCCTTTTATCAACTAAAGCTGCGAAAGTTTCGGTGTTTTGATCATACTTTAAAAGCTTGATGTCAGGATAATTTTTCGTAAAAAATGCGTCCGCTGTTGTGCCTTTATTGACGATTAAAGTTTTATCTTTTAGCTCATCAACGCTCTTTATCACAGCGCCTTCTGGACTAACGATGCCAAGAGATACTTTCATATATGGGAGCGCAAAATCAACAACTTGCGCGCGCTCAGGCGTCTTTGTGAAATTTGCAAGCGTGATATCGACCTTGTCGGCTGTGAGCACTTCGACCCTGCCAGCAGCCTCTACTAGCTCAAATTTGACCTTACTCTCATCGCCAAGTAAGTCTTTTGCGATGCGTTTTGCAAAGTAAATGTCATAGCCTTGGTTTTTGCCGTCTTTATCGACGTAGCCAAATGGCGGTTTGTCGCTAAAAACGCCTATCCTTATATATCCACGCTCTTTGATCTTTGCGATCGTATCAGCTTGGTTTGAAGCGGCCGATTTGTCCGCACCTTTGTCATCACCACAACCCGTTAGAAAGACGGTAGCGACTAATGCTAATAAGAAAAATTTAAATTTTCTCACTCTTTCTCCTTTAGAAAATTTAGTAAATAAGAGCGACTAAACTCGCTCTAAACGCATTTTGAAAAAACGGCAAATTATCTCTTATTTTTTCTAAAATGAGAATAAATTTAGAAATTTCTTCGCTCGCTCGCTCTTTGGATTAGTAAAAAACTCCTCTGGCTCGCTGATCTCCACGATCGCTCCAGCGTCCATAAATACGATCTTATTTGCAACCGCCCTTGCAAAGCTCATCTCGTGGGTGACTATTAGCATCGTCATGCCGTCTTTGGCTAAATTTAGTATCACATCAAGCACTTCTCTGACGATCTCTGGATCAAGTGCGGCCGTAACCTCGTCAAATAGCATGATCTCAGGGTTTAAGCAAAGGCTTCTAACGATGGCTATGCGCTGCTTTTGACCGCCGCTTAGCTCCTTTGGATAGGCAAATTTCTTATCAAGTAGCCCAACCTTGCTTAGCCACATATCAGCCGTTTTTTCAGCTTCGGCTCTATCTCTTTTTTGCACCTTCAAAGGTCCAAGAAGGACGTTGTCTATGACGTTCATGTGATCAAAGAGCTCGTAGCTTTGAAAGACCATGCCGACCTTTTGGCGGATCCTTTGCCACTCTTTAAATTTAGCGTCTATCACTTCGCCATCTATGACGATCTCGCCGCTTGCTATGCTCTCAAGGCCGTTTATGCACCTAAGAGTTGTGCTCTTGCCACAGCCTGATGGCCCAAGAAGCACGACCACTTCGCCACTTTTAACCTCCAAGCTTATATCTTTTAAAGCGTGAAGCTCTCCATAAAATTTGTTTATTTTTTTAAGTTCTAAGATATTTTCGCTCATTTTAGCTCCATTTTTCTTCTAGTTTTTTCGATAGTTTTGAGACTGGATAGCAGATCGCAAAATATAAAAAGAATATGAGCGTATATATCCAAAATGGCGCCATAGGATTTGTAAATACATTTCGCTCGATGATCTGCTGACCGACTTTGACTACCTCTACAACGCCGATTAGCACGACGATAGAGGTCGTTTTTATCATACGGCTTAGTAAATTTACAGCTCCAGGCACCAGCCTTCTAGTAGCAAGTGGGATGATGACATAAAAGTAAATTTGAAATTTGCTAAGTCCAATTGAGGCGGCTGACTCAAACTGGTGCTTTGGTATCGAGGTGATCGCTCCTCGCACGATATCCATCATCTCAAAAACACCCCAAAGGCTAAAGACGATGAGCGAGGCGGTAAATGCCGAGATATGCAGTCCAAAAGCCTTGCTAACGCCAAAGTAAAATAAAAACAACCAGACGATCTGAGGCATGATACGAACGATCTCGAGGCAAATTTTTAAAACAAAATAGACAAATTTGTTTTTCATGCTCATCAAAACGCCAAGGATTAGACCACCGATGACGGAGATGACGATAGAGATGAGCGAAATTTCAGTGCTTACCACAAGACCTTCAAGTAGCCTTAGTAAATTTTGCGTGTCAAATAATATACTAACTCCTTGCATTTCTCACTCTTTTTTCGACGTAGCTAAGCGCCAGCGAGACTGGCAAGATGATGACAAGATAGCTAATAACCAGCATAAAAAGCGCCTCATCTGTCTTGTAGTAAAGTCCGATGAGATCTTTTGCGACATAGACTAGATCAGCAAGGGCTACGATGCTAACGATGCTTGTCTCTTTTAGCAAAAATATGACGTTTGCGCTGATGCTTGGAAGTGCCACGCTAAAGGCTTGTGGCAAGATGACATATCTTAGGAGCTGGTTTTTACTAAGTGCGATGCTAAGACCTGCTTCTATCTGCGACTTTCTCACCGCCTCAAAGCCAAGTCTAAAGCTCTCGCTCATATAGCTACCGCCAAGAAAGCTAAGTCCAGCGACCGCACAGGTAAAGCCACTCATCGACACTCCAAGCTTTGGCAAGCCGTAGTATAAAAAGAAGAGCTGGATAAGAAGCGGCGTGTTTCTTGAAAGCTCAACGTAGCAATCAACTAGTTTTGAGAGAAATTTTAGCTTGTAAAATTTCACAGCCATGCAAAAAATGCCTATCAAAATAGAAAAAACGATCCCTAAAAAGGCGATCTGGCAGGTGAGAATCCCAGCCTTGACAAAAAGGGGGTAAAATTTCTCAATAAACTCAAAATCCATAAACTTTAATCCAATCTGAAAAATGGAGTTATTTTATCCCATAATCATAAATTTAAAACTAATTAGATATGATCACGCTTTAAATTTAAGCTTACAAAAAGGATAAAATTTGATCGATCTTTTTCAGATCATCGGTTTTTTAGGGATGATTTGCATCGTGATGGGCTACTTTTTACTTCAGATCGGCCGTCTAAATAGCCGCGATCTAGCCTACCAGATAATAAATTTAGTAGGTGCGGTGCTGCTTATAATCTCACTTTTTGTGCACTTTAACCTCGGCTCATTTTTGATAGAGGTCTTTTGGATAATCATTACGATTTATGGAATTTATAAAATTTACAAGGAGAGAGCGTGAGAGCGTATGCAGAGTGGGAGGAGCAGGAGCTTTTGTTTTTATCGCTGCCACATAGTAAGAGCGACTGGGAGCCTTATTTAGAGGAGATTTTGGCGGGTTATGAGGAGCTTGTGGCTGCTGTTACGCCCTTTGAAAAGGTGGTGCTTATCTGCCCTGATGAGGCAAATTTTGATAGATTTAAGAAATTTAAAAATGTAGAGTTTGTTAAGCTTGATACTGACGATACTTGGATCAGAGACTACGGTATGATCGACGTTTATGCTGAAGACGGCGTAAAGAGCTATGACTTTAAATTTAACGCTTGGGGTGGTAAATTTAAGAGTTTAAAAGATGATGCGATAAATTTAGAGCTAGCTAAAATTTACAAAACTAAGCTTGAGCCAGTTGATATGATACTAGAGGGCGGAAGTGTCGAATTTAACGGAGATGGCATGCTTTTAACCACCTCAAAATGCCTGCTAAATGAAAATAGAAACAAAGCACTTAGCAAAGAGCAGATCGAAGAAAAACTAAAAAATTTATTTGGCTTAAAGCGTATTATATGGCTTGAAAATGGCTTTATAAGGGGTGATGATACAGATAGTCACATCGACACTTTAGCGCGTTTTATCACGCCTGATACGATAGCTTATGCGTCTTGCGATGATAAGAGTGATGAGCACTTTGATGAGCTTAAAAGGATGGAGGATGAGCTTAAAAAAACTGGCTTTAAGCTGCTTGCTCTGCCACTACCAAAACCTAAATTTTATGATGGCAAAAGGCTTGGCTGCACCTATGCAAACTTTATCTTTATAAATGGCGCGGTGATCGTGCCAACATATAACGACGAAAACGATGAAAAGGTGCTAAATTTACTAGCCAAGGCGCTGCCAGATAGAAAGATCATCGGTGTAAATTCGCTAGTTTTTGTCCGTCAAAATGGCTCGCTTCACTGCTCAAGCCAAAATAGATACAAAAGGTCTTAGCCTTGTCAAGTCCGTTTGATTATGAGTTTAACAGTATAAATAAGCAGGAGTGCACGCAGGGCGAAAATAAGGCTGTTATCGCAGCTGGAGCATGTGCTTTTTTGCTCGCACTTGTGAAATTTACAGCTGGGCTTTTTAGCGGCTCAGTCGCTGTGCTTGGCTCGGCGATTGATTCGATGCTTGATTTTATCGTTTCGCTTTTAAATTTATTTGCGCTTAGAAAGTCAAGAAAGCAAGCCGATGAGAGATTTAACTTTGGCTACACAAAGCTAGAGGCGTTAGCAGCGCTATTTGAGTGTGTCATCATCGTCGTGGCTGCTGGATATATATTTTATGAGAGTGTTAAGAAATTTAGCGAGCCAAATTTAGAGATAGACCTTGGCTTAAGCCTTGGTGTGATGGTATTTTCAGTCGTAGTGACGCTATGTTTGGTGCTATTTTTAAACCAAATTTCTAAAAAAAGTGGCAACCTTATCATCAAAGCAGACGCGCTGCACTATAAGATCGACCTTTTTAGTAACCTTGCAGTCATCATCTCGCTACTTATCATTAAATTTAGCGGATTTGTGATGATAGATGCGATCTTTGGTATCGTGATAAGTGGCTACATCGCTCAAAGCGCGATAAGCCTTGGCAAAGACGCCCTTGGTGTCTTGCTAGATCACGCAGCAAGCCCTGAGGTCACAGCTGAGATCATCAAGATGATAAAGGCAAAAGAGAGGATTTCAGACTTTCACTACCTAAACACAAGACAGAGTGCAAATACCATATTTTTAACGCTGCATTTAGTTTTTGACAAAGATATCTCGCTTTACGACGCGCACGAGGTGGCCGAATCGCTTGAAGCTGAGATAAGAGAGAAATTTAAGGAATTTTCGTGGCAGATAACCACGCATTTAGACCCATACAACGACAAAGAAGGGAGATGAGATGAAAGTAGCACTACTTCAACAAGAATTTAAAGGGACAAAAGAGGCGACTATCGCAAAGACGCTTGAGCTAATCGCCGAGGCAAAAAAAGGTGGCGCTGATCTAGTTGTCTGCCAAGAGCTGCACCAGACGCAATACTTTTGCCAAAGCGAGGATACAAATTTCTTTGATCACGCAAACGACTGGCAAGAGGACGTCGCTTTTTGGGGCAGGGTGGCAAAAGAAAATGGCGTTGTTTTGGTCACTTCGCTATTTGAAAAGAGGGCTGACGGACTTTATCACAACACCGCCTTTGTCTTCGAGCGTGACGGCAGTGTGGCTGGCAAATACAGAAAAATGCACATCCCTGATGACCCTGGATTTTACGAGAAATTTTACTTCACGCCTGGCGATATTGGCTTTGAGCCTATTGAAACTAGCCTTGGTAAGCTTGGCGTTTTGGTGTGTTGGGATCAGTGGTATCCAGAGGCAGCAAGGCTAATGGCACTAAAAGGGGCGAAAATTCTCATCTACCCAACGGCTATTGGCTGGTTTGAGGGCGATAGTGACGATGAAAAATCAAGACAGCTTGAAGCGTGGGTGGCAGTGCAAAGAGGTCACAGCGTGGCAAATGGCCTGCCAGTGGTCGCAGTAAATCGCGTGGGCTTTGAAAAAGATGATAGCGGCGTGATGGATGGGATCAAATTTTGGGGAAATAGTTTTGTTTTTGGGCCACAAGGCGAGCAGCTTTTCCGCGCAAATAGCACAGATGAGCTTTGCAAGATCGTTGAGATAGACATGAAAAGAAGCGAAGAAGTGCGCAGAATTTGGCCATTTTTAAGAGACCGCAGGATCGATGCCTACGCAAATATCACAAAGAGGTTTATCGACTAAATTTAGAGCTAGAATTTCTAGCTCTTTAAAATTTAGAATGCTCGTAAAAGAAATATAAATTTATTCTTAAGAAAATATTTTTTTAAGCCTTGATTGTGTAGAATAGTTGCAACTTTACCAAAATGGCATAAAAATATCATATCAAAAAGATACAAAGCTAAATTTATAGAATAAAATAGCCTTAAATTTTTTGAAAGGATTTTAGATGAAAACTACTTCTTTGGCACTTGCTGGATTGCTTTTGGCAACAACACTTTCAGCAAAAGAATTTATCAGTATCGGCACTGGCGGCATGACAGGTACATACTATCCGATAGGTGGAGCGATCTGCCGCTTGGCAAATAAAAATACAGACGTAAAATGCTCTGTTCAATCAACTGGCGGCTCTGTTTATAACGTAAATAACGTCCTTAAAAAAGAGCTCACATTTGGCTTTGTTCAAAGTGACGTCGTCTATGATAAGTATAACGGCACTGGCAAATTTGACGGAGCAAAAGATGAAAATTTACGCTCAGTAGTTGCGATCTATCCAGAGCTTCTTGCATTTGTAGTAGCAAAAGATAGCGGTCTAACAAGCGATCTCTCTTCATTTGCAGGTAAAAAATACAACGTCGGAAACCCAGGCAGCGGCAACGAAGTGAGCACACTTGAGGTCTTTAAAGCAAAAGGCTTTGATGTTTCAAAACTAGGATACCGCGGCGTTTTAACAGTTGGCGAATGCCCACACGCACTAAAAGATAAAAAGATAGATGGATATAGCTTTGTCGTTGGTCACCCAACTGCAAACATCACTGATGCTGCGACATCTTTGCCTATTGATATCCTAAACATCGAAGGCAGTGAGATCGATAACCTTCTTAAAGAAAAACCATACTTTGCAAAAGGCGTGATCCCAAAAGGCTCTTATGATGGCGTCGATCACGATGTAAATACTATCGGCGTAAAAGCTGTTTTGGTAACTAGCAAAGATACAAAAGATGAGGCTGTAAAAGCTGTGATAAAAGCTATCTTAGACAACTTTGATGAGTATAAAACTCTTCACCCGGCGCTAAAATCAGTTAAAAAAGAGGATCTTGTTCAAGGTCTTTCAGCTCCGCTTCACCCAGCTGCAGAGGCTGCATTTAAAGAGGCTGGTATCTTAAAATGATCCATCTCCAGGGGCTTTTGCCTCTGGATAAAATTTAAATATGCAAATTTCTTCTAAATTTATATATTTAAATTTTAAAGGAGAAAGATGAACGAAGTTAATGACAACGAAGAACAATTTGTTGAGGTAAAGACAAGAGAGATAAATAGCAATATTTACAACTATTTCATCGCATTTGCGTGTTTCTCTTGGTCAGTTTTTCAGCTTTATATAGCGTATTTCCCACTAAATACTAACATTTCGCGCTCTATTCACCTAGCTTTTGCGGTTGGGCTTGTATTTTTGCTCTATCCAGTCACTTTTCATAAAAAGGCTCACTCAAGTTTGCCGTTTTACGACCTAGTTTTTTGCGTGGTAGGCGTTGTTGCCGTGCTTTATCCAGCGGTCTATTTTTACGAGCTAGCTGATAGAACAGGGGACTACATCACTCAAGATATCGTCATATCGTTTTTAGCGATCATTGTCTTGCTTGAGGCTGGCAGGCGTGTCATGGGACCAGCGCTTCCTATCATTTGTATATTATTTTTGATATATGATCACTTTGGCCCTTATATGCCAGACATCATCGCTCACCAAGGCGCTAGCTTTGAAAAAATCGCAGGTCATATGTTTTTAACGACTGAGGGCGTTTTTGGCGTGCCTATCGGCGTTAGCGTTAGTTTTATCTACCTTTTTGTTCTTTTTGGTTCATTGTTAGAGCGAGCAGGCGCTGGACAATACTTTATAAATTTAGCCTTCTCACTTCTTGGCAAATATAGAGGTGGCCCAGCTAAGGCTTCAGTCATCGCAAGTGGCCTAACAGGCATGGTTTCAGGTAGCTCAACAGCAAACGTCGTAACCGTTGGTACATTTACCATACCGCTTATGAAAAAAGCTGGTCTTTCACGCACAAAAGCTGGTGCTATCGAAGTTGCTGCTGGTGTAAATGGACAGCTCATGCCACCTATCATGGGTGCGGCTGCTTTTATCATCGCTGAGTTTTTAGGTATGACATATACAAATGTCATGATGGCAGCGGTTATCCCAGCATTTGCTTGTTATTTGTCGCTATTTTTCATCGTGCATTTAGAGAGCGTCAAGCTTGGACTAAAAGGCATAAATCAGAGCGAATTTCACTCAAGATTTAAAATTTTTGTAAGTGGCCTTCACTATATAACGCCTATTTTGATCCTGCTTTACACGCTTTTAATCGCAAAAGAGTCAGCCATAGCCGCTGCGTTTAATGCGATAGGATTTTTATTTTTGATAATGATCTTTCAAGAGCCAACTAAGAAGCTAGCTTCAGGCGAAAAAGTAGGACTAAACGACGTGCTTCTTGGCTTTGAGGATATATTTTGGGCGATGGTCGCAGCTGCAAAGAGCATGACTACAATAGCCATCGCAACCGCACTTGCTGGCATCATCGTGGGCTCTATCTCGCTTACTGGCCTTGGTCAAGTACTTTCTGATCTAGTTGAGCTTTTAGCAGGTGATAACATCATGATGATCCTAGTTTTAACAGCTCTTATGTCACTCATCCTTGGCATGGGTCTTCCAACGACAGCAAACTACATCGTCGTCTCAAGCCTTGTTGCGCCTGTTATCTTGTTTTTAGCGCATAAAAATGGCTTCTTGATCCCTGCTATCGCCGTGCATCTTTTTGTATTTTACTTTGGAATTTTAGCCGATGATACGCCGCCAGTTGGCATCGCAGCCTACGCAGCAGCGGGCATCGCTAAAGCAAATCCAATAACCGTTGGTGTGCAAGGGTTCTTTTACGATCTAAGAACGGCGATCTTGCCATTTGCCTTTTTCTTTAACAACAAACTTATGCTAATTGAGAGCATAAACACGAGCGATCCGCTTGATTCAAAAGGGATAGTCTGGATGAGCAACCCACTTGAAATTTTACTCGTCTTTGGCATGGCGATCGTGGGGATGTTTGCCTTTTCAAGCTTGCTTCAAGGATATTACGTCACAAAGCTTAGGATTTGGGAGAGGGCGCTACTTATCCCAGTCGTGCCTCTGGCTCTTGTGCCAAACATCTGCATGAAATTTGGTCTAATGCCAAACGAATACACAGCCTACATCGTAGCAGCAGCTCTTTATGGTTTTGTCTTTATGACCCAGTGGGGCATAAAAGATAAACCGCTTGATCAAATAAGAGCGATTTAACATTAGGCAAGAGCTCTCTTGCCTAAACTTTTAAATTTATTTATAAATTTCTAGTGATTTTATAAAAAAGTGAGAATTTAGGCTTTAAAAGCCTAAAGATCAAAGTTGTTTTGAGCGTTTTAGATCGCCTGCAAACTCGCAAGCGAGCTTATCGCCTAGCTTGCAGCCTTTTTCTAAAACTGAGTAGGCCTCTTTAAATTTATGATCGTCTATTAGTATCGATCCCATCATCGCGCAAGAGTAGCCGTCGTTTTGCTCGCAAGCTTTGTTAAAAAGCTCTCTTGCTTTTTGCGGATCGCTGTTTAGATAAATTCCACCAGCTGCTGAGCAACCCTCTTTTTCGCCACCTTGGCAAGCTTTGTTGTAAAACTCTAACGCTTTGTTGCTATCTGGCACGTCAGTTTTTCCAAGCTGATAGATCGCACCTGCTTTTGCGCATGATCTTGCGTCATTTGCTGCGCAACCTGCTTCAAATTTAGACAAAGCCTCAGTGAAATTTGAGTCAGCATAAGCTTTCAAGCCATCTTCAAAGTCGCCTGCTAGAGCGCAAGCTGCAAGAAGCGAGATAAAAATCATTTTTTTCATAAAATTTTCCTTTTGTAAAGTAATGTGCAATTTTAACATATTAAATTTACACTTACTTGATGAAAAATAATTATGATTTTAAAATTTGCTCTTGCTCTTTGTAATCAGGCATGATAGCTTCTATAAAATTATAAAAACTGCTTTGATGATGCGGATAGAGCAGATGAGTAAGCTCGTGAAGCACGACATATCGCACGGCTGAGAGCGGTTTTTCGATGAGCCTTAGGCTTAAGTTTATATAGCCTTTTTTGTGGTTGCAGCTGCCCCAGCGAGTTTTGCTATCTCTTATGACGATGCGACTAACTGGCTTATTGATATGAGGCTGATAGTAGCTTACAAGCTCTAAAAATAGCTCTTTTGCTCTTGCTTTTTTAAAGCGCTCAAGTGCCTTTAAATTTGGCGTTATTATAAATTTATCTTCAAAAAATGGCACATTTACGCTCTCATCAAATTTGATCTTATAAATTTGCCCAAAAAATTTCATCTCATCATCTTTTGGCAAATTTAAAAGAGCTTTTTTGTAAGCATTTTCAAGCCAATTTCTGTGCGTCTCAAGAAAGCTAAGAGCCATCTTTTGTGTGCTGTAAAATGGCATAGAAAGCGTGATCTTAGCATCCTTGCCAACTCTAAGACGCATAGCCTTTACATTTGTTTTAAAATTTATTAAAACGCTTAAGCCATAAAAGTCTAAATTTAGGCTCTTTTGCCTCAAACTAGGCGTTTTTCTTGCCACTTTTTGCTTCTCCAGCGCCATGTATTTGCAAGGCCTCTTAGCCACTCATCAGCGCAAAATCCTATCCAAACGCCAATGATACCCCAGCCAAGGTGTATGCCTAAGAAATATCCAAGCGGCAGCGAAAGCCCCCACATAAAGATAAGCCCAGTCGCTAGCGGGAATTTCGCGTCGCCACTTGCACGAAGGGCATTTACGATGACGATGTTAAAGGTTCTGCCAGCTTCTAGCACGATCGAGAGGGTAAAGAGTGGTAGCATTATCTTGCGCAAGCCATCATCTAAATTTAGCGCGTCCATGATCTTATACTTTAAGGCGTAGGCGATCAAAACGACGACGAGCGTGATAGAGATGCCAAGCCACAAGGCTTTAAAGGTTCTTGCGTAAGCCTCGTTAAACTCGCTAGCTCCCACTAAATGCCCCACGATGACCTCGTTTGCCACGCTGATACTAGCTCCACAAAGCAAGATGAGAAGAGTGATCTGAAAGTAGATAGTCTGCACGCTAAGAGTTGCCTCGCCCATGCTCGCGATAAAGCCAAAAGCGACCATGTATTGCGCCATCCAGAGTAAATTTTCGCCAGCGCTTGGTAGGCCAACTGAGAGTATTTTCTTTAAAATTCCAAACGGCACGACAAGCAGTCCGCTAAGATAAATTCTAACTTTTGCCACGCGTATGAGCATGTAAAGTAGGACAAAAAGGCCTATTAGTCTGCCCACAAATGTCGAGATAGCAACACCTTGCAGGCCTAAATTTGGCAGATCAAACCAGCCAAAAAGAGCGATGGCGTTGCCAAAGATGGTGATGATGTTCATCAAAACCGAAGTTAGCATCACAGCAGTTGCTAGATTATAGACGCGAAGCACCGCAGCTAGCACCATGCCGATGCCATCAAAGAGCAATGCAAAGCCAAGGATGTGAAGGTATGAGAAGCTATCGTTTATGAGATCACTTGGCACGTTTAGTAAATTTAAGATGTTGTAGCCAAAGACGTAGATGATGATGGCTGAGAAGATACCAAAGACCGTATTTGACGTGATGCTTGCGTGTATGACGTTTGAGGCTAGCTCGTTTTGCTTTGCTCCAAGTGCTTGTGCGACGACGACTGAGCAGCCCATGCTTAAAAAGTTAAAAATGGTCATAAAAAGATCCATCACTTGATTGCCCGCACCCATGGCGCCAACTAGATGCACACTCACTTTTGTCACCATGTAGGTGTTTATGATGAGCGTTATAAAGTGCAAAAACATATCTAAAAATATAGGGACGACCAGTTTTTTCATAGAAAGGTTCATAAATTTCTCCTTTTTTAAATTTTGGGGCGATTATAGCCAAATTAGGTTTTAGCTCCCTTTTGATATAATCCAAAAAATTTAAAATTTGAGAGAAAAATGGCATTAATCGACCTAATAGACGTAAGTAAAAAATTTGGCGCAAATGAAATTTTAAACAACATAAGCCTTAGTGTAAATGAAAATGAAAAGATCGCTATCATCGGCAAAAACGGCAGCGGCAAGAGCACGCTTATGAAGATCATCTCTGGCGAGGTGGCAGCAGATAGTGGCAGACGCATAGTGCAGAGCTTGATAAGCGTCGAGATGCTAGCGCAAAATCCAAATTTTAACGCTACTTTTAGCGTAAGAGATGCGCTAAATAACGAGCTAAAAGAGATATTTGACGCGATAAGCGAGTATGAAAAAAGCGGCGTTTTACTAGCAAATGAGCCTGAAAACAGAGAAATTTTAAAAGAGCAAGAGAGGCTTTTGAAATTTATAGAGGCAAAGGACGGCTGGAATATCGAGCATAAGATCGAGCGAATTTTGCAAGAATTTAAGCTAAAAGAGTATGAAAACAGACCTATTTGCTCGCTTAGCGGTGGCGAGATCCGCCGTGTGGCACTTGGAGCACTCATACTTAAAAAGCCAGATGTGCTGCTGCTTGATGAGCCGACAAACCACCTTGACGTTTACATGGTCAAATTTCTTGAAGATATGCTAAAGAGCTCAAATCAAAGCATAGTTTTTATTAGCCACGATAGGTATTTTATCGATGCGCTGGCAACTAGGTGCGTTGAGGTCGAGGATGCAAGCTTAAAAAATTTCGAGGGCGGATATGCAAACTATCTAACCAAAAAAGAGGAAATTTTAGCAAGCCTTGCAAAGTCGCATGAGACGCTGCTAAAACAGCTAAAGGCAGAAGAGGAGTGGCTAAGGCGCGGCGTAAAAGCTAGACTAAAGCGAAACGAGGGCAGAAAAGAGCGGGTGCTTGCTATGCGCGAGGAGGCTAAGAAAAACCCAGGCGTGATAAGGCGCGTGAGGCTAGAACTTGAGCGTGCTAGTAAAAATTTCAACCAAACGCAGAGCCAAAACCGCAAAAAAATGCTCTTTGAGTTTAAAAATTTAAGTAAAAGTATAGACGGCAAGGTGCTTTTTGAAAAATTTGACGCAAGGGTCTTGCAGGGCGAGAGGATCGCCATTGTGGGGCGTAACGGCAGTGGCAAAAGCACGCTGCTTAAAATTTTGCTAGGACTTGAAAAGCCAAGTAGCGGCGAGATAAAAAGAGGCGAGGTGAGTATCGGCTACTTTGATCAAGCTAGAAATGTCCTTGATGATGATAAGAGCCTTATAGAGACATTTTGCCCAAATGGCGGCGATCACGTGCTGGTTCGTGGGCGAAATATGCACGTCTATGGCTATCTTAAAAATTTCCTCTTTCCAAAGGAATTTTTAGATAAAAAGATAGGCGTTTTAAGTGGCGGAGAGAAAAACCGCGTCGCGCTTGCGATGCTTTTTACTAAAACTTACGATGTGCTGGTGCTTGACGAGCCGACAAACGACCTTGACATCGCAACTATCAACATCTTAGAAGACTACTTGCAAAGCTTTGAAGGGGCGATCTTGCTAGTTAGCCACGATAGATATTTTGTCGATAAGATGGCAAATAAGCTTTGGGCGTTTGAGGGGACAAAGATAAATGTCTTGTATGAGGAGTATAGCGTCTATTTGGAGCTTGAAGATGAGATGAAAGAGCTTGATAAATTTGATAAAGAGCTAGCAAATAGCCAAAATGAAGCCAAACAAAAGAGTAAATCTGGCGCAAAACTAAGCTACAAGCAAACACAAATTTTAAACACATATCCAGATAAAATTTCAGCCCTTGAAGCAAGAGTGGCTGAGCTAAATGAAGGTTTAAGTGATCCAAAAATTTATCAAGAAGTGGGGCTAACTAAGCTTTATGAAGAGCTTGAAAAGGCAAAAGCTGAGCTTGAAAGCCTAGAAAATGAGTATTTTGAAGTTTTAGAGATCGCCGAGGAGCTAGAGTAGCTTGAAAAAGATCGGTAGGATAAGCGCGCTAAATACGAGAGTTGTTAGGCAAAATTTAGCCACAAGCATGAGCCTTTTGATAGGTAAAGAGAGATTTAGCGGGGTGTTTTCACCAGAGATAGAAAAATATGAAGTAGGCGATCTAGTCCGGATAAAATATAAAAAGGTTGGGTTTTTAAATAAGATAGAGACCATTAGGCTAATCGCGACAAATAGAGAAAATTCGGACTTATATGAAAGGTTAAAAAATTTATTTTATATGATTATGTTTTTTTATTTTTCTCTTTTTTTATTGATGGTGATTTATTATGGGGTTTTAAAGAATTTTAGTATTATTGGAGCTATTTTATCGTTATGTGCTGTCTGGCTATTAAATACAGTAGTTAGAGTAGTATATTATCAGTTTTTGATTTTTAGATATTTTATATTTGGATAGAACTTTGAAATTTAAATGTATGAAAGGTTTGCGGCTTGATGAGGTCGCTAAATTTGTTTGAAATGGGGCTAAAATGCTAAAAAAACATCCGCTAATCTCTGTAATAATCGCCATAGTTGTAATATTTTTTGCTACCTACTTTTTTATCTTTGGGCTAGCTACTATTTTAGATGACGACATTGGCGATAGTAAAGAGCTAAATAATAGCTTTTTTTACGTCAAAGATGACAAGGTCTATGCCATGGTGCCAAGTGGCGGTAAATTTGAGCTAATAGGCGTGAGGGCCAGCAAATTTAGATACATTGACACTGGCAAATACGACAACAGAAACGTTGGCGCTAGCGATAAGGCGGTGTATTGCGGTAACCTCGTGATGAGTGGGCTTGATCCAAATGGCGTTAGAGCGCTTGGTAATGGCTACTTTGGTGATGGCAAGATCACATATTTTTGCGATAGCGAAAGCGGGACAAATCTCGAAATATCCGCACTTAAAGAGTTTTGGGATATCTTTTCACATAAAATGTTTAACACCCCAAAAGCGCAAACTCATATCTATAAATTTAGGCAGGTTGATAACACAAATTTAGCAGCGATCTTGGGCTTTGGCTATGCAAGTGACGGCGTGAAGGTCTATCATGAGGGCAAAGAGCTAGAGGGCGCAAATGCCAGCAAGATGCGTTATATCGAGCAGGTATCTGGCAGAAAGAGCGTGCATTTTACGACTGACGGAGAAAATGTCTATTATGACAGCACAAAGCTAGGGATCAAATTTAGCCCGCAAATGCGTGATATCGGCGAGATATGGCGCATTCACTATCTTTATGAGCCAAATTCTGGCATGGTCTATGCAAACGATCATGAATTTGACCCAAAATTTGCCCCATATGAGCCACTTTTTAACCTAAAAGATGAGCACGCCTATCACGCTCTTTTTCGCGGTAAAGGCGGGATATATCACTGGGAGCGAAAGTGGCAGTGGTATAACAGTATAGATGAGGGTGAGTTTGTAAGAGACGGCGATGATCCATTTAAAGGCGAGATAACGCCGCTATATGGCAACGTGGTGATAAGTGATGGCAAGACATATTTTTTAAAAATTTATGAAATTTGGCATAACACAAAAAATAACCACAGCCTAAGCTCACGCCACACTTGCATCGTAAGGCTTGATACAAAAGAGCCGTGGCGAAAGATATGGCTTGTTAGAAACGATGGCTACGGAGCGGTCTATGCAAACGGCGATAAGACATATTATTTTGATAACGTCGGCTACGGCTGGCATTTTAACAGCAGCGTTTATGATATAAACGACCTTGGCGTGGTTGAAATTCTCACTCGTCCTTATGACTCAAATGTTGAGAATTTAAAACTAGATGAGATAGTAAAAATGGTAGATCAAGGCGCTATGGTGCCAGCTGAGGGCGAGGTGGTGATCGATGCGATAAGCGACTTTGATGATTACTCGCAAAAATATGCCTACTGGATATTTTTAGCCATTGCATTTATACTCTCGGTGGTTGGCGCTATTTTTAACAACAAAAAACAAAAAAGCGAGCTTAAAAAAAGGGTGGATGACTATAGATAATGAGAAAAATTACTATTAGGTTTGTTTATTTTTTAGTCATCTTGACGCTATTTTTTGTTTTGGCGATGCTTTATCTATGGCATGAGGGCGAGTATCAAAGAAGCTTTGCAAACATTGATAATAGCGAGTTTTACCGCTCGCCTGAGGGTAAAATTTACGTTCAAATTTCAGGCAGTGGCAAGTATGAGCTAAAAGGCGTCGATGAGGCTAGTTTTAGGGTCTTAAAGCTAAAACACGGATACGACTACTCAAACGTGGCGGCTGATAAAAATCATGTCTATTGCGCTAGAGAAATTTTGCCAGGACTTGATCCAAACAGCACCAAAGTGCTTGGCAATGGCTATCTAAGTGATGGCAAGATAAGCTATTATTGCGCTACTAGAAGCGAGAAGGAGGCGGGATTTAGCGAATTTAGTTCCATTATGAAAAACCTTGCTCACACCTTTATAAAAAGCTACGATGATAGCCCTTATTTTTACAGGACAAAAAGGGTTGAAAGCACAAATTTAGAGCCTATATTTGACGCTGGCTTTGCAAGAGACGGAGCTACGCTTTACTACAAGGGCGAAAAGCTTGACGCAGATCCTAGCGAGCTAAGATACATCACGACAGAAAGTGGCGCTGCTAGCGGATATTACACAGATGGCAAAAGCTTGTTTATGGGCTTTTATAGGCTTGATGCTGGCTACGGAGATGAGACGCGCCGGATATGCTATGACCCAAAACACGACATAGAATATCTTTTTGAGCCAAAAAGTGGGGCGGTGTTTGCAAATGAGCATAAATTTAGCGCTCAAAATATGCCTTATAGCGCCATTTATAGCGTGGATAACGTGCATTCGTTTTGGCCTCTTTTTGCCAGCAAAGATGGAATTTACTTTTGGGATGGCAGTAAAAATGAGCAGGCTAAAATTTCAGACTACCAGCTAAAAGGCGAGCTAAAAAGGCTCTATGCTGACGTTTTTGTAGATGAGAGCTCAGCATATTTTTTACAGCAAGGCGAAGAGTGGCGGCGCTCAAAGCACGGCAGGCACTTAGAGGCGCAAACAGTCTCTTTATATAAATTTGCCCCAAGCAGCTCTTGGCGTGAGATAGGGCTAGTAAAAGATGGCGAGTATGGCGCAGTATATGCAAACGGCGAGAAGGTCTATTTTTTTAGCAAGATAAAGCCATTTTACGGCATAAAGCATAGCGTTTATGAGGTGGCGGGTCCTAGCGTCATAGAAATTTTAACAAGAGCGTCTAAAGAGCTTAGCGCAAAAGATATCAGCGAGATGATAAAGCGCGGTGAGCTAGTGGAGGCAAGCGGCGAAGAGGTTGCAAGATCGAGGATAGAGTATGACTCGCCAAAGATCATTTTGTATATCACATTTGGCATCGCTTTTGTCGTCATAGTGCTAACAACTCTTGCAAAACCAAAGAGAGATGAAAGAGACTTGAGATAAATTTCGAAGTGGCTATTTTTGGTGGCTAGAGCTTAAAATTTCATAAAAATTTAAAGAGAAAATTTGGCCTATTTACTCTTTTTTGTTATTTTAAGGCAAAACTGAAATTTATAAAAAGGAGAAAAATGTTTAAATTTCAAAGGTCAAAATTTAACAATTCAGTATTTATCCCATCGCTTATTGTCATATTTTTAATAGCGGCATTTGCAGCGATATTTCCAAATTTCTCAAATGAGTTTTTTAAGGGTATGCAAAACTACATCGCGGCCAAATTTGGCTGGTTTTATATCCTAGTCGTTGCCGTCATACTGCTAAGCGTCATCATTCTTGGCTTTAGTAAGCTTGGCGAGATCAAGCTAGGAGCTGATCACGTAAAGCCAGAGCACAAAAATATTTCGTGGTTTTCTATGCTTTTTGCCGCTGGCATGGGCATAGGTCTAGTATTTTTTGGTGTGGCCGAGCCGCTCATGCACTATCTAAACCCACCAGTTGGCGACGCGCAAACTATCGCAGCGCAAAAGCTTGCGTTGAATATCACATTTTTTCACTGGGGCATGAGCGCATGGTCAGTTTATGCTATCGTAGCGCTTATCCTTGCCTTTTTCTCGTATAGACACGGCTTGCCACTCACGCTTAGATCGGCATTTTATCCGATCATCGGAGATAAAATTTACGGCAAGATAGGTAGCGCCATCGATACATTTGCCGTCGTAGCGACCCTTTTTGGTGTGGCGACCTCGCTGGGATATGGCGTACTTCAGGTAAATGCCGGTCTTACGCACGTTTTTGGTCTGCCGACTATGCATATCACGCTTCTAATAGTGCTTTGTTTTGCAGCTACCATCTCAGCGGCAAGTGGTGTCGATAAGGGCATCAAGATCTTATCAAACTCAAATATTGCGCTAGCTATATGTTTTATGTTTTTGATACTATTTTTGGGCGATACGACGCAGCTTCTAAAGTCGTTTGTGCAAAACAGCGGCGACTACATCTCTACGCTCATCTCAAACACTTTTAACCTCTACGCCTATGAGAGGCAAAACGAGAGCTGGCTTGGCGGTTGGACGCTGCTATACTGGGCTTGGTGGCTATCTTGGTCGCCGTTTGTGGGGCTTTTTATAGCTAAAATTTCAAAGGGCAGAACGATCAGAGAATTTGTGATCGGCGTGCTTTTAGTGCCAACTGGCTTTACTTTTGCTTGGATGAGCTTTTTTGGTAACTCAGCGATTGCGCTTGTTCAAAATGGCTTTAGCGAGCTAGCGACCACGGTAAATTCCGACTCAGCCTCAGCACTTTTTATGTTTTTAGAAAAATTTAGCTTCTCAGGCGTGCTAAGCGTGATCGCAGTCTTTATGATCGTCATATTTTTCGTGACTTCTGCCGACTCTGCGGCGATCGTTATGAACATGCTTTGCTCAAACGGCAAGGACGATACGCCAGTTTGGCAAAAGGTCTTTTGGGGCGTTACAGTGGGCGTCGTGGCGGCATTTTTGATGCTAGCTGGTGGTCTTGGCTCACTTCAGGCACTTACGATCACGACAGCACTGCCATTTTCCATAGTGCTACTTGGCGCCATTTACGGGCTATTTAAGGCGTTACGTGTGGATCTAACCAAAAAAGAGACAAATAACTTTAGCAACATGCCCATTAGTGATCTTTCAAAGCCATGGCAAGAACGTCTAAGTGCGATCATCACGCTGCCAGGCAAGAAAGATGGCAAGAAATTTTTAAACGAGGTTGCACTAAAAGCTTTTAACGAGCTAAAAGAGGAATTTGCCAAAAACGGACTTGAAGCAAAGGTCACAAATGGCGAGAATTTTGTAAATTTAAATGTCGGACTTGGCGACGAGATGGACTTTAGATATGGCGTCTATCTCACCAAGAGCCATAGTCCAGACTACACCAGAGAGCTTGACGGCGACGATCTTTACTACAGAGCCGAGGTCTATCTAAAAGAGGGCGGTCAGGACTACGACGTGCTTGGCTGGAGCGAAGCTACGCTGATAAATGACGTCATCGAGCAGTACCGCAAACACATGCAGTTTTTACACGTTGTAAGAGAGTAAATTTGAGTGAAATTTGCCTGGAATTTTAAAATTTCTAGGCAAATTTGCAAATTCAATCAAGCTGTCTTTGCAAATTTTAAAATCTTACTCACTCGCCTTAGCTGACTACTAAATTTAGAGCCGAAATTGCTTGTTTATGAAATTTTAAAATTTGTATGGCACTTGCATGATGATAAACCGCATGCGGTGCGCCAGCACCTTTGCATGCTACCGCTAACGTCGTCGGGGTTAGGGGATTGTTAAGGGGGAAGGGAGCGACTTCGTAATTCAAGCCTCTTCCCCCTTAACAAAGAAATAAAACTTTAAATTTCTAAAAGCTTTATTTTACAAATTTTAAAATTCCATTCACTCGCCTTAGCAACTTACAAAACCTAGGGTTGTAATTTTTATTTTTTAAAATTTTCAAATTTTTATTAAAAAGGGAGACAAGGGGACTTGAATTACGAAGCCGTCCCCTTATCCCCCTTTAGATCCCCCAAACCCCTCGCACGTTAGAAGTTGCTGTGCTACGCACAGGTTTTGATACGTAAAATTGCAATATCACATCAAAAGCTTAAATAAAATTTTATATAATCCCTCTTTTACAAAGGTATAGCGACTTTACAAAAAGGAGGCAAATGAGCGAGAAAAATCCAGTTTCAAATTTCATCTCCGCCTATGATGAGATGCTTTCTTTTTTGTCAAATTTGGGTCAAAAATGGCACAAAAGCGATGATGTAGCAAATTTTATAGAGCGAAATTTTACATTTGTCGGCTCAAAACCGCTTTTACGAAATTTAAAAGATTATAAAACTGCTGATTATGAAAATTTCGTTGATATTAAAAATTTTCTAAGCTCATATCCAAGTATCCAAAGCAAAATTTTAAGTAGCGAGATAGGCTACGTCGGCGATGGTCTGACAAGCGCAGAGCTTAAATTTACGCCTGATTATTTTTATGATTTTTTAAAATTTATGGTTGAAAATATCGCGCAACATCACTATTTTTGCAGCCCCAAAGAGGGTTGGATATTGCTCGTTGCGATGGAGGGGTATGTGGAATTTGGTGTTTTGCATTAATAGATTTAAAATTATCCTGCAAAGATAAAAATTCCGTCCATAAAAGTCCTAAAATTTATCAAAAAAGCCAAATTTACACGCAAGTATCGCCTGTCGCTAGTAAAATTTAATCATTTTTTTTATATAATCCCTATTTTTCACAAAGGTAGATAGATGGATAGAAAATCGTGGAGTTCAAGACTTACATATATTTTAGCTGTTGCAGGGGCTACGGTCGGCTTTGGCGCGACGTGGCGGTTTCCTTACTTGGTCGGTCAAAACGGCGGTGGGGCCTATGTTCTCGTGTTTTGCATAGCGATGATAGTCATTGGTATTCCTATGATTTTGGTTGAAAACGCCATCGGCAGGCGCCTAAAGTGCAACGCCGTTGATGCATTTGGCGGCACGATAAATGGAAAAAAGATCAGCAAAAAGTGGCAGGTAGTCGGCTGGATGGGGCTTGTTGGCGCATTTGGTATCATGGCTTATTATATGGTTATCGGCGGCTGGGTTTTAAACTATATCGCTCAAATTTCATTTGGACTGCTTGATCTCTCGCACATCGTGAGCTTTGAGCAAACTAGCGCATTTTACGAACAAAATATCGTTAGCAATCCGCTTGCCATAAGCTTTGCGACCCTTGTTTTTGTTCTGGTTAATTACGCTATCTTGGTGCAAGGCGCGGTTGGCGGCATCGAGCGCTCAGCAAAATATCTAATGCCACTTCTTTTTATCCTAATGCTCGTCATGATCGCTAAAAATATCACACTTGATGGCGCGATGGAGGGTGTGAAATTTTACTTAACGCCTGATTTTTCAAAGATAAGCTTAAAGCTTTTTGTCGAGGTTTTGGGGCAGGTTTTCTTTGCGCTTTCGCTTGGATTTGGCGTGATGATAACGCTCTCAAGTTTTGTTAAAAAGGACGAAGGGCTGGTTAAAATTTCTATCATCACAGGCATCTTAAACACCGTCATAGCCGTGCTTGCTGGCTTTATGATATTCCCGTCGCTCTTTAGCTACGGCGTCTCGCCAGATAGCGGGCCGAGCCTAGTTTTCAAGTCGCTTCCGATCGTCTTTTCGCACATGCCTTTTGGCGGATTTTTCGCGGTGGCGTTTTTCGCGCTTCTTATGATCGCTGCGCTTACGACGTCGCTACCGATATATGAAGTGATCATTACTACGCTGCAAGAGAAATTTAAGATAAAACGCAAAAAAGCGATATTTTTAGTGCTTAGCGTCATCTTTGTGCTTGGGAATTTACCATCACTTATGGCTACAAATTTACTAAGTCACGTGAGCGTTTTTGGTAAAAATATCTTTGACGCATACGACGCGATAAGTGCAACGATATTTTTCGTGCTGACCTCGCTTGGATGTGCGATATTTGTCGGCTGGGTGCTAAAAGATGAAGCGAAAAAAGAGATCTTGCAAGGCAGCGAAAAGTACGCAAAGCTTATAAATATTTGGTTTTTTTACATCAAATTTATCGTGCCTTTTGTCATTTTGGTGCTATTTATCAGCAGTTTTTACGACAACTTTTTGAAGTAAAATATGCGTGAGCTTGTAAATTTTGATAGCGGTGAGCGTTTAGAGCTTTGCGTAGAGGATAAAGCTTTAGTGAGCGTGAGCCAAAAAAGCGGCAAAACAAAGCAGAGTAAAAAAGAATTTGCAAGCGAGACGGAGGCTAAAAAAGCCTGCGTCAAAAAAGAGTGGGAGAGCCTAAAAAGGGGCTTTATCCTGCAAGATAGCGAGGCAAAAGCCGGCAAAGCGTGCTTGCATGTTTATATCGGCGGTGGATACACTGGAGCGCTCTCGTTTGCAGGCGTAAAAGATGAAATTTATGTCTATAAAAGTGGCGGTCAAAAAGATGGCGGCGTGCCTAGCGATATTTTAGTGAGGCTTGATCGAAGTGGCGCTATAAAAGAGCAGATCGCATTGCCAAAGCCGCTTGCATGGGACGCCCAGTGTGCAGGCGAAAATTTACTTTTAGACCTTGATCATGAAATTTACATTTTTGAGCCAAATGGGGCTAAATTTCGTGAAATTTTAGCCGAGCAAAATGTCAAGAAAAGTAGCGAGATAGCTAGCTTTATCTGCGCCTCAAATGATGTAGCCGCCTTTGGTATGTTTGGACAAATTTTTACTTTTTGCGAGGGTAAAATTTCAAAACTTGGCGAGTATAAATGCAGCACAAAAAACCACGTGCCGATACTTTGTGCTGCTCTTAGTGCGAATGCTAGCATGCTTGCGCTTTGTACTAAAGAAAATGAGCTGCAAATTTTAAATGCAAAAAATGGCGAAATTTTAAGCGAGCTAAGAGCAGAATTTGACGTGCTAGATAAAATTTGCTTTTTAGACGATGAGACGCTTTTGCTTAGGCAACATCTTGAAAACAAGCTATTTTGCCTTGATATCAAGAGCGCAAAGGTGACAAAGCAGCCTTGGATAAAGGATGAGTATCTAAGAGTGAGCGAGTTTTGCGTGGAGGCTGGCAAGCTTGTGGTGATAGATCAAAGCAGGGGCTACGCTATCAATCTAAAAAGTGGCAACGCGATGGCGGAATTTACGCTAGATCACGTCGTAAAAAACTGCGAGGCTAAATTTATAGATGGCAAGCTCGCAGTTAGAACGGACTATGGCTGCTTTAGTCTTTATGAAATTTAAGGGAGAATATGTTTTATACACTTTTATTTATCTATATTTTTTATGTGATTTTTAAGCTTTTTTTGGCGAATTTGCAGATCGGCTTTGTAAGGGCTGAAGCTAAAAAAGAGCCAGTTGTGCTTGAAGCGAGCGAATACAAAAACGCCGCAGTTGCCGCCGTGACAAATCTAAAATTTGAAATTTTTGGTCTTGTCTATCACGCCGTTATCTTCTTTGCGTGGATAAGCTTTGGGCTAAAAATGCTCTCAAACGCTTGCTTGAAAGATGGCACTACGCTTGAAAATATCATATTTGTGATGAGCTTTTTGCTGATCTCATCGCTGCTTGATCTACCGCTAAATATCTACGAGAGCTTTGTAAAAGATAAAAAACTAGGCTTTTCAAATATGAGTGCAAAGATATTTTTAGTTGATACCATTAAGTCGCTGGCTCTTATGCTCGTTTTTGGCTCGGCCTTCGTCTGGCTCGTGCTTTTATGTATAAATTTTCTTGGGGAGCTTTGGTGGTTTTGGGCGTTTTTGCTAAGTTTTGGCATCGCTTTAATTATAAATTTAATATATCCAACGCTCATCGCGCCTATCTTTAACAAGATGTCGCCGCTTGAAGATGGCGAGCTAAAAGGCTCGATAGAGGGTTTGCTTGAAAAATGTGGCTTTAAAAGTAGCGGCGTTTTTACGATAGATGCTAGCAAGCGCGACAACCGCTTAAATGCCTATTTTGGCGGACTTGGAGCGACAAAGCGAGTGGTGCTTTTTGACACGCTGATAAAAAAGCTAAGCACCGCAGAGATCGTGGCAGTTTTGGGGCATGAGCTTGGGCACTTTAAGCATAAAGACATCATAAAAATGATAGCTCTAAGTGCCTTTATGCTATTTTGTCTATTTTTCATCTTTGGAAACGTGGGTGCAAGCGCATACGAGGCGATAGGACTAGGGCAAAATGGCGCTAGCATCATCATCTTTTTGGTGCTTTTCTCACCTATTTTTAGCTTTCTTTTCTCGCCGATCATCTCGCACTTTAGCCGCAAAAATGAATTTGGTGCAGATAGATTTTCAAAAGAAATTTCAAACAAAACTGACATGATAAACGCCCTAACCAAGCTTGGCAGCGAAAACAAAGCATTTCCAAAGTCGCACTGGCTTTACTCATTTGTCTATCACTCGCATCCAAGCCTTTTTGAGCGGATAAATGAGCTAGAAAATGATAGTTGAAGAGGCTCTAAAAGAAGCAAATTTAAGGCTAAAGCCGCTTTGTGAGAACCCAAGCAAGGTGGCTAAAATTTTGCTCATGAGCTACCTTGATGTGAGCATCGAGTGGATATTTTTAAACCAAAAGAGCGAATTTGATGAGAGCGGCTACTTTGCCCTTGTAAAGCGCTTTGAAAACTACGAGCCGCTTGAGTACATTACCGGCAAGGCTGGCTTTTATGGGCTGGAGTTTGAGGTAGAAAGTGGCGTTTTGATACCGCGCCCTGAGACTGAAATTTTGGTTGATAAAGTGCTAGAGATAGCAAGCGGCTACAAAGTGCCAAAGATCGCCGAGATCGGCACTGGCAGCGGGATAATAAGCGTCATGCTTGCCCTTAAAACAAACGCTAAAATAGTAGCCACAGATATAAACGAAAAGGCTCTAAAACTAGCTAAAAAAAATGCGCTTAAATTTAATGTAAGTGATAAAATCGACTTTGTAAAGTGCTCATATATCGATGAAATTTCAGGTGATATCGACATCTTGGTCTCAAACCCGCCTTATATAGCGCGAGGCTATAAGCTTGATAAATTTGTGATAAACGAGCCGCATGAGGCGCTATTTGGTGGCGAGGTCGGAGATGAAATTTTAAAAAACATCATCCTTATCGCTAGAAATCGCAGCATAAAAAATATCGCCTGCGAGATGGGCTATGATCAAAGAGCGAGCATGGAGATGGCGCTAAAATTTAATGACTTCAAAAGCGCTTTTTACAAGGACTTGGCGGGCTTTGACAGGGGCTTTTGCGCGAGATTAAAACTATAAAGGAGAGAGATTGAGAAGTATCTATTTTTTACTATTAGCAGCGGTGATCGGCACTGAGCTAACGCTTGGTATTTTGGTCGCGCCAGTCATTTTTTTCCCACAAAGCATCATAGGCGAGGGGGTGCTTACGCATTTTATGAGCGGGCAGATGATGACAAAGATATTTTTAAAATTTAACTATGTTTTGCTATTTGTAAGCGCATTTGTGGCAGTTAGCGAGCTCTTTGATCTAAGAAAAAAGCTTGCTTTTTCACTAAAATTTAGCACATTTATGCTCTCGTTTTTAAACTTAGCCCTAGCGCTTAGCTTTGTCTTTATCTTTACGCCTTTTATCGTGCAGGCTCAGGGTCTTGGCGCAGAGGCGACGCAGACAGCGGAGTTTGCCAAGATGCATAGCGCAAGCGAATATGTGATGAAAGTGATGCTTGTTTTGCAGCTCATTTTGTTTTTTGTGAAATTTAAGATCAGCCAAGATGAACGCCAAGCCTGATATCCAAATATTAACAAATTTCCTAGCCGAATACACGACAGCGATGGTGAGCGCTGGCACATACACTGCGCGCGTAGAAAAGTGCGTCGACCGCATAGCTAATCACTACGGCTACGACGTTAGTGTGACCATTTTTGTGAAGTATTTTACCATTAGCGTGATGGACTCGCAGGATAACTCCTTGCGCCGAACTTATGTGAGAAAGATCCCTCTAGGGCATGTTAGCTTTAACAGAATTTCTGAGCTATCATCGCTTAGCTGGCAAATTTTAGATGAGGGTTTAAGCTTAGATGAAGCTAAAGAGAGCTTTGAGAGCGTGATGAGCGTCAGTGCAAATAAATTTGCTAGCTCGCTTATCTTGATAAGCCTTGCAAATGCGGCATTTTGCAGACTTTTTGGAGGCGATGCTGGCTCGGTTGTTTGCATATTTTTTGCAACGCTTGTTGGCTACACTCTTAAATTTGCCCTTGCGAAAATGGGTGTAAATTTAAAGGCTCAATACGTCCTAACGTCCTTTGTCGTCTCATTTATCGCCTATCTTGGCGTATCTTACGGGCTTACACATACAAGCGACGTGGCGATAGGCTCGTCTGTGCTCTTTATGATGCCTGGCGTTTTTCTCATAAATTCAGTCTTTGACATCCTAAATGACAACACCCTTGTTGGCATCAGTAGAGCCATAAGCACGGGCATCCTCATACTTTGCATGGCTGTTGGCGTCTATATCACGCTAACGCTTAGTAGTGCGGAGATACTAAATGTTTGAGCTTTTGAGTGAAACGCTTGTAGATGCTGGCTTTGCTGCGGTGGCTGGACTTGGCTTTGCCTATGCTAGCTCGCCTCCAAAAAGAACTCTCATCTTTTGCGCTTTGCTCGCTGCATTTGCGCATGCTAGCCGCTTTTGGATCATGCAGATGGGATTTTTTAACATCAGTGTTGCAACGCTCATTGTCTCTTTTATGAGCGGAATTTTAGGCATGCTCTTTGCCAAAAGGCTAAAGGTGCCAGCTGAGATCATCGCATTTCCAGCGCTTTTGCCGATGGTGCCAGGAGTTTTTGCATATAAAGGCATTTTGGCACTGTTTTCATTTTTAAATGAGACAAGTATCGCTAAGAAAAACGAATATTTGATCATATTTTTTGATAATGCTATCACGACTACGACGGTCTCGCTAGCACTAGGAGTGGGCGTTTCGGTGGTGCTTACCTTGTTTTATGATCAGTCGTTGATGATAACTAGAGGGGCTAAAGGCAAGCCTAGTAAGAGTAAATGAAAATTTAAAGGAGCTTTGCAGTGAAGATAAGAATTTATTACGAAGATACCGATGCAGGCGGCATCGTCTATCATACAAATTATATTAAATATTGCGAGCGAGCCAGAAGCGAAGCGTTTTTTGAAGCTGGGCTAAATTTCACAAAAGAGGGCGGATACTTTGTAGTTTTGGCACTTGAAGCTAAATTTCTTGCTTCAGCTGTGCTTGGCGATGAGGTTTTTGTGAGGACAAAACTCATAGAACTTAAAAAAGCAAGTCTTGTTTTAGAGCAAGAAATTTATAAATTTGATGAAAAAAATGCCGAAAAAGTGCTCTTTAAAGCGACTATCACGTTAGCTTTTATGAAAGAGGGCAGGCTAGCAAAGATAGATGAGAGCATGAAAACTTTTATAAATGGGGTTAAATTTTAGCAAGTAAAACTGCTAAATTCCGCTTGTGCTGTTTTGCTCCTGCGAATTTACCTCATTAAAGTGATCGCTTTTTGTATCATAAATTTTCACATCATATAAAACTTGTGAGCCCTCAACTCTCTCTGTAAAAATTTTGCTGGCACTTTTGTTTATGAAATTTGTATAGATATACTCCACTCCCAAGGCACTTGAGTAGCCGATCTGTGAGTATCTAAAATCAACTCCAAAAAGATCTCCAACCCCTAAAAAACTCTCATCAAGCAAATTTAGCGAATTTGCCACAAAGAGGTTTTGCCTATCTCTTTGCGTGATGGCGCTAAAGATATTTGGCAAGAAATTTATCTGTGTGCTTAAAAGCGCATAAGGTTTTATCTCAAAGCCTCTCATCTGCGTTGCCACAAGAGAAGCTTTTACGATTGGGATGTTTAAAAAGACGCTTGCGTTATCAAATTTAGACTTTTTGCTTAAAGTGTTGTTTAAATTTATATCTTTGCCAGTGATCGAGCTCTCGTAGTAGTCGTTACTTTGCATGCGTACATACTCATTTAGCTTTTGTGCTAGCGCGCTGCCATCGTCAAAGGCGACTATCTTTTCGTTGGCAAAAGCTAGCAGGGCTGAAATTTGCGCTTTGTAATCAACTCCGCCAAAGATCAAATTTGGCTTTGGAGCTGCCACAAAAGAGTTATGAACGCTTGGGATGTAGATGAGTTCGTTTGGCAAGATGAGAGAATTTACTATGTTTGCGCCATTTTGAGTAAGGGCTGCTATAAAGTAGATAAAACCTTCGTTTCTAGCGTTTTGTAGTGCATTTTGAAGGCTAGGCAAACTCTCGTCGCTGCTATTTATAAATTTCACTTCGACATTTGCATCTTGCTTTAAGATGTAGCTTAGAATCGCGTTTGACACGACATTTGCGTATGATTTTATGACCTTTTGAGGGATGATGACCGCTATCTTGTCGCTTGTGGCAAGCTTTAAAACCATATCTCCGCCAAGCGATGTGTAAAGGTCTAAAAGTGCCTTATCATCTATCTTTGCTGGCTCAAATCTTGCCATAAAGCTAGCTAGCATATCGCTCTTAATAAGCTCATTTAAACAAGAGCTATCACAAAATTCTGGCTCTAAATTTATGTAAGTGATCTTTGCTGGCGGTATGCTTGAGAGGCTTTGATTTTTAGTGATGTTGCTTTCAAATTTTGCCTCAGTGATCTCATCTTGCATCTCGGTTGAAATTTCATTTTGCGCTGCAAAAAGGCTTACAAATATAACTAAAAAAAGAAAAATTCTTTTCATATCACTCCCTTGATTTTTTTCAAATCATCTATAAAATTTTCTTCAAAACTTGGATTTTTGCTGATCCACTCTGGTGAAAAAGTTGGCATTATAAACCTATCATCATCTTTTAAAATACTCCCTCTTATACTTGAAAATCCGCCCTTTGAGAGTAAATTTGGATAAAGATGCATAAAAGCTTCCTCTCCTAAAGTGATGATAATTTTTGGCTTAATAAGCCTTATCTCTTCTAAAAGATATGGCCTACAAAGCTCAAATGAGCTCTTTAACGCTGGATTTTTCGCGTCACTATTTGAAATTTCACAGCGCAAAAGCAAGCTTATATAAACACTATCTTTTTCTAAATTTAAGCCTTCTTTTATAGCATTTTGCAAAATTTTGCCGCTTGTACCTTCAAAATAATCATCTTTTTTGCAAAGTAAGACAAACATTATCTTGCTATTTTTATCACCAAAGCCAGTAGAAACGCACTTTGAACTGTTTCTCAAAAAGCAAAGAGAGCACTTTTTTATCTCACTATTTAGCTCGTCTATGCTGTTATAATCTTGATATTTACTTAAATTAAGAAAATTTTCATCTATAAAATTGTAACCGATCGCTTTTAAAAAAAGTAATTTTTCTAAGAGATCTTTATTTTTATGAAATTTCATTTTTGGATTATAACTTGATTTACTTAAAGTTTAAATTATAGTTTTGTCGGGCTGATTTATTCAAAGGAATTTAAGTATTGCTTTGATAAAATCCCACTTTTTATATTAACTTTAAGGATAGAAATGAAAAGGACTTATCAACCTCATAAAACCCCTAAAAAACGCACTCACGGCTTTCGTTTAAGAATGAAAACTAAAAATGGCCGCAAGGTTATCAACGCTAGACGTGCTAAAGGTAGAAAAAGATTGGCTGCTTAGCTGGTTTTGAGTCACTAAGTGACTCGAGAGAATTTTCTCAGGTTTATAAAGAGGCCAGCAAATGGCACTGCGACGCTTGCGTAGTTTTTTATAAACCTACAATTGAAAAAAAATTAGCAGTTGTTGCTAGCAAAAAAGTGGGAAAAGCAGTAGTTAGAAATAGAGCAAAGAGACTTTTAAGAGCTGCTTTTTTTTCTATTTCTAACGAGCTAAAAGATGGCACTTACATTATGGTCGCAAAAAATGGAATTACAGAAATTTCATTTGACAAAATTTGTAAAAATTTGAGCTGGTCTACAAAAAAAATGGGATGTCTAAAATGAAAAAATTTGCGATTAAATTTATCGCTTTTTATCAAAAATATATTTCCATACTTCTGCCAAAAAGCTGTCGCTACTATCCGACTTGCTCACAATACGCCATTTGGGAATTTCAAACAAATAGCTTTTTCTCTGCTTTTTTTGCAACATTTATGCGAATTTTAAGATGCAATCAACTTTTCAAAGGCGGTATCAACTACCCAATCATCCGCAAAAAATTTAACTCATGTTTTATATTTCAAAAAAGCGATACCAAAAATGTAAATTTCTGGTTTATCCCTTGCCAAAATAGTAAATTTTATGTCGTAAAAGTATTAGATAAATTAAAGGAAAAAAATTAAATGGAACAGATGTCTATGCAAAAAAGACTGCTTCTTGCAGCACTTTTGTCTATCGTATTTTTTATAGTATATGACTTTTTTATGCCAAAAAGAGCTCCACTAGAGCAAAACCAGACAACGATCTCTCAAACAATGGATCAAAGCAAAGCTCCAGCCTCTGCTAACGATACTCCAAAATCAAATGAAAATTTAGCTTCAAACGAGATAATCGCTACCATCAAAGGTCAAAGCTACGAAGCAAAGATAGATAAACTAGGTAGGATCGCGAAATTCTATCTAACTGAAGATAGATATAAAAATAAAAATGGCGAGAAACTCGAGCTAGTCTCTGACGGACCGATGCCACTTGAAGTTAAATTTAATGATCGTGCTTTAAGTAGCGATGCTCTTAAAGTTGCATACACAAGTGACGTTAGTGAGGTAGATGCTAGCAGCGAGCCTAAAACTATAAAACTCACTCAAAATTTAGACGGCGTTACTGTTACAAAAAATATCAAATTTTACCCAAATGGTCGTTATGAGGTTGAAGTAAATTTAAGCAAAAGTGTTGATTATTTCGTCACTCCTGGCTTTAGACCAAATATTGCAGTTGATAGCCAAATGGTTCATGGTGTTATGCTTAGAAATACAGACGATAGCCTAAATATCATAGAAGATGGCGATGCAAAGGAGGCTAAAAATTACACAAACATAACTATTGCAGCTTCTTATGACGGATACTATACGACGCTATTTTACTCATTTAATAAACCATTTGAAGCTGTTGTAGATAAAGATGCAAATAACAATCCTATCGTCTTTGTAAAGGCAAACGATAGTCTAAAACTAGGCGCTTACATCGGACCAAAAGAGCATAAAATTTTAAGCTCGATGGATGAGAGACTAAACGATGTTATCAGGTATGGTTGGTTTACATTTATAGCAAAGCCGATGTTTGCATTCTTAAATTTCTTGCATAACTACATCGGCAACTGGGGTTGGGCGATAGTTGTGCTAACGCTTGTTGTAAGGATAGTTTTATTCCCACTTACATATAAGGGTATGCTATCGATGAATAAGCTAAAAGAGCTTGCTCCAAAGGTAAAAGAGATCCAAACAAAATATAAAGATGATAAGCAAAAGATGCAAGTTCATATGATGGAGCTATACAAAAAACATGGTGCAAACCCTATGGGTGGCTGCTTGCCGATCTTGCTTCAAATTCCGGTATTTTTTGCGATCTACCGCGTTTTACTAAATGCTATCGAACTAAAAGGTGCTCCTTGGATACTTTGGATACACGATCTTTCAGTGATGGATCCATACTTTGTGCTACCTATTTTAATGGGTCTAACGATGTTTTTACAACAAAAACTTACACCAACGACATTTACCGATCCTATGCAAGAAAAGGTTATGAAATTCTTGCCTTTAATCTTCACAATTTTTGTTGTGACATTCCCAGCAGGTCTTACGCTTTACTGGTTTGTAAATAACGTTTGTTCAATAGTTCAACAAGTCTTTGTAAATAAACTTTTTGAAAAACATAAAAAAGCTGCGGAGGTAAAGGCTCAATGAAAATAGAAGCAAATACCCTTCAAGAGGCATTTCAAAAGGCAGCCGAGCAGCTTAACTGCTCAGTCACAGAGCTTGATATAAAGGTCTTGCAGCATCCAAGTAGCGGAATTTTTGGATTTTTTAAAAAGACAGCGATCATTGAGGCAAATTTAGAAAATCAGCCAAAACCACAACATAAACCAAAAAATGATAGAAATTTTGCTAAAAAAAGTGATGAAAACGAGCCTGCAAAAGAAGAGAAAAAACAGAGCAAAAAACACGATCATAATGATAAAAAGCGAAATCCTAAAAAGCATAAAGATGAGAAAAATGAGGCTAAGTCTGAGCAAAAAGAGCATAAAAATGAAAAGCCAAATTTGAGTGAAAAAAACTCAGCCCTTGCAAAAGATGCCTTTGCAGAAAAGGGTGAAAAAGAGGCTGAAGAGCCAGGATATGTTATAAAAAGACTTGATGAGCCAAAAGAGCAAAAAGAGACTAAAGGGGCAAAAGAGCCACAAGCTAGCAAAAGTGCTCCTAAAAACATCCTAGATACTTCAATCATCGAAAATTTCAACCAAACTGATGAAGAGAGCGCACCTCAAGCTTTACCAAAAGAGAAAAAAGAGAAAGTTGTAATTGACTTTGATAAAATTTTGCCTGAGATAAAAGAGGGCATGACGCGTCTTTTTAAAGCAAGCTGCTTTGAGATAGACAAGGTAGAAGTTAGTAAATTTAACGATGAGACAGTGCTTATCGAGCTAGACGGTGCTGATGCGGCGCTACTTATCGGCAAAGAGGGTTATAGATATAAAGCGATCTCTTATATGCTTTATAACTGGTTAAATTCTAAATACAACCTCGCTATCCGCCTTGAGATCGCGCAATTTTTGCAAAATCAAGAAGCGATGATGGATCAATATCTAAATGGTGTGATCGAGCGTGTGCAAAATAGTGGTAGAGCCCAAACTAAGCCACTTGATGGAGTTTTAGTCAAGATCGCACTTGAGAAACTTCGCGAGAAATTCCCAGATAAATATGTCGGCATAAAAAGTGGCAATGACGGCAAATTTGTCGTTGTAAATGACTTTTTCAAAAAATGAGTGAGACCATTGCAGCCCTTGCCACAGCTTATGGCATCGGCTCAGTTTCTATCGTAAGGCTTAGCGGCAAGGACGCCCTGGCCATCTCTTTAAAACTTCTTAAACTTTCAAATTTAGAGCCAAGATACGCAAAACTAGCCAAAATTTACTCCCTTGATGATGAAATTTTAGACGAGGGCATCGTTATATATTTTAAAGGCCCAGCAAGCTTTACTGGCGAGGATATCGTCGAGTTTCAAACTCATGGCGGCGTGATGGTGAGCGAGAGAATTTTAAATGAGCTAATAAGAGCTGGCGCAAGGCTTGCTATGCCTGGCGAGTTTAGCAAGCGGGCATTTTTAAATGGCAAGATGGATTTAGCCAAGGCTGAGGCGATGCAAGGGCTCATCACTTCAAAAAGTGAGATCGCTGCTAAAATTTTGACCCGTCAGATGCAAGGCGATCTTAGTAAATTTGTAGGTGAGATAAGGGGTGAAGTGGTCAAAACTCTTGCCTTTGTTGAGACGATGATCGACTATGCTGATGATGATCTGCCAGCAAATTTGCTAGAGCAGACTAAACAGATGCTTTCAAAAAATAGCGAGAAGCTAGAGCGCATAGCAACTCTTAGCGAGCAAAGAAGGGGACTAATAGATGGCTTTAAGATCGCCATCGTTGGCAAGCCAAATGTTGGCAAAAGCTCCATTTTAAACTCATTTTTGGCATATGAAAGAGCGATCGTTAGCGATGAGGCTGGCACAACTAGAGATAGGATAGAAGAAAATTTTAAGATCGGCTCGCATCTAGTTCGCATAATAGACACCGCAGGCATCAGAAAAGACGCTGGAAAGATCGAGCAAATCGGCATAAACTACTCAATCTCAGCCATAAACGAGGCCGACATCATCCTAGCTATCTTTGACGGCTCATCTTTAAGCGACGAGCAAGATAAAGAGATAATAAAGCTCGTTTCTAACTCAAATAAAAAAGCCTTTTTTATCCTAAATAAAAGCGATCTTGCGTTTAAATTTGACATAGAGTTAGAGGGCGCCATCAAAATTTCAGCAAAAACCGATACGAGCGTAGTTTTAAAAGAGCTTGAGGTCTATCTCAAGACGCAAGACACCGACGAGATCATGCTAAGCTCAAACCGCCAAATTTTAAGCTGCAAAGAGGCGAGCGAGGCTTTAAAAAGGGCGTTTTTAAGACTAAGTGAAGATGAGCTAGAAATTTTTGCTTATGAGCTAAATACCGCGATAAAGGCACTCGCAAGTATCACAAAGCCATTTGAGAGAAGTGAAATTTTAGATGAGATGTTTAGCCATTTTTGTTTAGGAAAATGATACTTTTTTTGGCTAAAATCTGCGCTTTTTAAAGGAGAGAATATGAAAATTTTACTTTTAAATGGCGGCAAAAAATTTGGCCATTCAGATGGCAGGCTCAATCAAACACTTCACGATCTTGCGTGCGAAAAACTAGCAAAAATGGGTCACGAGGTAAAGCAAACCGTGATAGATCAAGGCTATGATATCGAGGCTGAAGTTGAGAAATTTCTCTGGATGGACGTGGTAGTTTGGCAGATGCCAGCTTGGTGGATGGGCGAGCCTTGGATAGTGAAAAAGTATATCGACGAGGTCTTTACCGCAGGTCATGGCAAGCTTTATACGAGTGATGGCAGGCATAGGGTTGATCCAACTAAAAACTACGGCAAAGGCGGCTTGCTAAATGGCAAGAAATTTATGCTAAGCCTTACTTGGAATGCCCCAGCCGAGGCATTTAGCGATCCAAACGAGTTTTTTGAGGCGCGCGGCGTTGATGGAGTTTATTTTCATTTTAGAAAGGCAAATGAATTTATGGGCTTAAAGTCGCTTCCGCACTTTATCTGCTGCGATGTTATCAAGATGCCAGACGTGCCAAGATACCTAAAAGAGTATGAGGCGCATCTTGAAAAAGTTTTCTAAGCGTAAAAACAAATTTCTACCGCTCTTTAGCTATTTGCGCTAGAGAGCGTTTAAATTTACATCTATTTTGTGTGGGAAAAATGAGGGCAAAATTTCTATTTTTAGCTGCTATTATCTTATTTGCTGGGTGTGCTAGCAAGCAAATTCTAAAGCCAAGCGATGAGGCAAATTTACTCTATCTTGAAAATAACGAAACCTTGCACGAGATGAAAATTTATAAGCAGCAAAACAGCCTAAATGACTTTAATAAATTTGCAAACATTGTCAGCAAGGCTGAGATAAAAGCAGCCGGAGTAAATGCAGAATTTAGCGCTCTTGGCGATCTCATGCAAGGCAGCGAAGCAGACAAAATGGTGCTTGTTAAAAATTTAAGCACAAACCACGAGCTCATCTTGTCAAATGCTAGTGACATAGAGGAGCTCGTAAATGCAAAAAATATCAAATTTTATGAAATTTCAAATGGCGCTATAAAAAGCGTGGTTTATAGCACAAAAAGCGTGCCAGTTTGCGAAGCTTTTGCAGGTGGCAAAGAGGTGATAAAAGTAAAAAGCGTGACAAATCATCCTTTGAAAAATGGCTTTTTTGCGGTGATCCTAAACTCAGATATATCTAATGAACGAGGCTTTTTTCTAAGAGAGACGAAATATTATTTCAACCTTTCAAGCGAAGATGAAGAGAAGATTAAGGCTGAGACGCTAACGCAAAATTTTTATAAAACATTTATTGAAAGCGACCTTGTAAAGCAAGGCGAAATTCTCTCAAATGTGCTTTGTTTTAGTAAATTCCAAAAGGCTTTTTAGTAACTTTTTATAAGCAAGGTTGTAAAATAGCTTAAAATTCTTAAAAGGTTACATCAATGGATAAAGCTACCATACAAGCACATAAAATCAGCGACGAAGAGTATGAAGAGATCTTAAAAATTTTAGGCCGTGAGCCAAATTTACTAGAGCTTGGCATATTTTCGGCGATGTGGAGCGAGCACTGCAGCTACAAATCAAGCAAAAAATACCTAAACGGCTTTCCGACAAAGGCACCTTGGGTCATTCAAGGACCTGGCGAAAATGCTGGCGTCATCGACGTTGGCGACGGGGTTGCGGCTGTGTTTAAGATGGAGAGCCACAACCACCCAAGCTTTATCGAGCCGTTTCAGGGCGCTGCAACTGGCGTTGGTGGAATTTTAAGAGACGTCTTTACGATGGGCGCAAGAGTCGTTGCGAACATGAACTCACTTCGTTTTGGCGAGATAAGAGGCGAGGGCGAGCTAGCCAAAAAGCATAGATATTTGCTAAAAGGAAGTGTCGCTGGTATCGGACATTACGGCAACTGCATGGGCATCCCAACGATCGGCGGCGAGACTACATTTGATCCTAGCTTTAATGGCAATATCCTAATCAACGCTTTCGCGCTTGGACTTTGCAAAAGTGATGAAATTTTCTACGGCAAGGCCGAAGGCGTGGGCAACCCAGTCATTTACGTGGGCTCAAAGACCGGCAGGGACGGACTTGGTGGCGCTGTGATGGCGAGCGATAGCTTTAACGACGAAAATAAATCACTTCGCCCAACGGTGCAAGTAGGCGACCCATTTGCCGAGAAACTGCTCATGGAGGCGTGCTTGGAGCTCTTTAAAAAAGACTACATCATCGGCATCCAAGACATGGGCGCAGCAGGGCTAACGAGCTCTAGCTTTGAGATGGCTGGCAGAAGTGGCAGCGGTATGAAGATGTATTTAGACCGCGTGCCGATGCGCGAAGTTGGCATGACGCCTTATGAGCTGATGCTAAGCGAGTCTCAAGAGCGTATGCTAATATGCGCCAAAAAAGGCTATGAGCAAAAGGTACTTGAAATTTTTAGAAAGTGGGACCTTGACGCTGAGATCATCGGCGAGGTCACAAGTAGCGGCGTGATGCAGCTTTATTGGCACGGTGAGCTCGCAGGTGAAATCCCTATCGGCCCACTTAGCGAGGCAGCTCCGGTGCTTGATCGTCCAGTCGCACGTCCAAAATACCTTGATGAGATAGCAAATTTACAAATACCAAATAATGTTGATAACAAAAGCGCATTTTTCAAGCTTTTAAAAGAGCCTGAAGTGCTAAATAAAAGCTTCATCTACGATCAATATGACGCAAATATCCAGACAAATACGATAAAACAGCCAGGCCACTTAGGCGCTGCAAGTATCAGAGTAAAAGGCACTAAAAAGGCCGTCTCTATGGCTGCTCAGTGCGATCCAAGAGCAAATTTCGTTGATCCAAAAATAGGCGTTGCAAGAGCTGTCGCTGCAGCTGGCAGAAAGGTAGCGATGAGCGGCGCTGTGCCACTTGCGATCACTGACTGCTTAAACTACGGCAATCCGCAAAATCCAGAGGTTATGTGGCAGTTTAAAGAGGGATGTGAAGGCATAAAAGAGGCTTGCCGTGAGCTAAATACGCCAGTTGTGAGTGGCAACGTGAGCCTTTATAACGACACTGACGGCGTTAGCGTCTATCCAACGCCAGCCATCGTAACAGTTGGGGTAAATGAAGATGCAAATTTAAACCTAAAAAGCACATTTTTAAGCGAGAGCAGGGCGATTTACTTGCTTGGTGAGACAAGCGGAGAATTTGCTGCTTCTCTTTACGCAAAGGCGCTATTTGACGTGGTTGGTGGCAAGCTAAAAGAAGTTGATTATAAGGCTGAAAGGGCTATTTGGGAGCTAGTGATAGAGGCAAATAAAGAGCAAATTTTAGAGTTTGCAAATAGCGTAGGTGTGGGCGGTCTTGCTATCACGCTAGCAAAAATGGCTAGCATCTCAAACATCGGCGCAAGCTGCGAAGTTAAATTTAAAGAGCCAAATTTCATCTTTGATGAGAGCTTTTCAAGGGCGGTCGTGGGTGTAAAAGACGAGGCTAAATTTGAAGCGCTTGCAGCTAAATTTGGAGTGAAATTTGAAAAGATCGGCGTTAGCGGAGGCAAGAGATTTAAGCTAAATGATATCGATGAGAGCTTAGAGGACGTAAGAGAAATTTATCTAAATGAGTTTGCGAAAATCGTAAAAAAGGAGGACTAAGAGATGTTTTCTAAAAAGTCTCAAAAAGCAAGCGGGGAAAAGGAAGTAGAGCAAAACGAGAAAAAGGGCGTGGCGAAACCGCCAGTGCTCTTTAGCGATACTCAAAATTTGATAAGTACGATCGAAAAAAGGCTAAATGCCCCTTTGATAACCTACTACAACTCAAACGCTGGTAATGTTTGCGGCAACGATGCAAGCGCTATGTATGAAATTTTAAAGGGCAAAAAGATAGATACTGCCTATCTTTTCATAAAAAGTGACGGCGGAAGCGGTATAGCCGCACTTAGGATCATTAGCACCCTTAGAAACTACTGCAAAAATTTAATAGCGCTGATCCCATCAAACTGCGCCTCAGCTGCTACGATGATGGCACTTGGTGCAAATGAGATCGTGATGGGGCCACTTGCCTATCTAACGCCAGTTGATACCTCTTTAAAACACGAGCTAAGTCCTACAAATAAGGGCAATGAGCTTGTTAGCGTCTCTATGGACGAGCTTAGCCGTGTGGTGAAGCTTTGGAAAGAGCAGGATAAAGATAGACCAAACGACACAAACCCTTACAACTCACTTTACGAGTATATCCATCCGCTAGTTTTTGGTGCGGTTGATCGTGCTAGTTCGCTCTCACTTAAAATTTGTTCTGAGCTGCTTAGATACCACATAGATGATGATAAAAAGATCGTTGAAATTTCAGAGAGGCTAAACGCAGACTACCCGGCACACGAGTATCCGATACTTTTTCGTGAGGCGCAGGAGATAGGCCTACATGTCAAGAAAATGGACGATGATCTAAATGAGATGCTTCAGGAGCTAACGCTACTTTACTCAGAGATGGGACAGCGAGCCTTTACCGACTACGATGAGAACAGCTATCACGATAACAACATCGCAAACATTATCGAGACAAACGGCAAGCAAATTTACTATCAGATCGATAAAGACTGGTTTTACCGCCCTGAGGAGCGCCGCTGGAACGTGATGAACGACGAGAGCTCTTGGCGTAAAAACGAACTGGTAAATGGCAAGATAAAAAATACCATATATCACTTGTGGTAATATAATATGTTTGGAGTTTTGTTTTTACTGATATTAGGCGGTGTGATATTTTTCTTTAAGAAACAAGCAAATGCAAATGAGACTAAATTTCTACTCTCACTAAGTGAGGCTATGTTTCTAGTATCGCTACTTGCAAAAGTAGCTAAAAGTGACGGCAGGGTTAGCGAACTAGAGGCTAGACTGATCACTCAAGCACTTGATGATCTAAGCCAGAAAATTAGTGGCATTAGTGGCGTGCGTGAGTATTTAAAAGAGGTATATAGCAGTCAAAAAGAAAATATGGATAACGCCAGTGGCGTGCGTGAGTATCTAAAAGAGGTCTATAACAGAGAAAAAGAAAATGTGGATAACGCCTATGAAATCGCCAAAGCTTATAAACGCGCGTTTAATCTAAACTACGACACCTGTGTGGCTAAGCTCACTTTTTTTCTAAATTTAGCCTATATAGACGGAGAATTTAACAAAAGTGAGCAAGATATTATAAGAAATATCGCTTATGGATTTGGCATAGATAAAGAGACGCTTGATGAGATAATCTTTAAATTTGATAGCTTCTATGGCTCAAGATTTGGGGCAGACCGCGATGAGGTGAGCCGAGAAAACGATGCATTTGAGGTTTTAGGACTTAGTAAAAATGCAAGCCTTGATGAGGTAAAGGCTCGCTACAAAGAGCTTGTGAGGCAGTATCATCCTGACATTTTGATGGGCAGGGGTGAGAGCAAAGATGTGATAGAGCGCTCAACCAAGAAGCTTCAGGAGATAAATGAGGCTTATGGGCGATTAAAAGAGAAATTTGGAGTTTAGATGAAGAAATTTATTATTTTGCTGCTAGCAGTGGCTGGCTTTTGTAATGATTTTAAAGTGGTAAATGTCGATGGAAAAGAGATAAAATTTAAGCTTACACAAAGCGAGCTTTATCGAGATCAAAGGCTAGTCATCAGCAACTACGATGTTAAAGATAGTAATGTGAGCATAATATTTGTCGATAAAGATGGCAACAAGAGTGACATTATGTCAGTTCAAGCAAAAAAATTAAACGAAATTAGTGAGTATATCTTTTCGTATGATCGCGGTATAAAGGTGATGAAATTTAGCTCGAAAAAGCCGATATGCGAGGCGCTTGAGAAAGAGGAACCTATAAATTTAAGCGTATTAGATGCAAGTTACTTTGATGGCAATCAAATTTCAAGCTATGCCTTTAGCGTTGATATTGTTGGTCAAAAGCGTGAAAACTTTGTAGATAGAAAAGACTATTATATAGATGCAGCTGCAAATGTTATGGTGACGCTAGAAGCTTTATCGATAAAGAATATCGCAAAGGATATAAAAATGGGGCAGCTTCTGCTTGTAAAAGGTATGTGTTTAACAAAAAGATAAAAAATTTAATAAAGGAGAAAAAATGAGAGCGTTGCTTAGCGTTAGCGATAAAGAGGGCATTGTAGAGTTTGCAAAGGGGCTAGAAGAGCTTGGCTGGCAGATACTTTCAACTGGTGGCACCTACAAACTTTTAAAGGCTGAGGGCGTCAAAGCTACTGAAGTTAGCGAATTTACGGCGTCGCCTGAGATGTTTGAGGGCAGGGTAAAGACCCTTCATCCAAAGATACACGGCGGCATTTTGCACAAACGTGACGACGCTATGCACGTGGCTCAGGCAAAAGAGCGTGGCATCGAGGGGATCGACCTGGTTTGCGTAAATTTATATCCATTTAAAGAGACTACGATTAGGACTGATGACTTTGCCGAGATCATCGAAAATATCGACATCGGCGGCCCAGCCATGGTAAGAAGTGCGGCTAAAAACTTTAAAGACGTACTTATCGTCACAAATGTGCTTGACTACGATGAAATTTTAAAGCGCCTAAAAGAAAAAAGCGATGATTTTGAGTTTAGAAGATCGCTGATGATAAAGGCGTTCGAGCATACAGCAGCTTATGATAGCATGATCGCAAACTATATGAATGATAGATTTAATGGCGGTTTTGGCGATGCTAGATTTATCGTGGGAAGCAAGGTTTTTGACACCAGATACGGCGAAAATCCACACCAAAAAGGCGCGCTTTATGAGTTTGATTATTTCTTTATGAACAACTTTAGAGCCCTAAAAGGCGAGGCAAGTTTCAATAATATGACCGATATAAATGGCGCATTGATGCTTGCAACTAGCTTTGATGACGCTCCTGCCGTGGCTATCATCAAGCACGCTAACCCTTGCGGCTTTGCGGTAAAAGATACGTTGCTTGAGAGCTACGTAGCAGCGCTTAAGTGCGATCCGATCTCAGCATACGGTGGCGTGGTCGCGATAAATGGCACGCTTGATGAGGAGCTAGCTAAAAAGATAAATGAAATTTACGTTGAAGTAATCATCGCTGCAAATGTTGATGAGGCTGCACTTAAGGTATTTGAGAGTAAAAAACGCATCAAAATTTTCACACAAGATAATAAATTTTTAGTGCGCGCAAATGATAAATTTGACTTTAAGCACATCGATGGTGGCTTTGTATTTCAAGAAAGAGACTTCGTAAAAGACGAAGAGCTTGAAAATATGAAGCAAATGAGCAAGAAATTTGCAAGTGGCAGCGAGCTAAAAGACGCTCAGATCGCGTGGAAAGTGGCTGCACTAACAAAGAGCAACTGCGTAGTTTATGTAAAAGATGGCGCTATGGTGGCTATTGGCATGGGTATGACTAGCCGTGTGGATGCTGCTCGTGCGGCCGTAGCGAAGGCAAAAGAGCTAAAGATCGACCTAAGTGGCTGCGTGCTTGCAAGCGAGGCGTTCTTTCCATTTAGAGATAGCATCGACATCGCTAGCAAAGTGGGCGTAAAATGCGTCATCGAGCCAGGTGGCAGCATAAGAGATGATGAGGTGATAGAGGCTGCCGATGAACACGGCATGTCGCTATATTTCACTGGCGTTAGACACTTCTTGCACTAAAATTTAGGGGCGCTTTGCCCCTTACTTCACACTTTATAACTTTAAATTTTATATAATCCTTCAAAAAAGGAGTTCTCATGAAAAAGATGTTAAATTTTCTCTTGGTTTTGGCGGTATTTTTGGGTGTAAATTTGATGGCAAAAGATGAGTTTTTAAAGGAGCAGACGATGGCAGGGCAAAATTTGAAAGAAATTTATTTAGCAGGTGGCTGCTTTTGGGGCATGCAGGGATATTTTAAAAAGATATTTGGCGTGGTAGATACAAAAGTGGGCTACGCAAATGGTAAGAGCGAGAACACGAGCTACCGAGAGCTGCATGAGAGCGATCACGCCGAGACACTTTATGTCAAATTTGATGAAAATAGGGTCGCTTTGGCTGAAATTTTGGCTCATTTTTTTAGAGTGATCGACCCGACCTCGCTAAATAAACAGGGCAATGATGTCGGCAGGCAGTATAGAAGCGGGATTTACTATGTAAGCAAGGACGATCTGCCAGTCATTGAGAGCTTTATAAAGATCGAGCAAAAGAAATTTAAAGATAAGATCGTGGTTGAGGTAGCACCACTTAAGAATTTCGTCATTGCCGAGGAGTATCACCAGGACTATCTTGATAAAAACCCTTTTGGATACTGCCACATCGATCTAAATTTGGCGAGCAAGCCACTCTATGACGAGGCTAAATTTAAGCCGCTTAGCAAAGAGGAGCTAAAGAGAAATTTAAGCAGCGAGCAGTATGCCGTGACGCAGGAGGCGGCGACTGAGAGGCCATTTAGCAGCGAGTATGATAAATTTGACAAAAAGGGCATCTATGTCGATATCACCAGTGGCAAGCCGCTCTTTTCAAGCGCTGATAAATTTGACGCGGGGTGTGGCTGGCCAAGCTTCACAAAGCCTATCACGACAACGGCGCTTGCGTATAGCGAGGATAACTCTTTTATGATGAAAAGGGTAGAGGTGAGGTCGCAAAACAGTGATGCGCACCTTGGACATGTCTTTGATGATGGACCAAGCGACAAGGGTGGGCTAAGGTATTGTATAAACGGCGCAAGCCTTAAATTTATACCGCTTGAAGATATGGCTAGGCTTGGATACGAGGAGTTTATCCCCTACGTAAAGTAGCTTTTGTTGAAGCAAATCAATGGTTTGAAAAGTTTAATCAGAGTATAATTCTCCAAAATCAAAAGGAGAAAAAATGAGTGAATTTTTCAAAAACGCAGAGCAGTTTAACGTAGAGGGTGCGACGGTGCCATTTTATAAATTTAGTGAAAATGGAGTAAGCTTTGTGGGTTTTGACTCACGTCCTTGCGTGCCGCCAGAGCCTATGATGAATGCGCTTTTGGCTATCAAATTTGCTAATAAAGATACAAAGATCGTGATGGTAAATCACAAATTTCCAGCTGGGCTCATACCAAAGATAGAAAAGAGCTTTGACGTGGAGCGCGAGGACCTTGAGGGTGGGGCTGTGAAGATGACTTTTAGCCTAAAAGAGGGTGCGAGCATAGAAAACATAGACACCAGCCTTTGCCACTAAAATGCTTTTAAACACCTATGCGCCGCCATTTAAGCTAGTTGGCGGCTACTTTATCGCTGGAATTTTCTTTTTAGCGTTTAGCACTCCGGCGTTTTTTTACGCTGATTTTGAGGCGATTAGCTCGCTAAATACGGCTGGCTTTTTGCATATATTTTTCGTGGGCTTTGTGATGAGCATCATCATCGGAGCGCTCTATCAGCTAACCTCGGTCATCTTAGAAAAGCCATTTTTCACGGTTAAAGGGGCTATTGTAAATTTAGCCATATTTTGCCTGTCGCTGCTTGCCATGAGCTATGCGATGATATTTGGCGAGGGTCAAATTTTGCAAGTTGGCGGAGTTTTACTTTTTTTCTCGCTCGTATTTTTTGGCTCGACTTATGCGCTAAGCTTTTTAAATAATCAAAAAAGAAGCTTTGCCGCCTTTGCACTCTTTATTTCGGCGATATTTTTGCTAGTTGGCATAATGCTTGGATTTTGCCTAGTGATGATACTTGGCGGCACACTTATGCTTGATTTTATAATGACATTAAAATTTCACGTATATTTTGTGCTGGGCTTTGTATTTTTTGTCATACTTGGGGCTGCAAGCGTGCTTTTACCGATGTTTGCTTTGGCGCATGATCTTAAATTTACACTTAGTAAGGCTTCGCTTACCTGCTATATTTTGGCTGGAGTTTTGCTAGCAATCGATGAAAATTTAGCCATTTTTGCGGTGGCTGTGGCAGCTTTGCTTTTTATAGCTCAAGCGTTTTATATCTTAAAAAAGCGCGTGAGAAAGGCGTATGACTACTGGAATGTAAATATCGCTCTTTCGCTGCTTGCCTTGCTTTGCGCTGCTACATTTATGGTTTTTGAAAAGCTAAATTTGGCTGCATTTTTTATGATATATGGCTTTTTGTTTGCCTTTATCGTGGCTCATCTTTATAAGATCGCGCCATTTCTCATCTGGTATCACTATGTGGCGCCATTTGTTGGTAAGGCAAAAGTGCCGCTGCTTGATGCGATGATATTAAAAAAGGCTGCATATTTTGCCATAGCCTGCAATGCCATTTCGCTTGTGTGCTATCCTTTGGCGGTTAGCTTTGAGATGAGAAATTTGGTCTATGCAAGTATGATTTTTATGGCTTTAAGCATCATTTTACTTGCTGTAAATATGATAAACGTTTTTAAATTTACTGGTTTTAAAGGATAAAAAATGAAAGAAAAAATTTATGATGCTCTGTCAAATATCGTCGATCCAGAGGTTGGCTTTGACATCGTTTCGCTTGGGCTCATATATGATGCAAGCTGCGATGAAAACGGCAAAGCAAAGGTGACTATGACACTTTCAACTAAGTCATGCCCGCTTCATGAGATGATACTTGAGTGGGTGCAGACGGCTACGCTTGGAGTGGAAGGCGTAAAAGAGTGCGAGATCGACCTAGTTTGGGAGCCTGAGTGGAATATCCAAATGGCAAGCGACTTTGTAAAAGCACAGCTTGGAGTGAATTAAAATTTATTGGCTAGAAATTTAGCTTAGTCAGCAAATTTCTAGCTTTTCTTCTTGAACTTCTACTTTAAATTTTTATCACAAAAAGCGTAGTTAAATTTTTTGGTGATGCTTAAGCTCTTTAATAAATTTACAAATAAATTTATGCAAGTAAAAGCTAAAAAATATAATGCAAGTTTAAGTGTTTGCTAGATTATGGTTAAAATTTTGAATATATTAAAAGGTAAATTGCAAGATAAACTTGCAATTTAACAGGAGAATTTTTAGTTAGGACTTAGTCCATTTGGTGGCGAAGATATGATGGGATATCTAGCTGAGAGATATACTCGTCGCTGTTATATCCGCCACTTACTCTTCTTTTTAAAACGATATTTTTATTTAAAAGATCGTTTTCAGGCTCTTGGGCTATTTTTTTTTCTTCGTTTTCTTTTTCAGTACCTTTAAAACCTGTTGCGATGATAGTAACTTCGACTTTATTGTCTTCTATGTTTTCATCAGTTGTTGTACCAAAGATCACATCAGCATCATCATCAGATGCCTCTTCGATCATTGACATCGCACTATGAAGATCATCAAGTGAGCAGTTTGGATGCATTTTAAAATGAACTAAAACGCCAAGCGCTCCGTTTATGTTCATATTGTCAAGTAGTGGTGATTGGATAGCATTTTTGATGGCTTCTTGAGCTGCACCCTCGCCATAAGCCTCGCCAACGCCCATCAAAGCATGACCTCTGTGGCTCATGACTGTTTTTACGTCAGCAAAGTCAAGGTTTATATCGCTAACACCAGAGTCAAGCACGATAGAGCACATACCATTTACTGCTCTTGCAAGCACTTCATCAACCATTTTAAAGCTCTCTTTGATGCCTGATTTTTTATCTATCAAAGTTAAAAGTCTGTCGTTTGGTATGATAACGATAGAGTCGCTCTCTTTTCTAAGCTCGCTTAGACCTATATCTGCTAGCTTACTGCGCTTTTTACCCTCAAATGAAAAAGGCATAGTAACAACTGCAACTGTTAGCGCACCTATCTCTTTTGCAGCTTGCGCAACAACTGGAGCAGCACCTGTACCTGTACCACCGCCAAGACCTGAAGCGATAAACACAACATCAGAAGTCTCAAGAGCACTTTTTATCTCTTCGTAGCTCTCTTGTGCAGCTTCTTTGCCAACTTCTGGTCTCATGCCAGCGCCAAGACCTTTTGTCTTTTTCTCACCAAGCTGTATCTTTGTGTGTGCAGGAGAATTGTCAAGTGCCTTAGCGTCCGTATTTGCTATCATTAGATCGATGTCTAAATTTGGATTTTCTCTTATGATGTGGTTTATCATATTACCACCACCACCACCTACGCCTACTACCTTTATCTTTGCACTATATAGGCTCTTGTTCTCTTCGATTGTGAAACTGTTGCTCATTGTAAAAATTCTCCTCAAAATAGTTGTGTCATGCTGTGCCAAAATTTCTTTAAAGCACTTGGTTTTTTTTCTTGCTTACTTATATCAGCGATATTTGCAAGCTCGTTTTTGTTGTTTGTTTGCTCTAAATTTATATCCATATTTACAAGCTCAATGCCCTCTTCAAAATCATCCTTATCCTGTTTTTTTGCTTCAAATTTCTCTTTTTTCTCTTCTTCAAAAATGTTGAAATTTGTTTTTGGCTTTGATCTTAACTCACCTTTATATCTCATCTTTTTTTCTGAGTCTATCTCATAAGGTGTAAATTCACCAGCGCCATACATACATAAACCGATGGCACAAGAATTTGCTGGATCTCTTAAAATCTCATATAAACCATCCATCTCTTTTGGTCTTGCGATCCTAACTGGCATGTTGTCAAATATCGCAGAAGCTAGGTCTTTTAACCCATCAAGCTTTGTCATGCCACCAGTTAGTACTATGCCAGCACCAACAAGATCTTTGTATCCACTATCTTCAAGCATATTTGCAAGCACCATCACAGTCTCTTCTGCTCTAGCTGAGATGACATTTGATATAACATCAAGTGAAACTTCGTGAGTTTTTTGCTCATCGCCAAGTCTTGGAAGCTCGATAAGATCGACTGATTTATTTACCAGTTTGCCATATTCTAGTTTTATCTCTTCAGCTTTTGGTAAAGGGGTATGAAGCGCCATTGAAAGATCTATGGTTATATTTGCAGAGCCAACGTGTAGATATGAGTTATATCTTAGTGAATTTCCAGCGTGCACTACCATATTACATGTCTCGCCGCCCATATCTATGAGTGCAACACCAAGTTCTTTTTCATCTTTTGTTAGTGTTGCTATGGCTGATGCGTAACCAGAAAGAACTACATTATCAACCTGCACACCTGCTAAATTTACAGCTTTTCTTAGGTTGCTTAGTTGTGATTTTTGGATACTTATGATATGTGTTTGTACTTCAAGTCTGGTGCCATTCATGCCAATAGGATCTTCTATAAATTCTTGTCCATCCACTTTAAAGTTGTAAGGCAAGACATGAAGTTTTTCATATTCTGGGGAAGTCTCGGCATTGTGATCTGCCATCTGCATGGCACGCTCTATCTCTTTTATACCTATTTCATGATTTGGTATATTTACTACGCCACTGCTATTTACACTTTTAGTATATTTGCCAGATATCGAAACTACTACTCTTTCATAGTGTGTGCCCGCAACTTTTTGCGCTTCTATGAGTGCATTTTTTATAGATTTTGCAGCTAGTTCAATGTTGTTTATAGCACCCTTTTTTATACCTTGTGCTTTTTCTGTGCCTATTCCTATTATTTTTATGCCATCATCATTTTGCTCTGCTATAACGGCGCAAATTTGAAATGATCCGACATCTATGCCTAAAATTCTAGTACTCAAAATTTTTACCTTTTGACATATTCTTTAACTTCATAATATTTTAGAAGTTTGTTTGTTAAATCTTTTATCAACTCGTTGTTTTTAAGCATCGCAACATTTTGTTGTGTTATTTGCTTATAGTTGTTATTTATATTGTTAGTAAGCAATCTTTGTTCCAAAATATCGTACACTACGGCTTTGTCATCTAATATAACATAACCTTTTGTGTTGTTAGTGTCAAAAAGTTGAGATACAAAAGCTCTTGTATCGCTCTCATTTAAGCCCGCAATAGAGCCATTTACCTCTCTGCTAACAAAGCCAACATCTGTGCCTTTGAAGTTTTGTAGAGTATCTTTTGCTTTTGCTGTTAAAATTTCTTTTTCTTTTTTACTTTTATAAATTTCAAGCACATTAGCTCTTGCTTGTTCAAAGCTCATAGGTTGTGGAGGAGTTATGCTTTTTACTCTAGCTATCAAATAGCCATCTTTGTAGATAAATGGTTTTATCACTTCGCCAACTTTTGCGCCCTTTATCTCATCAAGTGAAAAAGTAGCGTTATCCTCATTTACGCTTATAAAACCATTAGTTGTAAGCTCAGCTTTTTTAACAGCGACATACTTTTCTAAAGCGTTAGTTTTACTTTGCTCTATGTTGTAGTCTTTATTGACTTCAGCCTTTACCTCGCTAAAAGGTTTTATCTTGTCATCAGATCCTTTGTATTTATCTTGGTTTTCGTTATAGTAAGATTTTAAAACGCTTTCGTTTGCGTCGCTTTTTTCTGACTCGACAAAGTATGTATCTATACCATAAAGTGTCTTTGTCATATAGTTATTTTTATTTATCTCCCAAAGATCTTTTAGCTCTTTCTCATCTACCTTGATCTCGTTTTGATCAGCATTTACTACTTGTACGGCTAATTTATCTTGCATGAAAAAGCTAGCTTCCATCATGGCGATATCTTCTTTGCTAGCAGGTAAATTTAAAATAGTTCTAAGTTTATCTAGTAAGATAGTTAGTTTTAGATTGTCTTCAAAATCAGTTGGGTTTATTCTGGCTCTTCTTAGCACATCGTAGTATAAATTTTTGTCAAAAACGCCGTCTTTTTGAAATGTTGGATCGACGATTATATATTTTAAAACATCGTCTTTATTAACACTAAGACCGATATCGTCTGCAAAATTTAATAGTAAATTTTCTTGAATAGCAGCTTGAAGTGCAGCATTTTCTAAGCCTAGTTCTTCAGCTTTTTCTTGAGTTAATTTGCCTTCAAATACATTGTTGTAGTACTGATATAACCTATCGTATTTTTGTTGCAACTCTTGAACGCTTATATTTCTATGTCCTACTTTAGCTACTGAAGTAGCTCTGTTGCTGTTTAGATCGTATGCGCCCCAGCCGACAAAACCAGCACCGACAAAGGCTATCGTGCTTACCCAAATTGTCACGACTAGGTATTTTTTATGTTTTTGCATCCAAGATAACATTAAGTTCTTCCTTTAAAATACTAACAAAGCTTGTGCGATATTTTATAGAAATTTGGCTTAAATAAGCTTAAAATGGGGCTTTATAAAAACGTTTCTTGTTAAATTTTTTACTAACATTTTTTATCTTTGTTAGCAAAAATTTAAATGCTAAAATCGCTGTAATCACCAGTAAAATGAAGCAGTTTGCAGCTGTTTTCTAACAAGGCTATATCTTTTGCAAGTAGCTGAGGGCTCCTGCTATACGCGTAAACGCCGTATCCTTTGATCACGACGACGTTAGTATTTTTCTCTATCATCGCCCTATAAATTTCTGTCTCAGCACGCTCATACCAGTCGTCAAACTGCTTTGGATCATAGACTAAAATTTCATTAAATCTCATGCATCCAAAATAGTCTTTTGGTGCGATCTTTCCATGTTTCATTGCATAAGCTGTCACGTATGGAGGCATGGCGTAGCAGACAAATTTTGCTTCATTTATGTTTTTGTAGATATTTAAGTGTATATCAGCATCCAAGCTTGCATCATTCCATCGGTAGTCTTTTTTTGATGAAAGAAGCGTTAGATCACTATCTTGCAAGTCGTCAAAAATGGCACTTTGCTTGTTGATGATGAATTGATTTTTTTCTACTCTTGCTGAGATAGAACCATGAAAAACACCAAAAAAATTCTTTCTAAACATCGAAAGAGATATCTTTTTTATCTCATTTGTTGAGTGCAATAAGTCCATTTTTTCTCCTATGTTTGGGTGATTATATTTAAGCTATCTTAAAATTTGTGTAAAATTTTATGTAATGATAGCTTTTTAAGTAAAATTTCGATAAATTTTCACACTAATTTCATAAAAGAGGCAGTGTTGCAAAGTCCGCATATTAGTGTTTTACTTGACGAAGTTTTATCATTTTTTAAAGACCTGTGTGGAAATTTTATAGATTGCACACTTGGATATGCTGGACATTCTAGTGCCATTTTGTCTCAAAATGAAAATTTAAATTTGATCGCTTGTGACAAAGACATCGAAGCTATAAATTTCTCGCTCAAAAAACTTGAGTCATTTGGCAGCAGAGTAAAAATTTATAAGAGCAATTTCTCTGAGCTTATTAGTAAACTTAGTAGCGATGAAATTTCAAACGTTAGAGGAATTTTGGCTGACATTGGCGTTAGCTCTTTGCAGATAGATAAAGATGATAGAGGCTTTGGCATTGGCTCAAGCGCGCTTGATATGCGCATGGATATAGAGCGAGGATTTAGCGCCTATGACGTGGTAAATGGCTACTCGTTTGATGAGTTAGTTAGGATTTTTAGGGATTACGGCGAGTTAAAAAATGCCTCTGGGATCGCAAATAAGATAATAAATGCTAGAAATTTAGGCGAGATAACAAGCGCAAAAGAGCTTGCAAATATAATAGGCACAGCCCAGATAAAAGGGCGCGGTGTTAGCCCTGCCATCCTTGCTTTTCAGGCGATCAGGATAGAGGTAAATGGCGAGCTAGATGAGCTAACAAATTTGCTTGATAGTATAGAAAAGGGCGGTTTTAAAGATTGTTTGGTGGCGATCATAACATTTCACTCGCTTGAAGATAGGATCGTAAAAGAGCGCTTCAAAAAGTGGGCAAACAGCTGTATCTGCCCGCCTGGCATCTACCGATGTGAGTGCGGAAACAACCACGAACTAGGCGAAATTTTGACTAAAAAACCACTAACAGCAAGCCAAAGTGAGCTAGCACAAAACTCACGAAGCAAGAGCGCAAAACTGCGTGTTTTTAAGATAAAAGGATAAAGATGCAAGAAAAAGAAGAGCTGCTAACACTTCACGACGAGGAGCAAAAACGTGAGGTAAATTTAAGCTTTAAGACGCTAGTGATGGTCTATCTGGCGGTTTTTATAGCACTAGTTCTATTTTTGCCAAAAATTTATATAGCAAATCAAATTTATTATATAAGTAGAGATATCGCTGACATCAGCGGCAAACGAGATATGCTCCTTGAAGAAAACAGAGCTCTTAGCATAAAGCTTGAAAATTTGCGTTATAAAAATCAAATTTTAAACAATATGCAAGAGCGTCAATGGAAATAATTAAGAAATTTAAAAGCTTTATCCACTACTACGACCCTGCAAATTTCCAGCTCATCTACTCGCTAAAAGCTGCCACGACCATCGCTTTTAACTGCTTTTTGTGCTTTTACTTCTTTCATCTAAGTGGCGCTATCATGGCTGTAAATATCACGATGGGTATCTTCTTTCTTGGTGAGCTTGAGTGCAAAGATAGGAGCAAATTTGCATTTTTGCTACTTTACATCGCGCTTTCTTGCGCTTTTATGCCCTTTGTTGCACCCCTTATGAGCCTTGGCGTTTGGCTCTCGCTTATCGTATTTGTCTGGATATTTGTAGTAGGCATTAGCCAAATTTATAGCTCAAATTTAAACAAAATTTTACTTGCCGTAAATGCAACAGGGCTAGTTGCCTTTGTGACAAAGGCTGCAGTTGGGCTAAATGTGCTTGATAGCATCGGCGGTCTGGTGCTTGCTGGCGTGCTAAGCATCATCATAAAATTTGAAAACTTTGGCAAATACGGCAAATTTACTAAAAAGAGCATCAGCTTTTTACTAGACAGCGCCATCTTATCAAGCAAGGCACTTGGCACGAGCCATTTTTACGCAAGTATCGCAGATTTGATGAGCTCGATTGATAAATCAAAAGAAATTTTTGCAAACAAAAGCCTAAAGATAAAAGATGTCAAGCTAGTTAGAAATCAAGCCAAAGCGCTATTTTATTTTTATAAAGTTGAAGAGATCGCTCTTTTGCTTCGAACATTGGGCGCTTCGTTTGAAAGGATCGAGGACAAAGCGCTTTTAAACGAGGTAAAAAATGAGATCGCTTACAACCTTTTTGAGCTTAAAAAAATTTTCAAAAATCAAACTCTAAAGCTAAAATTTGATGCGCTAAATTTAGCTAAAAACTCAAATTTTAAAATTTTTGCAAGCTCGCTTGGCGTGCTTTATGATAAATTTTTGCTTATAAAAGAGGGCGGCGAGGACAAACTCTCGTTTAATAACACAAAAAAGATCACGCTAAAAGAGGCATTTAAAAAGCTAAATTTAAAAAATGAAATATTAAAAGAGTCTTTAAGGCTTGCCATTTGTATGTCGATAGCCATTTTTATAGCGCAGGCGATGCATATAAATCATGGAATTTGGATCGCCATAGCAGTGATGAGCCTAAACAAAAGCGACGAAGATGCTTTGAAAAATGCAGGCAGAGATAGCCTTCTTGGCGGAGTTATCGGCTTTTTTATCGCGCTTGCTTTTGTGAAATTTATGGGTGAATCATACGCATTTTACGTGGTTATCTTTATCGGCATGTTTTTGGTTTATTATCTTAAATCCTACAAACAAATCGTCTTTGCAACGGCTTTTATGTTTGAATTTACAGCTATTTTTTCGCTTATAAAAAGAGACTTTTTAGCCCTTATGGTCGATAGACTGCTTGATGTGGCAGCTGGCTTTTTGATAGTTTTTGTCACATATCTACTAACTAGAAAAAATGACTATACAGCGATAAAAGATAGCTTAAGCAGTGCCTTGATAGGTTTTAGAAATTTAGTGCAAATTTCTCTAAATGAGTCAAACAAAGATGCTTTTAGCACGGATGAAAAAGCGATTTTAGGCTCGCTAAATGAGCTAAACTACGCTATAAAAGTTAGTAAAAATTTAGACGATGATAATATGAAAAATGCAAAATTTATAGCTAGCAAGCTTGATGATATAAATAGCGATCTAGTTAAGCTTAGAAATTATCTGAATTTAGATGAGTTAAAAGAGAAAAACGCCTTGCAAAATGATATAAAAATCATCTCAGATAGGTTTTTGATGTTAGATAAAAAGACGAGGAAGCTTCCATATTATTTCATAAGTGAGATAGAAGCGAAGCTACTTTGCAAAGACGAAAATGTTAAAAAGCTAATTTTACGAGTTGCTTTAAAACAAAATGAAATTTACTCAGCGCTCTCTTTTTGAGAGATTAGCTTTTCATATATATATTGTTCTAAATCTTTTTTTGAAACGTCATTTTTAAGAGCGGTGTTGTAAATTTCTTCAACCTTGCTTGAATACTTTTCATATCCAAAATATGGAAAATGCACGCTCCAAGCCTTTTTTATAAGATCCAAGCTTATCTCTCTTCTTGCCCAAACCTTAAACATATCAAATCCGATAAAAACAGCTGAAGTGACGATGGTGGTTGCTATTATCGAGATGTGAGCGTCGGCTTTTGCTAAAAAGTGGTGCGTGATGATAAGAAGCGGAAACAAGACTACAAAGCAGATAAGTGCGTAAATTTGATAGAGCTTCACGTGGTTAAATCTAAAATTTAGCTTTGCGCCATCAACTAGCATACCTTCGTTAAAAAGGGCATTTGCTTCAAGTAAATCTCTAAATAAAACTGGCTGTTTTGAGACGAAAAAAATATTTTTAATGATAGTGTTTCTTAGATTTTCTTTCATTTTTTATAGACTTTTTACCTTAAAAATTTCAGCTCATTGTATCTAAAAATCTATAAATTCAAACAAAATTAGATACAATTTGCCTAAAATTTAAGGAGCTAAAAATGGCAGATAAAGCTTTAGAAACGGTCTTTTTAAATGGCGAGTTTTTGCCAAAAGATGAGGCAAAAGTTAGCGCGTTTGATAGAGGATTTATATTTGGTGATGGAATTTATGAAGTAGTACCTGTGATAAATTCAAAAATGGTCGATAAAGAGGGCTTTTGGGCGAGATTTGAGAGAAGCTTAAATGAGATAGATATAAGCCTGCCTTACGAAAAAGAGAAATTTGAAGCGATCTTAAATGAGATGATCGCCAAAAACGCCTTAAAAGAGGGCGGAATTTACATGCAAGTAACAAGAGGCGTGGCGTTTAGAAATTTCTATTTTATGGAAAATTTAACCCCAAGCGTCTTCATCTTTTGCTACGAGAGTGAAATTTTAAACAACCCAGCTGCAAAAACTGGCATAAAAGTGGTAAGCGTCGAGGACATCAGGTGGAAGAGGCGCGACATCAAGTCGATCTCGCTTCTAGCTCAGTGCTACGCTAAAAATGAGGCTCACAAAAAGGTCGCAGACGAGGGCTTTATGGTAGAAAACGGCTTTGTCACAGAGGGCTGTAGCTCGAGTGCTTTTATCATCAAAGATAAAACCCTCATCACCAAGCCACTTTCAAATGAAATTTTGCCAGGGATCCGCCGTATGAGGCTTTTAAGGATAGCTAAAGATATCGGTCTAAAGATAGAGGAGCGTAAATTTAGCATGGACGAGGTTTACGCGGCTGATGAAGTCTTTATCTCGGCTGCTACGCTCATCCTTTTGCCAGTCATCTATGCTGACGGCAAGGCTATAAACGGCGCAAAAGTGGGTGAAATTTCAAGCAAACTTCGTGAAATTTATGCTAGCGAGCTTTTAAAAGAAGCTGGGCTTTGAGAGAAAAGGTCTTAATAAGCGCTTGTCTTGCTGGCATAAACTGCAAATTTAACGGCGAAAATAACCTTTTGGGTAGTGGCATTTTGGATGAAATTTCAAAAAAATATCATCTGCTTTTTGTCTGTCCAGAGGTGTTTGGCGGACTTAGCACGCCAAGAGATCCAGCTGAGATGAAAGATGGCTTAGTCGTCACAAAAACAGCTAAAGATGTGAGCGAAAATTTTAAATTTGGGGCTGAAATTTGCCTAAAGATAGCTAAGCTAAATGGCTGTAAAAAGGCTATTTTAAAAGCTAGAAGCCCAAGCTGTGGGAGCGGGCAAATTTATGATGGAAGCTTCACTAAAAGGCTCATTTTAGGCGACGGCGTAGCGGCAAAACTACTAAAAGAAAATGAAATTTTAGTTTTTAGCGAAGATGAGATAGGGCAGCTTGATGTTTGAGAGGCTAAAAGATAACGTCTGGCTCGAGGTCATCTTTAAATACATCATCTTGCTGCTACTTTTTGTCTGCGTGGTGGGGCTTTTTGTAAGCGGCGTGCTCTTTTTAAAGGGAGAGATGAGCGAAAATTCGCTAAATTTGCACATTTTCTTTGGCTTTAGCTTGGTTGTTTTAACTATCATTCACAGCTACGTTAAGAAGAAAAAGCTAAAAAAGCTAAGTCTTGAGTTTAAAAATATCTTAAAGCACAAGCCAGTGCAGATGGACTGCAACACGACAAGATTTTTAAACGCGCTAAATGATGTCAAAGTTGGGGAAATTTCAAAGAAATTTGGCTCAGACATTGCAGAAATTTTAAGATCAAACGATATAAAGGTCAAAGATCAAAACGAGACGATGAGGCAAATTTGCAAAAATAACGATGAAAAGATGTTTTATATCTTTGTTTTGATAGTAGAAGCTATATTTAAGGATAAGGAAGAAATTTGAAAAAAGGTATATTTTTAGCACTTAGTGTTGCTTTGTTTTTGGGTTGTTCGCAGACAACAAAACCAGAGCCAAACAAGCAGCAAAATGCCCTGCCAGATGAAAATGTTTATAAGCCAAATGAGCGCATCAGCTTGCTTGAATTTGAAGTAAAACAAGACGCCTCGTCGCTACCTCAAAATATGCAAAGTGCGAGTTTTGCTCAAGATGAAATTTTAAAAAGAAGGTTTAAAGTTTTTACTCTAAGAGGCGTGAAATTTAACCCAAATGACGCTTTTTGGGCGTTTAATGTATATAAACCAAGCGAGAAGAGAAAGTATTTTGGCTCAAATTTTAGGCAGATACCTCAAAGCTGGTTTGACGCACAAAAGGACAATGCAAATTTCGCTGGCTTTTTGCAAATTTCAGCTTACGCTCTAACTTCTGCAAACACAGCTGTAAGAAATTTTCCAACCGACGAGCCGATATTTTTAAACCCGCAAACCCCAGGTGAGGGCTATCCGTTTGATTATTTGCAAGAATCCACCCTGAGCATCGCTCATCCGCTCTTTGTATCGCACCTCTCAAAAGATAGGGCGTGGGCGTTTGTGAGTGATGATGCGGTTTGGGGCTGGGTGAAGGTTGAAGATATCAAATTTATAAGCGATGAAGAGGCGCTTGCCTATCAAAAATCAAGCTTTGTAACGATAAAAACCGACAAGATGCCAGTTTATGACAAGGGCGGAAACTTTTTGTTTTACTCACGTGTCGGCGCGATACTGCCAGTTTTAGCGCAAGATGACAAAAACTACTACGGCAAAATTTATGTAAGAAATATGCTTAGGGAGTTTGTCCTCCCAAAGTCTTTTAGTGCCCTTTTCCCACTTAAATTTAATGACTCAAATTTAAAAACAATTCTTAGCTCGCTTCTTACTCAGCCTTATGGCTGGGGCGGGGTGGATAAGCTAAGAGACTGCTCGCTTTTTACAAAAGACTTGCTAGCAAGCTTTGGCGTGTGGTTACCTAGGAACTCAAGGGCGCAGGCAAATATGGGAGAAAAGATCAATCTAAAAGGCCTTAGCAACGCTGCAAAGAGCAAAGAGATAAAAGAAAAAGGCGTGCCATATCTCACGCTCGTGCATCTACCAGGTCACATCATGCTCTATGCTGGATACAAGGGCGATGATATCTACGTCGTGCATGATGCTTGGGGACTAAAGACTGCAAATAATGGCCGTGCGCTAATTGGAGCGACCGCGATAACTACGCTAAACATCGGACAAAACAGAAGCGACATACAAAGTGCAAATTTGCTTATCTCTAAGGTTGATTCTATAAATGTGATGAGGCCTGAACAAGGGATGCTAGATAAGGCTAGAAAGATCTCGGCTTTACAGCGAGCTTATGGCGTAAAGATCGAAGAAAATTTGGTTAATTTTAGTGATGGCACGAGTTTAGTCTATGATGATTTTAAACAAAAAGATGAAGAGTGCAGCGCTGGGGCTGATATAGAGGATATGAATGCACTTGATTACGCTGCGTTTTCGCCACTTAGCGCGGCTTTAAGTGATGCTGGTAGATGCAGAAACTACGAGCTTTTAGGCAAAATTTATGGCTCAAGTGAGAGCGCGGTAAAAGCAAATTTAGTAGATGTTATCTGGCTAAAAGATTTTTTAAATTTGCCTTTAAAATTTAACTCTAAAAATGGCGCTGCAGCTGCCTTGCAAGAGGTGAGCAATGAGCTAAACGAGATGGTAAAGAGCGATCCAAATTTACTTCTGTACCTAAAAGATCCAGGCGGGACATTTAAGTGGCGCATCATCGCTGGCACAAACCGCCTAAGCGCGCACAGCTACGGCATCGCGATCGATATAAATGTAAAAAAGAGCCACTACTGGCAGTGGAGCAAGAGCTATGAGAATTTGATCCCTGAAAAGATCGTGCGAGTATTTGAAAAGCATAAATTTATCTGGGGCGGACGCTGGAAGCACTTTGATACGATGCATTTTGAGTATCGCCCAGAGATGTTTGAGTAGATGAAAGATCAAATTTTAGAAATTTTATCTCGCTCAAATGTCTTTTTAACTGGCGGCGGCGGTGTTGGCAAGAGCTATCTAACCGCCTCCATCATCAGACACTACAAAGAAAATTTTAAAAATGTCGTCATCCTTGGCTCAACTGGCATAAGCGCTGTTAGTCTTGGAGGCGTGAGCTTGCATAGCTTTTTTAAATTTGGCTACTGCAAGGACTACGAGGAGCTAAGACGGCTTGACTACCGCCAAAAAGATAAGCTAAGCAAGCTACGAAATATGCTAGACGCTTGCGATCTGCTTGTAATAGACGAAATTTCGATGGTTAGCTCAAATGTTATGGAGATGATAAGATACCGCTTGCTTACATCTAAATTTAAAGGCAGGGTGCTTATAGTGGGCGACTTTTATCAGCTGCCACCCGTGCAAAAAGAGCAAAATGAGAGCAAACTTTTTAACTTTTTATACGCTTTTAACTCCAGTGCGTGGGAGGATATGAAATTTACAAATGTTGAGCTTTTGCTCTCAAAACGCACAAATGATCTTAAATTTTATGAAATTCTCTCTCGTCTTAGAGTTGGCGAGCTAGATGATGAGATGATTGCCTACATCGAGAGCTTGCGAGTGGGAGCTATCGAGCCAGATAGCGAGACTAGTGTGCTTTTTGGCAGAAATGCAGAGGCTGAGATGCTAAATCAAAAGAGGCTTCTCGCACTTAACACTCCGCTTGAAATTTCAAACTCGGACGTGCTTGTTATGGATGAAAATTTAGATAAAAAAGAGTTTGAAAAGTGGGCAAACACGCTAAATATCTCGCGAAATTTGGAGATGAAGATAGGGGCTAAGATCATCTTTACTTCAAATAAATGGGGTGAATACTACAACGGCGAGCAGGGCAAGATCATGCAAATTTTAAAAGAAAATGGCGCCATTTCAAGTGTGATTGTGCAAAAAGATAGCGGCGAGATATGCGAGATAGAAAAGTGCGCCTACAACTTTTGCGCGCTAAATTTAAACGAAGACGAGATCGAAGAGAACGTGCAAGCCTCGCTTTATCAGTTTCCATTTAAGCTAGCCTATGCGCTAACTATCCACAAGTCTCAAGGCATGAGTATAAATTCGCTCATTTGCAACATCAACCACATCTTTGCCAAAGGACAGCTCTACGTCGCACTTTCTCGAGCGGTAAATCCTAAAAATTTAAAACTTTTTTATGATAAGAAAAGTGATTTTAGGCAGCATTTAAGAAAAGTGGTTAAAATTGACGACGAAGTTAAGAAATTTTACCAAGAAAACGTATTTTTGCATATTAAGGAGAGTTTATGAAAAAGCTATTTTTAAGCCTTGTTTTTGGCGTTTTTGCATTTGCAGATGTGCTAAAAGTGAGTGACTTTCAAACAGATATCTACTCAAAAGCTGGACAAAATTTAACAAAAAAGATAAGCATGAACCTTGAAGTTGTCGGACGTGACGTGGAGGAGAACGAAGCTTACGTGCTTGACTCGCTAAACGTCGTTGTTGGCAGCTTTTACGTGGAGGACATCCTAACCTCAATGGGAAAAGAGAAATTTAAAGAGCTCTTTATGAAATATGCAGCCAAAAAACACTCGCTTGACATCGACGACGTGCTTATTTTAAACATCAAAGTGATAAATAATTTGGAGCTAAGCGAGATCATAAAAGCGATAAAAAGCCAAAATTTATGCTCTGATCCAAGCGTAAATGAAGATGTGATGACAAAGTCAGAGAAGAAGAAAAAAGGCAATGAGATCATCGTCGCACCTGATCCAAACGATGTGGTGCAAAAGCCTATTGATCTAAATAATGTGCAAGAATTTGGAAAAGACTTCGGAGAGAAGTGAGTAAATTTGGCTAAAAGCTAGCCAAATTTATTGATTTACGATGTCGTAACCTTGTGGGATGACTGGAGTTAGCGTCTCTTTTGGGATGAGTGCGTCTTTTACAGGGTTACTTAAGGTTATCTTTATCTTATTTGAAAGCTTGTCTTTATAGTCAATCGTCGTTGGAAGCGTGTTTTTGATCGTTATAAAGTATTCAACTCCGTCATATATCGCCTTATAAAGTGTAGGCTGAATTTGCTCTGCGTGGGCCAAAACCTGCGTCAAATTTGGCGTGTCATCTAGTCTTGAAATGATGGCTTGCTCAAGCTCATCTTCGATCACGACCACCTTGTCTTTGTCAAAGTAAATTCTCTTTGGTGTTGGACTTTCATATATCCAAAGCGCTGTGTTGTCGTTTTTAGCGTAAAATCTACCCTTATAATTTACACTTTTACCCTCGCTAAAGACGGTTTGCGTAAAGTCACTTTGCAGGCTTTTAAAATTTAAGCCAGCGCCAAATGAGCAAACTGCGACAAGAGAAGCTATCAAAAATTTTCTCATTTTTTATCCTTTTTTGGCGTATTCTAGCCCAGTTTAATTAAATAAATAGTTAAACTATGCTAAGATCCAAAGTTTAAAAATTTAGGAAGGTAAAGTAATGATTTCATCGGTATTTAGAAAGATTTTTGGCACGAAAAACGATAGAGAAGTCAAAAAATATATAAAACGTGTGGCGCAGATAAATGCGCTAGAGCCAACTTACGAGAAGATGAGCGACGATGAGCTTAAGATCAAATTTAACGAGCTTAAAGCCCAAGTCGTCGAAGAGAAAGTCACTTTAGATCAAATTTTAAATGATGTTTTTGCGATCGTTAGAGAGGCTAGCAAAAGGGTGCTTAAGATGCGCCATTTTGATGTGCAGCTAATCGGTGGTATGGTGCTAAACGAGGGCAGGATCGCTGAGATGAAGACGGGCGAGGGTAAGACCTTGGTTGCGACTTTGCCAGTTATCTTAAATGCGATGAGCGGTAAGGGCGTGCATGTAGTTACCGTAAATGACTACCTTGCAAAGCGTGACGCGACGCAAATGGGCGAGCTTTATAACTTTTTAGGCTTAAGCGTAGATGTGATACTAAGTGGCGGATACGACGATGAAGTAAGACAAGCTGCCTATAACGCTGACATAACATACGGCACAAACTCAGAATTTGGCTTTGACTATCTGCGTGATAATATGAAATTTGAAGCTGGTCAAAAGGTGCAAAGAGGCCATAACTTCGTCATCGTTGACGAGGTCGATAGTATCTTGATAGATGAGGCTAGAACGCCACTTATCATCTCTGGTCCAACAAACCGCACGCTTGATGGCTACATAAGAGCCGATCAAGTCGCAAAACAGCTTACCAGAGGCACTCCAGCTGATCCAAATGTGCCAGGCTCAAAGCCAACTGGGGATTTCATAGTAGATGAAAAAAATAGAACGATAATGATCACAGAAGCTGGCATAAGCAAGGCTGAAAAGCTCTTTGGAGTTGAAAATTTATACAACCTTGAAAACGCCGTGCTAAGCCACCACCTAGATCAAGCTCTAAAGGCGCACAATCTCTTTGAAAAAGATGTTCATTACGTTGTAAAAGATGGCGAGGTTGTCATCGTTGATGAATTTACAGGACGTCTAAGCGAGGGCAGGCGCTTTAGCGAGGGACTTCACCAAGCACTTGAGGCAAAAGAGGGCGTGAAAATTCAAGAAGAGAGCCAAACGCTTGCTGATACAACATATCAAAACTACTTTAGGATGTATAAAAAGCTTGCTGGTATGACTGGTACGGCTCAGACAGAGGCTACTGAGTTTTCTCAAATTTATAACCTTGAAGTTATCTCGATCCCAACAAACGTGCCAGTTAAGAGGATCGATCAAAACGACCTTATCTACAAAACTCAAAATGAGAAATTTAAAGCTGTCATCGACGAAGTTAAAAAGGCTCACGAAAAGGGTCAGCCAGTGCTTGTGGGAACTGCAAGTATCGAGCGCAGTGAGGTGCTTCATGAGATGCTTAAAAAAGCAGGCATCCCACACTCTGTGCTAAATGCTAAAAACCACGAAAAAGAGGCTGAGATCATCGCACAAGCTGGTGTAAAAGGTGCTGTAACTATCGCTACAAATATGGCCGGACGTGGTGTTGATATCAGGATAAATGATGAGGTGAGAGACCTTGGCGGTCTATATATCATCGGCACAGAAAGGCACGAGAGTAGAAGGATAGATAATCAGCTGCGTGGCCGTGCTGGACGTCAGGGCGACCCTGGTATGAGTAGATTTTACCTAAGTTTAGAGGACAATCTTTTAAGGATTTTTGGTAGCGACCGCATAAAAGCGATCATGGATAGGCTTGGTATCGACGAGGGCGAAAGTATCGAGAGCCGAATGGTGACAAGAGCTGTTGAAAATGCTCAAAAGAAGGTCGAGAGCTTGCACTTTGAGGCTAGAAAGCACTTGCTTGAGTATGACGACGTGGCGAACGAGCAAAGAAAGACTATCTACAAGTACCGTGACGAGCTACTTGATAAGAGCTACGATATGAGCGAAAAGATAGCTCAAAATAGGGTTGAATACGCTACAAATTTACTTGATACGGCTGAAATTTTCCATGGCGGCTTGAAAGATGACTATGACATTAAAAATTTATGCTCTATCATCCTTGCAGATTGTGGCGAAGAGATCGACGAGAGCGAGCTAAAAGGGCTAGAGTATAATGAGCTAGTAGAGAAAATAGCGCAAATTTTAGAGGTTAGATATAACGAAAAGATGAGCGTGCTAAATGAAGAGCAAAGAAAAGATATAGAGAAAATTTTATATCTTCAAGTGCTTGATAATGCGTGGAGAGAGCACCTTTATCAGATGGATATCCTAAAAACTGGCATTGGCCTTAGAGGGTATAATCAAAAAGATCCGCTAGTTGAATATAAAAAAGAGAGCTACAATCTCTTTATGGAGCTAGTTGGTAGGCTAAAAACTGAGAGCGTTAAGACGCTTCAAGTTGTTAGATTTAAGAGCCGTGAGGAGCAAGAAGAGCAAGCTAGGATGATGCTAGAAGCTAGCCAAAATGCTGAAAATGAGCCCCTAAGCTATAATAACCAAGGCGAAGAAGAAAATTTCACGCCTGAAAAAAAGATACCAAGAAACGCTCCATGCCCTTGCGGAAGCGGTAAAAAATATAAAGATTGCCACGGCAAAAGTGGCCCTAAAAAAGGCATATTTGCTTAAAATTTCTACTTTTAAGGCGCCAAAGCGCCTTAATCTTTTAAAGGCTATTTGATGACAAGCTTACCAAAGTACCTACTTTTTAAATATTTAAGATTTGATAAAACTCAGCCATTTATCGCTCTAAGCGCCTTGCTCGCCTTTCTTGGTGTTAGCATAGGTCTTATGGTTTTAATAGTTGCGATGGCGATCATGAACGGATTTGATAAAGAATTTGAGCGCAAACTTTTTACGATGAACTATCCTATAACCGTTCAAAGCGCTTTTAAAGGATCGATCGATGATGGCTTTGTAGATGAGCTAAAGGCTAAATTTAGTGATCTTAAATTTAGTCCATATATCAGCACGCAGGTCATTTACCGCTCGGCAAATGCGCTTGAAGGTGGGCTAATTTATGGCGTAAATTTTAAAGATGAAAAGCAGATAAATTCAGTTGTAAATGAAGCTTTGAAAGAAAAAGAGCTAGAGGGCTTTGAGATACTTGTGGGAAGTGGCATAACGAGTGAGTTTAGACTAAGAAACGATGAAAAACTAACGCTTATTTTTACAAAGGCTGATCCAGCTGGCTTTTCGCTAACGCCAAAGATGAAGCGCTTTGATATCGGCGGCTCATTTACATCTGGGTTAATCGCCTATGACAAGGCATTTTCATATACTTCGGTTGATGCATTAAGGAAAATTTTAGACTACCCAAAAGGCGTTTATGATGGAATTCACATCTTTTCAAGTAAGCCATTTGATGATATAAAAAGGGTGCGCGAGGGGCTTCTAGCTGGCACGGTTGCTATTGGCTGGTGGGAGCAAAATGGCAACTTTTTCTCAGCGCTCGCACTTGAAAAAAGAGCGCTTTTTATCGTTTTGATGTTAATTATCCTTGTGGCGTCGCTAAATATCATAAGCTCACTACTAATGACCGTGATGAACCGCAGGCAGGAGATCGCCTTGCTTTTAGCGCTTGGTGCTAGCAAAGGCGAGATAAAAAGAAGCTTTTTTTATCAAGGGTTAGTTATCGGCGGAGGTGGCATTATATTTGGCTTAGTGCTTGGCTTTTTGGGGCTATTTTTACTTGGAAATTTCAACATTATAGACCTGCCAGCTGACGTCTATGGCTCAAGCAAACTACCGCTTGAACTCTCAACCATCGATCTTGTGCTTATCATCGTTGGAGCTGTATTTATCGTGGCTATCTCGTCTTACTATCCAGCTAAAAAAGCCACAGAGGTAAATGTCCTTCAAACTTTAAGAAATGAGTAAAGCCTAGAAAAACTAGGCTTTAAATTTAATTTTAAAAGCATATTATTGGCTAATATGCTTTTATTTTAATTTGTAATAAATTCTATTTTTTATCTTTTGATAGTTCTTTAATTTTTACTTCTTTCTCATTAAGACTAGCATTGATGTTTTGACCAGACAAATTTTTAGCTTCTTATTGTTTCTTATATAATCAAAAATATTGCTAATAGTTTTATCAATTTATTTAAACGAACTTAAAAAGCGTGTTTTAAGAAGCTAAATTTACTACGCTCTTACGTCGTGGTCGATCTTGCACTGAAGAGCTTCGTGAACAAGGGTTTTTGCCATGACGCGCTCCTCGCTTATAAGGTGGAAATTCTCGCCTAGCTCGCCAAAGATATCTTTGTTGCCCTCGCCATTTGCTTTGATGATCGTTTGGATATTTGCTCCGTAGTCTTTGATCTTTTGCGCGATTAGCTCAACTCTTTGCTCGTTATTTACAGTTATGATGACAGCGGCTGCGTCGTCTAAGCAAGCGTTTTCAAGAGTGTTGCTTTGAAGCACATTTCCTAAAAATACATTTTCCCCGCGGCTTCTGCCAAGCTCAACTAGGCTGATGTCGTTATCAAGCACGATGTATAAAAGCTTTGTCTCTTTTAGCCTTAAAACGACCTCTTGACCGAGCCTATCATAGCCAAAGACTACGATGTGATTTTTTAGTTTTTGTGGTTTTAAGGTCTCGTTTGACTCAACTACCACCTCACGCTCTACAAGATCAGCTAAAACATCAAGCTTTTTAAGTATAAAAGGTGTTGCAAACATCGATATGACAGAGGCTGCGATGAAAATTTGAGCTGTTTGGACATCAAGTAAATTTCTTGTAGTCATCAGCCCAAAGACAGCCAGTGCAAATTCGCCGATCTGGCAGACGCTAAGTGCGGTCTTAGCAGCTACCCTGCGTTTTAAGTAGATATTTAAAACAGCAAAAACGACGATGGCTTTTACGACCATTATGCTAAAGACTAGACCTAGAACTAGCCAGATGTTTGAGAGCACGACTACAAAATTTATCTGCATGCCAACGGTTATGAAAAATAGTCCAAGAAGCAGATCTCTAAAAGGTATGAGATCGACCTCGATCTGGTGCTTATACTGCGTCTCTGCCATCATCATGCCAGCTAAGAATGCACCAAGAGAGTATGAAAAGCCAAAGAAGTGAGCTAGCGTGCTAGCGCCAACGACTAAAAAGAGGATCGTGGCTATAAAGACCTCTTGAGAGTTTGTCTGAACGACTTTGTAAAATATCCAGTTGATGACATATTTGCCGAGCAAAAATAGCACAACGATAAGGATGACCGCACTCGTAAATGTTTTTAATAAAAGCTCATTTATCGAGGCATCTTGCGAGCTAAACATATCTATCATAAGCAAGATCGGGATGACGGCGATATCTTGAAATAGCAAAATTCCAAGCGCCTTTCTACCATAAATTTTACTCACATCGCCGTTGTCATTTAGCGTTTTTAGCACGATCGCAGTTGATGATAGAGCAAAGGCAAGACCAGCAATAAGCGCTGTCTCGTCCTTTAGATGAAGCGCGTAGTAGAGCATCATGCCCATCACAAAGCCACTTAAGCAAACTTGCAGACCGCCATTTAGAAAGACCTCTTTTTTCATGCTCATCAGGTGCTTAAAGCTAAACTCAAGTCCGATCGTAAACATCAAAAATGCGATACCAAATTCCGCTATATGAGAAATTTCATCGTTGCTTTTTAGGTTGAAAAATTCTGATATAAGCGTGCCGGTTACGATGTAGCCGATGATGGTTGGTATCTGAAATTTCTTAAAAATGACATTTAACGCGACTGAGATCGCAGCGACAAGCAAGAAGCCTTCTAAAATTTGTTCCATATATTATTTTTTGCCTTCGTAAAATACAAGATCAAAGCTACTTTTTCTCTTTACTAGCGATCTTTTGGTGCTAGTTTGACTGGTAGCTTCGTGTAATTTTTTATTTAAATCATCAATAGTTGCTTCTAAATCGTCAATTTTCTCTTTTAGCTGAAGTATCACATCAACACCTGCTAAATTTACACCAAGCTCACGGGTCAAATTTAGTATCGTTTTGACGCGATCAACGTCTTTTTGTGAGTAGAGCCTCATCTTACCATCTGTTCTTGAGGGTTCAACTAGTCCCTCTCTTTCGTATTGTCTTAAAGTTTGTGGATGTATGCTTAAAACCTTTGCTACAACGCTTATTAAAAAAAGTGGTTCTTCATAATTTTGCATTTTTTACTCCGGTAATTTTTCTTTTAACTCTTTTACTAAGCCTTCGTCAAGCTCACTGATATTTGGAAGTTTTACCCTAGCTTTTAAGTAAAGATCGCCATAAATTCCGCTCTTTCTGTTTTGCACGCCGTATCCTTTCAAGCGGATCTTCGTGCCTGTTTTTGAGTTTTCAGCGATCTTTATCGTGACATCTTTTTTATATGTATGCACATTTATCTTACCGCCAAAAAGCATAGTTTTTAGTGGAATTTCTACATCTTTATAAAGATCATCACCAACTCTTTCATACTCGTCGCTTGGCTCAACGCTAATGGCAAGTATGAGATCGCCAGTTTGACCGCCAGCACTCTTGCCTTTGCCTTTTATGCGAAGTTTTTCGCCACCTTCTATGCCGCTTGGGATCTTTATCTTGATGCTTTCGCCATTAAAATTTATCTTGTGTTCGCCGCCAGTTACAGCCACGTCAAATGGTATAGAAATTTTAGCATTTACATCTAGGTCAGCTCCTCCAAAGCCAAATCCGCCTCCGCCAAAGCCTTCAAATCCTTCAAAACCTCCGCCAAAACCTCCGCTAAATTTAGCGCCGCCTCCGCCAAAGCCGCCTGAGAAGATATTTTTCAAGATATCGTTTAGATCGCCCATATCGGCCGAGCCTCTGGCAAAGTCGTGGAAATTTTGACCGCCAAACATATTATCGCCATATTGATCATACTGGGCACGTTTTTTCTCGTCGCTTAAAATTTCATAAGCAGCGTTTATCTCTTTAAATTTATCCTCTGCACCAGGGTCTTTGTTGATGTCTGGGTGGTACTTTCTAGCAAGTTTTCTATAAGCTTTTTTTATCTCGTCGCTTGATGCGCCTTTTGAAACTCCTAAAGTTTCATATAAGCTTTCGCTCATATATTCTCCTTATGTTTTTTGACACGGATTATATCACAAAACTTTAGTCTATGCAAGTCAAGTTTATTTTTATTTACAAAGGAGAAAAAAGCGTTAAGATTTTATTTTTAAGCTCTATTTATAATTTCAAGACATTTTCAATTTAAAGGAAAAAAATGAAAAAATTTATGCTAATTTCATTAGCAGCGGCTTCTTTGCTAATGGGAGCTGATATTAAATTTAACGAAGCAAACCAAGATGTAACTAGAGTTTCGCCGTTAAGCGATAAAAATAGCGTGCTCTCATACTACGACTCTATCGCTCAGGCAAAACTTTCAGTAGTAAATATCTCGACTACAAAAACAGTAAGCAATGCGGGTATCGAGCAGATGTTTAATGATCCGTTTTTTAATGAATTTTTTGGATTTAACTTTGCAAAACCAAAAGAGAAAGAAAAGACAACCTCTCTTGGCTCTGGTGTCATCATCTCAAATGACGGCTACATCGTTACAAACAACCACGTCATCGAAGATAGCGACCAGATCGTTGTGACCTTGGCTAAGGGTGGCAAGGAGTATAAAGCGAAGCTAATAGGTAGCGACCCAAAAACCGATCTAGCCGTTATAAAGATAGAGGCAAATGGGCTAAATGCGATAACATTTGCTGACTCGTCAAAGCTACTTGACGCGGACGTAGTCTTTGCCATAGGCAATCCTTTTGGCGTAGGCGAGAGCATCACTCAAGGCATCGTTTCAGGGCTAAATAAAGATGATATCGGACTTAATCAATATGAAAATTTCATCCAAACAGACGCCTCTATAAACCCTGGCAACTCAGGTGGCGCTTTGGTTGATAGCAGGGGCTATTTAGTTGGTATAAACTCAGCCATACTTTCAAGAAGTGGTGGCAACAACGGCATTGGCTTTGCTATACCATCAAATATGGTAAAAGATATCGCTAAAAAGCTGATAACTGACGGCAAGATCGAGCGTGGATTTATCGGCGTTACGATTGCAAATTTAACTGATGAGCAAAAAGAGCTTTACACAAATAAAGAAGGCGCTTTAATAAGTGGCGTAGAGCAGGGCATGCCAGCAGATGAGGCAGGGCTAAAAAGAGGCGACTTGGTTATTTCAGCAAATGGCAAAGCTATCAAAAATGCAAATGATCTTAAAAATTTTATCGGCTCGCTAACTCCAAATAGCAGCGTTGATATAACTTACGAGCGATCAAATAAAATCATGAATACAAAAATCAAGCTTGTAAATATGGATCACAACGCAAAAGATGCGACAAAAAGCGTCATCATCGAAGGTCTTAGCGTTAGTAATCTAAGCGATGAGATAAGATTTAAGTATAAGATCAGCCCAGACACTCAAGGCGTGCTTGTAACTGACGTAAAATCTGGCTCAAAAGCTGAAGACTTTGGCTTTGAAAGAGGCGATGTGATCGTTCAAGTTGGCGAAGAGAGCATAAAAGATATTCAAACATTTGCAAGCACAGTTAAAAACGCAAAAGGTAAAAAGACGCTAGTGTGGATAAACCGCGGTGGCATCATGCAAGGCCTTGTTATAAAATAACTACTTAAGAGCTGAAATTTCAGCTCTTAACTCTTTTAAATTTTTAAAACCTTTATCTGCTATAATCCTTAAAAATAAATTTACAACAGGAAAGATCATGACTAGAATTTTAATGATAGAAGATGATATGGAGCTTGCTGAAATTTTAACTGAATACCTAGAAAACTACGACATAAAAGTGACGACGGCTGAAGAGCCATATATCGGACTATCTACCTTAAATACGAGCGAATTTGACCTAGTAATACTTGACCTCACTCTTCCTGGCATGGACGGACTAGAGGTGTGCAAAGAGATAAGAAAAAAGCACAACATCCCTATCATCATCTCAAGTGCAAGGCACGATATAACAGACAAAGTAAATGCCCTAGATAACGGCGCGGATGATTATCTACCAAAGCCTTATGACCCACAAGAGCTTCTTGCTCGCATAAAAAGCCATCTAAGAAGGCAGAGCATAGCCCCTGCAAATGAGGCAAGAAATTTAAACAAAGACTTGGTTTTAAAAGAATTTGAACGAGAAATTTTATTTAAAGGAAGCGTGCTAAATTTAACCGCAGCGGAGTATGACATCTTAAAATATCTGCTTCAAAAAGAGGGTGGAGCGGTCACTAGAGAGGAGCTCATCTACAACTGCGAGAGCATAAATGAAGATAGCTCAAACAAAAGTATCGACGTCATCATCGGCAGAATTCGCCAAAAACTAAATGAAAATCCAAAAGAGCCAAAATACATCCACGCGATCCGCGGCATCGGCTATAAGTTGGTCCTTTGATGCCAAGATCTTCTATATTTATCACGATAACATTTATCTTTGGGCTTGCGCTCGTTTCGATATTTCTAGCCTTTTTGTGGCTCATGGGCTTTGATAAACAAAACTACACAAGAGAGCTAAATAACAAATACTCAAACGTCGCTAGGACAAATTTGCTCTACATGGGTGGCATCATAAACAAAGCTCAGTACGACCGCCAGCTCTCAAACATCGACATGCCAGAGATCACCGCTAAAAATGAAAAAGAAGAAATTTTAAAAAATGCAGCCGTTTTAGAAGAAATTTCAAGCGATCTAGGATCAAGTGCTATCTTGCTTTATGATAAGCATCACTATTTAAAGATCGAGCATTTAGACGAGCTAAAGCTTTTGATGGATAAAGAATTTCAGCCTTACAGATACGAGGTGATAAAGGCCGTGTTTTTGGTGGTTGCGGTCATTTTGCTTGCCGCTTATATCTTTGTCATCTATAAGATAAAGCCGCTTAGAAAGCTAAAGCGTCAGATCGTGAAATTTGCAAATGGCGAGCTTGACGGCGTGCAAAATGTCGGCAACGGCAAGGATGAAATTTCTGAAGTTTCAGAGGCATTTTATGAGGCAGTTTGTCAGATCAAAGCACTAAATGACTCAAGGCATCTTTTCTTAAGAAATATCATGCATGAGCTAAAAACGCCTATCACAAAGGGGCTGATCGCCGCTCAAATGATAGAAAAAAGTAAAAATCAAGAGAGGCTCATCTCCGTCTTTCACAAGCTTGAAAATTTGATAAACGAGCTTGCAGCAATCGAGCAGATCACTTCAAAGATAGGACTTACAAATAAAACGCCTTGCCTTATGAGAGATCTTATCGATGAGGCTATCGATATAGCGATGGTTGAAAAGGAGCATGTTGGCATTAGCGAGCTTGATGAGGTTAGGGTGATGGTTGATTTTAAGCTATTTTCAGTAGCTATAAAAAATATGATAGATAATGGTATAAAGTATTCAACCGATAAGCACGTAAATATCATGGTTAGCAAGGATCATATGAAATTTATAACTCAAGGCGAGAAGCTAAAAAATGACCTCGACTTTTACATCCAGCCTTTTATAAAAGGTGAGGATGCACAAAAGAGCTTTGGTCTAGGTTTATATATAGTTAGCAACATCCTTGAGGCTCATGGACTAAAATTTGGCTATGAATACAAAAATGGAATGAATGTCTTTATTTTTGAAAATTTACAAGATATAATAGCGGCGTAAAATCAAAACCGCAAAAAAGGAGTGTAAAAATGGCGGCAAAAATCTTCTCGGCAGTTGATATTTTATCAATAATCGATCTTGAGATAGCTTTTATAAAGCGATACAAAAACGTAAAGGACTATGCGAAAAATTTATCTTTGATATATTTTTCTTTGCCAAATAGTAAAGAATATGGCGAAATTTTTGAAAAAATCCTAAGACAAACAGACGTTGTCATAAGAGAAAACGAACACTACGTAGTCGTGCTTCACGGCACAAACGAAAGAGGCGCTAGCGAGCTACTAACTGGCATACAAGAGTTTTTAAACGCTGAGCCGATCGATCTAGTAGTTACCTATCCAAAAGATGGAAAAGACGCAAAAGAGCTTGCTATAAAACTTCAAGATGAGATAAAAGATAACTACGGTGTCTTGCTTGAGATGCTTGTAAATCAAGATAAATTTGAAGTTTTTGAAAGTATAATTTAATATAATTTTGTGGAGTTTATTTGGAGAATTTACTACTATTTTTTGCAGTTTTGCTTATAACTAGCATTCTTTTAAGTAAGATCTCTGATAAATTTGGAATTCCATCTTTAATAATATTTTTAGGCGTTGGCATGCTAGCTGGCTCAGACGGCTTGCTGGGTGTAAATTTTGATGATCAAGTAATCGCTCAAAATGTCGGTATGCTGGCACTCATATTTATACTTTATGCTGGTGGGCTAGATACTGATTTTGCAGCGATTAAGCCTATTTTTGGTAGAGGTTTAGCGCTCGCTACACTTGGTGTTTTCTTAACCGCGCTAGCTATCGCTCCAGTTGCAAAATATCTGCTTGATTTTACCTGGGCGGAGGCCTTTTTGCTAGGCTCCATCATCTCTTCAACAGATGCAGCAGCTGTTTTTGCCATACTAAGAGCTAAGAAAATTTCACTTAAAAATAGCATTGCACCATTGCTTGAGTTGGAATCTGGCTCAAACGATCCAATGGCGATATTTTTAACTATGACGATCATTCAAATGATCTCACTAAATAGCACTCCAAGTGCGTCTGAGTGGGCAATTACACTGGTTAAGCAGTTTGGCATAGGTATCGCTATGGGCTATTTATTTGGCGTTGCTTTGCCAGCCATTTTTAATAGACTTCGCCTAAAAAACTGGGGTCTTTATCCAGTTTTTTCTATCGCTTGGATATTGCTTTTATATACGCTTTGCTTTAAAATCGGTGGCAATGGCTATTTGGCTGTCTATATAGCTGGAATTTTTATAAACAAAAAAGAGTTTTCTCATAAGAAAAATTTAGTCGGTTTTCACGACGGTATCGCTTGGACGATGCAGATAGTTGTCTTTTTGACGCTTGGCCTTTTGGTAAATCCCTCACAACTTCCTGCAACTGCGCTGTTAGCGCTTATTTTGGCATTATGGCTTATGTTTTTTGCAAGGCCACTTGGTGTTTTTGCATCGCTTGCATTTTCAAAATTTAAGATAAATGAGCAAATTTTTATCTCTTGGGTTGGGCTAAGAGGCGTCGTGCCAGTCGTGCTAGCTACCTATGTTTATGTAGATGGCATGCGTGATGCAGATATGATTTTTAACATTATATTTTTCATGGTTTTGATCTCGATTTTGATGCAGGGCATGTCGATCGGCTTTGCGGCTGATAAATTTAAAGTAAAAGAGAGTGAGCAAGAGGATGTTAAGGCAGTAGAAAACTCTCCGATCTTAAGCTACACACTTCACCAGCACACCATTCACGATGGCTCAAAACTAATTGGCAAAGATTTGGCTCAGCTTGAGCTTCCAACTGAGTTTTTAATAATCTTAATAAAGCGTAAAAACGAGTATCAAAAGCCAACTGGCTCAACAATCTTTGAAGAAAATGATCTGTTGCTGATACAATGCGAAAATCAAGTGCTTTATCAAGATACGATTAAGTATTTGACTTATTAAAATTTTGATAAAACTTGCCACATTTCATTTCTCTTTGTAAATTTTAAAACTTTACTCGCTTGCCTTAGCAGACTACTAAATTTAGGCTGCACTTCGTTTAGCACTAAATTTAGAGCCGTGATATGCTCGCTCATAAATTTTAAAATTTACTAGAATTTCAATAAAACGCATGCAGTGCGAAGCACTGAGGCATGCACCTCTAACGTCGTCGGGGTTAGGGGATTGTTAAGAGGGAGCTTCTTTGCTTCGCAAGCTCGCAACTGCAAGCAGACCGTAACCCGAGTCCCCTTGTCTCCCTTTTGAATAAAAAGAATTTACAAATTTAATAAAGCTGTCTTTGCAAATTTTAAAATTCCATTCACTCGCAAGAGTTGGCTACTAAAATTTGACTTCGCTTGCAACTTAACTCAAATTTTAGAGCCGAACCAAATCCGTTCAGTCTCGTTTTATTTTGCTTTTTATAAAATCACCAAAACACTAGCAAAATGGGAGGCAAAAATGCTTGATGATATCATCCTTGCTGTCTTAGTATATTTCGCAACATTCTTATTTATGTTTTTTATACTCGCCTTTTTTGCATTTTGGTATATAAGCGTGCCGCTACTTGTCATCTACATCGTTATAAAATTTATAAGGCAAGCAAAAGAGTGTGAGAGGATATGCGGCAAGCTTGAGTAAATTTTAAATTTCTAGCCCAAAATGAGCTAGAAATTTCTTTATTCTAAGGCTTGGGCTAGGTCGGCTATCAGATCCTCGGCGTTTTCAAGACCTATGCTAACTCTTATCAGCTCTTTTGTGATGCCAGCTTTAATAAGCTCTTCGCTGCTTAGCTGCTGGTGAGTTGTCGAGGCTGGGTGTGTGATGAGCGACTTTGTATCGCCGATATTTACTACGATCTTAAAGAGTTTTACGCGCTCTAGCATCTTTTTTGCGCGCTCAAAGCTATCAGTCTCAAAGCAAAATAGTCCATTTGCCATGCCATCTTTAAAGTATTTTTGAGCCTTTGCGTGATCTACGTTGTCGGCAAGCCCTGGGTATGCCACACTTTTTATATGCTTGTGAGAGTTTAGAAATTTAGCCACTTTTAGCGCGTTTTGCGAGTGTCTCTCAACCCTAACAGCAAGCGTTTCAAGCCCTTGTATGAGCTGCCAAGAGTTAAACGGAGAGATCACAGCGCCGATGTCGCGCACGATAGCAAGCCTCATTCTTAGCGTGTAGATGTCAAAACGATCGGTCATATCAGCATATACGATGTCGTGATAGCTCGCATCTGGCACGTTAAAGTGCTCGTATCTCTTGTTGCCTTTTAGTTTTTCGTTTAGGTGATTTGCACTTACTACGACACCTGCTAGACTAAGACCCTGACCGCTCATATATTTGCTAGCGCTATGCACGCAAACATCGACGCCGTGGCGAAGTGGCTGAAAGATGATAGGCGTTGGCACGGTGTTATCAGTGATACTGATGATGCCATATTTGTTTGCGATTTCTACTATTTTTTCGATATTTGGGATAGAAATTTGCGGATTTGAAAGCGTTTCAAAAAATATAGCCCTAGTTTTTTCGTCTATCAAGCCCTCCAGATCATCAGCTGTGTCGCTGTCAAAGACCCTAGCCTCTATGCCAAATCTCTTTAGCGTGTGCGTAAAAAGCACTGTCGTGCCGCCATAAATTTTCTTAGCGATGATGATATTATCGCCAGCTTGGGCTAAATTTATGATGCTGTAAAACAAAGCTGACTGACCGCTTGCAGTCGCTATCGCAGCGGCTCCGCCCTCTAGTGCAGCGACCCTTTTTTCAAAGATATCTGTCGTTGGGTTGCTAAGTCTTGTGTAGATGTAGCCACTATCTTTTAGATCAAACCTAGCAGCCGCGGTCTCGGCACTTCCAAAGTCATAAGCCGTGCTTTGAAAAATAGGCACAGCCATCGTGCCAAAGCCCTCGTTTGTGTCGTAGCCTACGTGGATCGCAGCGGTTTCTTGCTTCATTTTTGCTCCTTGTTTGGTAATTTTTACGTAAATTATACATTAGCAAAGCCAACATTTAGGGGATAAAATCAAATTTTGATATAATTTGCCAAAAAAAAGGAAAAATTTGAACCAAGTCACGGACAAATTTAAGCGTGTAAAATATCTTCGTGCGCTAGAAAAATTTGCAAAATCAGCGATAAACGGGCTAAAAAGAGATGACTTTGACGAGACTGAGTTTCGCCAAAGAGTGGAGAAAAACGCGAAAGTCATCGAAAAAGTCGAGGCTGTATATCTTGACCAGCCATACTCAAAGGCGCTAGAAAATTTTATAAATTTGCTTATCAAAAATGCCTCCAAAGATGAGCTTTTAAAGGCGGCAAATCTACTTGATAAGCTAAAAAATCAAAAGACATATAAGAAAGAAAAGCATAAAAATAAATTTAAGGATGAGGATTGAAAGTAGTTATTTTTGATATGGATGGCACGGTGATCGATAGTGGCGAGGCGATATATAAAACAGTAAATGAAGTAAGAGATGAGCTAAATTTGCCGCCACTTGAAAAAGAATTTATCATAAAAGCGATCAATGAGCCAGGTAGAAATTTAGCCCTTGAGTTTTACGGCATCGACACGCCAAGCAGGAGCTTAAAAGAGGGCTTTGAAGAGAAATTTAAGAAATTTTACGATGAGTGCGCGACTACCTATGATGGTGTAAAAGAGCTTTTGCAAAAGTGCAAAGAGGCTAAATTTAAAGTCGTTTTGGCCAGCAATGCACCGCATGATACGCTAGAGAAAATTTTAAAGAAAAATGAAATTTATGAGTTATTTGACGAGGTCATCGGTGCTAGCAAGGAGATACCGCAAAAGCCAGATCCTGCGATGCTTCATTTGGCTGTTCAAAAAACTGGAGCCAGCAGGGCGGTCTTTGTTGGAGATAGCCTAAAAGACGAGCTTGCAGCCAAAAACGCAAATATGCCTTATGTGCAAGTTTGCTGGGGATTTGGCGAGGAGAGCAAAACAGCGACTTATAATGCCAAAAATGTCAGCGAAGCTTGGGAGATAATATTAAATTTTTAACTTAGTTTTAATTGGCTATAATCTTAAGAAATTTTCAAAGAAACAGCGATGATAGATATATTTGAGGGCAGTGCGAGGGATAAATTTTATGACATTTTGTTTAACGCAAATGCCGTTTTGGTTAAAAACGAGATAGATAAAATTTTTGAGAAATTTGTAGCTATGAGTGAGCTTTGCGAAAAGCATGGCGTTAGTGAAGATGAGATCAGAAATTTTATACTCTCAGAGCAAGATAAAATTTATAACGGAGTAAATGACCTATATATCGAGCTTAGCGGAGAAATTTTAAGCCAAAATGAGTAGAATTTTTGCGCTCATTGCTTTGCTAGCCGCTCTTCTTTTTGCAAAAGAGCCAAATTTTGACCCAAATTCGGTCCATACGTTTGAGCTTAAAAAAGATGAGTGGGCGCGCGTCTTTATAACCGAGAAAAAAACTCAAAAAGTTGAAACATTTGACTTTCGTTGGACGCTATTTGATAGTACAAATATCACTGTGCAAAGTTTTTTTAGGCGCTATCCAAGACAGATGGTCTTTTCGCTAAGACATGGGCAAGATACCTACATGCAGCGAGTTTTGCCTGATTTTATGATGCCGCCAAACGAGAGCGTGAGCCTTTATATATCATTTATTGATTTTAAGGATAAAAAGGCGCATTTTAGGGTGGCGCTGCTAGATGAGAGCAAGCGTGTGGATGTGGGTTTTAGAGATCCGCACGAGGATAAATAGAAGGATAAAAATGGATAAAATCGATGAAATAATGAGCAAATTTATAAACGAGCTTGGCTACAAAGAGGCGTTTGAGATGTTTTTAAAGATAAGCTCAGGCAAGAAGCTGCGCTCAAAACTTCTATTAAAGATCGCAGGCGAGAGTGAAATTTCACTTAAACTTTGCGCTATCATCGAGCTCATCCACCTTGCAAGCTTGCTACACGATGACGTCATAGACGAGGCAAATATAAGACGCGGCAAACCAAGCATAAACGCACTTTATGGCAGTAAAAACTCAGTCATGCTAGGCGATATTCTCTACTCAAAGGCATTTTTTGAACTAACCAAATTTGATCCAAGCATCGCAGCTGTCATCTCAGACGCAGTCAGCAAACTAAGCATCGGCGAGATGATGGATGTGAAAATGGCTGAAAATTTTAATGAAAACGAGCAAGAATATCTAAAAATGATCTATTATAAAACAGCTGTTTTGATAGAAGCCACGGCAATTTGTGGGGCAAAGCTAGCTAGCAAAGATAGTGAGAAATTTGGAATTTACGGCAAAAATTTAGGCCTTGCGTTTCAGATCGTTGATGATATCTTAGACATCACTCAAGATGAAAAGACGCTTGGCAAACCAGCGCTTAACGACTTTGTCGAGGGCAAAACGACACTCCCATACATATATCTTTATAAGAGCCTGGACGAGGCTGGTAAAACAAAGCTTAAATCGCTTTGGGCAAAGAAGTTAAACGCGGACGAAATTTCATGGCTAAAAGAAAATTTTGATAAAACTGGCTCACTTAGCAAGGCTGTAAGCGAGGCAAAAAGGCTTGGTAATGGGGCGATAGAAGCGATAAAAGAGTATAAAAACGCCGAGCTTGAAGGGATCATAAAAAGCATGATAGATAGGGAATTTTGATGCACTATTTAGACATAAGTTTTACATATAAAAACACTGATATTTCGGTTAGAGAAAAGCTTGCATTTGATAGTGACGAGAAAAAAGAGCAAATTTTAAAGCTGATAAACTCAAACAAAAACATAAAAGAGAGCATGGTGCTAAACACCTGCAACCGCGTCGAGATCATAGCAAGCGTAGAGGATGTAAAGGCTGCTACTGCTCATATCATTAGGTGTATGTCGATATTTTCAGGCGTTTTTGAAGATGAGCTTTATGAGAGAGCTGACATCTATGAAAACAGCGGTGCTGCACACCACCTCTTTGCCGTGGCAAGCTCGCTTGATAGCCTAGTCGTTGGCGAAACGCAGATCGTTGGCCAGCTAAAAAATGCCTTTAAATTTGCCTATGATAACAACTCATGTGGCGAAGATATCAGCAAGATCATACACTACGCATGTAAGTGCGCTGCTAAGGTTAGAAACGAAACTCAAATTTCTAAAAACCCGATCTCAGTCTCAAGCGTCGCCGTGGCAAAGGCAAAAGAAATTTTTGGCACGCTTGAAGGTAAAACGGCTATCGTCGTGGGCGCTGGCGAGATGGGCGAGCTAGCAGCAAAGCACCTCATATCAAGCGGCGCAGAAGTGATCATCATAAACAGAAGCTCCGAGCGCGTTGAGCAGCTAGTTGATAGCCTAGGAGATAACGCGAGCTGGGATAGTATTTTGAAATTAAAAGAGTATGTAAATAACTACGATCTCATCTTTTCAAGCACCGCAGCCCCGCACGCTATCATCACAGGCGAGATCATCGAGCCAAGAGAATTTCACAGATACTTTTTTGATATCGCTGTGCCAAGAGATATCGACCTTTTAAACACAGAGCTTATCAGCGTCTATACTGTCGATAGCCTAGAGGAGATCGTGCGTAAAAATTTAGCCCTAAGAGAGGAGCAGGCGCAAAAGGCCTACTCGATCGTCGGTCAAGATACGAGTGAGTTTTTAAAGACTTTAAAAGAAGATATGAGCGTGCCTCTTATAAAATCTATCCGCAAACAGGCTGAAATTTGCGCTAAAAACGAGCTAGAAAAGGCGATGAAAAAGGGCTATTTAAAACATAGCGATTACGATGAAGCGCAAAAGCTCATCCATCAGGTCTTTAAAGCCTTTTTGCACCAGCCAACGATGAAGCTAAAAGGGCTTGCAGACGAGGAGAGAGCTAGTGAGCTTTCAAATGGAGTTAAATTTTTATTTGATATAAAAGATGAACAAAATTTTCAAGCAGGAGATATAGATGAAATTTAGTAAATTTTACGCCCCAACGACCAAAGAAGCGCCAAAAGATGCATCTTTACCAAGCCATCAGTTTTTGATAAGAGGTGGCTTTGTCGAGCAGATCGGCTCTGGGCTTTATAACTATCTGCCGCTTGGAAAGATCATGCACGATAAAATTTCACACGTGGTAAAAGAGGAGATGAACGAGGCTGGCGCGCTAGAGGTGAGCTTTAGCGTGGTCACTTCAGGCGAGCTTTGGAAGCAAAGTGGCCGCTATAATGTCTTTGGCAAGGAGCTTTTGCGCTTTAAAGATAGAAAGGACAACGACTTTGTCATAAGTCCTACAAACGAAGAGGCAGCCGTTGCTTTGGTGCGTGGCAAGGTGACTAGCTACAAGCAGCTACCACTAAATTTATACCAGATAAACACCAAATTTCGTGACGAGGCAAGACCACGATTTGGCTTACTAAGAGGTCGCGAATTTACGATGAAAGATGGCTATAGCTTTCACTCGAGCAAAGAGGATCTTAAGCGTGAATTTGACCTTATGGAGGCAACTTATAGTAAGATTTTTACCCGCTTGGGGCTAAATTTTAGAGCTGTTGAGGCTGATAGCGGAGCCATTGGCGGTAGCGGCAGTAAAGAGTTTATGGTGCTTGCAAGTAACGGCGAGGACGACATACTTTGCTGTGAGGCTTGCAGATACGCTGCAAACGTTGAGGCTGCAAGACGCAAGCCAAGAGTTAGCGAGGCTGAGGCGCCAGAGGCGGATGCGGCTAAATTTCTAACGCCAAATGCAAAAACTATAAAAGATGTGGCGGAGTTTTTCAAAGTTAGCGAGTTTTACTGCATAAAAGCTGTTATAAAAAAGGCGATTTATGAGGATAAAGAAGAGGTTGTGGTCTTTTTTGTAAGGGGCGATGACGAGCTTCAGGAGACAAAGGCGCAAAACGCTTGCAAGGCGCTAGAGCTTGTCGATGCTAGCGAGGCTGACGTGGCTAAAGCTGGGCTTGTGGCTGGATTTTGCGGGCCAGTTGGGCTAAAGGATGTGAAATTTTTTATAGATAACGAGCTAAAAGGCGCAAACAACATGATATGTGGCGCTAACGAAAAAGACTATCACTTTGTTGGCGTTAGTGTTAGCGGATTTAACGAAGAGAGATTTAAAGACCTTGTAAAGGTAAAAGAGGGCGATAAATGCCCAGTTTGTGGTGGAAATTTAAAACTTAGCAAAGGCATAGAAGTTGGTCATATCTTTCAGCTAGGCGATAAATATTCGGCTGCGATGAACGCGACATATCTTGACGAAAACGGCAAGGCAAAGCCATTTTTGATGGGCTGCTACGGCATTGGCATAAGCAGGCTGATCGCTGTGATGATAGAGGCTAGCCACGATGAGAAGGGCTGCATTTGGAAAAAAGAGTGCGCGCCGTTTGATGTGGAGATCATCATCTCAAATTTAAAAGATGAAGTGGGCGTGAAATTTGCATTTGAGCTTTATGAGAGCCTTAAAAAAGCTGGCGTTAGCGTCATCATCGATGATAGAAACGAGAGATTTGGCGTTAAGATGAATGATTTTGAGCTTATAGGCTTTCCTTACGCACTGCTTGTGGGTAAAGAATTTGCAAATGGCAAGGTTGAGTTTATAACAAGAGATGGGCTAAGCAAAGAGGCGATAGAGGCAAACGACGCCTTTAGAAAGATAAAAGAAAGCTTATGAGATTTTTTGCATTTTTGTTTTTTTTGATAGAAGCGGTATTTATCTATCTTTTTGTTGATAAATTTGGCTTTTTAAACTACTTTCTTGAGGTGCTGGTGTCTGGATTTGTTGGTATCGCACTTCTTTTTAATGCTGGATTTTCTAGCTTAAATTCGCCTCAAGTGGCGCTTAAAAGCTTTCTTGGCGGAAATTTATTTAGTCAGCTAGGACTTAGCTTTGGCGGAGCGCTGCTCTTTTTACCAGGAATTTTGACAGATATTTTTGGTATCGCCGTGGTCGTTTTTTCTTTAGTGTTTAAGAAAAATGCAGCGAAAAATGAGAGCTATCAGGAGTTTAAATTTCAAAATTTTAGCGAGCAGGGCAGTAAAAAAGATGATGGCGAGATCATCGACGTTGAGGTCATCGAAGAGCCAAAAAGAGTAAATTAGGAGAGATGATGAAAGAGATAAAAATAGCAACTAGAAAGAGCATCTTAGCACTTTGGCAAAGCGAGCATATCAAGGCTAGGATCGAGGCGCAGCACAAGGGCGTGAAGGTCGTGCTTGAGGGCATGAAGACAAAGGGTGACGTGATCCTTGACACGCCACTAGCCAAGATCGGTGGCAAGGGACTTTTCACAAAAGAGCTTGAAGATAGCATGCTAAAAGGCGAGACTGACATCGCCGTGCATAGCCTAAAAGACGTGCCAGTAGTCTTTCCAGAAGGGCTTAAACTAGCGGCTATTTGCTCACGCGAGGACACCAGAGATGCGATGATAAGTGAGAAATTTGCTAAATTTAGCGACCTACCGCACGGCGCTAAAGTCGGCACAACGAGCCTGCGCCGCAAGATGCAGCTACTTATCATGAGGCCTGATCTTGAGATCATCTCGCTTCGTGGAAACGTGCAAACTAGACTTAGAAAGCTAAAAGAAGGCGAATTTGACGCGATCATTTTGGCGATGGCTGGCATAAACCGCCTAAATATCAAGGCCGAAGTGGCGCACATCTACACATTTGGCTTTGACGAGATGATACCTGCGATGGGTCAGGGTGCTCTTGGTGTCGAGGCTAGAGATGAGAAGCAAATTTTAGAGCAGATTGACTTTCTAAACGACGAAAATGCAGTTATAGAAACGACCATAGAGCGTGACTTCGTAAGCGTTTTAGAGGGTGGCTGCCAAGTGCCAATAGGCATAAGCGCAAGGCTAAAAGGCGATGAAATTTCTATCGATGCGATCGTTGGCCTGCCTGATGGAAGCGAGTTTATAAAAGATAGCTTAAAGAGTAGCAAAGATAAATTTCAAAGCATCGGCAAAGAGCTAGCGCATAAATTTATAGAAAAAGGGGCGAAAGAGCTTTTAAAACGCGCTGAAGAGATGGCATAAGCGTGTTTGAGCTAAATTTTAAAGCAAAAGCCATAAGCGCCACTAAAAATAGCAAAGACAACTACTATATGATCGGTCTTGCGGACGACAAATATAACTACAAAAACTACATAATCTTTCAAAGACCGATCAAACTAAAAAAGGGCGACGACGAAAACGCCGAGATAAACGGCCTATATGCTGAGTGCAATGGCGATATTTGCTACAACGCTTGCAAGCGGGTGAAAATCACTGATAAGAGCATCATTTTTGAGGTGCAAGATAGTCTCATTTGCGTAGATACCGAGGATGTTAAGCTTAATGAGCGCTTTATGAAATATAGCAAAGAGATATTCGGCGAGCTGCTAGAGTAGCCCTAAATTTAATCATTCGCCTGCTTTGCCGCTTTTTGAGCCGCGATGATAGAGTTGTCTTTGCGATAAAAAACAGACACGCACAAACTGCCTTTACATGCAATAACAAAATATTAGCATCGCCTTTTTTATCAAATTTTAGCTATCATCCTTAAAAATTTAAGGGAAAAATATGGACTACATCAAGCTTTTAAAAGATAACGGCCTACTTAGGGTGATCGAGGAGCCAGTGGACATCGACCTAGAGATCGCGCACGCTAGCTACATCGAGGTCAAGCGCGAAGGCTCGCAAGCGCTACTTTTTACAAACCCAGTCTGCAAAAAAACTGGGCGTAAATTCGCCCCAGTGCTTACAAATATCTACGGCTCAAAAAGGGCGCTTGAGCTGATATTTGGCGTGCAGCCTGATGAGATCGCGGCTGAGATAGAAAAGCTTTTAAATCCCAAAAAACCTGAGAATTTCAAAGAGAAGCTTGACTTTTTAGCCTATCTTTTTAGCATGAGAAAAATTTTTACAAAAAGGCTAAAGGGCGAGGGCGAGTGCCAGCAGGTCAAATTTATGGGCGAGCAGGCTGATCTTTTGAGCCTGCCTGCGCTAAAGACCTGGCCGCATGACGGAGGTGCTTTTATCACGATGGGGCAGGTCTATACGCAAAGTCTTGATGGTGCGCTGCAAAATTTAGGCATGTATAGACTGCAAATTTATGATAAAAATCGCCTTGGCATGCACTGGCAGATCCACAAAGACGGCGCAAATTTCTTTCACGAGTATAAGCGCGCAGGTCGTAAGATGCCAGTCTCTGTGGCGATCGGCGGCGATCCACTCTACATCTGGTGCGGCCAAGCGCCGTTGCCAAAGGGCGTATTTGAGCTGCTACTTTACGGCTTTATCCGCAAAGAGCCAGCCAAGCTTGTAAAGTCGCTCACTAATGAAATTTACATCCCACACGACGCCGACTACGTGATCGAGGGTTTTGTGGATACTGCTAAGAGCGAGCTTGAGGGGCCATTTGGCGATCACACTGGCTTTTACACGCCAGTTGAGCCATTTCCAGTGATGGAGGTCACGGCGATAACTAGCAAACAAGACCCCGTATTTCACGCGACCGTGGTTGGCAAGCCGCCGCTTGAGGATAAGTATATGGGCTGGGCGACTGAGCGCATTTTCTTGCCACTTTTGCGCACGACCGTGCCAGAGCTACTTGACTACAACATGCCTGAAAATGGCGTCTTTCACAACCTGATCTTAGCCAAGATCAACGCTCTTTATCCAGCTCACGCTAAGCAGGCGATGCACGCATTTTGGGGTGTTGGGCAGATGAGCTTTGTAAAGCATGCTATTTTCGTGGGCGCTGAGGGGCCTGCGCTTGAGAACTATGGGAAATTTACGGACTTTGTGCTTGATAGATTTGGTAGCGAAAGTGTGCTAATAAGCCAAGGCGTGTGCGACCAGCTCGATCACGCCAGTCCAAACTCGTGCTTTGGCGGCAAGCTTGGCATCGATGCGACGCAGGATTTTTGTAAATTTAGCCCTGCGGTCTTAAGCGATGACGAGCTTTTGGCTAAATTTCAAAGCGTTGCGCCAAATGTTAAAGAGCTTAGGCAGTTTAAAAAAGAGAGTAAAACGCCTATTTGTGTGATTAAATTTAAAAAAGATCGCCCTGTAAAAGAGTTATTTTCTAAGCTTTTGGAGTTTAGAGAATTTTTCAAGCTTCTAGTCGTCGTGGATATGCAAAACTACCTAGAAAATCCATATATGCTGCTTTGGCGCGTGACAAATAACATAGATGCCTTGCGTGATATCTACATAGATGGTGAAAATTTCTGTGTGGATGCGACGAGCAAGAGTGAGCTTGAGGGCTACACGCGTGGCTGGCCTATGCAAACTGACTGCGAGCGAGAAGTGGTGGTTGATCTTGTGAAGCGTGGTGTAGTAAAAGATGAGCCAGAGCTTTTTCATAAATTTGAGATATTTGGGTAGGGTTGTAACCTAGTGGCTTTGGCACGCTCGTGCGCAAAAGTGACAAGAAAATGTGCTCAGCCACCCAACCCTTGTAGTTATATTCAAACGGCTACTTGCCGGTCGCAGTCGTGTGAAATGCTGCTCCCTGTTTGCTAGCCGTCTCTATCGCTAAAAATGGCTCGATCGGCGCATAAAGCTAGCGTGATCGCTCAAGTTCGCTCTTGGCCGTATAGGCAAAGCTCTTTATCATTAAGCTTTAAATTTGATTTAGCATTTTGGCTTGATAAAATTGCTTTTAAATTCAAAATAGATTGGTTTTTGCACTTAAAAATGGCTTAACTTAAGGCTATTTTTATACTTTGGCATAAATTTCTTGCCATTTTTATGAAAATTTCTAGTTAATTTTTTCTGTTTTATCTGGGGGTTTTGGTTGGCTTGGTTGGCTTGAAAGCTACCAAAATTTACACCAGCAAACGCAAATTTTTAAATTTAGCACTTCAAATTTCTTAAAATACTAAAAATAATATGTAAAAATTTACGTAAAATAATATGATTCTGCCTTGTGTAGAGATAAAATTTGGAGTAAGAGACAAGTGAAAATTAAATTTGATCTGTTATGTGAGCATAAAAACATCTAAATTCAAAAGATCAGAAGTGTAAAAACTTTTAAATTTAAATAACTAGAAGCGTCAAAACTTTTCAATTTAATAAAGTTAGCAGATTACAGGTGCGTTTTTTAAAAAAAGATATGCTATGCCAGCTTTGGTAAATCAAGCGTTTAAAATAGCTTATTTTTGTTTTTAGAAAAATTATAAACCCTAAATACAAGATTTAAAATCGCACGAGTGCCATAAAGCTTTAAATTTGGCCTAGTAAATTTAGCTTATAAATTTACTAGGCCAACCTTCAAAACATGCTCTTTTAGGCTGCTTGGTATCTCGCCATTTTCAAACGCCATTAGCTCGCTCACTCTTAAGACATAAAAGTCTTGCAAGCTTCTATTAGCAGACTTCTCAAGCTTTTTTGCTAGCGTGTCAAAGATATGAAACTCCGTTTCATTACTAGCTAGCAAAAAGTCAGCCCCACTATCAAATGCAGCAAAAATTATCTTACTAGCAAGCTTGCAGGCTAGCTCCTCATCAGCCTTTAAAAGATCATATCCACAAGGCATTTTGGCGTTTAGCTCTATAAAATTTGCCTTGCATGCGCTTAAATTTGCTGGCAGTCTGTCTTTTATGGCTATCTTAAACTCTTTAAATTTACTAAGTTTTTCTATCTTTTCAAGCTCGTTTTCATATTTTTGCGTTGCTTTTATGCCTAAAATTTCTTTGAAAAATTTAATCGCTTCGTTGTAAATTTCACTTCCACCAAATAGCAAATCATCAAGCTCGCAGGCTATCAAAACGCCGTTTTTACCGCTAATAAGCTTTAAAATTTCATCATTTTTCTCATTTTTATAAAGATGATGAGCTAGCATTATTGCGGCAGCTCCTATAAAATTTGGCTCGTAGTCTCTCACAAAATCAGCGTAAAAATAGGGCTTAAAGCTAGCGTAAAGCTCTTTGTCGGCTCTTTTACAAAAGCTAGCAAATGGCTCAAATTTCGCCCAAAAGTCATCATCATTTATGGCTAGGTCTATAACTGCTCTTTTTTCATCAAGTGGAGCGATGCAAAGCTCGCTGCTCAGTTTTTGAGCTAAATTTTCAAGTGGCTGGGTGGTGCTAACTACGACGTCATTTACCTTGACAAAGCCTTCAAATGGGCTAAAGTAGGGGTCTATGCTCTTTACGTGGGCAAAAAGCTCGTTTAAGTTTGCAAAGTCTGAAATCTCTAAAAAATAGGGCTTAAAATATGCCAAAACATCTCTTTTCGCGTCAAATCTAAAAATCTCAACTCTTTGCATCTGTATCCTTTTTTTGGGCTTATTTTATCCTAAATTTAAAAGGAGTTTCATTATAATAGCTCAATGGATAAAGAAAATTTTACGATTGCATGCTTTAGTAACGAATATATCGGCGATGATGCGGCGGTTGCCGGCAAAATGGTCTTTAGCAAGGACATTTTTGCGCAAAATTCGCACTTTAAGCTTGGCTGGCTAAGCCTTGCAGAGATCGGCTACAAGGCGATGATCGTAAATTTTTCAGATACGATCGTGATGAATGCTAAGCCTAAATTCGCCCTTCTTGGACTTAGTCTGCCAAAGAGCTTCACGCCGCGCCAGATCAGCGAGCTAAGTAGGGGCATAAATAGGGCGTGCGAAGAGTTTGGCGTAAAGATAATCGGCGGCGACACGATAAGTAGCTCCATTTTAAACATAAGCGTCAGCGTGATCGGCGAGCTAAAGGGCAGGGCTGTGCTTAGAAAAAATGCTAAATTTGGCGATCTTGTCGCATTTACAGGCAAGCTTGGAGGCAGCCAAAAGGGGCTAAAATCGCTTTTAAGACTGGCTCAAATTTCTAAAAACTCACGCTTTAAAAAGCCTGTTTTAAGAGATAAGTTTTTTTACAAAGCAGCTCATCTTATAAACTCCGCCATGGATATCTCAGACGGGCTAAATACCGACCTTGGTAAGCTTTTAAAGGCTAGCAAAAAAGGCGCTAAATTTACAAAAAAACTAAGCAAATTTGAGCTTAGTAGCGGCGAGGAGTACGAGGTTTTATTTACCTTTAGTCCTAAAAATTTATGCGCTATTAAAAGGATCGCCGCAAAAACTAGGACAAAGATCACGATTTTTGCCAAAATTTCACACAAAAGGTTAAGACAAAATGCAAGAAGCCACCACTTTTAAGCCACTTTATGCGCTCACTCATGCGCCCATCGAGGCATATTTTTCTAAAAACTCAGATGATTTTGTCGTGCGCGAGATACCGCTTTATGAATTTAGTGGTGACGGCGAGCATTTGATCGTTGAAATTTCTAAAAAAGATATGACGACAAGCGACGCTTTGCACGCCTTAAGCGAGGTTACAGGGGCTAAGATGCGCGACTTTGGCTATGCAGGGCTAAAGGACAAGCAGGGCATGACGACGCAGTTTATCTCTATGCCTCGTAAATTTGAGAGCGCGCTTGCAAACTTTAGCCATGAAAAGATGAAAATTTTAAATTTAAACGTGCATAAAAACAAGCTCCGCATCGGACATCTAAAGGGCAATAGCTTTTTCATCCGTCTAAAAAAGGTGCTGCCAAGTAGCGCTAAAAAGCTAGAGCAGGCCTTTGTCAGCATCGATAAAATGGGCTATGCAAACTACTTTGGCTACCAGCGCTTTGGTAAATTTGGCGACAATGCTGCGACTGGCCTTGAGCTTCTTAAAAACGGCACGATAAATGGCAAAAAGAGCAAAAATGTAAAGCTAAATGACTTTTTGATCTCAGCCTATCAAAGCGAACTTTTTAACCGCTATCTTAGCAAAAGGGTTGAAATTTCAAGGTTTGTAAGTGACTTTAGCCTAAGTGAGCTAGGCGAAATTTATAAAAACTTTAGCAAAGAAATTCTTCAGGCGATGAAGGCGCAGGAGAGCTTTTTTAAGCTTTTGCCAGGGGAGGTTTTGGGGCACTATCCATTTGGCAAGCTCTTTTTGTGTGAAAATTTAGATCAAGAGGCACAAAGATTTGCTAGGCGTGATATCACAAGCCTTGGTCTCATTGTCGGCGCAAAGGCCTATGAGGCAAGCGGCGTGGCAAAAGAGCTTGAGGATGAAATTTTCGCTGAGGCATTTTCGCTTACTTCAAAGATCGCTGGCTCAAGGCGCTTTAACTGGGCGTATCTTGAAAATACAAGCTACAAATACAACGAAGAAAACGCTCATTTTAGCTTAAATTTCACACTTCAAAAGGGCTCATACGCCACAGTTGTGCTAGAAGAAATTTTGCATAAAAATATATTTGAGTAGGTTAAATTTAAAGATAGGTTTAAAAGTAGGGCTGGCTAAATTTAGCTGGTTTAAATTTAAAAAGGTCCAGCCAAAGCTAGACCAAAAACATTAAATTTAAAAGGTAAAAGTCTTAAGTTCTAAAGACGCTTAGTTTAGAATTTAGCGCATCTGTCATCTTATTTAGATGTTCAGCCGCAGAAGCTATCTCTTCTACGCTTCTAGCATTTTCAGATGAAATTTGATTGATCTCTGAGATGCCATCCATGATCTCATTTACATTCTTGCCAGTTGCGATGTAGTCTTGCATAGTCTTGTCAGACATCGCTATGGCGTTATTCATCGTTGCACTCATATCATTTATCGTCTTTTCAACGTCGCTTGCAACGTGGGTTAGCTCTTGAATTTGTTTAGAGTTGATACCCATTTGCTCGCTGCTATCATTTATCGCTTGAACGATAACGTTGATAGTTGCATTTATCTCTGTTAGAGACTTTTGAGTTCTCTCAGCTAGCTGTCTAACCTCGTCAGCAACGACTGCAAAGCCACGTCCATGCTCACCTGCACGAGCTGCCTCAATGGCTGCGTTAAGAGCAAGTAGGTTTGTCTGATCAGCTATATCGTTGATAACAACAAGCACTGATTTAACCTGCTCTGCATCACGGCTAAGCTGCTCGATCTTACCAGCCATTTGATTTTCTACATTAGCAGAGTCTATGATCTGAGATGATAGGGCTCTGATAGCCTCAGTAGCTGTTTTTATATGAGTGCTTGCCTTTTGAAGATCATCTTTGCCAGCTTGAGCAATTGAAAGTGACTCTTTCATGCTTTCTTGCATAGACTTGCATCTTTGATTTGTCTCTTCAACGATCTGGGTTGATTCTTCTACGCGTTTGCCTGTTTGAAGAGATGTAGAGCTTAGCTCGTTAGCAACTGAGCTGTTTTCGCTTGAAAGGTTTTTAGTGTCGCTTATAAGCACTCTTATGCGCTCTATGAAGTTATTTATATCATTACTTATTTTAGCTATCTCATCTTTGCCGTAGATTGGGATTTTAAGAGTAAAGTCAGATGTTATAGCATTTAAATTTGCTCCTAGTCTATCGATAGGATTTGCAACTAGCTTTTTAAGCAAGAAGATAGATACTATGATAAGAAGCAATGTAACTATAATGCTTGCGATGATGAAGTTTTTGCTAACTACTTTTTGAGGTGTTAAAAAGTCATCTGTAACAGCTGAGCCAAGCACGATCCAGTTTAGCTTGTCAAATGGCTCAAAAGCAACTACTCTCTCAACTCCACCAGTATTAGCGAATTCAACACCTTCTTTTTGTTTTACTATTTTTTCCATAGTAGCTTTAACATCGCTGCTTAGCTCTTTACCAGCTTGAGTTGGGTGGATTTCAAATTTGTTAGTCTTTGTATTAAAGATAGAGAAGTATCCATGCTCGCCTAACTTCATTTGTGCCATTGTCTTTTGAAGATCTTCTAAGCCTTCAGTAAAGTCGTAACCTATAAATAAAACCGCTACAACTTCGCCGTTTTGAATGACTGGCTCATAGACACACATATAGTTTCTGCCAAAAATATTTAATGCACCCACATATGTTTCTTTGTTCATCATCTTTGGATAGATCGTTTTGTTTAGCATACCAAGCGCTCTACTGCCATCATCTAGTAAAAGTGAGGTAGATACAGCAGCAAATTCATTGCCTGATTTTGCAAAGATAGTTGGGATGCCGCCGTTTGTTAGCTTTTTGATCTTATCAGATATCTCGTGGTTGTTATTTAACACGCCCATTTTATCTGAGATAAGCTCTAAAGCATCGTCATTTTCTGTCTTTATGGTTTGTCCAGTGGTCTTTAAATTGCCTAAAGCTTCTTTTAGGACATGCATATATAGTTTTGCATTATCTTCGTTATCTTCATCAAATAGCTCAACTGTATCCATCGCAAGTGCGACGTCTTGTTTAACTGTAGTTGCCACTCCATTCTTGATCTCACGCTCCAAAACGTTTGATATAAAAAATACAAAGCAAGCCATACAAATGGCAAGAACTAAAGCGATGATCGCTGATACCTTGACTAAGATGCTACGCAAATTCATCTATATCCTCCTTGGTTAGATTTTAAGGTCTTATTATACAAATTTTTTCTCGTAAAACATATAGAATTTCTGGGAAAAATAATGACTTTTAAATTTTTGTTTGCTTTGTATTTTTTATATCAAACGTTTTGGAGCGTGAGATCAAGAATGGAGTGGCAACTACAGTTAAACAAGACGTCGCACTTGCGATGGATACAGTTGAGCTATTTGATGAAGATAACGAAGATAATGCAAAACTATATATGCATGTCCTAAAAGAAGCTTTAGGCAATTTAAAGACCACTGGACAAACCATAAAGACAGAAAATGACGAT
>NZ_CABPUX010000001.1:191575-218402 GCF_902460715.1 Campylobacter concisus | reverse complement strand
TTTAGCGCTACTTGGCAGCACCTTTTTTAGACGGATGAAAAAGCTATTGCCCTTTAGATGTCCGATGCGGAGCTTGTTTTTGTAAAGAAATTTTAAAAATATTAAATAAAAAAATTAATTTTATGCCAACTTGTGACAAAATTTAGGCTCAAAAATCAAAAAAAATGTCTAGATAAAATTTGCTAAATTTGATGAAAAATTTAGCCGCAGGGTAAATTTATATATTTTTAAATATAATCACGCTCTGGCACGGTAAGCGGTCGCTTTTGCGTCTTGCAAAAGAGGAAAGTCCGAGCTGCGATAAGACAAAGTTCCATCTAACGGATGGCTAGGGAAACCTAAGGGATAGTGTAACAGAAAGCAAACTTCCGCCTTGGCGGTAAAGGTGAAACGGCGGGGTAAGAGCCCACCGGCGCGCTTGGTAACTTGCGTGGCCATATAAACCCAACTTGCAGCAAGAAGGGATGGTTTTGGTCTTATATTAAAACCCTTCGCTAGAGCTTGTTTGTAAAAGCAAGAGTAGATAAATGATCGCTCAAGACAGAACTCGGCTTAACGCCGTGCCTTTTAAATTTAAAGTGAAATTTAGAGATATTCAAGACAAGCCGGCTTTTAGCCGTGCCTTGAAATTTAGTTATTGATGTATTTTTGAGCTTTTTGTAGCTTTATAAGCTCACTTTGGATGTGTGAAGACTTGCTTTTAAAAAGCTCTATCGCGCCACCTATCAAGGCCTTTGCTTCTTCAGCTGCAGCTAAGCTTTTAAACATATCTTCGTTGAAATTTTGTGATAAAACAGCTAGCTTTCTGACATCCTCGTCTATTAATGCTAGCTTAAACTCATTGACCCAGCTATTCACCTGATGTTACCTCCCTCCATGCTTCTGATAACTGCTTTACGACGTTTGTTACTTCATTTAGCGCGGCAATATCATTTTGGATATTAGCCATCGCGAGAAGTTGCATCTGTCTTGTATAAAGGCCGCTAAGATAGTGAGCTACGTCGCCTTGAGAATAATCAAGCGAGTTTAAAAGCTCAACAAAAATAGCGTTTGTTCTATTTATGTAGTAGACTTTTTTCTCTATATCTCCAGCTTCGATCGCTTTTTTGGTGCGAAATATAAATTTCAAAATCCCATCATAAAGCATTTCTATTAATTTAGTAGGGGACTCAATGCCCCCAAAACTCGACTGTGCGTATGCACTATATGCGCTTTGATTCATTTTTTTCTCTTATTTTCTACTGTTTATTTCAGCATCTATCATTGATTTTAGAGTTGAGAACTGATTTTCCAAACTAGCAATGATAGCGTTGTACTTGATAAAGCGCTCTTGCATCGTTGTATATTTCTCATCTAAAAGCTTTTGAGTGCTCTCTTTATTTTTAGTGATAGACTCACTCTCATCTTTTAGCTGATTTTGCATAGCGATCATAGTGCCTTTCTTGCCAACAGCCCCATCAAGCATCTTAGCTAGCTTTGTAAAAAGACCATCAGTTTTTTTAGTCACTGGATTTACGGTGGCTTCGCTCATACCAAGAGTTGCTAGTGCAGAAGCTTTGCCTTTTACCTCGATATTTTCGCCATCGCTTCTTTTTAATATGATCCTCTTGCCGCTTTGATCAAGGCTAGCTGTGACTCCGTCGATGCCAGCGTCATTGATAGCTTGTTGAAGTTTTAGAGCGTTATCTTCAACTGTCCCGCCAGCTGTGGTTGAAAATATAACTGACTTACCATTTATCGTAAGATCGCCAGCTTGGATATTTAACGCACCTGCGCTAACGGTTGAGTTACCCATGTAGCTTATCGGCTCAGTCTTGCTTGAACCCATGAAAAATTTCTGAATTTCTTCTGGATCTTTGCTAAGAGCTGCGTTAAATTTATTTAGATCAAGCTGAAGCTGACCGTCTTTATCTGGCACTATGCCAAATTTACTTAGCGCTTTGCCTTCACTATCTTGACCATTTACTAGACGTCCGATGTTTGATCTAAGGCTTGAAATTTCACTCACACCTTGAAAAGTGCCAGCACCTTTTTCTTCGTCATATTTTGTAGCGATCTCAAGGTTCATTGTCATTAGGTTGTAGTCTTTTATAAACTCTTCAACCGCTTTTACGACCTCTTCGGTGTTTTGAGAGATGCTGACATTTGTCTTGCCAGTCTCATTTAGCGTGATATTTACGCCCGGTCTTAGATCATCAAAGCTGTTTTTACTTCTTTTAATATTTACGCCATTATATGTAAATTCTGCATCTTGCGCTTTTAGAATTCTATTTTTCTCCAAATTTGATGTCATCTTTGGCGAGCCATCAGGATTTGTTAGCGCTGTGCCGTGCTCGTCTGTATCTTGAAACTGCGTATCGTCCCAGCCAAGCTTGTCTAAAATGCCAGCAGTGTCGTTTGAAAATTTAATAGTCTGTGTAGCGCCAGTGCTACCTGATTGAAGCATTATTTGATTTGGCTTATCGCCGCCAACATTTAAAATTCTAGCTTGCAACTTGCCGCCACTTACGTCATTTATCTTATCAACGATATCTTGATACGTTGTCGATCTTGTCACACCGATAGAGAATTTTTGTCCGTCTATCTCAACGTCAAATGAGCCAGTATTTGTCGCACCCACCATGCTTGAAGAATTTTTGAAATTCTTGCTTTGAAATGTATCTTTTTGAGCAAGTTTTTGCACATCGATACTAAAGCTTTGCACGCTAACGCCATTTGCTGCTGAAGCTGTGACGCTTTTGCCAGCGTTATTTGTATTTCTTTTTAGATAAAGTGCCTCGCCGCCAAGTGTTTTGCCACTAACATTTACGTTGCTAACAAGAGTTTTTAGAGCCGCAAGGTCCTTTTGCTTAAGCTCATTTTTCTCCAGCCTTGTTGTAAGTGGTTTGATCTGTCCAGCCTCATCAGCCTCTTTTAGTTTCTTGATAAGCTCATCGTTTAGGCCGCTATTTTTTGTACCGATGCCTAAATTTGTTACGTTACCTACTGCCATTTTTAACTCTCCTTGTCAAAAAGTATTCCGATACTTTCTTTGAAATACTCGCTGATTTTTATAGCTTCTTTGCTCGGAAGCTGTGTTATCTCTTCGCCTGTTTTGGCGTCTTTTACTTGCACTACCATTAAATTTAACTTCTCGTTGTAAGCAAATCTTACATTAGTATCGAGCTGTTGCATCTGATAGTTTAGCCTATCAGTGACCTCTCTTGTTTTTCTAGCAAGATCCTCATTGCTAAGTCCGTCAAGCTCGTTAGCATCCTTTGATTTGCCGTTTTTGTCGGCATTTACTTTGACATCAGAGTGCTCGATAGGTCTGCTATCGATTTGACGCTGAGCCGATGTGCTCATGCTTGCATCAAGTGTTTGATTTGCCGCTGCTTTGAAAATTTCCATAGTTTTACTCCTTAAAACTTACGCTAGCTCCTACATCGGTAAAATTTTAAATTCCTTTAGTATTTATATAAATTTTTGATTATTTAGGTTAAAATCGAGCAAAATTTATAGGACGGGATATGAAAATTTCATTTGAATGCGACTGCATTTTGCTGCAAAAGACTTTGCTGCTTTTTTGTGGAAATTTAGCCGCTCATCATAAGGATTGTGATTTTGTAGTAAGTGACCGCGAGATCGTCACAAAAAAACCGCTATTTATAATAGGTAAGAACGCTCATCTTTCTCATCCATTCACAAGAGCCACTCTTCTTGATACACTCGAGGAGTTTTACTCAGCCACACAAATTTCAAAGGCAAAAGAGCCAGATCAGATAGCAAATGAAAAGAGTTTGGAGCAAAAAGTATCACTTTTAATTGATAAATTTAAAGCTGATCTGCTTGAAATTTTAAGGGCAAATCAGTGAAACTCTACACCAAAATTTCAAGTGGTAAATTTAAAGGCAAAAGGCTTGAGTTACCAAGTCTAAGCACGACAAGAAGCACAAAAAGCATCGTAAAAGAGTCCTTTTTTAACGTCATTAGAGATGAAATTTACTCACTTACATTTATAGAGGGCTTTGGCGGAAGCGGCGTGATGGCAAGCGAGGCTGTTAGCAACGGAGCGCGCGAGGCTATCGCTATCGAAAAAGATAGAGCTGCTTTTAAGATCACGCAAAGCAACCTTGCAAGCCTGCAAAGTCCAAATTTAAAAGCAATAAATGGCGACAGCTTTGCGCTTTTGCCTGATCTTGTAAATTCGCAAAATGGCAAGGTTTTACTCTATCTTGATCCGCCATTTGACATAAGAGCTGGCTTTGATGATATCTACGAAAAGCTCGTAAATTTGATCTCACAGCTAAAAAAAGAGAAAATTTATATGATAGTTTTTGAGCATAACAGCGACTTTAAATTTAATGATGAAATTTCTGCGTATAAGCTTGTTAAATTTAAAAAATTTGGAGCCACTTCTCTCTCTTATTTTCAGTAAAATTTGGAACATCTTTTGCTTTTAAAACCTAAAATAGCTAAATTTTAGGAAAAAATATGAAAAAAATTTTATCTTTTGTAGCAGCTTCAGTGATAGCTACTTCAGCCTTTGCTACGCAGATAAAAGAGCTTGCAAATATCGTTGGCGTAAGGGATAATCAGCTAATAGGCTATGGTTTAGTCGTCGGACTAAACGGCACAGGGGACGGCTCAACGTCAAAATTTACGATCCAGTCGCTATCAAACATGCTTCAAGGCGTAAATGTCAAGATAAATCCAGATGATATCAAGTCTAAAAACGCAGCTGCTGTTATGGTGACAGCAAAATTGCCTGCATTTGCAAGGCATGGCGACAAGCTTGACATAGAGATCTCATCTATTGGCGACGCTAAGAGCTTGCAGGGCGGTACACTTCTTATGACTCCGCTAAAAGGCGTTGATGGCGATATCTACGCTTTGGCTCAAGGACCTCTAAGTATCGGCGGCAAGAGCGCAGGCAGAAGTGGCGGCAATCACCCAACCGTTGGCACTATCTTAAATGGTGCCCTTGTGGAGCGTGAAGTAACTTACGATATCTACAACCAAGATAGCATAAAACTAAGCCTAAAAGATACAAATTTTAAAACCGCTCTTGATATCCAAAATGCCATAAATGCAAACATCTCAGACGATACTGCAAAGGCGATAGATCCAAGAACGGTTATCGTTAAAAAGCCAGATGATGTTAGCATCATCGAGCTTGCAAGCGCCGTGCTTGATCTTGATGTGGAGTATAAACCAGATGAGAAGATCGTAGTTGATGAGAGAACTGGCACGATAGTTAGCGGTATAAACGCAGTAGTTAGTCCAGTCGTTATAACTCACGGCGCCATAACTATAAAGATAGAGCCAAACAGCTACGAAGAGGCGGCGCAAAATGATGTAAATATAGGTAGCGACACCTCAGTAGCCCCTAGTCAAAATCTACTTAAAATTTCAGGCGAGAAAACAACCGTTGCAAACGTGACAAGGGCGCTAAACAAACTCGGCGCAACACCAAGTGATATCATCTCGATACTTGAAAATTTAAAAAGAGTTGGCGCGATACAAGTCGATCTGGAGATAATATAATGCAAATAGACAACACTTTAGCACTAAATTCATATAATGACATCTCAGCAAACAAGATAAAAAATGCAAATGCCAAACAAGATGCACTTTTAAAAGAGCAAACAGATGCTTTTGAAGCATTTATGGTAAAAGCTGTTCTTGATATCGCTTTAAAAGAAGATGATAAGAACTCACTCTATCCAAAAGCCGCTGGCAGCGACATTTACAGGTCTATGTATAATGACGCTATGAGCAAAGCTTTGAGTGGAAATTTAGGTTTTTCAGAACTTTTATACGATTTTTTGAAAAGAGACTCTTAAGTAAATTTATATTTTGCCGATGTAGTGATATAAACATTTTATTTTAAGAGGTATAGATATGATAACTCCTTTGAACCAAAGACCAAACTACCAGGCAAATACGCTAAATAAAAATAGCGATGCTAGAGTTGAAAGTGAAAACAAAGAAGTAAAAACAAATGAAAACGCAAGAGTAAAAGAGATAGCTGATGCAATAGCAAATGGCACCTATCAGGTAGATATCTCTAAAACAGCTAAGGCTGTGGCTGATGCGTTGCTGTAAATTTAAAGGAATTTAAATGATAAAGAAGCTTTTGGACGAGGCCATAGGTGAGCTAGACGAGCTTATAAATTTAACGATGCAAGATATCGCCAATATAAAAGAGGCGAAACACTCAAGCGTTGATGAGAGCGTGAAGAAGAAAAATGCTCTCGTGCGCGCTTTTGAAGATACTAAAAGAGCTTTGGATAAAGAGCTACTAAGGGTCTCAAAAGAGAGTGGTACTACGACACTTGCAAGCGTTTTAGATGATGAAGTGAAGTCAAAGCTAGTGCTTATGCGTTCAAAGCTTGAAATTTTGCATAAAGTAAATAAAGAATATGCAAGACACGTCGTTGTTGTTAAGGAGTTTTTTGACTCGCTTAGCAAAAAAGTCTTTGGTACTCAGACTAATGAATACGGTCAAGACGGCAGCGGCACAGATAATAATTTTTACAAATCAAGGGTTTAAAAAATGGCTAATATCTTTATGTCATTAGGCACAGGCGTTTCAGGGCTAAATGCAGCCCAAGTGCAAATAAGCACAACTGGAAACAACATCACAAACGCCGATAGTAACTACTACACAAGGCAGCGCGTAGTGCAGTCTGCGTCTCCAGCGATGAACACTGTCCCTGGTGGCGTTGGCACAGGTACGCAAGTAGATACTGTGACAAGGCTTCACGATGAGTTTGCCTACTCAAGACTAAAATATTCATCATCAAATTTAGAAAATACAGGCTATAAACAGAGAATTTTACAAGAGGCGACAAAATACTTCCCAGATCTAAAAGATAACGGCATGGTGAAAGATATTCAAGAGTATTTTGCTGCGTGGAACAACTTTGCTTCAAACCCAGACGAGGGCGCTCAAAAGGTAAATTTGATAAACAAAGCTAGCGTTTTAACAGCTAGCATCAACCGCTCATCAAAGATGCTTTATGATATGCACACGCAGATAGATGAGACTATAAAGATAAATATAAACGAGATAAACTCACTTGGCAAGCAAATAGCAAATATCAATAAGCAAATTCAAAGAGTTGAGTCAGGCGCAGACGCTGGTATCAAGATAAATGCAAACGACCTTCGCGACAAGCGCGATGAGCTAGAGCTTGCTATGTCAAAGCTGGTAAATACGGCTGTTTATAAAAGCGATCTAAAAAGCGAGTCAAGGATAGATACTGGCATAAGCGATCAAGGAAGATACTACAACCTAAATATCGGCGGTGTGAGCATCGTTGATGGTGTAAATTTTCATGAAATTTCTATGAGCTCAACCGAGAGTGGCCAATACACTAAAATTTATTATGAAAGAGAAGATGGCAGACGTATCCCTATGGAGGAGAAGATCACAAATGGCAAGATAGGCGCCGCGCTTGATCTTAGAGGCCGCAACTACGAGCCAGATAATGATAAATTTAGCGATGGTATCATCCAAAAATATATCGACAACCTAAATACATTTTCAAAAACTTTAATAACTAGTACAAACAACGTCTATGCCGAGTCTGCGGTTGAAATTTCAAACTCAGATCCGATCAGCTACCTAGAAAACGACAAGACGCTGATGAACCACGACAACAGCATAAGAAACGGCAGCTTTGAAGCTATAGTTTATGATAACAAAGGCAACGTCGTAGCCAAAAAGACTATCGAGATAAACGGTACTACGACGATGAACGATACAAAATACGGCAACTCTGTTGTGCAGGATTTTAACTCAAATTCAGACGATAACAACGACAACAACATGCTAAATGACGTCGATGATTTCTTTGAAGCGTCGTATTTTTATGATAAAAATACGCATCAAGGCACATTTGCGCTCATACCAAAGCAAGCTCAAGGGCTTTATAGCATCTCAATAGTCGATCACGGCACAAATTTCCCAGGCGTTGTTGGTATCAACAGATTTTTTTCTGGCACAAACTCAAACACAATAGGCATCAATCAAAATTTCACCCAAGATCATACAAAACTTCGTGCCTACTCTAAGCCAGTTGTCGGAAACAACGAAGTTGCAAACAAAATGATCCAGCTTCAGTATCAAAAGCAGACATTTTACTCAAGTGGCACTGCGCTTGATAGAGATGAGACGATCGAGGGATATTACCGCTATTTTACGACCGATATGGCGAGCGATACCGAGGCGAACAACACTATCCACGACACAAATACATCTTTGCAAAGGACTGCTGAAGAGGAATTTCAATCAACAAGTGGCGTAGACACCAACGAAGAGCTTACAAACTTAATCCGCTTTCAAGCAAGCTACGGTGCAGCAGCAAAGATCATCACGACAGTTGATCAGATGCTTGACACGCTTCTTTCACTAAAACAATGAGCGAACTAAAGAGCCTTTTAGACGCACACGTAATTAGTAAAAATACAAATTCGGGGCTATTTGACGCCCCGGATCCACTTCAAGTAGCTACTAAATTTAAAGAGCCAAACATAGCTCTCATTTGTGCGTTATTTGCCTATGGCAACGCAAAAATGATAATGAAATTTCTAAATTCGCTTGAATTTAGCCTGCTTGATGAGAGCGAGCAAAATATCAAGAAAAATCTGTCAAATTTCAAATACCGCTTTCAAAATGAAAATGATGTGAGAGAAATTTTCATCACACTTTCACGCCTGAAAAAAGAGGCAGACATAGAAGAAATTTTACGCCAAGGTCTTGCAAAAAACGGCGAGATGATAGAGGGCGTAAATGAGCTTATTAAATTTATTTACAGGCTAAATTCTTACCGCTCAGATGGCTATGAGTTTTTCTTTGGTAAGAGTTTTGAGAGGGAGCCACAAAGTCCATATAAACGCTACAATATGTATCTTCGCTGGATGGTGCGAGATAGCGACATCGATCTTGGGCTATTTAAAAATTTGCCAAAAGATAGACTTTTGATGCCACTTGACGTGCACACGCATAGGGTTTCTTTAAATTTAGGGCTTATAAACAGAAAGAGCTACGACTTCAAAGCGGTTATGGAGCTTACAAAAAAACTTAGAGAATTTGACGAGCTTGACCCGATAAAATACGACTTTGCGCTTTATAGGATAGGGCAGAGAAAAGAGCTAGAAACTATCGTAAAAAATCTTAAAAAATAAAAATTATTGCTAAATTTTTAAATTTAGGATAGACTTGCCATACAATTTTATCCATAAGGAGCTTGTATGAAAAAAATCGTTTTACTAAGTGCAGTTTTAGGAACTTTACTTTTTGCTCACGAGGGTCATCACTTTGATCCAAAGGCTGGCGAACATCTAGTCATACCTGTTAATGAGCTAAGCGAAAAGGGCGATAAGAGCGTTGGCGAAGTAGTAGCTGTTAAGACAAACTACGGCGTTGCGTTTTTTCCAAATTTAAAAGGTCTTCCTGCAGGACTTCACGGCTTTCACGTTCATCAAAATGCTGATTGTGGCGCGACTGAGAAAGGCCTTGGCATGAAAGCAGGTGGTCACTGGGATCCAGCTGAGACAAAGATGCACTCATTTGCATGGGACGATAAGGGTCACAAAGGCGATCTACCAGCACTTTACGTAGATGCCGATGGCAATGCAAACTACCCAGTGCTAGCTCCAAAGATCAAAAACCTTGACGAGCTAAAAGGTCACTCACTAATGGTTCACGTCGGTGGCGATAACCACAGTGACCAACCAAAAGCACTTGGCGGCGGCGGCGCTAGAATGCTTTGCGGCGTTATTAAGTAATAAAGCCCCCACAAAAAGCCTTTAAATTTAATGTTTAAAGGCTTTTTAAAATTTCTCGCTCAAATTTAACCTTCATTTCTAAGATGAAATTTCAAAATTTTAAACTACAATCCGCTTTTAACTTAAATTTATAAAAGAGTAAAAATGGAATTTGACTTACTTAGCTATGTCGTCTTCTTTGTGGCCGCATTTTTGGGTGGTTTTATCGATGCGATCGCAGGAGGCGGCGGACTGATCACCTTGCCAGCTATCATGGCAATGGGCGTGCCACCCCATCTAGCCCTTGGCACAAACAAGCTTCAAGGCGTCTTTGGAAGCTTTACTGCAACGCTAAATTTCACCAAAAAAGGGCTCATCGACTATAAAGAGTGCTTTGTTGGCATAGTTTTTACATTTATTGGAGCTGCTATCGGAGCTACGCTCATCTTGTTTTTAAATGCAAATTTCTTAAAAATAATCATCCCATTTTTACTAATCGCCATCTTTATCTACACGCTTTTTATGCCAAAAATAGGCGAAAGCGACAGAGCTGCAAAGATGAATGAGAGGCTATTTTATGTCATCTTTGGGCTTATTTTAGGTTTTTATGATGGCTTTTTTGGCCCAGGAGCTGGCTCGTTTTGGATGTTTGCGATGGTGGCACTTATCGGGCTAAATTTAAAAAAGGCGGTCGCTCATACGAAAGCTTTAAATTTCACCAGCAACATCGTAGCGCTTGGCGTTTTTATAGCAGGCGGGCAGATACTTTGGCTAGTTGGCTTTTTGATGGCTGTAGGGCAAATTTTAGGAGCATATTTTGGCTCAAATTTAGTCATCAAAAAAGAGGTTAAATTTATTAGAACGATGTTTTTGATAGTTGTCGCAGCGACCATTTGCAAACTGCTTTTTGACTACTTCAAGGCTTAAAATTAAAAATGTTTTAACAATAATTTTGTTACAATCACGCAAAATTCTAAATCTAAGGTAAATCAATGAAAGATTTGTTTCTATTCTCAAATTTGCTAAACCATTCACATGCCTTTGTCTATGCGTTTCACTTTTGCCTTGTAGCTTTGATCATCCTCATCGTTGCCTATATCGCAAGGAGCAAGATGCAGCTTGTGCCAAGAGGCCTTCAAAACATAGTTGAGGCTTATTTAGAGGGCGTTATCTCTATGGGCAAGGATACTTTAGGTAGCGAAAAGCTAGCTAGAAAATACCTCCCACTTGTCGCAACTATCGGTTTTATTGTATTTTTCTCAAATGTCATCGGTATCATCCCTGGCTTTGAGTCACCAAGCTCAAGCTTAAATTTAACTCTAGTTTTGGCTTTGGTTGTATTTATTTACTACAACTTTGAGGGTATTAGGGAAAATGGCTTTTTCAAATACTTTGGACACTTTATGGGACCAAACAAATTTCTAGCTCCGATAATGTTTCCAGTCGAAGTCATCTCACATCTTTCACGTGTAGTTTCGCTCTCTTTCCGTCTTTTTGGTAACATCAAAGGCGATGACTTGTTCTTGCTTGCGATGCTTACACTTGCACCTTGGTTTGCTCCGCTTCCAGCGTTTGCACTTCTAACACTTATGGCTGTTTTGCAAACATTTATCTTCATGATGCTAACTTACGTTTATCTAGCTGGTGCAGTCGCTATTAGCGAGCACGAGCATTAAAATTTAAAGCCATATTTTTATATGGCTTTTCTATTTTTAAATTTATTCTACAAAAATATTTTTAACCTATATAAATAGATCACCAAAGCTCCCCTTTAGATATTTTAAAAGAAAGTATCGCTAAAATACGCACTAAAAATTTGTATAAATTTAAAGGTAAAAATATGTTTGAAGTCGTTATCGGTTTAGAAGTTCATACTCAGCTTAATACAAAAACTAAAATTTTCTGCTCTTGCTCGACTAGCTTTGGTGACGAGGCAAACACTCACGTTTGTCCGACCTGCCTAGCTCTACCTGGAGCTTTGCCTGTGCTAAATAAAGAGGCGGTCAAAAAGGCGATCAGCTTTGGCACAGCGATAAACGCCAAAATCAATAAAAAATCAGTCTTTAATAGAAAAAACTACTTCTACCCAGACCTTCCAAAGGCATATCAAATTTCGCAGTTTGAGATACCTATCGTGGAAGGTGGCGAGCTCATCATCGACGTAAACGGCACTAAAAAACGCATAGGCGTAACCAGAGCGCACCTTGAAGAGGACGCTGGCAAAAATATCCACGAGGAAAACGAGAGCCTAGTTGATCTAAACAGAGCTGGCACGCCGCTTCTTGAGATAGTTAGCGAGCCAGATCTTAGAAGTAGCGACGAGGCGGTGGCTTATCTTAAAAAACTACACTCAATTCTTCGCTTTTTAAACATCAGCGACGCAAATATGCAAGAGGGAAGCTTCCGCTGCGACGCAAACGTCTCTATCCGTCCAAAAGGCGATACCAAGCTTTACACAAGGGTTGAGATAAAAAACCTAAACTCATTTAAATTTATCCAAAAAGCGATCGACTACGAAGTAGAGCGCCAAAGCGCAGCGTGGGAAGATGGTAAATATGACGAAGAGGTCTATCAAGAGACAAGGCTGTTTGACACGACAAATTTAGTGACAAGATCGATGCGCGGCAAAGAGGATAGCGCGGAGTATAGGTACTTTCCTGACCCTGACTTGCTGCCTGTTGAAGTGCCAGAAGAGATGTATAATGAAGCGATCAAAATTCCAGAGCTTGCCGAGCAAAAGGTCGCAAGATACGTTAGCGAGCTTGGCGTAAAAGAGAACGATGCACTAAATTTAACCCAAAGCGTTGAGATGGCTAGATATTTTGAAGAGCTGATCGCCGCTGGAATTCAGCCAAAGCTCGCTACTACGTGGCTTATAGTCGAGCTTCTTGGCCGCTTAAATAACGGCGTAACGATCGAGACAAGCCCAGTTAGCAGCGCTAAGATGATAAATTTACTAAAACGCATAGAAGATGGCACGATAAGCGGCAAGGCTGCAAAAGAGGTGCTAGACTATCTAATAGAAAATGACGCGGACGTCGATAGCGTCATCGAAAAGCTTGGCTTGAAACAAGTGAGCGACGACTCAGCGATCATTGCTATCATAGATCAAATTCTAGCTGCAAACGCCGACAAAGTCGAAGAGTACAAAAACGGTAAAGATAAGATGTTTGGCTTTTTTGTCGGTCAGGTGATGAAAGAGGGTAAGGGTGCCTTTAACCCAGGCAAGGTCAATGAGCTTTTAAAGGCCAAAATAGGCTAAAAAAGGGCTAAAATGAGCATAGCAGTCATCGGAGCTGGCAAGTGGGGCAGTGCGCTTTTTCACGCATTTAGTGAAAATAACGAGTGCGTCATCAGCTCAAGAACGCCAAGAGAGATGCCAAATTTTGTAAGCTTGGATGAAGCTTTGGAGTGCGAATATCTAGTTTGCACGATCCCAACGCAAGCTACAAATTTATGGCTAAAGCAAAACTACAAAAACAAAGGTCAAAAGATATTGGTTGCCAGCAAGGGCATAGACACGGCAAATCTTAAATTTCTAAATGAAATTTATGAAGACTTTGTTGATAGAGAAAATTTAGCCTTTCTCTCAGGGCCAACCTTTGCAAAAGAGATCATGCAAAAGTTGCCTTGCGCCTTGGTGGTAAATTCTAAAAATCAAAATTTAGCTTTAAAATTTGCTTCTTTTTTCCCAAGCTATATGAAAGCATACACATCTGATGATGTGATCGGCGCTGAGGTGTGTGGAGCCTATAAAAACGTGATCGCCATAGCTGGTGGCATCTGCGACGGACTTGGTCTTGGCAACAACGCAAGAGCTAGCCTCATTTCACGTGGGCTTGTCGAGATGGCTAGATTCGGCAAATTTTTTGGTGCAAAAGACGAGACATTTATGGGGCTAAGCGGCGCAGGGGACCTGTTTTTAACCGCTTCATCGATACTCTCGCGTAACTACCGCGTAGGTCTTGGCATAGCAAGGCACGAGAGGCTAGAGAAAATTTTAAATGAGCTTGGTGAGGTGGCAGAGGGTGTGGATACTGCAAGGGCTATTAGCAAGATCGCTAAAGAAAAGGGCATATATGTGCCCATAGCCAGTGAGGTTGAAAATATGCTAAATGGCAAAGACGTTTTTGAGAGCGTTAAATCGCTTTTGGGAAGAAGATGAGAGCTTTTAAATTTATACTTTTTGTGGCTATTTTTGCTATGGGGTTAAACGGTGCTGAAGTTAGCCTAAGAGCCAAGGTCTCGCAGATGATAATGGTTGGCTTTAACGGAGCTAGCACAAAAGACGCTGCGTTTCGCGCGATGTTAAGCGACGCTGGATATGAGAGATTTGGCGGAGTGATGCTACTTGGCAGAAACGTCACTAGCAAAGCCCAGCTAAAAGCTAGCATAAAGGCTATCAAAGAGAAAAGTCCTAAAATTTTCATCGCTATCGACGAAGAGGGCGGTAATGTGAGCCGCATGAAGGATAAGAGCTTTGACGGCCCATATCCTAGCGCATACGAGGTCGCAAGCACGCTTGATATCAAAAGCGCATACGATCTCTACTCAAAAATGGCTATAAATTTAAAAGAGTGCGGCATAAATTTAAATTTTGCCCCAGTGGTCGATCTACACGATGAAAACTCACCGATCATCGCCGCTAAACAAAGGGCATTTAGCGAGTATGCAAGCAAGGTGGTGATCTACGCTGATGCTTTTATGGACGCATTTAAAGAGCAGGGCGTGATAACTACGATCAAGCATTTCCCGGGGCATGGCAGCTCAAAAGAGGACTCACATAAAAATAAGAGCGAAGTCACGCTAAGTAAAGACGCGCTACTGCCATACAAAGACGCCATAAGCACTGGTAGAGCACAGATCATCATGGTCGGACACCTTTTTGTAAAAGGCATCGACGAGGACAATCCAGCCACACTTTCTAAAAAAATAATAACCGATCTCTTGCGAAATGAGCTTAAATTTAATGGCGTGGTCATCAGCGATGATATGCTAATGAAAGGCGTTGGCGACGAGACATTGGCTCAAAAAGTGGTGAAATTTATAAACGCTGGTGGCGATATCTTGCTCTTTAGCGAGTTTAAGATAAATAACCAAAGAACGGCCGATTTAGTAACTCAGATCATAATCGATGCTGTAAATGAGAAAAAGATCAGCAAAGAGCGAATCGACGCATCATACAAGAGGATAATGGCTCTAAAAGCGAAGCTTTAAATTTACGCTAATGAGTTTAAATTTACTCAATTGATAAATGTAAATTTGAGTAAAAATTTAATAGTTTAGACGTAAATTTTAGGGCTTGCCTAAAATGCCTGAGCCACTCTCACAGCCCATCAAATTCTTTTTTTAGTTCGCCTCTTAGCTCTTCGGCTCTATCTTCGCCGTTTTTGAAATTTGCCTTTACAAAGCCGTCGATCTCGTCTAAAATTTCAACAAGTTCGCTCTCCCAGTTTGCATTTTCTTGTTTTAAAAGTGCTTCTAGCTTATCTCTTGTCTGCTCGAGCTGATCCAGTGCTTTGTCCTTGTTGCCAGCCTCGTTTAGCGCATCTTCAAAGAGTATGTCTTGCCTTAGAGCGTTTATCTTTTTTAAGATGACATTGCAAAATTTAGGGTATTTCTCAGCGTTGCTTAAATTTTCTAAAACCTCTTGCGCAACCTTTTGATAGGCAGGCACTGCCCCCTCATCGTCAAGCTTTTTGGTTAGTTTTTGTATCTGAAAATATAAAATAAGCGCTGCAAAAAACGCAAGCAGCAAATAAATCGTAACGCTATTCATTTTTACTCCTTTTTCTAAATTTATCCACGCTAATTATCGCTAAAGCCAGCCAGATCATACAAAATGAGACGACTTTGTAGCCGTCTAAAATTTCGCCATAAATAAAGACCGCACAAAGGATCGCGATAGTTGGCGAGATGTATTGTAAGTAGCCAATCGTCGTTAAATTTATCCTTGTAGCAGCTGCGTTAAATGCGACAAGTGGCACGATGGTGACGATGCTTGAAGCGATCATTAAAAGCGAGTCTTTATTTAGTCCAAAGTGGCTTTGCGAGTGAAAAACCAGCCATAAAACATATCCAAGTGCAAATGGAAACATAAAAAATGTTTCGATAAAAAGCCCGTTAAATGCGCTAATCTTCGCCATCTTTCTAACCATCGCGTAAAATCCAAACGAAAGTGGCAAGATGATAGAGACAAGTGGCAGGCCACCTTTGGCATAAATTTGCACGCAGACAGCTGCGATGACGATGCAAACGGCTATGGCGCTAGCTTTGCTCAGGCGCTCTTTAAAGATGATGACGCCAAGGAGCATGCTTATCAAGGGATTTATAAAATATCCCAAACTCGTATCTAAAATTTTGCCGCTACCCACCGCATAGACATAAACGCCCCAGTTTATGGTGATAAAAATACCGCTTAAAAATAGAGCCTTTAGTGAGCGGATATCCTTAAGAAGCGCAAAAATTTCGCCCATTTTGCCATTAATGCAAAGCACTGCCGCCATCAAGAAAAATGACCAGATGATCCTGTGGGCTAAAATTTCATAAGCATCGACATCTTTGCTAAATAGGTTGAAATAAACCGCCAAAAATCCCCACATAAAAAAGGCGCTAAGCGCGAGAATAACGCCTTTTTGGCTCTCATTTAGTCTTGGTATTTTTGTCGCCTTTTATAGAATTTATACTATCTATCATCAAAAGCGTGACAGAGATGGCTAGGCAGATCATCAAAAAGTATGAGCTTTTCTCCAGTCTCTCGCCGATGGCAAATGAGACAAAAAGCATCATTATAGGCTCAAAATATGTAAGCAAACCTAGTACATTTATCGGCACGAGCGTGCTTGAGAGGATCTGGGCGATGAGGGCTATGCCGCTGATAGCACCAAGCAAGATGAGCAGATAGTAGATGTTTGGATTTTGGCTCATTACGTAGTCCATATCGGCTGTGAGCGCAAAATAAAATGAGAATAAAAACATAAAAATTATCTCTATAACAAAGCTTGAGAAATTTGCAAGGTTGTAGTACTTTCTAATGGTAAAATAGACTGGATAAAGGCAAAAAACTACAGCGCTCTCCCACGAGATGCCACCACTAATGACTGCTGTGCTAAAGACGCCAATGGCAGCGAAAAATATCGATGCTAACTTTGTTTTTGAGAGGTGCTCTTTGAAAAATATCCGTCCAAAAAGGACCATGACTATTGGCATGATGAGGTAGCCTATCGAGACTTTTAGCGCTGCGCCGTTACTTGGAGCCCAGAGATAGAGCCACATCTGAAATGAGACGATGAGCGAGGTAACAAGCAAAACTAGTAAAATTTTAGGTTTTAGCTTTATTTTTAGAAGTAAAAATTTGAAATTTCGCTGCTGTTTTAACAAAAAAATGGCGGCGATGACAAAAGGCATGGCAAAGATCATGCGGTATCCAATAAGAGCTTGCGTGCTGATGGGGTTCATGAGCACTGACATGTAGTAGATGCAGTTAAATAAAACTGATGCCAAAAGCGAATAAAAAATGCCTTTTATCATGAAAAAAATCTTCTCTTTTTCTGGGTAAATTTAAAGTAGCGATTGTATGTAAAATATCTTTAATAACCCATTAATGGCTTTTATTTTTTAAGTTTTGCGTGATATAATCTGCACTAAATTAAGGCAAAAGATAGGAAAAATTTATGACTTGGAACAGAGATAGTTGGAGAGAATTTAATATCTTGCAACAACCAACTTATCCAAATTTAAAAGAGCTAAAAGAGGCTGAAGAAAAACTAAAAGCACTTCCGCCTTTGGTATTTGCTGGCGAGGCTAGAAGTCTTAAAAATGAGCTTGCAAAAGTTTGCAATGGCGAGGCCTTTTTGCTTCAAGGTGGCGACTGCGCTGAGAGCTTTACAAATTTTAACGCAAACAACATCAGAGATATGTTTAAGGTCCTGCTTCAAATGGCGATAGTTTTAACCTTTGGCGGTGGCTGTCCAGTGGTCAAAGTAGGTCGCGTAGCAGGGCAGTTTGCAAAGCCTAGAAGTAGCGATTATGAAGAGGTAAATGGCGTTAAGTTGCCAAGCTATAGAGGTGACATCATAAATGGCTTTGAATTTGACGAGCAGGCAAGAGTTCCTGATCCAAAACGCATGATCGAGGCTTACTATCAAAGTGCTTCTACGATGAACCTCTTAAGAGCCTTTTCAAGAGGAGGTTTGGCTGACCTTCATCAGGTGCATAAGTGGAATTTAGGCTTTGTTAAAAAGCCAGAGATCGGTGAGAAATATGCAAAACTAGCTGACGATCTAACAAAAACTCTATCTTTCATGGCAGCTTGTGGCATCACTTCGGCAAATACCCCAGCGATAAATCAAACAGCAGTCTATACATCTCACGAGGCGCTACTTTTGCCTTATGAAGAGGCACTAACTAGGGTTGATAGCCTTAGTGGCGAGTGGTATGACTGCTCGGCTCACATGCTTTGGATAGGCGAGAGAACACGCGGCGTAAACGACGCTCACGTGCATTTTTTAAGCGGCGTGAAAAATCCTATCGGTGTAAAGATCGGACCAAGTGCAAAGGCAGAAGATGTCATCGCGCTTGCAAATAAGCTAAATCCAGAAAATGAAGCTGGCAGGCTAAATGTGATAATCAGAATGGGCGCTGACAAGATCGGCGAAAATTTACCAAAAATTTTAAGAGAGCTAAAGCGCGAGGGGCTAAATATCGTTTATAGCATCGATCCTATGCATGGCAATACCGTTAAAGCCTCAAACAACTACAAAACTCGTGAATTTAGTAAAATTTTAAGCGAGGTTAGAAGCTTTTTTGAAATTCATAAAGCCGAGGGCACAAGGGCTGGCGGCGTGCATCTTGAGATGACTGGCAAAGATGTGACAGAGTGCACTGGTGGCGCACTAAATATCACTGAAAACTCGCTAAAAGAGAGATATGAGACGCAGTGCGATCCAAGACTAAATGCTGATCAGGCTTTAGAGCTTGCATTTTTGATGGCAGATCTAGTTAAAAAAGCTTAAAATTTATAAAATTTGGAGAAAATATGACAAATGTTTATGACCTAATAGTAGTTGGCGGCGGACCTTGTGGTATAGCTAGCGTAGTAGAGGCTAAAAGAAATGGCTTAAGTAATGTTTTGCTCCTTGAAAAAGGCGACAACCACAGCCAAACGATCAGAAAATTTTATAAAGATAATAAACGCGTAGATAAAGAGTATAAAGGGCAAGATAGCACGATACATGGGCTAGTTTCGTTTGAAGATGGCACAAAAGAGAGCACGCTTGATTATTTTGACAAGCTACTTGACTCTGAGAATATCGAGGCGTTTTTTAACTCTGAGGTCGAAAGCGTAAAAAAAGAGGGAGAAATTTTTAAAGTAACTACCTCAAAAGCTGTCTATGAAGCCAAAAACGTGATGGTCTCGATCGGCAAAATGGGACGACCAAACAAACCTGACTATAAGATACCGCCATCACTAAATTCAGTTGTAAATTTTAATCTTGATAACTGCACAAACGGCGAAAAAGTGCTAGTTGTGGGCGGTGGCAACTCTGCGGTTGAGTATGCTATCGAGCTTTGTCAGTATAATAAAACGACGATCGCTTACAGAAAAGATAAATTTAGCCGTGTGAATGAGACAAATTTAAGCGCTCTTTGGGAGCTTGAGAAGCATAATAAGATAAAAGTAAGACTAAATCACGATATAACCGAGATCGATAATGAATCAGGCAAGGTAAGAGTGCATTATGAAAATGGCAAGATCCGTGTCTATGACAGGGTTGTCTATGCGATCGGTGGCTCAAGTCCGGTTGATTTTTTACAAAAATGTCAGATAAAAACTGATGAAAAAGGCACTCCGATAGTTGATAGCAATTACCAAAGCAGCGTGCCAGGACTATACGTGGGAGGCGACATCGTTTTAAAAAATGGCGGCTCGATAGTAGTCGGACTAAATCACGCTCATAGCGTCATCAAAGATATCTTAAAAGGCAGGCACAAGCTTGATAAATAAAATCGCACTAGCTATTGTTTGTCTGATAGCTGGCTTTTCTCTCTCGTTTTTGAAATTTCAAAAAGAGGACGAGGCGCCAAAAGATACTAATCAAACGATTTATTCTATAAATTTTGATGATCTCCCAGAAGAAGAGAAGCAAAGATATGTAAGCAAAGACGATCTTTACGAGTATGGCGGTTACATCACGCCAAAGAGCTACATGCAAAATTTTGTTGATGACAAGGATCTAAATTTATCAAACAATGTAAATGAGCTTCAAGAGCAAGTGCGCGAGCTAAGCAAAAAAAATGAAATTTTAGCCGCTGATAATGTCGATATGAGCGAGAAAAATTTAGACTTCATAAGCAAAATTGCAGAGATGAAAAGAAATATCGAAAATGAAAAAAACGAGATAGTAGAAAAAAATCAAAAGGCTCTTGGCGAGCTTGAGGCGCAACACTTTGAAAATATCCAAGCTTTGACAAAGCGCCTAAATGAAGCGCAAGCTGATATGATAGAGAGCTCAAAGGCTTATGAGAAAAAGATAATCGACCTTGAAAATGCGATAAATGACGCTAGAAATGGCGATGAGAGCAAACTTAAAGATGCCAAGGCCAGCTTTAATAAATTTAAAGAGAGCTTTGAGGCAAACTACACCGCTTTAAAAGAGCAAAATAACGAGCTAAATGCGACGCTTACGCAAAAAGAATCTCTTATAAAAGAGTATGAAAAAGCTCAAAGCGAAAAAGATAGAGGCGAAAAAAAAGAAATTTTGCTTTTAAAAGAGGAGATCGAGCGAGTTAAAAATGACGCCGACACTCAAAAATTTAGCTACGAAAAAGAGATAAATGCGCTAAATGATGGCTTTGAGACGCAAAAGAGCGTTATGGAGGATGAGCTTTCTAAAAAGGCAAATAAGATAATTGACCTGCAGGAGGCTCTTGAATCAAACAAGACCGCACTAAAAGATAGAATTTACGAGCTTGAAGAGATCAAGAAAAATCTAAATTCAAAGGATCTAATGGCGCAAAGCTATAATGGCAAAAATTTAGAGCTAAATGCCTCGCTTGCGGCGCTTCACAAGAGCTTTGATGATCTAAAACAAAAGAGTTTAAAAAGCGAGCAAGAGAACAAGCTTGCAAATGAAAATATAAGCTCGCTTAAAAAAGAGCTTGAGAGGGCAAATGCTCTAAATAAAAAGCTTGAAAAGCAAAATTTAGACGCAAACTCAACTCTAAATGAGCTAAGTAAAAAGCTAAGTTTAAGCGAAGAGAGTTTTAAAAAGAGCCAAGAAGAGCTAAAAGCGCTTGACACAAAGACAACTAAATTTATAAAAACGCTATTTGATCAAAACCAAACCATCTCTTTGCAGTCACAGAAACTTGGCTCAAACGAGGGTGAGCTAAAGAATTTAAGCGCAAAGCTTGATCTAAAAGATGCGAAGATAAAAGAGCTTGAAGAAAATGTCACAAAGACAAGCCAGATGCTCCTCGCCAAGCAAAACGAGTTAGAAACTCAAAAAAGAACGCTAAAGATCGATATGCAAAACTATGAAATTTTGCGCCAGCAGATAAATATGCTACAAAAAAAGATAGTTGATACCTCAACCTTTTTAACCGACAACAACAAAAGTGGCGGCAAAAATTTACTAAGCTTGCAAAATGAACTAGAAAATGCAAAGCAAAAGCTAAACGAGAGCAACAAGACGATCGAGCGGCTAAACTCAAAGATAAGCGAGCTAAGCTCGAGCGGTCATAAAGGCGGAGCCGTAAATGCCCAGATCATCGAGCTTCAAAAAGATATAGAGCAAAATTTAAACAGGCAAGACGAGCTTGAAAACGAAAATGTAAATTTAAAAAATATCTTGCAAGCTACGACAAAGCCTGAGACCCCAACAAAGCTCGTCCTCATCTCTAGCATCGAGTGTGACGACATGGACGCAAAAGACAAGGTCAGCATAATGTGCAAAAACAGAGTGAGCGAGTTTTTGCAGAGATTTAACTCAAACTACATGTATGAGATCATCCCGATCGTGGATAAGAAAAATTTTGTCATCCCATCAAATGTCGCTCAAAATATCAAAAAAGATGACCTTGGCAAGCTAAATAACTACGTAAATTACGGTGTTGGCAAAGAGCGTGCAAAGGCAGCTGCTGAGCTTATCAAAGAGGAATTTGGCGACTTTGCAAGGATCAGCTTTAGCTCCGAAGTAATCGTAAAAGATGTGACGCGCGGCTTTATCATCAAGGTTTATAGATGATCTTAGCCCAGCTTGAAAATGGCTATCGCTACAACAGCGATACGCTCGTTCTTTATGATTTTATTTGCGCGAGCTTTGGCGAAATTTCTGGCAGAGTTTTGGATGTTGGAGCAGGGTGTGGGATACTTGGACTTTTGCTTAAGCGTGATTTTAAAAAGATAGATCTAAGCATGCTTGATATTTTGGAGCTAAATAGCGAAATTTCTAGCTTTAACGCAAAGAGCAACTGCCTAGAGGCTAGAGCCATAACGGCTGATTTTGCAAATTTTAAAGATAGTGAGAAATTTGATCTAATCATCTCAAATCCGCCCTTTTATCATGACGGTGTTACAAAAAGCCAAAATGAACACATAAAAGTTAGCAGATATGCAAGCTCGCTAAATTTAAAGGATTTTATAAGAGGCATAAGCGTAAATTTAAAGCCACATAAAAGGGCGTTTTTTTGCTATGCGCCAGATGATCTTAGCGAGATAGTGGCATGCTTGAAAGAGTATAAACTAAATTTGGTGAGCTTAAAATTTGTCCATACCAAAAAGGATAAGCCAGCAAATTTGGCTTTACTTGAAGTGCGAAACAACTCAAACTCAAAGCTAAAAGTCCTGCCACCTCTTGTGATGAGTAAAGATGGCTCACACACGAAAGAGGCAAGCGAGATCTTTAAAAAAGCAGATACAAACAGCGTCTCTTACAAGGAGATAGCGTGAGGGCTGATGGTTTTAGCTATGAGTTTGATCCTAGCTTTTGCGAGAGTTGCGGAGGCAAATGCTGCACTGGCGAGAGCGGCTACATCTGGATAGATGAGGGTGAAATTTTAAAATTTTGTGCCGCATTTGGTATGTCAAAAGATGAGTTTGAGAGTAAATTTTTAATACGTATCGGGCTTAGGCGAAGCATCAAAGAAAAGCCTTATGATGACGGTTTTGCTTGCATATTTTTTGATGAGAAGAGCAAAAACTGCTCGGTTTATGAGCTAAGACCTAAGCAGTGCAGGACATTTCCGTTTTGGGATTATTTTAAAAAAAAATTAAAGGAGCTAAGAGCAGAATGCATTGGCGTAAAATTTTAATAATTTTTATAAGCGTATTTTTTAGCACGCATCTGCTTGCGGATGATAACAAAAGTGTAAATTTACGCCTAATGCAAGCTCTCATCTCACAAGATAGTGGCGATGTAAATGCTAGCATCCAAACCTATCTAGGACTTTTTAAAGAGACAAATCAAAAGACCTATCTAAAAGAGGCGATCAAGCTAGCCTTTGCTACAAAAAATGAAAATTTAGATAGCCTCATGGCTGAGGGCGAGAAGAGCTTAAAAGATGATAGCGATTTTATCAGGATCAAGGTTGCAAATTTAGTCAATCTCTCTAAACTAAACGAGGCAAAGGAGCTGATGCAAGAGCTTGCCACAAAAGAGCCAAACGCTCAAAATTTGCTCATGCTTGGCACCATTTGCATGATGCAAAATGATACGGTAACGGCGCTAAAATATTTTGAAGAGGCATACTCGCTAAAGCCTGAAGAGGAGAATTTACTCCGCATCGTTGATATACTTTTAAACCGCATGGACAATGTAAATGATGCGACAAAATACCTCGAGAAATTCCGCGAGGAGCAGGGCTGCACTCAAAAGACATGCGAGCTTTTAGCTGAAATTTACTCTCAGCAAAGAAATTTCCCAAAGGTGATCGAGCTTTTTGAAGAGATATACGACATCACTCACGACACCTCTTATCTTGACAAGATCGTGCAGTATTTTGTCTATGCTAAAAATTATAAAGCGGCTATTGAAATTTTGAAAAAATATGGCTACAACGACGCTACACTGATGGACCTTTATGCTGCGACTGGAAATTTTGGCGATGCATACGTTTTGGCGGTTAAAATTTATAACGATAGCAGGGATCTAAATTTCTTAGCAAAGGCTGCCATCTACGAGTATGAGATGAACAAAGATAGCCTAGACGAGAAAAAGATCACTGATATCTTAGATAAATTTGAAGCTAGCGTGCCAAAGCTTAATAACGATATGTTTTTTAACTACTACGGCTACTTGCTCATTGATCACGAGATAGACCCTAGAAAGGGCGTGGAGATGGTGCAAAAGGCGCTTGAGATCTCGCCAGATTCGCCTTACTACGAGGACTCGCTAGCGTGGGGGTACTTCAAGCTTGGAGAGTGCAAAAAGGCAAAGGGCATAATGAGTCACGCGATGAAAGATGTTGATTTTAGGACTTCAAAAGAGGCAAAAGAGCACCTGCATCTAATCGAGCGCTGCATAATAAATTTAAACAAAAGGCTTAAAAAATGATACTTGATGAGATCATAAAAAAGACAAAAGAGGATCTAAAAAAGCGAAAAGCTGACTATCCGCAGGAGTGGCTAGGTCGCTCGCTCGCATACAACCCATACGTGCCAAGAGACGTTTTGGGCGCACTTAGATCAAGTAAAGATGAGCCTATAAAGATCATAGCCGAGATAAAAAAAGCAAGTCCAAGCAAAGGCGTGATAAGAGAGGACTTTGAGCCGATCAAGATCGCTCAGGAGTACGAGCAGTACGCAAATGCTTTTAGTATCCTAACAGAGCCTCACTGGTTTAAGGGCGACATCGAGTACATCACGCAAGTTCGTCGCTACGCCTCAAGGCCGATCCTTAGAAAAGACTTTATCGTTGATAAATATCAAATTTTAGAAGCGCTTGTTTATGGAGCGGACTTTATCCTGCTCATCGCAAAAGCGCTAACTCAAGGCGAGCTAAAAGAGCTACTTGAGTACGCGTACCACTTGGGGCTTGAGGTCTTAGTGGAGACCCATGACGCGAGCGATGTGAAAAAGGCGATCTTTGCAGGGGCAAATATAATAGGGATAAATCATAGAAATTTAGATGATTTTACGATGGATATGAGCCTTTGCGAAAAGCTCGTGCCGCTTTTGCCAAATGGCAAGATAATAGTCGCTGAAAGCGGTCTTTACGAGCATGAGCAGCTTTGTGAGCTAAACAAGATCGGAGTTGATGCCTTCTTGATAGGAGAGCATTTTATGAGGCAAGATGATATAAAAAATGCCGTTAAAAAGATAAAGGAGGGCGAGTGATGCAGCACCTTTGTGCCCCTTGGAGAAGCGAGTATTTCAGCGCAAAAAAAGATAGTTGCGTCTTTTGCGAGATCATAAATTCAAAAGAGGATGACGAAAAAAATGGCGTGCTTTTTCGTGCTAAGCACTGCTTTGGGATCATGAATTTATACCCATATTCGCCAGGTCACTTTATGATCATACCAAATCACCACACCGACAAGATCGAGGAGCTTGACGAGCAGACGTGGTTTGAGATGAGTAAATTTGTAAGGCTTGGGGTCGAAATTTTAAAGCGCGAGCTTCACGCGCAAGGCGTAAATATCGGTATGAATTTAGGCAAGGCAGCAGGCGCTGGCATAGCTGAGCACGTGCACTATCACCTTGTGCCAAGGTGGAGCGGGGATACAAATTTTATCACAACGATCGCCGATGTCAGGGTAAATGGCACTCCGTTTCATCCGCTTTATCAAAAGCTAAAAAAGGCTTTTAGTGGCGTTATTTGAGCTTGATATCGAGCAGTGGCTTGAAAAAAGAGGCGAGTTTGAAGTCCTGATAGACGCTAGATCGCCGCATGAGTATGCCTACTCGCACATAAAAGATGCTCTAAATTTATACGCACTTGATGACGCTGAGCACAAAGAGGTAGGCACGATATACAAAAGTGACAGGGCTCTAGCCAAGAGCCTTGGAGCAAAATATATCTGCAAAAATTTACAAAACATCATCGATGAGGTCTATAAAAGAGCCAAGGTTGGCTCAGCGGTTGGCATCTACTGCGCAAAGGGCGGACTTAGATCAAGCTCGGTTGCCTATGTGCTAAGCATGATCGGATATAGAATTTACAGACTAAATGGCGGCTACAAGGCTTATAGAAATCACGTTTTGGAGTTTTTAGAGCGTCCTTTAAGCACGAAATTTATCACTCTTTTTGGCAACACTGGCTGCTATAAAAGCAAGCTTATAAGAGCACTCTCACCGTCAATCGACCTTGAAGCGATGGCAAATCACTTAGGCTCAGTCTTTGGCGCGATAAACGGCGCGCAGCCTAGCCAAAAAAGCTTTGAAGACGCGCTCTTTGAAGAGCTCATCACACTAAAAGATGAAATTTGCTTTATTGAGGGCGAAAGTAGAAGGATCGGCTCGCTAACACTTCCAAAAAGCCTTTATGAGGCGATGCGTTGCGGCATCTGTGTTGAGATTAGGGTAAGTTTAGAAAATAGAATTTCATGCATCACAAGCGACTATAAAAGCGTGGATAAAGCCTTTTTTGATGAGTGCATAAAGAAAATTTCGCCCTTTATAGACAAAGAGGCTAGAGATGAGGCGGTGGCTAAATTTAACGAAAATGACATCGCCAAAGTGGCTGAAATTTTACTCACAAAATACTACGACAAGGTCTATAAGAAAAATGAAAACATTGATGTTTTTATAAGCTCTGACGACTTTGAAGAGGCTGTAAAAAAACTAAATTTGATAAGAGATGAGGCTAAATTTTAAATCCTTTTGACGCTTTATTTGGGGTAAATTTTATCTCTAAATTTAAATTTGCTCTCTTTGGTTAGGTCAAATTTACTTTTAAATTTAAAGTAGATCGTTTTCGCACTAAAAAATGGCTTAGCTTAAGGCTGTTTTTATACTTTTGCATAAATTTCTTGCCATTTTTGTGAAAATTTCTAGTTAAATTTTCTGGCTTGGTTGCTTGGTTGCTTGGTTGCTTGGTTGGCTGGTTGGCTGGTTGGCTGGTTGGCTGGT
>NZ_CABPUX010000001.1:165777-191247 GCF_902460715.1 Campylobacter concisus | reverse complement strand
AAATAATATGCATAAATATATGTAAAATATTTTGTATTTTTTGCTTTTTTAACTCAAAAATTTTTCAAAAAATTTAAGATAACGCCCAAATTTCGCTAAAAAGTTAAAATGGATTTAAAATGCTTTGGGATATAATTTGCGATAAATTTATCAAAAGGCTAAAGTGATGATAAAACAAATTTCTGGTTCACAGATGATAAGCGAAGCCTTGCACGAAGAGGGCGTTGAGATAGTTTTTGGCTATCCCGGCGGTGCAGCTTTAAATATCTACGACGAGACATATAAACAAACTTATTTTAAGCACGTCTTGGTTCGCCACGAGCAAGCAGCCGTTCACGCAGCGGACGGATACGCTAGGGTTAGTGGCAAAGTTGGCGTGGCTTTTGTGACAAGCGGCCCTGGCTTTACAAACGCAGTTACGGGCCTTGCCACAGCTTACAGCGACAGCATCCCAGTTGTGCTTATAAGTGGTCAAGTACCAACCTTTATGATCGGCACAGATGCCTTTCAAGAGATCGATGCAGTCGGCATTTCACGCCCCTGTGTCAAGCATAACTTCTTGGTTAATAGCGTCGAGGAGCTACCTCGCATCATAAAAGAGGCGTTTTACATCGCAAGATCAGGCCGCCCAGGACCAGTTCATATCGATATCCCAAAAAACGTCACTTCAAGGCTTGGTGACTTTGTCTATCCAAAAGAAATTTCTATCCCAAGCTACAAGCCAACCTATAAAGGCAACTCTAAGCAGATAAAAAAAGCAGCAGCTGCGATAAATGAAGCAAAAAGACCACTTCTTTACATCGGTGGCGGTGCGGTTGCATCAAATGCAAGCGAGATCATACGTAAATTTATGAAAAAAACAGGCATCCCAGCGGTTGAGACGCTTATGGCTCTTGGCGTGCTTGATGCAAAAGATGAGCTAAATTTAGGCATGGCAGGCATGCACGGCAGCTACGCTTCAAATATGGCTCTTAGCGAGTGCGACCTTCTTATCTCGCTTGGCGCTAGATTTTGCGACAGGGTCACTGGCAGAACGGACGAGTTTGCCAAACACGCAAAGATCATCCACATCGACATCGATCCAAGCTCTATCTCAAAGATCATAAACGCTCACTATCCGATAGTTGGCGACCTTACAAACGTGCTAAGCGAGCTTTATGAAGAGGTAAAAGGTGAGCCTAAAAACTATGCGCCTTGGAGAGAAATTTTAGATAGATATCAAAAGCTAAATCCACTTGGCTACACAGATAGCGACAAGGTCTTAAAGCCTCAATGGGTAGTTGAAGAGACCGCAAAGATAGTTGGCCCTGAGGCTATCATCGCAACTGACGTTGGTCAGCACCAGATGTGGGTGGCGCAGTTTTATCCATTTAACCGCCCAAGGCAGCTTGTCACAAGTGGCGGCCTTGGCACGATGGGATATGGCCTCCCTGCAGCGATCGGCGCAAAGTGCGCGAAACCTGAACATTTGGTTGTAAATTTCACAGGCGACGGCTCGATACTTATGAATATCCAAGAGCTAATGACTGCTTATGAGACAAATGTCCCTGTCATAAACATCATCTTAAACAACAACTTCTTAGGCATGGTGCGCCAGTGGCAGACATTTTTCTATGAAAAGCGCTACTCATCGACTGATCTTAGCTTGCAGCCTGATTTTGTAAAGATCGCTGAGGGATTTGGCGGCGTTGGCTTTGTTTGCAAGAGCAAAGATGAGTTTAAAAAGGCGTTAAAAGAGGCGATCAAGAGTAAAAAATCAGCACTTATCGACGTGAGGATCGACCGCTTTGAGGACGTGCTTCCTATGGTTCCAGCTGGGGCTGCGATTTATAATATGATATTAAAGAGCAAGGAAGAAAAATGAGTATCAGAAGAACGATTTCGGTTATAGTTTTAAATGAACATGGCGTTTTGGCTAGGATTTCTGGACTTTTTGCGGGCAGGGGCTACAACATCGACACGCTCACAGTCGCTCCGATACCTGAGAGCAACTTCTCGAGGCTAAGTATCGTCACAAGCGGCGATGAGAGGGTTTTAGAGCAGATCGTAAAACAGCTTCACAAGCTCATCCCAACATATAAGGTTATAGAAAGTGGCGAATTTGTCGAAAAAGAGATGGCACTTGTGAAAATCCCGCTTAGTGAAAATTTCGCTGGCCTTGAGGCGATACTAAAGACATACAATGGCATCGTCACAAACACAAACGAAAACTATATCGTCGTCATGGTGGCTGACGATGCGAGCAGAGTAGAGAGCTTTTTAAAATCGATAAAGAAATTTAACCCAGTTGATGTCGTGCGCGGCGGATCTGTGATAATGGATATATGATGAAACTAAGCGAAATAGCCTTAAAAGTAGATGCTACTTTTAGCGGAGAAGATCTTGAAATTTTTGCTCTAAATTCTTTAAAAAATGCAAATAAAGCTGAGCTAACATATTGCGACGGAGAGAAAAATGCTAAATTTATAAGCACCTCAAACGCTGGAGCTATCTTGGTGACAAAATCGCTTTTGGACTTAGTGCCAGCTGGTATGGTAGCGCTTGTGTGCGACAACCCGCACCTTGCATTTGCCATCCTTAGTAAAATTTACGCTAAGCCGCTTTTTTGCGAGCCAAAACCATCAAACATCGCCCAGAGCGCCACTATAATGCCAAATGTCTATATCGGCTCAAACGTGAGCGTGGGCGAAAACACGATAGTGATGGCTGGGGCGTTTTTGGGCGATAACGTAACTATCGGTAAAAACTGCATCATCCACCCAAACGTCGTCATCTATAATGACTGTGTCATCGGCAATGAGTGTCACCTGCTAGCAAACTGCGTTATAGGCAGCGACGGCTTTGGCTATGCGCATACAAAAACTGGTGAGCATGTGAAAATTTATCACAATGGCAATGTTGTTTTGGGCGATTTTGTCGAGATCGGCGCTTGCACGACGATAGATCGCGGCGTCTTTGAAAGCACTATGATCGCAAACTACACAAAGATAGACAATCTTGTTCAAATAGGCCACAACTGCGAGCTTGGAAATGGCTGCCTCATCGTCTCACAAACTGGACTTGCTGGCTCAACAGTACTGGGCAGAAACGTCGTCATGGGCGGACAAAGCGGCTCAGCTGGACACGTAAAAGTGGGCGACTTTGCGCAGATCGCTGCACGCGGCGGCGTTAGCAAAGACCTACTTGGCGGCAAAAAATACGCTGGAGCTTATCCAATAATGGAGCTTTCAGAGCAGTTTAAACTACAAGCAAAGATATTGAGATTTTTTAAGAAAAACTAAATTTGGCGGAGCTCTCCGCCAAATAGTTGTCGTACTTCTATAATTTAAATTTTCTATTGTTTTATTTCACCGCGATCACAAACTAACATTTATGGCTAACAAAAATAGCCAGCAAAGAGATCTAGTTTAGGCATTAGACTTAAATAAAATTTAACGCTCATAATAAAACGGCTGAACTAATATTAGCAAAGTGTTATAAGATGTAGCCATTTTTTGATGTAGAGAGCAGTCCTTCTACTGCAGGTTGTTTGCTCGTGGCGGTAAAAAGCAAATTTGGATACGTACTTTGATATATAAAAACTTCTAAAAGATATTAGCAAAACGCTGGTGGATAAAATTCTTTTTACTAATATGATTTGCCTAAATTTATAAGGTAATATCACACCAACACTTGTTTTATCACTTATTAATTTTAACTCTTTATGGTGGCTACTTAAAATGTGAATTTTACAAAAGAAATTTACAAAGCTAAATTTATTTTCTATTTTCGTCTAGGACTTTTTGCATGCTCTCTCTAGTTGCCTCTAGCCAGTTTTCTTTCGAGGTATCGACTAGATCAAGACAAAAGAGCTTGATGTCAGCTTTTTTAAAGCTAAATTCTTTCACTTTCATCGCATCGCTTCCGACGATTACGATAGGCTGAACCTTTAAATTTAGCTTTTCAACTAGCAGCTTTGCACCACCTTTAAATGGCAAGAGCTCTTTAGTTTGAGACCTTGTGCCCTCTGGAAATATCGCTAAAACACGGCCATTTTCTACTCTGTCTTTTGCTTCGCTTAAAAGCTTTATTAGAGAGTGCTTATTTTCTCGCTCGACTGCTATCATCTTTGGAAGGCTCAAAATTTTACCGATGATAGGGATCTTGCCTATCTGCGCCTTTGCGATCCAGCATATATTTTTAGGATGGATCTCTTCAAGCACGATGATGTCAAGCATGCTTTGGTGATTTATCAGCAAGATATTTGCTTCGTCGCTAAATTTACCGATAACTTCTAGCTTATATCCGCCAAAAAATCTCTGCGATCTGCCCCAAAATTTTCTTATGGCTCTATTTTTAGAGTTAAAGAGCCACATAAAAAATACGACAATAACGACGCTTATCACAAATTCAATAGAAAAGAAAAAAGCTCTAATTTTTGACAAGATCACCCTTTCTTACCCAGCCGATTTTGCCGTCGCTAAATAAAATTTTTGAGTAGTCATCTTTTGTGTCTAAAATTTCAACATTTTCGTTTTTACGAGATGTATAAAAAACGGTTGAATTTTTAGTTGGCAAGATAGTGACGCTCACATCTGGCTTAAGCACTGCTTTACCAAAAGGATTGTAAGTGTAAATCCCAAGTGCGATAAAAACAGCTGCCACAAAGAAGTAGCTTAGCTTTCTTCGCCATATCGCAAGCAAGATAAAGATAGCGACCAAAGAGTAGATCGTGATATCTTTGTAAGTGCTAAATTCGCTTTGTTTTGGATTTAGACCGATTTGCGTGCTAACCTCGTCCTCTTCGACGCTAACAGGCAGTGAAAAGCTCTCAAATTTAGCTTTTTTTAGATTGTAGTAGTTAAAGTCAAGCGTCTTTTTGTTTGGCTTAAATACCGCAAAATAATATGCGCTTTGCGAGTTAAAGTCGCCATTTATCGTATCTACGCCTTGCTTTAGGATCGTTTTATTTTCGATATTAAATGCGCTTAGATCGACATTGTTGCCGTAAATTTCAACGACCATGATGTTGTTTATATCATCAAATTTAGTCGTTTTAAATTTCTTCACCTCAAGGTTGTCAGCGACGATGTGGTTGTAGTTCTCGTCACTTCTAAGCTCTTTTAGCTTTGGTAAAAAGATGTTTATGTTTGAGTTTTGATAGTTCTCGCCATTTCTTTTTAGATCCAAACTAACTCGTAAAGTCTTTGCATCAATGCTCGTTGCTTCAAGGTAGAAAGTGCCGATATATTTGTTTTCTTCGCCTTTTACCCATTGAAAATTCTTCTTATTTAGCCATTTGATATTTGTCTCATCAAGCTGTGTCTCAAACTCAAACTCAAGGTCACTTTGCGTATCAGCTACGATCTCAACGCTAAAAATTTCTCCTACGACGACATTTTTAGGGATATTTGTCGCTTTTAAAAGGAGGTCTTTTATTTTTATCTTGTCATAAACTTGATTATCAGGGACGCTGATGTCTGGTTCGTTTGTCGGTACGATATTTCGCATCTGTTCTGGAGTGATACGCTCTGGCTGTGGGGCGATAGAGCGTGGAGAGACGAGCTTTCTTGATATATCTTCTTCGCTTGGAGTCTTTGTTTGCGGCTTTGAACTTGGGCTATTTACAAATTTATCCTCTCTTGCCTCATCCATCATGTCAAAAACGCTGACTTCATCAGTGTTTGCGGCAAATAAATTTAGCGCGAGTAGGGCGATAAAAAGTGTTCGTTTTACCAAACTAGCCCTTTTAACATCTTCATGCCATCATCTGTGCCTAAAATTTTCTCGCAAGCACGCTCTGGGTGAGGCATAAGACCAAAGATCCTCTTACTCTCATCGCAAATCCCAGCTATGCTATCAACTGAGCCATTTGGATTTATCTCATTGCCATTGATGTCACAGTATTTTAGCAGGACTTGCTCATTATCATATAGACTTTTTAGCGTATCTTCGTCGGTGTAGTAGTTGCCCTCGCCGTGAGCGATAGGGATATTTACTACTTCGTCTTTGGCTAAATTTGCTAGGAATTTATTGTTATTTGAGATCACTTTTAGGTGGTGGTATTTTGAGACGAAATTTAAATTTTCATTTCTTCTCATCGCACCTTTTAAAAGTCCAAGCTCTAGAAGCATCTGAAAGCCATTGCAAATTCCCAATATGTAGCCACCTTTTTTTGCATGCTCTTTTACAGCCTGCATAGCTGGGCTAAATTTAGCTATCGCAGCCGTTCTTAGGTAGTCGCCATAGCTAAAACCACCAGGCAAAACGACTAGATCAGCATCGATCTTATCTTCTTTGTGCCAGATGATCTGCGTTTGGCAGCCAAGTAGTTTAAAGGCGTGAGCTGTGTCTTCTTCGCAGTTTGTGCCAGGAAAAAGTATGATGGCTACTTTCATAGCACGATCTCGTAGTCTTCGATGACAGTGTTTGCTAGAAGCTCTTCACACATCACTTTTAGCTGCTCTTTTGCTTTATTCTTATCGCTCTCGTCGATATCTAAAACGATTTGTTTGCCTATCCTGACATTTGAAACGCCGCTAAACCCAAGTGAATTTAGCGCATGCTCCACTGCCTTACCAGCAGGGTCAAGGACCCCGCTTCTTAATGCTATATTTACAACAGCTTTCATCTTTGTCCTTAAGAAAGAATTCTTCTTAAAACTTCTTCGTAAGCTACTTTTACGCTACCAAGGTCTTGTCTAAATCTATCTTTGTCAAGTTTTTCGTTTGTTGTCGCATCCCAAAATCTGCAGCTATCAGGGCTTATCTCGTCAGCTAAGATGATGTTGCCATCTTTGTCGATACCAAATTCGACTTTGAAATCAACTAGTTTTAAATTTCTCTCTGCAAAGAATTTAAATAATATAGAGTTGATCTCTCTTGCTGTGTGTCTTAGTGTTTGTAGATCTTTTTCGCTCTTTACTAGACCCATGATGATGCAGTGCTCGTCAGTCACCAAAGGATCGTGTAAATCGTCGTTTTTATAGTAGAACTCAACAAGTGTAAAAGGTAAAACCGTGCCTTCTTTTATGCCAAGTCTTTTGCTAAGTGAGCCAGTCGCGATATTTCTCACAACAACTTCAAGAGGTATGATCTCGCATTTTTTGACCACTTGCTCAGTGTCGCTTATTGTCTCAACAAGGTCAGTGACGATACCTTTGCTCTCTAGCAGTTTAAAAAGCTGAGTAGAGATTTTGTTATTTAGCGCGCCTTTGCCAGCTTCGTTGCCTCTTTTTTGAGCATCAAATGCTGTTAGATCGTCTTTAAATTCAGCCACAAGTAGATTTGGATCGTCTGTGGCGTACATTTTCTTGCCTTTTCCCTCGTAGATAAGCTCTCTTTTTTGCATGTTGTTCTCCTTTAGATTATTGTTGTTTTATCTTTAAAATTTTGATCGTATCAATCGCTGTTTTTAACTGAATATCCTCATCGACTTTTTTCTGTGTGATGATAATTTTATCATCTTTTGCTTCAGTTTTATTGCCCTCACTTGTTGGATTTATCTTGTTTAGCTCGCTCTTTAGGTGTGCTTTTAGTTCGCTCTCTTTGATGCTAAATGCGCTATCATCACTTTGTGGCACTTTGCCAGGATGCACGACTACATCTGGTGTTACGCCAACAGCTTGGATAGTTCTGCCACTTGGCAAGTAGTATCTTGCGATGGTTAGCCTTAGCGCTTCTGTATCGTCTATTGGCAGGATCACCTGAACGCTACCTTTACCAAATGTATTTTCGCCGATTATCACCGCACGCTTATGATCTTGTAATGAACCGCTTACGATCTCGCTAGCGCTTGCACTTCCGCCATTTACAAGGACAACTAGTGGGAGTTTTGATAAGGTTTTGCTAGCGCTTGCTTTATACTCTACATTTTCAGATGCATCACGACCTTTTTGAGAGACGATGACGCCGTTATCTACGAAAAGATCCACTAGATCAACAGCTTGATTTAAAAGACCGCCAGGGTTGTTTCTAAGATCAAGTATGATGCCATTTGCTTTAGGATGCTCTTTGATCGCATCTTTTACCTTTGTGACGACGTTTTTGTCAAAATTTGTGACGCGTATATAAAGGATGTTTTCATTTTCTATCATTTTTGCATAGACAGACTCAACCTTTATAAGATCTCTTATGATCTTTACGTCAAATGGTTTTTGCTCGCCTTTTCGCAAAATCGTAATTGTTATCGGAGTTTTTGGCTTGCCGCGCATCTTATTTACAGCCTCATCTATCGTTGTGCCGATAGTTGAGTTGCCATCGATCCTTAAAATGATATCGCCAGCTTTTATGCCTGCTTTATCAGCTGGAGTGTCCTCGATAGGCGAGATAACGGTTAGTGCGCTATCTTTCATGCCAACTGTTATGCCAAGCCCGCCAAATTCGCCGCTTGTTTGCACCTGCATATCTTTATATGCTTTTTCATTTAAAAAGCTCGAGTGAGCATCCAAATTTTGCATCAAACCAGCGATGGCTTTGTCGATTATCTCTTTAAATTTAATGTCATCAACGTAGTATTTTTCAACAGTTGAGATGGTTTTTGTAAGTTTTGAAAGTGCTTCAAGTTTTGCACTCGCCTCATCTTCAGTTTTAGCAAAAAGTGCATTTACTGCTACGCTTGAGATGAGTAGGGCGCCTGTTATTTTTAGCGCAAAAGATCTAGTAAATTTATTCAAAATATCTCCTATATTTTTTGGCTTAATTTTATTAACATTTGGCTAAAAAAAGCATAAATTTAACCTTATATTTTTAACTTTTGTCTATTTTTAACACAAATTTATAACAGCAAATTTTAGCAATTATATAAAAAGAGTGACAAAGGCTATAAAAATACTTGACAATATAAGACTAAAGTTATATAATGCCGCCATTATAAAATAACTTAAGGAGCTTTAATGGCTGACATAACAGAAAATTTAACAGCGCAGATGCAAGAGACACTTGAAAAAGGCGTTAGCTTAGCGATCTTTTCTAAAAATCCACAAGTTGTGCCACTTCACGTCTTTTGGGCTTTGCTTGCTGATAGCAATTCTATTTTAAATCAAGTATTTAATAAGATGAACATAAGCAAAGACACAGTCGAGCTTGAGATAAAAAGCAAGATCTCGTCACTCCCAAGCAGCTCAAACGTCACAAAAGATAACGTTTCAGTTTCAAGAGAGCTTATAAATTCGCTTGAAAATGCAAAAGCTTTAATGGTAAGTATGGGCGATAGCTACATAGCTGTTGATACATGGATCATCTCGGCTCTTGAGCTTAGTGAGATCAAACAAATTTTGAGCAAATTTTGCGATATCTTAGAGATCAAAAAGAACCTTGAGAGCATAAGAGGTGGTAAAAAGATAGATAGCCAAACCGGCGATGATACCCTTGATAGTTTAGAGAAATTTGGTATCGATCTAACGCAAAAAGCGCTAAATAAAGAGCTTGATCCAGTCATCGGCCGTGATGAAGAGATCACTAGGATGATGCAAATTTTAATAAGAAAGAGCAAAAATAACCCTATCTTGCTTGGTGAGCCAGGTGTTGGTAAAACAGCTATCGTTGAGGGGCTAGCTCAAAAGATAGTGGCTCGCGATGTGCCAACAAGCCTTGCAAACAAGCGTGTTATCGCACTTGATATGAGCGCAGTTGTAGCTGGAGCAAAGTATAGAGGCGAGTTTGAAGATAGGCTAAAAGCTGTCATCGACGAGGTCAAAAAAGCTGGCAACATCATACTTTTTATAGATGAAATTCACACCATAGTTGGAGCAGGTGCTAGCGAGGGTGGAATGGACGCTGCAAATATCCTAAAACCAGCTCTTGCGCGTGGCGAGCTTCACGCTGTTGGTGCGACAACATTAAAAGAGTATAGAAAATACTTTGAAAAAGACGCAGCGCTTCAAAGACGTTTTCAACCAATAGACGTCAAAGAGCCAAGCGTAAATGAGGCATTGCAAATTTTACGTGGTATAAAAGAGCGTCTTGAAGTTCACCACGGCATCACGATAACAGATAGCGCGCTAGTTGCCGCTGCAAGGCTAAGCGACCGCTACATCGCAAACCGCTTCTTGCCAGATAAGGCGATAGACCTTATAGACGAGGCAGCAGCTGAGCTTAAGATGCAAATAGAGAGCGAGCCATACGAACTTTCAAAGATAAAACGCGAGATCGTAACGCTTCAAGTAGAAAAAGAAGCTCTAAAGATGGAGGATGCTGATAAAAACAAAGAAAGACTTGGCGAGATCGAAAAAGAGATAGCTGATCTAAATGAGAAAAAGCTAGCACTTGATACTAAATTTGAAAACGAAAAGGCAGTTTTCGGCGGAATTTCAAAAGCAACAAAAGAGATCGATAGCTTAAAATCACAAGCCGAGATAGCAAAAAGAAATGGTGATCTTCAAAAGGCTGCCGAGATAGAGTACGGCAAGATAGCGGACGCTAAAAAGCACAAACACGAGCTTGAAGAAAAATGGGAGCACATGAAAAAAGAGGGCGTGCTTCTTAAAAATCAAGTCGATGAAGAGCTTGTAGCTGAAATTTTGAGCAAATGGACTGGAATTTCAGTTAAAAAGATGCTAACAAGCGAAAAAGAGAAATATCTGCGCATCGAAGAGCATCTAAGAGAGAGCGTTGTCGGTCAAGATGACGCACTACACGCACTTGCACGTGCTGTTAAGAGAAACAAAGCAGGGCTAAATGAGGGTCAAAGGCCGATTGGTTCATTTTTATTCCTTGGACCAACAGGCGTTGGTAAAACTCAGTCTGCTAAGGCTTTGGCTAAGTTCTTATTTGACGATGAGAAGGCGCTTATCCGCTTTGATATGAGCGAATATATGGAAAAACATAGCGTGAGCAGGCTTCTTGGTGCGCCTCCAGGATATGTAGGTTACGATGAGGGCGGACAGCTAACAGAGGCAGTTCGCAGAAGACCTTACTCAGTCATACTTTTTGACGAGGTTGAAAAGGCTCACAAGGATGTATTTAACATACTTTTGGGCATTTTAGATGATGGACGCGCGACTGATAATAAAGGCGTAACGGTTGATTTTAAAAACACGATCATCATTTTAACTTCAAACATCGCTTCAAATTTCATAATGGAGCTAAAGGGTGAAGACCGTGACGTGGCTGTTAAAAACGAGCTTAAAAACTACTTTAAACCTGAGTTTTTAAATAGGCTTGATGATACTATCATCTTTAATCCTCTAAACGAGCAAGGCTTAATATCTATCGTTGAGATCATGTTTAAAGAGCTTGAAAAAACTCTTCATAACCGCGGTATCAAGGCAGTTTTAAGCGAAGAGGCTAAGAAATTTATCGCAAAAGCTGGCTTTGACATAGTTTATGGCGCAAGACCTCTTAGAAGAGCGCTTTATGAGCTAGTTGAAGATAAGATCGCTGATATGATTTTGAAAGATGAGCTTGAAAGTGGCGATGAGATCACCATTGATAGCGACGGCGAGAAGATCATCATTAAGAAAAAATAACTTCAAATTTACTTGGCAGGTCGAAATTTGACTTGCCAAGCCTCGCATAAATTTAACTAATATCCTTATTTGATCTGTAATAAAATATAAAAAATAGCACACAAAGCATCGCTACAAAGGCAAAGACTATCAATGTGCCATCTTTAAATGAGCTTAAAAACATACCATTTGTATTCATCCCAAAAAAGCCAGTGATGAAATTTAGCGGCAAAAATAGAGCCGAAATGAGCGTCAAGAGGTAGATATTTTTATTTATCTTGTCGTTTTTAGCGCTTTGTATAAATGTATAGATGTCTTCGACCCTGCAGGCATATTCGTTGGCTATTGTTTTAAAGACGCTTGCTTCGTGGATGCTGTTTTTAAGCTCTTTTTTTAGCCCTTGCTGCTCACTTTGACATATTGCAAGAGCTTCGTAAAAGTGCGAAATGCTATTTTGAAATTTTCTGATCTCATACTTTAAAAAGTGGTGTCTTTTTATAAATTTGTCAAAATTTTTCTGACTTGCATAAATTTTCTCATACTCATTTAGCTCGTCTTGGTGCTCTAAAATTTTATTTGCAAATTCATTGCAAAGTCCCTTAAGAGCTGCTTCAAACGCGCTTTTGTCACATTCATGCTCAAGATCTTCTTTGTAAATTTTGCCATCTTTGAATAAAAATTTAAAAACTTGCTTTTGTGATGATGAGATGAGCGTGATGTAGTCAAATGCATCTCCATAAAAATATCCACAAACTACGTTTTTATAGCTCATCTGCGCTCCTTTTTGCGTAGAAATTTCGCTTAAATTTAGCAAATTCGCCGATCTCTATCGCCTCTCTCATCTCTTTCATCAAATTTAGATAGTAGTGCAGGTTGTGAAGGCTTGCTAGTCTAAAAAACGTTAGCTCTCTAGCCTTAAAAAGGTGGTTTAGATAGCCTCTTGAGTAGCGCTTGCAGGTGTAGCACTGGCAGGCTGGATCTATCGGCGCGTGGTCGTTTATAAATTTGGCTGATTTGATATTTATCTTGCCAAAGCTAGTAAAAAGCGTGCCGTTTCTTGCGTTTCTTGTTGGCATAACGCAGTCAAACATATCGACGCCTCGCTCGACGTTTTCTACAAGATCTTCAGGCGTGCCAACGCCCATTAGATAGCGCGGTCTAAGCTCATCCATAAATGGCATAACCGCCTCAACCGTGTCATACATCGCCTCGTTGCTCTCGCCAACACTAAGACCTCCTATCGCAAGGCCGTCAAATGGCATCTCGTTTAGTGCCTGCGCACAAAATTTACGTGCCTCATAGTCGGTGCCGCCTTGAACGATACCAAAGATATTTTGGTTTAGCCCAATGCCCTTGCTTTGCATAAATTTGTGATAATCAATCGCCTCTTTTGCCCATTTTATCGTTCGCTTTATGCTTAGATCTATCCTTTTTGGCTCAGCAGGCAAGGCGACTAGATCATCAAGTATCATCATGATGTCGCTGCCTAGCTCATACTGCGTGTCAAGGACGGATCTTGGCGTGAAGTAGTGCGTGCTGCCGTCGATGTGGCTCTTAAATTTTATCCCGCCATCGTCGTTTTTGGTGTTTGACCTAAGCGAAAATGCCTGAAATCCGCCGCTATCAGTTAAAAACGAGCGATCAAATTTAGAAAAGCCGTGAAGTCCACCAAACTCACGCACGACCTTGCTGCCAGGGCGCAGATACATGTGGTAGGTGTTTGCTAAAATTATCTTTGCGTCTAAAATTTCACTCATATCAAAGGCATCTAGGCTTTTAACTGCGCCAACCGTGCCAACTGGCATGAAAACTGGCGTTTGTATCACGCTGTGAGCGGTTGCTAGGACGCCTCGCCTTGCATTGCCATCTTTTTTTATAACTTCAAATTTCATCTAAGTCCTTAAAATTCTTGATTTTTTATTTTAACAAAAATTATAATATAATCCAGAAATTTTAAGGCAAAGGAACTTTTTGCAAAAGAGAAATGATATCGTTTTTACCGAAGCAAACGGCACTGCGACCATAAAATTTGCAGGCGAGTTTAGCTATAAAGACGCAAAAAATTTACAAAGCATTTTTAAAAAAATCCAAAAGCTTAAAGGCAATGTTAAATTTGACTTTAGCGAGCTAAAGAGCATTGATTATGCTGTTTTGATCCTTTTAAAAAACACGCTAAATGGCAAGAAATTTGAGATCATCACAAATGATGAGAAGATAAAGGCGATGAGCGATCTTTTAAATGACGAGAAGATCGATTTTAAATATATGCCGCCTCACAATAGCCTAAATTTTTTCTCACGATTGGGGGAGAAAATTTGCGAGGGATTTGTAAATTTGCTTGAGTTTGGCTCGTTTTTGGGCGAGTTTTTGATAAAGAGCGTAAGGATTTTATTTAATCCTGCAAATTTAAGGTTTAGAGAATTTAGCAACTATATAAAAGATGGTGGCGTAAATGCCGTTTTCATCGTATCGCTCACCGCTTTTTTGATAGGCGTTGTGCTTGCTTATCTTGGCAGTGCGATGCTTGCAAGCTTTGGGGCAAGTATATTTATAGTTGAGATCATGGGCATGCTAACGCTTAGAGAGGTGGCTCCGCTCATCGCTGCTATCGTCGTGGCGGGCAGGTCGGCCTCCAGTTTTACCGCGCAAATAGGCGCTATGAAGCTAACTGAGGAGATAGACGCGATGAAGACGATGGGTTTTGAACCATTTAACTTCTTGGTGCTGCCGCGCATCATCGCCATGGTGCTTTGCGTGCCTGTCATCATCTTTATAGCTGATAGCATAAGCATCTTAGGGCAGATGATCATTTGCCAAACGATACTTGATATCAGCTTTAGCGACTATCTCAATAGATTTCGCGAGATGGTCGAGCTTAGGCACTTTGCTGTTGGTATGATAAAGGCTCCGTTTTTTGGCGCGGTGATAGCGATCATTGGGTGCATGAGGGGATTTGGCGTTAGTCAAAACGCCCAAAGTCTTGGAGCGATGACAACCGTTAGCGTTGTAAATGCGATATTTTGGGTTATCGCGCTTGATGCATTTTTTGCGATAATTTTTATGTGGCTAAAGATATGAACGAGATAATAGTTGGAAAAAACATAACGACAAGTTATGGTGACAAGATAATGCACGATAATGTGAGTTGGAGCGTCAAAGAGGCTGAAATTTATGGCTTTTTGGGCGGCAGTGGCGCTGGTAAAACGACGCTTATGAAGACGATGATATATCTAAAAAAGCCAAGCAAGGGCGATATATTTTTTGATGGCGTCAATATGTGGAAAAGTAGCCAACAAGAACAACAAGAGATAAAGCTAAAAAGTGGGACGATGTTTCAGTTTGGAGCGCTTTATAGCTCGATGACGATACTTGATAACGTGGGTGTTTTGCTCCATGAGTACTCTAAATTTAATAAGCGTCAGATCGATGAGATAGCGATGTTTTGGATACAAAAGGTGGGGCTTAAAAAAGAGGTTTCAATGCTCTATCCAAGCGAGCTAAGTGGCGGTATGAAAAAGCGTGCTGCGCTTGCAAGAGCCTTGGTGCTAAGTCCAAGGGTGCTATTTTTAGATGAGCCAAACAGTGGCCTTGATCCTGTTAGCTCACGCCAGATGGATGCGCTCATAAAAGAGCTTCGTGATAGCATCGGCGTAACTGTCGTCATGGTGACGCATGATGCGGATAGTATTTTTGATATTTTGGATAGATTTTTGATAATAGATAATAAAAAAATAGCCTTTGAGGGAGATATAAAAGAGCTTGAACATCTTGAAAATAACCCACTTGAAGAGCTATTTAAAATGAGGAAAAAGTAGATGGAAAATAGAAATTCTTATACCATTGTTGGCATGTTTTTCATAGCCTGCCTTACAGCGTTTGCTATATTTATCTGGTGGATGACTAGCAAAAATAATACGAAAGTTGATTTTAAGGAGTATTACATCCACACAAGCGAGCTGCCAAGCGGATTAAAGGTGGATTCTACGGTTAAATTTATCGGTGTGCCAGCAGGAAGCGTTAGTGATATAAATTTTGTCGATGATAAAAACGCTCTTATAAACATCACAATGAAGATAAGAGAGGACCTGCCTATCAAGGCTGATAGCGTGGCAAGCATCGAAGTTCAGGCTATTAGTGGCGTGGCTAGTATCAATATAAGCCGAGGCACGAAGGATTTTAAACCAGGCGATAAGCCTATCTTAAAGCTTGAAGAGAGCCTTCTTTCAAAGCTTGGAAACAACGCTGAAAACATCACTTTAAAGATAAATCAAACCCTTGATAAGGTTGATGGCTTTTTCTCGGCTGAAAATATCTCTCACATCGAGTCAATCCTAAGAAATATCGATAAATTTACACAGGTTTTAACCGATGAAAATGGTCTAAGCGAGGTTGATAGCATCGTTAAAAATGTAAAAAATTTCACCGATAGTTTAAACAAAACCGACACAAAAGAGCTTGCTAAAAATTTAAACACTCTAATCGCAAGCGCAAATTCAGTCTTTAAATCAGCAAATTTGGCTGTCACTGGATATAGCTCGCTTCAAGATATCGTCACTCAAAAGGTAAAAAACGGCGAGTATGACCTTAGAAACACCGTCTCACCGCTGCTTAGAGAGGCTAGCGATTTTTTAAATGGATTTGACAAGACGCTACGTGAGTTTAGAGGCGCGCTTCAAAGACTTGAGGACAATCCTTACGAGTTTTTCTTCACAAATCCAGTGCCAAATGACAAAGGAGATAAAAAATGAGAAATTTAATCTTTCTAGCGGCTACATTTTTATTTTTTGGCTGCTCGCTAAAGACCGACGTGCCAATGGCAACTATGTATGAAATTCACTACTCAAACAAAGAGTGCTCGGCTGAAAACAAGCAAAAAGAGCTAAAAAATGTCTTCATAGAAAACGTAAGCGCCCTTGATATGGTCGATACCAGAAAAATTTTAATCGTCGCTGAAAACAATAAGATAAGGTATTTGACAGACGCTAAATTTGTCTCTGAGCCAAGCGAGATGATCTATAAGTCGCTTGTAAAAGGGCTTTACTCAAACTGCGCTGCAAAGCCGATATTTTCGCCAAATGCAAAGGATCTTAGGCTAAAAGTTAGCATCATTTCACTTCAAATAAGAGGCGACAAGGCCGAAGTTTCGCTAGCGTATGAGCTATTTAACGCAAACACCTCGCTAAAATCAGGCATGATCACAAAAGAAATTTTCTGCCCAGATCCAAGCTCAAGCACCATTTTTGAGACGATAAACAAGGCTGCAAACTCAGCTATCGATACTTTAATCTCTGAAATAATCTACTAAAATTTTCTTAAATTTTTTGGCTGTGAAAGCTTAAATTTACAGCCAAAAATAGCTTATTTTAAAGACCTTTTGTTATAATGCGGCTTTAAAATACGGAGAATTAATGAAGAAAATTTTAATAATCGCTGGTGGAGCTTTTGCAAGAAATTTTTTAGATAGACTTCTTGGAGCAAAGTCAAATTTACACCACTACATCGTTGTTTCAAATGAAGATCACAGCCAAAAGGCAAATTACGAAAACTTCACATTTTATCAGTTTGATCCAACTAGCCTTTCAAAGCTAAAGAGCATAAGTGATGGCTATTTTAGCCAGTTTTGTATTGTGAGTGAGAACAAAAATGAAGCGGTTGCTGTTTATGAAAATTTAAGACAGATCAGCACAAAGACTGAGACCATTTTTATGAACTCGTGGGAGCTTGATGAAAAGTGCAAGGAGACTTTTGCAAGCGATAAGCATCTAAGCGTGGTTGATATAAGAGATATCGCAGCTTCTAGGCTCATGGACTATCTGCCAGACATGCCTGTGTATGCTGATAATATCGGCTTTAGTGAGGGCGAGATCATGGAGGTTAAGGTGCCTATTGGCAGCTCATATATGTATCGTCATGTAAGCTCGATCGCTCAAAAAAGATGGCGGATAGCGCTCATTTACAGGGGCGCTGAGATCATCTTGCCAAAGCCAAATACAATGATCCAGCCAAGCGATATCTTGCTAATCGTTGGCGATCCAAACGTGCTTCAAAACGTTTATCGCTCGATAAAACGAGAAAGTGGGCAGTTTCCAAGTCCATTTGGCAGCAACATCTACACGCTAATCGACATGAGATCAATGAGCAAAGAGCGAGTTAGCAAGCTCATAAAAGATAGTCTATATGTGCATTCAAAGCTAAATAACAAACGCCTTATCTTTAGGGTGATAAACCCAACTTTAGGCGAAAATTTAGAGACGCTAAAGGCGATAAAAGAGAAAAATATCCTTGTTTTGATGGATTATTTTAATAGCGATAATAAATCGATAAAAGATGACGTTTTAAAGCACGACATCGGACTAATCATAAGCGATGATAGATACTTTTTTAAATTTCAAAAGCTATTTTATGAGCTTAAAATCCCAGTACTAAAAACGGGCAAAATTTTGCTCTCAAATATAAAAGAGGGCGTGATACTTGGCGATCAAAGCCAAGAGGTCGAAAATCAATCAGCCGTCATTACAGACTGCTGCGCGCAGCTTGATTTGGAGATGAGATTTTACTATTTTGATAACAAGCATAGCGACGATGAGGCGCTAAAAGAGCACTTTGAGAGCATTAGCACGCTCTTTTCAAAGCGCATAAAGATAGAACATCACAGCCTGAAAAACCCGCTTGTAAAGCTAAAGGGCACAAATGATCTGCTTCATTTTGTGATGTTTACTAAAAACGTGGCAAATGGTAGCGTCTTTGCCTTTTTATCGACAAATTTAAATAGACTTTATAAAAAACTAAGCCAAAACGCACAGCTTTTTGTGCCAGTAAGTGAGTAGAAAATGCAGATAAATTTAAACCTTAAGGAAAAGGGCTCAAGCTATAAAATTTATATAAACGAGCTTGAGAGATTAGAGCTAAAGGGCAAGGTCGGCATCGTCACAAATGCCAAAGTAGCGGGGCTTCACCTTGAAAAGCTACTTAGCGTTTTAAAGTGCGATGAGAAATTTATCATAAGCGTGCCAGATGGCGAGGAGTATAAAAATTTAACAACGATAGAGCAAATTTTAGAGCAGCTTTTTGTTAGTAAATTTGACCGCTCATCTACACTCATAGCTCTTGGCGGTGGCGTTATCAGCGATATGACTGGCTTTGTGGCAAGCATATATGAAAGAGGGATAAACTTTATTAATATCCCAACCACGCTTTTAGCGCAAGTTGATGCTAGTGTTGGCGGAAAAACAGGGGTAAATAACAAATTTGGTAAAAATTTAATCGGTTCATTTTATCAGCCAAAGGCAGTTTTTTGCGAAATAAATTTCTTAAAAACATTGCCAAAGAGAGAATTTGCAGCTGGTGTGGCTGAGGCTTTAAAGATGGCTGTGACATTTGATAAAGAGATGTTTAACTGGCTAAAGAGCGTAAATTTAGACGATGAAAATTTAGCAAAGCTAGTTGAAAAGTCTATAAATTTAAAGACTAGAGTGGTTGAGCAAGATGAGAAAGAAAAGGGGCTAAGAGCCATCCTAAACTACGGCCACACCTTTGCTCACGTCATAGAAAACGAGACAAACTACAAAGAATTTTTACACGGCGAAGCGGTGGCGATAGGTATGAATATGGCAAATCGCCTAAGCGTTAGGCTTGGTCTAATGAGCGAGGCGCAGGCAGAGGAGATCAAGCAGGTATTAGTGAAATTTGATCTGCCCGTAAGCTATAAAATAGAAAATGAATATGCATTTTACGAGGCGTTTTTTATGGATAAAAAGACAAAAGGTGATAAGATAAATTTCATCATCGCAGATAAAATCGGTAGTGCGTTCATCAAAAATGACGTCAAAAAAGAGGACGTTTTAGAAACTTTGAGAGAATTTAAATGAAAAAGATCCTAGTTTTTTTAGTTTTTTGCTTTGCACTTTACGCTGAAGAAAACGCCACACTTGAGCAAAATGTCTCACAAAATTTACAAAATAGCGAGCTTATAAAAGAAATTTCAAACCTAGATAACTCCCTAAAAAACAACATCTGGATCACGAGATACGCTAACTACAACACCTATCAAAAGCTTCTTGATGAGCTAGAGCAAAATGAAAATGAGCTTAAAAAGCTCGATAAAGGCTCAAAAAGAGGTGGCGATCTCATAAAGAGAAGTCAAACTCTAAAAGAGCAGATAAATTTGCTAAAAGAGTATGAGAAAACGCCATTTTCAAATATGCTAGCAGCCCCAGAAATGGAGACACCACCTAGGATAAATAGCCCAGTGGCGCTGGTATCTGGCTTTTCATACATCAAAAAGATAAGAAGCGACAAGATCGAGTACCAAAGACACATCAAAGAGCTTGACACCTTGCTTGAGAAGCTTGAAGCAAAAGAGAATTTGCTAAATAGACTAAATTTGATAGATGATAGCGAGCAAAATAGAGCAAGTCTAAACCTTGCAAAGCAAGAGATAGGCGACTTCAAAGCGGCAAAACAGATCGCTGATACCACTTATAGCGTCTATGAAAAAAGGGCAGATGAAGCGGTAAATATGACAACCTCTGACATAAAGGCTCAGTTTTTAAGCATGGGCTACACAGCCATCGTCATCCTTTTAACGATCGGACTAACGTTTATCGCTAAATTTATCGTTAAAAGAACGATCACGGATAACGAGAGATTTTACACGGTCAATAAATTCTTAAACGTGCTAAACATCACCGTTATCATCATAATCCTGCTCTTTTCGTACATCGAAAACGTCACATATCTAGTAACCGTGCTAGGTTTTGCCTCAGCTGGTATCGCCATCGCGATGAAAGATATGTTTATGAGTATGCTTGGCTGGATGGTTATCATGTTTGGTGGCACGATCCACGTGGGCGACCGCGTCAGAGTCTATCACGACGGGAGCGAATTTGTGGGCGATGTGATAGACATTTCGCTGCTTCGCTTAACCGTTTTTGAAGATGTTAGCTACTCGACCTATAAGACAAACCGCCGTGCAGGTAGGATCATCTTTGTGCCAAATAACTACATCTTTACAGACCTCATCGCAAACTACTCACACTACGGCATGAAGACCGTTTGGGACGGCATAGATGTCGTGATAAGCTTTGATAGTAATCACAAAAAGGCCGCCTATCTAGCAAAAAATATAGTAAAAAAATATTCAAAAGGCTACACTGACATCGCAAAACGTCAGATGAACAAGCTAAGAAGCCAGTACAGCATCAAAAATCCAAACGTAGAGCCAAGAATTTATACATTTTTTGAGCCTTACGGCATAAATATCTCATGCTGGTTTATGTCAAACTCATACGCCACGCTCGCTCTTAGAAGCACGATAAGCGCTGAGATCATAGAGGCATTTTTGGCTCACGACGATATAAAGATAGCTTACCCAACACAAACTATGTTTATAGGCAAAAAAGAAACGCCAAGTGATCACGTAGCTCACGCTGAGCAAGAGGGCGAAAATATCTAATGCAAAAGATATTTTTTAAGACATTTGGATGCCGCACAAACATCTATGACACCGAGCTTTTAAAGAGCTACATAAAAGACTATGAGATCACAAACGACGAAGAGGGTGCTGATATCGTCGTGATAAATTCATGCACCGTTACAAACTCGGCTGATAGCGGAGTTAGAAACTATATAAACGGCGTAAAAAGACGTGGCGCAAAGGTGATACTAACAGGATGTGGCGCAGTTAGCAAGGGTAAGGAGCTGTTTGCAAGCGGCATTTTTGGTGTGCTAGGAGCTAGTAAAAAGAGTGATCTAAACGAGCTTTTAAAACAAGAGAAGCCATTTTTTGAGCTTGGAAATTTAAACTCAGTCGATAAAAACATCGTCACAAACTACGAAAATCACACAAAGGCTTTTATAAAAATTCAAGAAGGTTGCAACTTTAACTGCAGCTACTGCATCATCCCTTCAGTGCGTGGCAGAGCTAGGAGCATGGACGAGGCGATGATCTTAAAAGAAGCTAGAATTTTAGCTCAAAATGGCTATAATGAGCTCGTCTTAACTGGCACAAACATAGGCAGCTACGGCAAAGATACAAATAGCTCTCTTGGCAAATTGCTAGCAAATTTAGGCAAAATTTCAGGCATCAGACGCATAAGACTTGGCAGTATCGAGCCAAGCCAGATAGATGAGAGCTTTAGAGAAATTTTAAAAGAGGAGTGGCTGGAGCGCCATCTTCACATCGCACTTCAGCACACGAGCGAGGCGATGCTAAAGATTATGCGCAGGCGAAACAACGCATTTAGCGACTTAGAGCTTTTTAATGAGCTAAGCTCACTTGGCTTTGCTTTGGGGACTGACTATATCGTGGGTCATCCAGGTGAGAGTGAAGAAATTTGGGCAGAAGCGGTAGAAAATTTCAAGAAATTTCCTATCACACATCTGCACGCTTTTGTCTATTCAACTAGGCGTGATACGCACTCAGCGACACTAAAAAGCGACGTTAGTGGTGATGTGGCAAAGGCAAGGCTAAAAGTTTTACAAGGCATTGCTTTTAAAAACAATGAAAATTTTAGAAAAAATCATAACGGAGCTTTAAAAATTTTAGTCGAGCAAAAAAATGGCGACTTTTACGAGGGCTTTGATCAGTTTTACAACAAAGCTAAAATTTCTAGTCAAAAAGACATAACAAAAGAGTGGTTGGAGGTAAGCGAATATGAAATTAAGCCAGATGCCAATTATGCAAAAATTTAAATTTAATAAGAAAAATATCCTGATAATAGCCGCTATGGCTCTGATAATAGCACTACTTTTTGCTGTTAGCAAAGAGCCACGAAACATCACCTACTCGCAATATATGCAACTAATGGATGGAAATTTCATCGATAAAGCGGTCATCGACGAAGATGAAGTCATACTCTATGCGCAAAATAACCGCTTTGCCATCATAAAAGAGGGCATAGACATAAAAGAGCTTATCAAAAAGGTCCCAGTCGAACGAAGCGTGCAGTATATCACGCCTGGCATGGTCTGGGGAAGCATCATCTTTGTTTGTCTTGTGCTTTGGTACTCCTATATTTTTCGGGCTATTAAGAAGAAAGAGGAGAGTCTTTTAAACAAAAAGGACGGCGCTTTTGAGATAGAAAGCGTGCTAAATCAAAATGCGATGCCAGTCATTTCAAACGTGAGATTTAGCGATGTAGCGGGCATTAGCGAGGTCAAAAGCGAGCTTAGTGAGATAGTTGATTTTCTTAAAAATCCGCAAAAATATAAAAATTTTGGTATCAAAATGCCAAAAGGCGTGCTGATGATAGGCCCTCCAGGAGTTGGTAAGACGCTTGTGGCAAAGGCGGTCGCTGGCGAGGCAAATGTGCCGTTTTTTTACCAAAATGGCGCAAGCTTTGTGCAAATTTACGTCGGCATGGGCGCAAAAAGAGTTAGAGAGCTCTTTAGTAGAGCCAAATCCTACGCACCTTCAATCATCTTTATCGACGAGATAGACGCTGTTGGTAAGAGTAGGGGTGGCACTAGAAACGACGAGCGAGAAGCCACGCTAAATCAGCTGCTAACCGAGATGGACGGCTTTGAGGATAACTCAGGTGTCATTGTCATAGCTGCAACAAACAGGATCGAGATGATCGACGAGGCGCTACTTAGATCAGGCCGCTTTGATAGGCGTATATTTTTATCAATGCCTGATTTTAACGACAGGGTGGCTATCCTAAATACATATCTAAGAGATAAAAACTGTGAAGTGTCAGCCGAGGATATCGCTAGGATGAGCGTTGGCTTTTCTGGTGCGGCACTTAGCACGCTTGTAAATGAAGCAGCGATAAATGCTCTAAGAAACGGCGAAAGCGTGCTTAGGATGAGAGACTTTGAGGCTGTTTTAAACAAGGTCTTGCTCGGCAAGAAAAAGGTGCTAAGCTACAGCGAGAGCGAGAAGAAAATTCAAGCCATCTATCAAGGCGCAAAGGCGCTAAGTGCTTACTGGTTTGATGTGAAATTTGAAAAAATTTCGCTCATAGAAGACCGCTTTATGGCAACTGAGCAAGAGATCGAGTCAAAGTCACAGATGCTCTCACGCATAAAGGTTTTAATCTCTGGCATGTGCAAGCTCGAGATAGATGAGAACGACATCTTTTCAAACTCAAGCAACGATCTAAATTTAGCAAAAGAGATCGCCTCAAAGATGGTTTATGAGTATGGCATGGGAAATTCTTTCGTGCCAAATCCAAACGATGTGGAAGAAATTTTAAAACAAGCAAAAGATGAGATAATCTCATTTTTAAAGGGCACGAACGAGCAGATCGCAAGGATAAGCTCATATCTGCTTGCTTACGAGAGCGTAGATAAAGAGACGCTTGCTAAAATTTTAAATGAAAACTACTAATAAAGGAGAAAAAATGAAAGCAAAAATAGGAATTCTAACTATGTCAGATCGCGCAAGCGAGGGCACATACGAGGACAAATCAGGACCAGCGATCAAAGAGGTGCTTGACGGCTGGATAGTAAGCGAAAGAGAGTATTTTTACGAGGTGATCCCTGATGAGCTTGATCTCATAAAAGAGAGGCTCGTGCACATGATAGACGTGCTAGGATGCGACCTTGTGCTAACGACTGGAGGCACAGGACCAGCAGTAAGAGACGTCACTCCAGAGGCTACTGAGGCGGTTTGCGAGAAGATGATGCCAGGCTTTGGCGAGCTAATGAGAGCTGCGAGCTTAAAATATGTTCCAACAGCGATCCTATCACGCCAAACAGCAGGCATAAGAGGCCATGCGCTCATCATAAATTTACCAGGTCAGCCAAAGGCGATAAAAGAGTGCTTAGAGCCGGTATTTCCAGCGGTGCCATACTGCATCGATCTAATCGAGGGTGCGTTTATCGAGACTGATGAAAACGTGATGAAAGTTTTCCGCCCAAAACAAAAGAAAATTTCTTAAAATTAATCCACAATAGAGCCTAAATTTAAGCTAGCTATCTTTTTGTGGCAGCTAAATTTAGGCTATTTTAAATTTATATATTCAAATTTGGTGATAATTAATAAAATTTAGTATTTTTGTAGTAGCCGATGATTAGTTGGCTGGCACACTAAGTAGCAACAGCTAAATTTTGCAATCCTTTTTAACAAAAAGGAGATCACTGCGCTAATAACAAAATCTGTATCTGAAATTTGCTATTTTGCTTTGAGCAATACTAAGTTTGACAAAATAGTAAAAAATGCAAAATATAGAGCAAATATTAAATCATGTTTTTATTGTTGCTAAATTTATGCAACCCTTTTTAACAAAATGGACTACCACACCAATAACAAAGTCTGTATCTGAAATTTACTATTTGTGTAATGATAAATTTGACAAAATAGGGCAGGTTTTTGTGGCAAAAGCTATAAAATTTCAGAGTAAATTTTAAATTTGATAAAACTCTAAATTTATACAAAAGATATGAGAAAAGCTAGAGTTGCTAACCAATAATTTTTGCATCGCTTATGACAATTCGCATAGCATAAAAATTAAAAAGACAAACATGGCTAGTCAATTTTAACTTAAATTTTTGCCATTCTACATAAAATAATATGTAAAATTTTATGCAAATAAGTCTAAATTTGCTCGTTTTTGCTCTCTGCTATCTTTTTTATAAGCTCTATATCGCCACTCATTGCAAGATTCATAAAGCAAATGCCACTTGCGCCTGCTTTTATGGCCTCTTTGTAGTTCTCACTGCACAGTCCGCCAAGTGCGTAAATTTCTTTATCAAGGCTTTTTAGTTCGTTTATAAAATTTAGCCCTTTTGGCTCAAAAGCTGCCTTGCAAGAGGTGGCAAATTTTTAAATTTTTATAACTTTTTTACTTCATCTATTAGCTATCTTTTTATACTTGAAGCTTTATTTTTAGCTACAAATTTGATTTTTGCTTTCGTGTGCATCTTTTTTGACTAGTTTTTAAATTGTTGCCGATGTCAAATTTGTAGCTAAAAATAAAGCTTCAAGTATAAAAAGATAGCTAATAGATGAAGTAAAAAAGTTATAAAAATTTAAAAATTTGCCACCTCTTGCAAGGCAGCTTTTGAGCCAAAAGGGCTAAATTTTATAAACGAACTAAAAA
>NZ_CABPUX010000001.1:3724-165523 GCF_902460715.1 Campylobacter concisus | reverse complement strand
TAAAAAATTTATAGCCAAATATGCATTATTTTAAATAAATACTATACAAAAAAGTATTTTTAATAATATAAATTAAATGCATATTTCTATTTTATTTATAAACTAGCATATATATCTAAAAATTTATAAAAAAACTTGATAGTAATGCTATCAAGGTTAAGTATATTTTTATCACTTTGTGCTATAATCTGCCAAAATTTTTAAAACAAGGAAAAGAAAATGGCAGATAAATTTGAATTTCAAACCGAGGTCAATGACCTTTTAAATTTGATGATCCACTCTCTTTACTCAAACAAAGAGATATTTTTAAGAGAGCTTATATCGAACTCAAACGACGCACTTGACAAGCTAAACTACCTATGCTTGACTGATGAAAAGTATAAAAGCTTAAGCTACACTCCAAGGATAGATATCAAAGTAGATGAAAAAGCTAAGACTTTAACCATCAGCGACAACGGTATCGGCATGGATAAAGACGAGCTCATCGCAAATTTAGGCACGATAGCAAGAAGTGGCACAAAGGGCTTTATGCAAAGCTTAAGCGGCGATGCCAAAAAAGATAGCTCGCTGATCGGCCAGTTTGGCGTGGGCTTTTACTCAGCATTTATGGTGGCAAGTAAGATCGAAGTTATAAGCAAAAGAGCGCTAAGCGATAAAGCCTATAAATGGACATCTGATGCAAAAAGCTATGAGATAGAAGATGCTAAAAAAGATGGCTTTGGCACGGACATCATCTTGCACTTAAACGACGATGAGTTTGCAAATTCTTGGCGTATCGAAGAGATAGTTAAGAAATACTCAAACCACATCCCTTATCCTATCTTTATGGATAAAGAGAGCTACGTCGCTCCAAAAGAAGGCGAAAAAGAGGGCACTTATGAGACCAAAAACGAGCAAATAAATAAGGCAAATGCGCTTTGGAGGCTAAATAAAGCCAGCCTAAAAGAGCAAGACTACAACGACTTTTATAAGCAAATTTCGCATGACAGCAGCGATCCGCTCCTTTACATCCACACAAAGGCTGAGGGTAAGATCGAGTACTCGACGCTATTTTATGTGCCAAGCACTGAGCCATTTGATCTCTTTAGGGTTGATTATCAAAGTGGCGTGAAGCTCTATGTAAAGAGGGTTTTTATAACTGACGATGCAAAAGAGCTTTTGCCACCTTATCTAAGATTTATCAAAGGTGTGATCGATGTTGAGGACTTGCCGCTAAACGTTAGCCGTGAAATTTTACAAGAAAATGCGATCATGCGAACCGTTAAAGAACAAAGTGTGAAGAAAATTTTAAGCGAACTTGCAAAAGTAAAAGATAACGACCGCGAAAAATACATAAAATTTTACAAACTATTTGGCAAGGTTTTAAAAGAGGGACTTTATGGCTTTAACGCTGAAAAAGAGCAAATTTTAGATCTTTGCCTATTTAAAAGTTCAAAAAGAGATGGGCTTATCAGTCTAAAAGAGTACAAAGAGGCGATGAAAGAGGATCAAAAGTCGATCTACTACATCAGCGGCAATAACGAAAATATGCTAAGAAATTCGCCGCTTCTTGAGAGCTTTAAGAAAAACGATATCGAAGTGTTAATAATGGATGAGGAGATCGATACGATCGTCATGCCAATGGTCAATGAATTTGACAAAACACCTCTAAAATCAGTCTCACATGCTGATATCAACGACGAGATCAAAAACGATGAGAAGGTCGATGAGAGCAAGGTTGCAAACACACTTGTTAAGATGAAAGAAATCTTAAAAGACGAGGTAAAAGATGTTAGGCTAAGCTCAAGGCTCTCAAGCTCGGCTGCGGTGCTAATATATGATAAAAACGACCCTGATTACGCTATGCAAGAGATGCTAAAACAGATGGGACAAGGCGCAAATGCTCCAAAAGTTAAGCCGATCTTGGAGATCAATGCTGATCATGAAATTTTCGCAAAACTTGAGAAAAATGAGGCAATGGTTTATGACATAGCGCCTTTGCTTCTTGATATGGCAAGGCTAAATGAGGGCATGAGCCTAGAAAATCCAGCTAAATTTTCAGAACTTCTAACAAAAGTGATGATAAAAGCTATATAAAATTTGTAAGCCCAAAGAAATTTGGGCTTTTTAAATTTATAGTCTAGTAAAAGCTTAAAATAATGCGAGCCAAGTGAAATTTAGCCTCATTGTTAGCTTAAACTTTTACTTATTTTTTCTTTATATTTTAAAATTTGAGCGTAAATTTCATCTTTCAGTTTTAATTTTTCTTTTTTCAAGGTATCAAGCTCAGAGGCTTGCGCTGCTTTGCTATCTATCTTTTCATTTAGCTCGTCATGCTTTTTGCAAAGTGCGGCAAAATGAACATCAACTTTTTTCAACTCATTTATGAGATCAGTGTATTCGTGTAACATACGTAGCTCCTGTAAAAAATTTATAAATTTTAACAAGGCTTTGTAAATGTTTGGCTATCTAAATTTAGATCTATAAAAGCTTCTGGTATATAGCGGTTAAGCCAAATTTATCACAAAATGCAAAAACTAAACGTATTTTAGTTCTTCTGGCTTGTGTTTGCTCTTTACTAGGCGTTTGGTTAGGCGTATGCCATCAACTGTGCCGATGACTAAAAGCTTTGTGCCAGTGCCGATTAGAGTGTCACCATTTGGCATCGGGATAAATTTATTATTTATGTCTCTAATGCCTACCACGTCAGCATTTGTGATATTTCTTAGGTGCGTCTCTTTTAGTCTTTTAAACCTTATCCAAGAGTAATCAGGCACAAGAATTTCTTCTATGTCGATAGGCGAGCTTTTTGTGTATAGAAATTGCTCGAGTAAATTTTCCATATCAGGTCTTACGCTCATGGCACTTAGACGCTGTGCGACTAGGCGAGATGGGCTGACTACGTTATCAGCACCAAGTTTTTTAAGTCTTTGTGTATCATCTTCACTATCAGAGTTTGTGATGATATGGTAAGGTTTTTTACGACCTATCTCTTTTTCATAAAGTCTAACAGATGCGATAAGTGCGATATTATCAGCTATATTTGGGCTAAGAGTGATTAATCCTTTTGCGCTTGATAGATGCGTTTTTAAAAAGGCGATTTGAGTGTGAGGCTGAGCTTTTATGAAGTATGGATACTTGTAAATTTGAGCTAATTCTGCGATATCTTCTCTGTCGTCAACCACTACAAATGGTATGTGATTTTCACGAAACTGAGCGCTAAGCTCGATCGTGTAGAGGTTGTGATAACAAATAACGAAGTGATTTTTTAGTCTTGCGATCTTGTAAAGCATACGCCTTTCCTTTAAAATGCTAATTAATGTGCCTCTTTTTAGAACTTCTACAACGATACCGATTGATAGTGTAAAAATGATGAAGCCAACAAGGATAAATGTTATAGTAAAAATTCGCCCCTTTGGAGTTATGGGTGCAACTTCGGTAAAACCGACCGTCGTGAAGGTCATACCTGCTTGGTAAAAGGCATCTATGAGAGAGAAGTTATCTATAAAGATATAACCCAGTGTTCCAAAAAGTAACAGTAATACGACTGAAATTAGTGGAAATCTAAAAGGTTTTAGTTGTTCGTAAAGCTCAGTATCTAGGCTTATTTCTGGTTTTGCGGAGTTTGACCAGTTGAGGAATTTTAAAAGTCTTGAGAGAAAAGACATAAATTCCTCTTCATTTTATCTCTTAGTTTGACTGCTTTTTCATAGTTCTTAGAGTAGAAGCAGCAACTTTTATTCTTCTTGTTGTGCCATCTTCTAGAGTAACACGGATAGTTCTAAGATTTGGTAAAAATCTTCTTTTAGTTTTATTGTTGGCGTGGCTTACGTTGTTGCCTACCATTGGTCCTTTGCCAGTTATCGCACATCTTTTTGACATTTTTTTTCCTTATAAACAAAAATTTCTGCTGATTTTATCTAAACAAAACCAAAGTATTGCTTAAAATGGAGATTTATATTTATAAGTTTTGTTGATTTTTTATTTAATTAAGGCTAAAATAGCCCCAAAATAAAAAATCGGTAAAATAAAAATGCTAACTAAAAATCAAATAGATGAAATTTCAAATTTTATCTATAAAATGCCCGATGCTTTTTATGAGTGCCAAAAGCACTTGGATGAGGGCGACATCACTGCTGCTATGGAGCTTTTGAGGGGTAGTGAGACTTTTAAAGCGTACTTTGCTACGATAGTAAATTTAGGCGATTTTGGCGCTCAAAACCACACTAGAGATATCTATGCGATGGCTTATCCGCTAGGCATAGACAACCTAAAAATGATAATTTGCTCTTATTTTGTTTTTATCAAATCTCCAAAAAGATATAAAAATTTTGGTGTAAATTTACACTCGATGATGGAGTTTAATGCCAAATTTCTATCTGACTGGAGCAAACTTTTAAACTATCTTGGGCTAAAAAATCAAAAAAATTTGTTTCTAGCTGCCTACGCGCTAATTTTGCTTATATTTTGCGAGCTGATCTTTTTGAAGTATCCACACTCGCTTAAACATATCGTTGGCTTTTCTGACATGAGCTTTGATAGGATCTTGCAGCGAAGGTTTGACATTTCGCTATTTGGAGTACTTTTAAAGCTTGCAGGATGGGATAGCGACAGGCTCAATAGAGAAGAGGTTTTGGTCTTAAAATACTTTAAAATTTTGCTCTCTTATGAGGCAAGCACTGCTAAATTTTTTGACTTTGGCATAGATAGGATCACCGATGTTAGCGTCCATGCTTCGGCTGATATGGTTATAAATTTAAAAAAGGCTCTTAGAAAATGAAAGTAACTTTTGAGGGCTCTTTAGCCATAGTTAGGCCATTTGGATTTTTAGAGGTTAATATCACTCCTTCAAGCATCAAAAAGGCCGAAATAGAGCAAATTTGCGCAAGGCAGATAAGTGCCATTTTGCTTTCATTAAAAAATGTCACATTTTTTAGCCCACTTTGGCTAAATAGCACATGCGAGCATCTATCAAGCATCGCTAAGCAGATAGGCGCTGAGTTTGCAGTTTGCGACTATGACGATACTTTTTACGAGCTTGTCGCAAAGACTTCAAAAAATATTTTGAGATTTTCACTCTTTGAAAATGAAAAAGTTGCGACGCTATTTTTAAATGATACTTTAGCAGATAGCAGCGAAGCCATCGTGATTTATAACAAAAACGAGCAATACAAAGACTACATCAACTCGCTTTTGGAGCAAAAGTGTTACAAGTGTAAATTTGTAAAAAGCGTAGAAGAATTTAACGCTGCCAAACAAGCCTATAAATACACCATCAGCACCCTAAATCACATCGTTTTAGGCAAAAAAGAGTTTAGCACCTTTGTAAGAGGCGACGTTGTCATTTACAAGACAGCTGGGCTCATAGATAGCTCTTTTGTGCAGAATTTTGACTATAAATTTCACGAAAGGTTGCAAAAGGTAGGCTTTAAATTCTTTGTTTTTTGGTCTGATTCTGTTGGCGCTTTAAATACCATAGGTGCTAGTTTTTTGATAAAGCTATCTGAGCTGAGCCAAAAAAGTGGCGCTATAGTGGCGATTTGTGGCTTAAATGAGGGCAATATCTCAGAGACACTTGCGTCAAATTTAAAAGCGGCAAAGATACTTTTATATAAAAAGATGGATGACTTTTTCAAAGATGACTCGACGCTTTATTTTAAAAAGCGCCTTATCGACATTGAGCCCACAAAGATGAATAAAAACTTGGTTGAGTTTTTGCCACTTGTGATCTCAAGTGTCACAGACGTGCTCTCACCTTTGATAGAGAGTGAAATTTTATGCCTTGATGCGAAGATCAGCACCTTTAACGTAGAGGGTGAAAATGACTATTTGCGGGCTTGCGGGCTCTTTTATGGCGACGTACAGATGAGAATTTTGCTTGGTGTTAAAAAGGACAAGCTTGGTAAAATTTGCTCTATTTTTTCAGATAATGGCGATCTGGAGTGTGGCTGTTTAAGCGGATTTTCTCAAATTTTTAGTATCATTGCAAGCAAAATTTTAGACATTTTCATAGAGAGAAATTTAAAGGTAAAACTTAGCAACTTTAAATTTTTCGAAAATGAGATGTTTTTTGACAGAGCAAGCAGTGGAATTTTTGCCACATTAAATGCAAAAGAGAGCCAAACTGGCGTGATTTTTATAAGTAAATAAGGATTTAAAATGTACGTTGCACCTAGTATTTTGTCGGCTGATTTTGGAAATTTGGCAGCCGAGATAAGAGCCATTTGCGAGGCTGGGTGCGATCTGGTGCATGTTGATGTTATGGATGGGCATTTTGTGCCAAATTTAACCATCGGACCAGTCGTGGTAAATGCCGTCGCAAAGGCTGCTACAAAGCCACTTGATATTCATTTGATGGTTGAAAATAACTCATTTTTTGCTGACCTTTTCTTGCCACTAAAGCCAAAATTTCTAACCTTTCACATTGAAGAAGAGAAGCATCCGATGAGGCTAATAGATCACATCAGAAAAAACGGCGTTAGCCCTGGTATCGTGCTAAATCCGCACACGCCAGTTAGCGCGATCGAGCACATCATCGATGAAGTCGATATGGTGCTATTAATGAGCGTAAATCCAGGCTTTGGTGGTCAGAAATTTATGCCAGTCGTGCTTGAGAAAACAAGGGCGCTAAGGGAGCTAATAGAGCGCAAAAATGCCAAGTGCCTCATCGAAGTAGATGGCGGCGTGAACGGACTAAATGCGCCTGATCTTGAAGAGGCTGGGGCTGATGTCTTGGTGGCTGGCAACTACATCTTCTCATCAAATTCATACGAACAAGCCATTCGCGCCATAAAGCTTGAGTTTTGAAACCAAAAAAACAGCGTTTAGAAAATAGCATTGAAATTTTAGCTAGTCAAAATTTAGGCTATCACGAGTTTATTTTAAAATTTAGCGATATTGAGGAAATTTCATCGCTCATTGACGTGCGTGATCTTGATATGTGGCGAACTCTTGGGCTTGACATCACTAGAAATGAAAGCAACGAGATCGAGCTTGGCACGAGATTTCGAGATATTAGCGAGCAGGAATTTTGCGTCGTAGATATCGAAACGACTGGCGGTACGACAAATGGTCAGATAATAGAAATTGGTGCTATAAAAATGAAAAATGGTGCTGAAATAGGACGCTTTGAAAGCTTTGTGGCAGCTAGTGTGGTGCCTGAAAATATCACAGAGCTAACTGGCATAAAGGCGAGCGATCTAGTCGGGGCGCCAAATTTGCTAAACGTGCTGGAGCGGTTTAAAATTTTTCTTGGAACTAGCGTCTTTATCGCGCACAACGTAAATTTTGACTACGGATTTATCTCGCACAGCCTAAATGAGATCGGCCTTGGCATACTGCTAAACAGAAAGCTTTGCACCATCGATCTTAGCCGCCGTACCATCGCCTCGCAAAAATACGGTCTTGGCTCGCTAAAAGAACTCCTTGGCATAAACAACACCCACCACAGAGCCCTAAATGACGCCATAGCAGCGGCTGAAATCTTTAAAGTCTGCCTCACACGCCTGCCTTTTAGTATCCAAACTACAGAGGATCTCATAAGCTTTAGCAAAAATGCCCCAAGTGTAAAGCTAAAACCAGAGCCAGTTCTAAAAGCTTTGGAGTAGGGCTGGTTTAAATTTAAGCCACTTGGCTGGGAATTTAGAAATTTGATTTAGCTATGACCTATTTAAACGAGATCGTCCATCTTTTCGCGGTTTGTGATCATCATATTTTCAATAACGTCACGATCTATCGCCCTGCAAGCGCTGATCTTTACAAAATCCTTGAAACAACGTTGCCGTTGTGATAAATTTCTCGTGAATGCCTGTTTTTGTATGAGCATAGCCAAGCCGTCGCTACTGATGACGCAGTTTACTAGGCGGGTTGCTTTTGTAGCTAAATTTAGAGCTTGCGTTAAATTGAATAAATTTCTTTTTGTTAAAGCTGCTGGCTAAATTTGGAGTTAAATTTACGGTTTTATGTGGCGATGAACTTTTGGCTAAATTTCAAAGCGTTGCGCCAAATGTTAAAGAGCTTAGGCAGTTTAAAAAGGAGAGTAAAACGCCTATTTGTGTGATTAAATTTGAAAAAGATCGCCCTGTAAAAGAGCTTTTTTCTAAGCTTTTAGAATTTAGAGAATTTTTTAAGCTTTTAGTCGTAGTGGATATGCAAAACTACCTAGAAAACCCATATATGCTGCTTTGGCGTGTGAGAAATAATATAGATGTCGAAAATTTCTGCATGGATGCGACTAGCAAGGACGAGCTGGAGGGCTACACGCGTGACTGGCCTATGCAAACTGACTGCGAGCGCGAAGTAGTGGCTGAGCTTATTAAGCGTGGCGTAGTAAAAGATGAGCCAGAGCTGTTTCATAAATTTGAGATATTTGGATAGGTTTTGACTTATAAAATTAGAAATTAGGCAAGCATATAGCTTGCCTAAACTACGAAAGTTTTTTGATCGCTTCAACTATGAGGTTGCACTTTTTAACGACCGAGTTTATCTCTAGATATTCGTTTTTTGTGTGCATGTTGCCACCAGTTGGACCAAGGCCGTCTATCGTCGGACATCCTGCCGATGCGCTGATGTTGCCATCGCTTAGCCCGCCAGCATCGACCCAAGTGACCTTTGTGCCAGTGGCCTTCGCAGCCTCGTCAAAGACTTTTTTGATATTTGGTAAATTTACCTCGTCTATCATCGGTCCTTCTTCGTTTATGAGGATGCGCTCACAGCTCACTTCTGGCACTATCGGATGAGATAAAATTTCATCCATCTTCTTATGTAAAAACTCCACCGAGCTAGCGTGGCGATATCTCATCTCAAATGTCACGCTGGCAAAGTCTGGCACGACGTTTTGGGCGTCGCCACCTTTTGTCATTATGCTATTAAATGTATGGCCTGCCTTAAAATCAGTGAGTTTTGAGAGCTCAACGATGAAATTTGCAGCCTCCACCACAGCTGAACGGCCACGCTCTGGGTGGTTGCCAGCGTGCGCGCTAACGCCACGGAAATTTAGCACATAAGAGATCACGCCTTTTCTAGTAGCCACCATCGAGCCATCTTCTCTTGCAGGCTCGACAACTAGGGCATAGCGAGACTTCTTGGCTAGCTCTCTTATGGCGTCTTTGGCGAAATTTGAGCCAGTCTCCTCGTGTGAGTTTAAAAAGAGACCGATCTTTAGTTTGCTAAGATCAAGCTCTTTGATGACGTAAAGCGAGAGCAGGCTGCCGCCTTTATCGTCGATCGCGCCAAGTGCATTTATGCGCTTATCTATCTTGCTAAATGGCACATCAGCCTTTGTGCCTACAGGAAAAACGGTGTCCATGTGCCCGATGAATAAAAAGTCGTAGCTTTTTGCCTCAAGGTCGTTTGAGATGAAAAGGCAAGGAGCGACCTTGTCGGTGCCAAGCTCTATGCTTCTGCTTTTTAAGCCTAAAATTTCGGCTCTTTTTTTAAACCAAGCCGCAACTTCATTTACGCCGTCGATGCTTGAAGTTGGGCTTTCGATGTCGGTTAGCTCCTTTAGATCGGCCAAATATTTGTCTATTTCACTATCTTTCATCTTTAATCCTTATATGAGCAAGCTCATCACAAACATCGCTAAATAGGCATTTAGGATGCAAATTCCAAAAAGTACGAGATAGTGTCTGCCTGGTACTTCAAGCACGCCTAAAACTCGTCCCATGTACTGTACAGTCGAGCCAACTAGCGCCATGCCAGGAAGCAAGACAGCGATATCGTTTGCATTTAGCGTACCATCTCCCACAAGCGCTACTAGCACGCCTGCTGAGCCGCCCCAGCTCAAAAATGCAGCCATGAAAACGGCTATGGACTCACCTGGAAGACCAAGTGGAAGCATGATAAATCCTAGAAATTTGCCTATCACGCTAAGTGCGCCAGATACTTTTAAGATGTGGATGATGACAAATGCCATAAGCACGTTTGGGATGGTGTTTTTTACTGCGATGTCCCAGCCTTTTCTAGCGCCCTCTACAAATACGTCGGTTATTAGTTTATTTTCAGTCATCTCTTACTCCTCATCATCTTTGACAAATTTTTTGACATAAAGTCTCATCAAATTTGCTCCAATAATTTTAAAGACAAAGACTATGCCAAGCACCATGGCTATGGTAGCAGGGGCTGTGTTGCCAGCTTTGTCAGTCACTAGTAAAACTGGTGCAAATGAAGATAAGAAATTTGTGATCATCGCACCAGCACTAAACTGAAACGCTGCAAAGATGAGAAGTTCTTTGTGTGAGATGAGTCCATCTTGACGCAAAAATTTAGCCGTTGAGCTACCTGCGTCGGTGCTTTGTGTGCTTGCTATCAAAGAGATAGAGCAACATCCTGGTATGCCAATAAGTGGCTTTAAAACAGGTGTTAGCAGTCTTGAAGCTGCGTAAAGTGCATGGTATTTCTCAAAAATAGCGACAAAGCCAAGTGCGAGCATGACGGCAGGGGCGAGGCTAAGGGCAAATAAAAAGCCACCTTTTGCGCTAGTGCCACTTCCTGTTTTAAACCATTCTGGAAATTGACCTGCTAGTTTGCTAAAGTCAAAGATACCGCCATAGGTGTTTTGTAAAAAACCTCCAAAGAAAACGATCGCAATTGCAAGCGTGATCGTGCCGATGACGAGTTTTTTAGTATCACTACTCTCTTTCATAAAGCCTCCTTTGATTTGGAATTTGTTTAAATATTATAACGCCTATGCTTATGTAATATTTAAAATATAAAATTTGATAATTAATTATGAAATTTTATGAGTAATTTATATATAAAAATTATTATGCGATAAAAGTTAGCACTATAGCGGCTTATAATGTAAATTTAAAGTATATAAAAATTTAGAAATTTGGATTTAAGATTTAGGATTTATGGTAAAAATGGCTTTTAAACTTAAATTTAAAAGCCATTTATCTTTTAGCTCTCTTTTAAAAGCTTGCTTGCAAGCATATCTGCTTTTGCTTTGTCGGTGTCTTTCTTGACGGATTTGTAAATTTTAGAGATGTAGTTTTCTAAAACTTCGTGGCAAGAGATCACTTTTTCGCCCTCGCGTCTAGCTACTTTTGTGTATTCGCCGTTATTTTGTAGCTCAAATGCTAGGTCGTTATCGCTTAGCTGAAGCTCTAAAATTTCAAGCAGCCTCTCTTGCAGTCTTGGTTCAAAGATAGGCGTCATGAGCTCCAAGCGGCGCTCTAAATTTCGTGGCATCCAGTCAGCGCTTGAGATGTAAATTTTTGGATTAGCGTGTTTAAAATATAAAATTCTAGCGTGCTCTAAGTATTTACCGATGATCGAGCGAACTCTGATGTTTTCGCTTTTGCCTTTTACGCCAGGCCTTAGTCCGCAGACACCTCGAACGATTAAGTCGATCTTTACGCCTGCGTTTGAGGCGCGGCTAAGCTCGTTTATCACATCTTCGTCTATTAGCGCGTTCATCTTAGCGATGATCCTGCCCTCGCTGCCTTTGCTAGCCTCCACTCTTATCTTTTCTATGATGCGCTCTTTTATCTGAAAGGGCGACATGCTAAGGGCGTTTAGACGGCGGTTTTTGTTATATCCTGATAGGATGTGAAAAAACGAGGTCGTATCTTGGCTAAATTCCTCTTTGCTGGTAAATAGGCTAACGTCAGTGTAAATTTTAGCTGAGCTGCCGTTGTAGTTGCCAGTGCCAAAGTGCATGTAAAATTTGAGTTTATCGCCGATCTGGCGGATCACTTGGCTAACTTTTGCATGCACCTTAAAGCCTGTGATGCCATATATCACATGTGCGCCAGCATCTTCAAGCGCCTTTGCCCAGTGCAAGTTATTTTCTTCATCAAACCTCGCTTTTAGCTCTACCATCACGGTCACTTGCTTGCCGTCGCTTGCAGCGTCTATCAGACTTTGAATGATCGGTGAGTTTTTATCGACCCTGTAAAGCGTCATGCGTATCGAGATCACCTTTGGATCTTTGCTCGCTTCTCTTATGAAGCTAACGACTGGATCAAAGCTCTCAAATGGATGAACTAGCAGCACATCCTCTTTGTCTATGGCGTCAAAGATCGAGATGCCGTTGCCAAATGGAGGCAGGGTTTTTGGGACGTAGGGCGGGTTTGCTAGGTGGCTGAAGTTCTTACTCCCAGCTATCTCCCAAAGAGAGCTAAGTGTGAGCGGGATGCTTGAAAAGTAGATATCTTTGTGAAAAATTTTCATGTGAAAATTTAAAAACTCTAAGATATCGGCGTCTGCATCTTTATCTATCTGCATACGCACAAAAGCCCCTTTTCTACGAAGCTTTAACCCTTGCTCAAGTATCATCATAAAGTCATCCGCCTCTTCTTCTTCGATGACGATATCGGCATTTCTTGTCACTCTAAAAGCAGCCGAGCTAATGAGCTTATATCCTGGGAAAATTTCTTCTGCGTGGCGGTGCACGATCGTTTCTATTGGCACAAAGACGTTGCTACTTGGCTGGGTAAATCTTGGCAAAACTCTTGAAATTCTTATCATGCCGTATTTTAAAATTTCAGGATGCTCTATATCAGCAAGCTTAACGGCAAGCGAGAAGCTAAGGTTGTTTAGGTGCGGAAATGGATGGGTCGCATCAACAGCGATAGGCACGATAACTGGCAGGATGTTTGAGAAAAAGTATTCGTCGCATTTTTGCTTTAAACTATCATCAAGCTCGTCATAGTTTTTGATAAAAAGCCCCTCTTTGCTAAGCGCATCAACGGTGTTTTTGTAGTGAGCCTCGACTAAATTTTGCTCATCTTGCAGGTATTTTCTGATCTCTCTTAGCTGATCGAGCGGACTCATGCCATCGCTGCTACTTGTCGTCACTCCAGCTGCGAAAAGTTGCTTTAGACCAGCCACTCTTATCATATAAAATTCATCAAGATTTGTCATATAAATGGCTATAAATTTTAGCTTTTCAAGTAAAGGTATATCCTTTTCACACTGAGCGAGCACCCTTGAGTTAAAGCGTAGCCAGCTTAATTCGCGGTTGATAAAAAGAGTTTCATTTTCGCTCATCATTTTCTCCTTATGATTTTTGATTATTTTATGATATGTGCGGTTATAAAGTTCTTATTTTGTTAAAAATTTAGTTACAATAGTGCAAATTTTAAACGTAAAGGTTTCTTATGTCGGATTATATTATATTAGTTGGCATTTTTGTTGTGGCGGTTGTTGTCTTTGCGCTTATCAAAAAGGTCTCTTTTTAGCCTTTAAATTTCTCCCACCACAAGTAGGCAAAGATAAGCCCAAAGCCCTTGACCTTGCTCTCGTCAAAGGCAAATTTCATCATATCTTCTCGTTTTATAAAAACTAGCTCGATATCCTCGCCATCGACGCCGCCGCCTGCATTTACCTTCATGCTCTCATCGATCTTTGCATAAAACATCGTTTGCATGTTGCCGCCAAAGCCAAAAGCGCCATACGTCATCGTGATGCGCTCCATCTCTTTTAGCTCGTATCCGACCTCTTCGACTGCCTCTTCTCTAGCAGTTTGCTCCTCGCTTAGCCCCTTATCCATAAGTCCTGCGCAAAGCTCATAAGTAAAGCCTTGCTCACTTGTTTTGATACCTTCTTTTTCTTGCGAGTACCAAACGGCTGGGCGAAACTGCTTGACAAACAAAAATGCATCTTTTTGCTCGTGATATAAAAATATGCTGACGCTATTCATCACCTTGACGCAGTCCCAGTCCCTTTGCAGGCCATTTTGTTTAAATTTCATCTTAAATGGTTTTAGATATTTTGACTCACCAAGAGGTAAAATTTCTAAATTTGTTATAGTAGTATCCATTTTGCAAGTCCTAAAAAGCTAAAAAATCCTATCGCATCAGTAAATGTAGTAAGAATGACCGCTGAGCCAACGGCAGGATCTATGTTAAAACGCCTTAGCGTCAAAGGTATGATCGTTCCAAAAAAGCCAGCAAAGAATAAATTTGTAACCATACTAAGGCCAATGACTACGCCAAGCATGCCTTTGTCAAACCAAACAGCGGCGATTACGCCCATGATAGCGCCAAAGATTAGGCCATTTACAAGCGATATCGTCACCTCACGCTTTAAAACGCTCTTTGCATCTTTAAATTCTATCTCGCCAAGTGCCAAACGACGAACCGTAACAGCAAGTGCTTGCGTGCCAGTGTTGCCACCCATTGAAGCGACTATTGGCATCAAAACAGCAAGTGCGACGTATGCTGCGATCGTCTCGTCAAAAAGTCCGATGATAGATGAGCTAAAAAGGGCTGTTAGCAAATTTATACCAAGCCAAACCGCACGGCCACGACCCGCTTTAAATAGCGTATCATCCTCTTCTGACTCGTCATCAACGCCGGCTAGGTTATAAATTTGCTCTGTTGCGCTCTCTTGGATGTAGTCGTGGATATCATCATACGTGATACGACCAAGCAGTATTCCAGTACTACTTGTAACTGCGATAACGTTTAGATCGTACTCTTGAAACATATCAGCGACATCTTGCATGAGATCCATATCGTTTGCCATGTGAGGCTTGTAGTGGTCGATTTGGGTTGATTCGATATTTTGTTTTAGCGTTTTTGTGAAGTCAAAGAGGATGAGATCTTCAAGCGGGATGGCGTATTGCAAGACGCTATTTTTATCGATGATGAAAAGCTGTGAGACATTTTCTAGTTTTCCTTCTTGCTTCTCTTGTCTTAGTCTTGCAACTGCGCTGCCAAGCTTCTCTTCAAGATGAGCTGAAAATAGCTCTGTTTGCATGTGCGCACCAGCTCTATCCTCATCATAGCTTCTAAGTCTTAAAATTTCGTTTTGATTTTCTTTATCTAGCTCGTTAAAAAGCTCTCTAGCTTTGTCCTCATCGATGTCTTCGATGTATTGGAGTAGGTCGGTAGCATCGTCGCTCTCTAGCTCTTCAAGCGCTTCTACGATCTTTTCAGCTGGGAGCGTATCGATCACGTCTTTTAGCATGTGATCAGGCAACTCTATCGCCACGTCACCCAAAATTTCAGGATCTAGCTTTTCAAGATACTTGGCAAAAAGCTCCTCGTCATGCTTTTTAAGTGTTTTTAGGTGCTGGGCTAGCTCGTATGCAGAGAGCTCGCCGTCTTCTAAATTTTCATCTAAATGCTGATCTATCAGCTCTTTTGCTTCTTCTAGTTCTTGGCTCAAGTTTTACCTTTAAAAATCTATTACGTTAGGGAAAAATTCCACCTTGTGATACTCTTTGTCGTTGCTTAGAGCCTGTTTTATCAGCTCATCATTTCTATTTATGACTGCTTTAAATTTAGCAGACTCTTTTTTGTCTTCTATATTTTTTACGACCTTGATGGCGCTTTCTGGATTGATCGGTTTGCCGCCTAGATAGAGGCCAAAGTGCAAGTGTGGGCCAGTGCTCATGCCGCTTGTGCCAACGTATGCTATCAGCGTGCCTTGTTTTACTTTTAGACCGCTTCTTATGCCCTTTGCAAAGCCATTTAAGTGGGCATAAAGTGTCTCGTAGCCACCAGCGTGAGAGATGATGACGGTTCTACCATAACCACTCTTTTGTCCGACAAATTTGACCGTGCCATCGCCTGCAGCCTTGATCGGTGTGCCTTTTGGAGCACCGTAATCAACCCCAAGGTGCGCTCTATATCTTTGAAGGATCGGATGCCATCTTTTTAGGGTGAAATTTGATGTGATCCTAGCGTTTGCAAGAGGTCGAACGAGCAAAAATTTGTCATTTTTCTTGCCGTTTTTATCATAAAATTTATCTTCAAATTTATACATCACGTAGCGTTTGTTTTTAGTTTCTATCATCGCTGCGTAAATTTCAGGCGTGCCAAAAGAGCGCCCCATGCGTAGTTTTTGGTTATAGACAATAGCGATCGTATCGCCTTTGTTTATCTTTTTAAAATCGATCCCGCTGCCGCTAAAAACCTCTTTAAAACCAAGTGCTAGCGTGCCAGAGCCGGTGTAGTCAAAGATATCTTCAGAGACCGATTTATCGACTTTTAGGGCTAAAACTTTATCTTCGCTTTGGTATAAGATCGGGATAAACTCAAGCTGAAATTTACCCTTGTCATCTCTATAAATATGTATCTGAAGCTCGTCACTAACGGGGATGAGAGCTTGTTTAACTTCGCCGTTATCGTCTTTGTAAATTTGATATTTTGTGCCAGCGATGATCTCTTCTGTTAGCTCTTGATCTTCGCTTGCTAGGTTGTAGTAAAGTGAAAGTGGGATTTTATTTGCCTCTAGGAAATTTAAAAAGCTGCTGCCATTTGGCCAACTAAGCTCATCGACAGTTGGTTTTATGGCATATAAATTTATACATAATATTGCAAAAATCACAAAAATACGAGGCATCGATATCCTTTTAAAAAGCTGGGAGGGATTTTAACTAAAACTTGCTTTAATTTTGCAAAAGATAAAGCATTTTAGGCTATAATCGCTCTAAAAATTTAAACTTAGGAGATATTTTTGAAACGTATAATCGTGATTTTATCGCTGTTTTTTGGCTTTGCTTTTGGGGCTGATTTTTCTTTAAATGAGTATAGAACTCCTCTTATTAGCGTCGAGAGTGACGGCACAGCAACGATAGTTGATAGCCCTGAAATTTTGATCGGATCAAGCGGCGTTGTGCTTCATAAATTTGACACTGATAGCTCTATCATCGCAAGAGTGAGCGTTGTCTCAAAAAATGCTGGCTTTGCGAAGGTTAGATTTGAGGTGTTTGACCTACTTGAGCAAAAGGCTCTCCCACTCCCTGGCATCGCACCTGCAAGTGGCGATATAGTCGTGCTAAACTACCTTTATAACCGCTCACTAATCGTCGTGCCAAATAAAGAAATTTATGAAGAGGTTTTGGGCGCATTTCCTAATATGATATTTATCCATCCAGACCTTGTTGGAGCATACTTAAGCTACGAATACAAGCCAAATCCAAGTAGAGATGACTTTAGAAAGATGTGTGCTCAAAGTGCAGCTGGTCTTATCTTTGTCGCGATGGATGGCAGAAGCGTTTTTGCTGATTGCCAAAGCTTTAAGGTGCTAAAAGAGTTTAAAACTGGCGAGGTTGAGTACTATCAACTGCCATTTTACACAAGAGTTAGCGACATAGACACTGTATTTTGGAAGCTAAATAGCGAGCACATCAACAACTACGATGCTCACTACGAAAAACTTTTTGAAGAAGACAACTGATAAATGAGCCGTTTGTCCTTAAGCAAGAGCGATTTAAAGAGTGGTTTAAATTTGCTAGCTGCTCTTAAGGACAAAGAGCTCTTTCACTACGCAGCAAGCCTTAGTTTTCACACGATCTTATCTATCATACCGATACTTCTTATATCGTTTTCTATCTTTACTAAACTGCCTAGCTTTGAGGATTATTACGCCAAAATTCAAGACTTTGTCTTCTCAGCTCTTTTGCCAAGCAACCAAGAGATCATCTCAAACTACTTGCAAAATTTCCTCCAAAATAGCGGAAATTTAGGCATAGTTGGCTTTGTGGCGATGATATTTACTTCAGCTATGTTTTTTAGCGATTATGAATACGTAGTCTTAAAAGTGACAAGAGCTAGCAAGGCTAGGGGCTTTTGGTCGGCACTTAGCTCATACTGGACGCTCATCACGCTTGCGCCACTTGGCCTTGCTGGTAGTTTTTACCTCTCAAGCCTTGTGCAAGAGATGCTAAACTCGACTAAATTTACAAGCTGGATAAATTTCTTAAGTATCGTGCCATATCTCATCATCTGGGTGATATTTTGCGTCACATATCTCATCTCTGTAAATGACGAGATAAAATTTAAAAGTGCGTTTTTTAGCTCATTTGCCGCCTCGCTCGTTTGGTATCTTGGCAAGTCAGCCTTTGTCTATTACGTCCTTTACAACAAGACCTATCTAAGCGTATATGGCTCGTTTTCAGCTGTGCTTTTCTTCTTTGTCTGGATATATATCTCGTGGATCATCTTTTTATATGGGCTTAAATTTTGCGCCTATCTCTCAAACAGCTCTAAATTTAAAGGATAAATTTATTGCTAGCTGGCAATTTTAAATTTACCAGCTAGCAGAATATGCAATATTTTACGTGAAATTTTATGTATCTAGCGTTTAAACTCGCAAATTTCTATCTTTATGCCAAGCTCTTTGCTAAATTTACTAACAGCCTTTTCAAGCTCGTCTTTGTCAAAGCAGATAAGATCAACATAAGAGTGCTTAGTGCCAGTCGCTGCACCCATGCCTTCGCAAAAAGTGCTAGTTTCAAGCTCATCTTCTATCTTAGTTTTGCTATCAATGCCAAACTGCACGTCGCCGCCGTGATACAATACTAAAAAGCAGAAATTTATGCCAAGCTCGTAGGCTTCATTATAGATATCGCTTTTGCCGTCATAGTATTCATTTAGCAGTGGGATTAGGCTTGTATATCCCATAAAAACATCATCTCTTAGTGCGTCTGAGCGAGGTTCGAGCTCATAAAAGCTAAACTGCTTTAGCGGCTCGCTTGATGCCTCTTTGCCAAATTTATCATCTATAAGATCAGCAAAGTCAGTAAGCGCGACTCCTTTTTCTCTTGGCTCATCTACGATCTCAAAGTCGCCAAGCGTGTTTATCATCGCTGTCTCGCCAACAACGTTGTCGCAAAGTATGAAAGCTAGCGTATAGGCCTTGTTTTCATCTTCGTTTTTTAGCTTGCTTAAAGTCTCGTTGTATAGGCACATATCCACGCTTTTTTCTTCAAAATTTGCATAGACCATGACCTCGTTTGCATCAACACTCACGCCATACATCTGTATAGTGGCTACTTCGCGCGGTGCACGTTGTTTGCCAAGTGTGCAAGTAAGCTTTGCCTCATACTCTTTTGGCATGCGTGATTTGATAAATTTAAGCCAAAAAAGCCTATATTTCATCCCTTCTGGAGTGAGCACTAGATCGATCTTATTATCAACAAGACCTATCATAAAGGTTGGATCGACTAAACATAAATTTAGCGCCTCCTCAGTCATTTTACTCGCTGTTTCGTAATTTTTATCCTCTAAATTTTGCTTGATCTTGTCTAAATTTTTACCAAGCTCGCACCAAAATTTATCAACACTGCTAGCAAAGCTAGTGCCCTTTTTAGAAAACCACATTTTTATCCTTTTTGTTAAAATTTTCAACATTTTTTTGAGTATAAATTTTCATCGATGGAAATTCTAACGCACTTAGTTTGTCATAACCAACTTCGTTAAAAACGCAGCCTGTATCGATATCTGCGCTATTTTTATAAAATTTCACCTCTCTTACTGGCGTGTGCCCATAGACGTTAAATATGCCACTAACTTGCAGCTCATCGCCTCTGCCTGAGAGCAGGTGCCTTCTAAACTCTTCGCTAGCATATTTATCGTTTCTTAGCTCCCACATATTGCCAACGGCTGAGTGAGAGACTACCAGATGCTCGCCATTTTGGGTTTTATGGTCTTTAAATTCCAGATAAACTGGCCTGCTTTCTAAAAAATCCACATGCCTTTGCTTAAACTCCGTGCTTTGTCCAAGATATGATCTATATGTCGCCTCGCCACCATTTCCAAAGAACCAGCTCCTATCAAATGGCACTTTGTTGTTTAAAAACTCAAATTTATTGTTTAGTAGCCTTCGCTCGTGATTTCCCATTACCATTTTATAGTCATTTTGCATGATAAGTTCGACCACGTCGCAGCTAAAAAGCCCCCGATCTATCACGTCGCCAACAAAGCAAATTTGAGATTTTTCTTTGTTTGGAAACTGCTTGATAAGCTCTAAAAGCGTGTTAAAACAGCCGTGAACGTCGCCGATAATGTAAATTTGCTCGCTCAAATTTTCTCCTTTGGTGCAAATTTTAGTCTATTAAGCTTAAAAATAAAGATTGCGATTTGCTGATAAATTTAGAATGAAATTTTATTTATGAAATTTAAAGCAGTAGGGGGGGCAAAACCCCCTAAAATCATTGTGCGTAAAAGCCGCTGACCTTGCCGGTAAGGTCGATCATGATGTTTTTCATCTGAGTGTAGTGCTCAAGTATGATCTTGTGCGTCTCGCGGCCGATACCTGAGTTTTTATATCCGCCAAATGGGCTTCCTGCTGGGATTTGGTTGTAAGTGTTGATCCAAACCCTGCCAGTCTCCATAGACCTTGCTACACGAAGTGCTTTTGTGATGTCTTGTGTGAAAATACCGCCACCAAGGCCGTATTCGCTGTCATTTACCATTTTGATAAGCTCGGCTTCATCTTGAAATTTGATGACAACGCCAACTGGTCCAAAGATCTCTTCCTGAGCCACTCTCATATCGTTTGTCACATCAACTAGCAGCGTTGGCTCGACAAATGCGCCCTTATCGCAACCATTTGCGGTGTAGGCTTTGCCACCGACTGCCACCTTTGCACCTTCTTTTTTGCCGATCTCTACGTACTCTAATATCTGCTCAGCTTGTTTTTTATTGATCTGAGAGCCCATTTGAGTCTTAGGATCAAGCGGATCGCCAACTTTTATAGTGCTAAATTTCTTAACCGCAGCCTCGATAAATTTGTCATAAAAACTCTCTTCTACGAAAATTCTAGACCCTGCGCAGCAAACTTGACCTTGGTTAAATAAAATTCCAAGCTGAAGGCCGTCAAGCGCCTTGTCTAAATTTGCGTCGCTAAAGAAGATATTTGCGCTCTTGCCGCCAAGCTCAAGTGTGGCTGGGATGATACGGCGAGCCGCAGCTATGGCGATATCGCGGCCGATCTCGGTTGAGCCAGTAAATGCTAGCTTGTCAAGGCCTGGGTGGTTTTTGATCCACTCGCCACTCTTGCTACCTCTGCCAGTTACTATGTTTATTAAGCCTTTTGGCAAAATTTTATCTATCAGTCTAAATAGCTCAAGCACGCTTAGGCTTGTCTCGCTTGAAGGCTTAAAGACGCTCGCATCGCCTGCTGCGATCACTGGAGCTAGCTTCCAAGCTGCCATTAAAAATGGAAAATTCCAAGGCACGATCTGACCTACGACGCCTATTGGCTCGCGCAAAACGATAGAGAGTTGCTTCTCGTCAAGCACGTTTGCGCTGCCTTCTTCGCCCATGATAACGCCAGCAAAGTACCTAAAATGCTCTGCTGCAAAAGGGATATCGACATTTAGTGTCTCACGGATTGGCTTGCCGTTGTCCATGCTTTCAACTTTTGCGAGGTGCTCTTTGTGCTCATCGATGATATCAGCGATCTTGTTTAAAAGCCTTGCTCGCTCGCTAACTGTGGTGTGTTTAAATTTATTAAAAGCCTCACGTGCAGCACGAACTGCGTCATTTACATCTTCTTCGGTAGCGTCAGCGATCTTTGCAAGGTGCTCGCCGTTTGCTGGATTTTTGGCATCAAGTGTAGCGCCGTCTTTTGCGTCACGCCACTCACCATTTATGAAAAGCCCGTATTTTTCAAGTAGTTTCATACTTTTCTCCTTGATTAAGATTTTGTAAAAGGATTATAATATTAATAAAATTTATCAAAAATAAATTTTGGACATAAATTCTCTTTTTTAATAAATTTTATTGTTTAGAGTAGAGTGGTTTTAAATTTAACTCTGCCAAGTGAGCAAAAACGTAGTCTCGCCATCAAGCTCGCTTTGGCATTTTACGGTGATGTCATTTTTCTTGCAGCACTCTTTTACTAAATTTAGTCCTATGCCAAAGCCACCTTGATCGTCATTAAATCTCGTGTAACGATCAAAAATTTTCATCTGCTGCTCTTTGCTGATGCCACGCCCAGTGTTGCTTATGCTAAAGAAATTTGACTCTAAAATGATGCTAACCTTTGAATTTGGCGCTGCATATTTTGAGGCGTTGCTTAAGAGGTTGTCTAAAATTTTACTCACATCTTCAAGGTCTGCATTTATGAAACTAGGCTTTAGGCTAGCCTCTATCTTAAGTCCGCGTTTAGCAAAAAATGGCGAGAAGTAGCTAAGTCTTTGTGTGGTTAGTAAATTTAGATCGATTAGCTCTTTTTTGCTTGGTTTATCTAGGTTAAAGCTTAGATGAACGAGTGCGTCATAGATGCCGCCTAGGCTCTTTGCGGCAAGGCTGATGTTGTTAAAACGCTTTAAATTTCTCTCGTTTAAATTTTCAAGATCGGCCGTTTCTATGCTCATAGAAATGACGCTTAGGGGTGTATTTATCTCGTGCGTTGAGTCTTTTATGAAGTGATTTAGCGTATCTATCTTTTCATAAAGTGGCTTTAGGCTTAGTTTTGCTAAGTAAAAGGCGACAAAGAGCAGGGCGAAAAGGAAAAAGAGCGCCTTTAGTGTGGTTGAAATTTGCAAAGATAAAATTTCAACCTTGATATCTTTGCCAACTAGAAAAATATCAGCGTGCGATAGCTCGTCTGTGGCGTTGTCCTCCATATACTGGATCTTTTCAAAGATCGCTACCTTGCCGTCTATCAAATTTACATTTTTGCCTTTGTTGATATTTTTGCACTCAAAATCTTTATAAATTTTCTCACCATTCTCCAGCACGATACAAGCATGTACGCCCTTTTCGTTTGTGAGGCTTGAGACCGAGTCTAGGCCATTCATCCTGGCTTTCATATATATGCCCATCTTGATCTCTTTTAGGCTTTTTACCTCGTTTAAGATGAGTGCTTCTTTTTTATTTTGGTAGTCGTGTATAAAAAAATAGCTCAAAAATAGCACAGAGCTAACAAGATAAAGGGATAAAATTTTAAATAAAATTTGCGTCTTTTCAGACATAGATGTAGCCGTCTCCACGCTTGTTTAAAATGGCATCTTTGCCTAAAATTTGGCGTAAATTTTTGATATATACACGAAGGCTAAGCTCGCTTGGCTCCTCGTCAAATTTCCAAATTTTATTAAAAATTTCATCTTTGGTTAAAATTTTGCCCTTGTTTTGCAAAAATAGGGCGAGCAGGTCGCTCTCTTTGCTCGAGATATTTATATTTTCGCCGTTTTTACTTAGGGTTTTGCTCTGTGGGTGAAAGCAAAGATCATCTAAAATTTTGATCTCTTCGCCGTTTTGGTGTGAGAAATTTCTTTTTATGAGAGCTTGCATGCGGATAAGTAGCTCTTTTAGCTCAAATGGCTTTTTTAGATAGTCATCGCAGCCGCTTTTGTAGCCTTTTTCAAGGTCGTCTATGGTGTTTAGCGAGGTGGTAAATATGCTAGGTGTTGTGACGCCAAGCTCACGTAGCGATGAAAGTAGGGAGAAGCCGTCGCCTTGCGGGAGTTTGACGTCTAGTATAAGTAGGTCAAAATTTCGCTCGTATGCAAGATCTAGTGCGTCTTTGGCATTGTTTGTAGTGGTGACATCGTAACCATTTTCGCCCAGATACTCGCTTATTAGATCAAGTAATGTTTCATCATCTTCAACAAGCAAAATTCTGACCATCAAGCGCCTTTACATGCCTTTTTTCATTTCGTCTTTCATGCCCATGTCGTCTTTTTTCATACCCATGTCATCTTTTTTCATTTCGTCTTTCATGCCCATGTCGTCTTTTTTCATACCCATGTCATCTTTTTTCATTTCGTCTTTCATGCCCATGTCTTCTTTTTTAGCTTCGTGTTTTTTGACTACATGTTTTTTGGCACTGTCTTTTTTGACCATGCTCTCTTTGTTCATGTCGTCTTTTTTCATTGCTTCAGCTGCATTAGCAAAACTACCAAACATAAACATAGCACCAAGTGCAACTAAGATTAACTTTTTCATAAAGTCTCCTTTAAATTAAATTGTGTTGCAATTATAGTCACTTAGTGTGAAATAAGTGTGAATTTACGCAAATACAAAATAGATAACTGGAAGCGTGATAAATGAAAATAGCACGCCTATGGCCACTGATGAGATGGCTAGTGAGCTATCAAGTCCAGCTTTTATGACCATCGCACTTGCAAGGGCTGATGTCGGCATCGCACATTGAAAGAGACCAACGACCCAAGTTTTGCTCATCTGGATACCTGAGACTTTTAATATGATGAAAAACACGATAGCTGGCAAGATCATCTTACACAAAAGCACGACGCTAACGCCTTTATATGAGCTTGTGATGCTACTAAAGTTAAGACCAACACCGATCGCAAAAAGTGCCACTGGAGTGACGCTGCCTTCAAACATCCTAAGTGGCGCAAAGATAAAATCTGGAAGTGGGACTTCTTTTAAGATAAGACCCATAATGAGCGCGATAAATGGTGGAAATTTTAAAATTTTCATTGTATTTTGAAATAGCGAAACCTTCTCTGGTGCAGCAAAAGATAGGATGAGTGGTCCAAGGATCGAAAGTGGGATACCAGTGGCTATTTGATCGTAAAAGATGACCTCATTTACCATCTCATCGCCAAAGAAGCCCTGAATGACAGGCATACCGACAAATAGGGTGTTACCAAAAAGGCTTAGCATGACCATACTAACGGTTGTTATTTTGGTAAATTTAAAGACCTTGCCTATAACAAATGCCAAAGCAGCACTAATGGCGGTTGATGCAAAGCCGATTAGGATCGTGTTTATAAGTGAGGCATCGACATTTACGTGGTAAATTTTATCAAAGATTAGCGCAGGCATTGCAAAACAAAGGACAAAATCCACAAATGGAATCGAGTGCTTTTGCTCAACAATGCCGACTTTTTTAGCAAAAAAACCAGTTGCGATTATGAAAAATATTGCAAAAAGTGGTGTGAAATTCATAGCAGTCTCTTTTAAGTTTGGAATTTACAAAGAATTGATTATATGCCCCAAAAGATTAAATTACAATAAACTTTTTTGGATTTTACTCTTAAATTTAAACCCTAGCATCAACCTTTTTGTAAAATTTATCCCTCTCATCTATCTTTTCTATATTTTTTAGATCGTTTTCAAGGTAGCTAATATTATAAATTTCTCTTGCGGATATGCTTTTGCCGCTATTTAGGCTGATTAAAAATTTACTTTCAAATTTATTTGATAAGTTAATGATAGCGATCGCACCAGCATCTTTTAAGCTTACGATCTTGCCACTTTGCATGACGCCGATATCTTTGAAATTTAGGCTATTTAGCTGTGCATTGTCCATCTTTTTTGCATCTAAATTTACGCTAGTTTTTAGCTCGCTTGGCGTATTTAGCTTGCCAGTGTCATTGTAAAGCTCATTTACGTCTAGTTCTCTGCCACTATCAAATTTTAGCCTTATCGTTCCATCTTGATTTAGCTTCATAGCTATGACGCTATCGCTATCTCGTAGTGCGGTGGCAGCTGTGGCTTCATTTGTAGTAAAAGCATTTTTTACCTTTTTTAGATTTGAGATGCTAAAATCAAGCCCAGTTGCTTGCTTAAATTCATTTTCCATTGCGATCATCTTAGCGGATTTTGTATTTTCAAGCTTTGATATGTAAGCGTCCGCATTTTTGTCAAATTTTTTTAAATTAGCACTAAGATTTTCTATCATCTTTTTATGCGCATCAAGCTCAGTGTTGTAGTCACTATAAAATTTCATAAAACTATCTTTTTGAAATTTTGTGTATGAGAAATTTTCATCTTGTTTATGCTCTTTGCTTGGCTCGATGATCGGGTTAAACTCGCTTAGTCTTGCGCTCTCATCAAAGCCTATTTTTGTGTAAGCGAAATTTTTAAAAGAGCTATCCTTGCCAAAGATGTTATTGTGTCTTAGATCGACCCAGCCGTCATTTTGAGCATATTTTTTAAAGAAATTATTTATATCATTTTTGCCTATCTTTTCATATCTATTTTCTGCAGCAAACAAGGTATTTGGATCTGAGGCGTAGTAGGAGTGTCTGTGATCGATCTCTTTTGTATCTACGTAAAGATCGGGACTATTTGTGATTATTGCTTTATGGTTTAGCTCTTCTCTTGCTATTTGGTTGTGATTTATGACATTTGTGCTTATAAACTGCCTAAGATCAACTCTAGCCGTGATGTCACTTAAATTTGCTATTTTTTCATTTCCGTCTTTGTCATATCCTCTTACTTTTAGCTTGTCAAAGAGTATATCTTTTTGATCTAACGTGCCGTCATTATTGCTATCAAAGCTAAAAAGTGCGCTATTGTTTTTTAACTTTCCAACGCCTAGTTCATCGTTATCGCCATAAATATCTAAAAAGACTTCCACTTCGCCATAATTTGTCTTTAGAGTGTTTGAGTAGGCGTAGTCGTTTAAATTTTTAAATTTTGTATTTTCTAAGTAGCCACTTTTTAAGACAGGTAGCATGGTGGTGTCATCTGTGGCATTTATATTTTTAAAGTAGGCGTTTTTGCTAAAGCCATTAGAAAGTTCGTCTGAGTAAATTTTATTGTTGCTGTTTATTAAATTTTGCGAGTAATCTTTTAAAATTTCTTCTGCTTTTTGTATTGCTAGATGTTTGTTGTATTCTTTTATATCAGCCTCAGTTATGTAGATGGTATCTGTTTTATTTGCTTCATAAAGCTCGTTAAACTGGCTTAAATTTACTTTTGAACTATTTTGATCGCCATAATTTAAAAATCTTTTGGAGAGATTTTGCAAATCATTTAAATTTATAAAATCATACTTTTGCAGTGCAACATTCATCTAAAATCCTTTTAAAGATGTTGCCCTTAATATCGGCTAAATTTATAAAATGTTTAAGCTTATAATGGTGCCCGAGGTCGGACTCGAACCGACACAAGGTTGCCCTTACCAGATTTTGAGTCTGGCGCGTCTACCAGTTTCACCACTCGGGCTAAGTTAAGATTGAATTTTTAGATTTGTGAGAAGAAAGAAAAAGGGGAGACTTGCTCCCCGAAAAAGAAAATTATTTCTTTTTACCTTTTTTAGCAGCGCCAGCAGCAACTGCTTCTTTAAGTTTTTTGCCAACTTTGAATTTGACTGCTTTGCTAGCAGGAACGTCGATCACTTTCTTAGTTCCAGGAACTCTAGCTTTCCTTGCAGCTCTGTCAGCAGTACCGAAAGTACCAAAGCCTATAAAGCTAATTGTATCGCCTTTTTCAAGAACCGCTTGGATTGTTTCCAAAGTAGCATCAACAACTTTTAGAGTATCTTTTTTTGAAAGACCAGCCTTATCGGCAACCGCTTGAATAAATTCAGCTTTTTTCATGAACCATCCTTTTAAGAAGTTATGCGGCAATTCTACACTCTTTTAAAAAAAAATACAATACTTTTTCCCTAAATTTAGCTCTTTTTTTGCATTTTTTTAGTAAAAAAGACCAAATTTTGAACTTTCACTCGCAAATTTCAAACGTAAGCTCGTTTTTTAGCCCTATCTTTTTCATATCTACAAGCTTTAAATTTTCAAAATTTAGAGCCATTAGCTCATCTTTGTTTATCACTTTAGCATTTGCGATCTGGCGCAAAACCTCACCTCTATATGCTTTTGCATGGTGGCTTAATATCTTTTTGTTTTTTAAAAAACAAAATGTCGTAAATTCTTTCTTTATCACATAAAATTTCTCATAAAATTTAGCCCTAAGATCTAAAATTTCATCATTTTCTAAAAAGCTATCGACTGCCTTGCTAAAATTTTGCTCATAAAATTTACAAATATCAAAGCCAGCTAGCTTTTCGCCTTGCTTTAGTTTGTACTCAGCTATCTCATTTTTTGCCAAAATTGGCCCAAATAAATTTGAAAATATCAAAACATTATTATCTATATATTTTTGAGCCTCAACGCTTAGTCCGCGGTAGTTTAGGTGCTTATAGGCAACGCCGTCATATCTTAAGATAGCTTTTATACTACCTTTTTTAGATAGACTTTCTCGCAGTTGCTCGCTGTCCTCAAGCTCTTTTAGTCCAAAAAGCTTTTTTATCTCGTCTAAATTTGCACTTTTTAAAAACTCATCATATCTTTTTAAAATTTCAGCCCTTTTGTCAAAAAGCTCAGAAAATATCAAATTTTTACCATCAAATTTATCATTTGTATTTAGAGAAATTTTGCTTTCGCTTGGTGAGAAGAGTATTTTTAACCCCATTTTCTTTCCTATTTTATATATGTAAATTTTGGCAGATTATACAATAAAACTTTTTTGCACTAAAAAAAATCAAATTTTCACCGATATATCACAAAGCGGAATTATTCTTGCTTAGAGTGAATAAAAATTTAGGGAAAAATTATGAGAATTACAAATCAACTACGTTTTAGTCAGACTTTGCACGACTATCAAAAAAATATGGTTGGCGTAAATAAAAGCTACCAGCAGCTCTCAAACGGACTTAAAATACAAGATCCATACGACGGTGCTGCAGTTTATAACGATGCTATGAGGCTTGATTATGAAGCGACCACTCTCACTCAAGTGGCTGATGCTACCGGTAAGTCAGTAAATTTTGCGAAAAATACGGACAATGCGCTGAAAGAATTTGAAAAACAGCTTGAAAATTTTAAAACAAAAGTCGTTCAAGCAGCCAGCGACGTGCATAGCACAACATCTCTTGAAGCTTTAGCAAACGACCTTCAGGGCATCAAAAATCACCTTGTAAATATCGCAAATACCTCTATAAATGGGCAGTTTTTATTCTCAGGTAGTGCTGTGGATACTAAGCCGATCGATGGCTCAGGTAAATATCAAGGCAACCGCGACTATATGAAAACTTCAGCCGGTGCGCAGGTTGAGCTACCTTACAATATCCCGGGATTTGATCTATTTTTAGGAAAAGACGGTGACTACAACAAAATTTTAACAACAAACGTGATGCTGGCTGATCAAACTAGAACCGACATCTCCTATGCGCCAAAATATCTTGATGAAAATAGCAAGATAAAAAATATGATCGGTCTAAACTACGCAAGCGACTCAGTCGTGGGCAGTGACGGCTCTTATAAAGGCACGATCGAGCCTGATTTCGACTTTTTGGATACTTCAAATGTAAATTTTCCTGACACATACTTTTTTATGCAGGGCAAAAAGCCAGACGGCACGACATTTACAAGTAAATTTAAGATGAGTGCCGATACATCAATGGCTGGTTTGATGGAGAAGATCGGTATGGAATTTGGCAACACAAAGACGACAAAAGTTGTCGATGTAAGCATAAATAACGACGGACAATTTAACATAAAAGACCTCACAAAAGGCAATCAAACGATAGACTTTCACATGGTTGCAGCTACTTCTGTGGCGGCAAATCGTGGTGCGATAGCTCCAAATAATACACTTGATACGATAAATTCGCTACAAAGTCTTGAAAATATGGCAAATGCTGTGCCAAAAACTATCCATATCACTGAATTTACAAAGAGCAAATATCTTGATAAAGATGGAAATTTAACAAACGCCTTTGACTATGACAAGGTTAGATTTGAGCGAAAGGACAATGAGCTAATCGCAAATTTACCTCAAGTTGCTAGAAGAACGGGCGAGTTTGCAACCGATCAGACAAAGCTAAGCGAGGTTTCAGGCACAAAAGAGAGCTACAATAGAAATTTATACCCAAGAGATGTCGATGCTAGAAAGAGGGAACTTTTTAATATCGATGGACAAGAGATAGGTATTCAAGTAAAATCAATTACCGGCACAATGTATGACATCAAAGTAAAAATGGGCGAAGCAGGCGGTATAAACACCCCAGTGCAGTTTGAAATAAAATCAACAACAGCTGCTGGTGCGGTTACAGGACCTAGAACTTTATCAGTTTATAACTCAGATGAATTTGGTGAGTATAGAACATATGCTAGCGATTTTACATATCGCCAGCTAATGGATATCGTCGCGATGGCAGCAAGCGACAATATACCTAACCCACCTGTTGGTCCAGAAAATGCGAATTTTGATACAGACGCAGAAAAAGTAGATAGAAAGCGAAACCATGATGCCTATAAGGAGGCTATTGACAAAACAAGAGGTGCAGTAGAGGTAAATTTAGACGATCGTGGCAGGATGGTGCTAACTGACAAGACAAAATCAGTCACAAACATCGAAGTTACTATGTATGACGCAAAAAATGGCGATAAATTTGACGGAGATAGCACCGGTATGGACACAGCAGGCAATGCAAGTCACCCTCAAGGCAAGGGCTCAGTATTTAGCTTTAACGAAAACAATGCTTTAACTATCGATGAGCCAAGCACAAGTGTCTTTCAAGACCTTGATGATATGATATTTGCCGTTAGAAATGGCTACTATAGAGCAGACGCTAACAATCACGACCCACGAAATACAGGCATGCAAGGCGCTTTAAAAAGGCTAGATCACTTGGTGGATCATGCAAATAAAGAGCTTACAAAGATCGGCTCTCAAACAAAGCTACTAACTGCTACAAATCAGCGTGCAGAGGTCATGAAAGTAAATGTACTAACTGTTAAAAATGACGTCATAGACGCAGACTATGCAGAGTCATACCTTAAATTTACGCAGCTTTCACTCTCATATCAAGCTACTCTTCAAGCAAGCGCTAAGATAAATCAACTAAGCTTGCTAAACTACCTAAACTAAAATGATAAATCAGCAGGCCAAGCTTGCTGATTTTTTAAAAATTAAACTCAAGCGTGCTATAATAAGCCTTTTTAACAAAAGGATCTAAAATTTTAAGACATATATTATTTACTATTTTTGTTTGTTTTTTTATATATTTTGGTATCGCTACGGCTGCTCCGACTGCTGATTTTGTAGGCTCACTTGGACAAAGCCTTGGCGTTTTTAATATTAAATATTTTGGCCTTATAGCCTATGTTTATCCATTTTTGCTTATCGTTTTGGGCTATTTTGTATATAAAAATTTTAAGAAATTTGACTTTGATTTTGCCCAGTTTGTGGTTGGGATTTTTCTATTTTTTATCGCATTTTTGATGTTTCAAGCGCTAACCACATCTGGAGCAAATAGCGGCGTGATAGGTGGCTTTATAGTCTCAGCGCTAAAAGAAGTCATCGGCGCTATCGGCACTGCGGTTGCTATACTTATGATATTTATCATCTCGCTTGGACTTGCTTTTAGGGAGAATTTCATCATCGTTTTAAGAAAGGCTTTTGTGGATAAAGAGCCAAATGGCTATGAAGAAAAAAGCACAAGCGTAAAAGAGGTAAGGGCAAGGCAGATACCAAAGATAGAGCGCAAAAAGCCAAAAGCTGAAGAGATAAAAGAAGAAGAGCTTATAGATGCTCAGGTGCTAAATGATGATGAGCCAAATTTAGAGAGCGAGCCAGAGCCAGAGATGGAGCCGACACAAGAGAGCAGACCTGCAACTATAAGTGGGGTTGAAATTTTAAATGAAGTGGCTGAAAACAAAAAACTTCTTGATCAGATAGAGCGTGGCAAGGTCGAAAAGCCAAAAGACTTTGTCTTGCCACCGCTTAAATTTCTAAACGACCCTCCAAAGCGCTCGCACAATATAAATGAAGCCGAGATCGACCAGCAAATTTCAAATTTACTCGACAAACTGCGTAAATTTAAGATAGATGGCGACGTGGTGCGAACCTACACTGGCCCTATCGTTACGACATTTGAATTTCGCCCAGCCCCACACATCAAGGTTAGTAAAATTCTCACTTTACAAGATGACCTAGCCATGGCGCTAAAGGCGCAAACTATCCGTATCCAAGCGCCGATCCCTGGTAAAGATGTCGTTGGCATCGAAGTACCAAATCAAAATTTAGAGACGATCTATCTAAAAGAAATTTTAGAAAGCGAAGTCTTTAAAAATGCAAGCAGTCCGCTAACTATGGCTCTTGGTAAAGATATCGTGGGCGCTCCTTTTGTAACCGACCTTAAAAAGCTTCCACATTTGCTGATTGCTGGCACAACAGGATCAGGCAAAAGTGTGGGCATAAATGCGATGCTTTTAAGTTTGCTTTATAGAAATAGCCCACAAACTTTGCGCCTAATGATGATAGATCCAAAGATGCTTGAATTTAGCATATATAACGACATTCCACACCTTTTAACGCCGGTTATCACGGAGGCTAAAAAGGCAATCACAGCGCTTTCAAACATGGTCGCTGAGATGGAGCGAAGATACAAAATAATGAGTCAAACTCGCACAAAAAACATAGAGAGCTACAACGAAAAGATGAAGAGTGAAGGTGGCGAGCAGTTTCCATACATCGTCGTGATCATCGATGAGCTAGCCGATCTTATGATGACTAGTGGTAAAGACGTGGAGCTTTATATAGGACGCCTAGCGCAGATGGCAAGGGCTAGTGGCATACACTTGATAGTAGCGACCCAGCGCCCAAGTGTCGACGTCGTGACTGGCCTTATAAAGGCAAATTTACCAAGCAGGATAAGCTACAGAGTAGGGCAGAGGATAGATAGTAAGGTCATCCTTGATCAAATGGGAGCTGAGAGCTTGCTAGGACGCGGGGATATGCTATTTACGCCTCCTGGAAGCCCTGGCGTGATCAGGCTGCATGCACCATTTGCGAGTGAAAAAGAGATAGAAACAATCGTAAATTTCTTAAAAGAGCAACAAGATGTGATTTACGATGAGAAATTTCTAGCAGAAGAGGGCTCTAGCGCAGGCTCGGCTGCTGGTGCGCTAGGCGAAGATGAGCTTGACGAGCTTTATGAAGAGGCAAAAGAGATCATCTTAAGTGAGCAAAAAACATCGATCAGCTATTTACAAAGACGCCTAAAAATAGGCTACAACAAAGCTGCAAATATAATCGAGCAGATGGAAAAAATGGGCGTTTTAAGCCCTGTAAATGCAAAGGGCCAGAGGGAAATTTTGGTCTGAATTTATATGGCAATGTAAATATAAAAGAATAAAAATGTTTAAATTTGGAGTTATCATTTGTATTCTTTTTACACTAAATTTCTGCTTTGCTAAAGATCTTAATGCGAGTAACGTAGAGAAAAACTCAACATCTATGCTAAAAACTCTAAAGCAGATGGACATACCTTTTTCTGGCAATGAGTATGAGATAGAGAATTTATCCAAACTAGATGATAAGATGCTATATGTTTTTGTGCTAGATGGAAAAGATTTTAAGCTTGTAAGGTATTTTAGTAGTGATAACAATGGTCCTATGCCAGAGTATATAGTGCAAATGGACTTTATAAATCATAGGCTAGAGAAAAGTGCAAATTTGCTCTACCAGGGCAATGAAGAGTATAAGAGATACGAAGAGTGTATAGAAAAGTACAGATCTTTTGATGATGCGCAAGAAAAGGATGATTATGATGCAATATTGATTAGAAAAACTTACGAGCTAAAAACGCAAAAAATTCTACTCTCAGAAGTTAAAAAGGTTGATTATATAGATGGTCGTTGGCTGGATGATTTGCAAAATTCAAAAGAGTTAGTAAAAATTTTGAAGATTGATTTTTGGGGTGATGAATATCTGGGCGATAATGCAGATGAACTTGCTAGATGTGTCGCGGATAAGATATAAGAAGCCTTGTGCTAATTTTTAATTGACAATGAAAGTTTGTAAATTAAAGCTATCGTTAAAAATTTAAAAATAGCTAAAAACATTTAAAAATACTTAAACTATTTATGAAGCAAATCTGTATAACGTTCTAATTGATACATAAAAGAGTTTTATCGTAACTACAAAAAAGTAGCGCTCTTGGCTCCAACGAAATAAATTTAACGCTTTAATAATTTATGATAACTGCAAAGACTTACCACTTGATAAGTGTCCTATAACTCACCTAAATCACGATACTGCAAATCGTATGTGGTGGGCTGTGAGAAACCATCTTGGATATTTAGGGACTAGCAACACTCACGGACTTTACGTATTACGCCATACAGTGGCTTCTAGGTTAGTGAGTTTGAAGGGATTTAATGCACATAAACTGATGGCTTTTATGGGTCACACAGATATTAAAAGTAGCCTGCATTACGTGCATCTAAATGTTGATGATATACGTGATGGTGTAGGAGTTGGTGCTTAGTTAAAAGATGGTAAAAGTCCTTGGTATTTGGTTGCGGAGGACGGATTTGAACCGCCGACCTTCGGGTTATGAGCCCGACGAGCTACCACTGCTCTACTCCGCGATAAGAGTTATTTGGGATTTTTAAAAGTGGATGGGGTAAGAGGATTCGAACCTCTGAATGACTGGACCAAAACCAGTTGCCTTACCGCTTGGCGATACCCCAATGTTTTTAAGAGTTGTAATTATATAGACTTTAATGCCATTTGTCAAGCTTTTTTAAAAAAATATGCAAAAATATTTTATTTTTCAAAGTAGCTTTTTAAAAATTTAAAAATAAATAAAATACTTTTGTAGCGTATAAAATTTAACTATAACTTTTAAAACCCATGCGAAAATTTACATGGGTTTACCTATTTTTATGCCAAAAGTTCTTTTGCGATCATACTTATGCGTTTTGCTTCAGCACTCGCTCCGATCTCATCTTTTGCCATTTTCATCACAGCGCCTAAATTTTTACCAACCTTTTCAATGATACTTTTTATCTTCTCTTTTAGTTCATCATCACTTAGCTGAGCTGGTAGATATGCCTTGATCAGCTCGATCTCGCTCTGCTCTTTTTTGGCTAGGTCCTCTCTTGCTCCCTTTAGATAGAGCTCAACCGAGTCAGCTCTCTTTTTGATCTCTTTTTGAAGTAGTGGGAGCACGACCTCGTCGGTCATCTCGATCCTTTGATCGACTTCGACCTGCTTAAGTGCTGCATTTAGCGTCCTTAAAGTGTCTCTTTTAAACTCATCTTTTGCTTTCATAGCCTCTTTTATGTCGGCTAAAATTTGCTCTCTTATGCTCATTTTCTCTCCTTTAAATTTTTGAAATAATAACTAAAATTTTGTGATAATTTCTTGAAATATGCCTTTTAAATAAGCCGCCCCAACGCCCTCTCTAAGCCCATCGTCTATTACTATAAATTTAGCTTCTTGCCCGTTTAGTAGCTCCTTTAAAAGCAGCGTTCCAGCGATGAGCGGATACTTTCTACTTCTTCCAACCGCCACGTCAGCGCTTTTGTCATCCATCTTTAAAAGCTCATTTACAAACCAAGCAAGATCGTCATTTTTAAGCTCATATCCACTCACTTTTTTTGGATCATAGCTCTCGTAGTTTAGCCCAAGTTTTAGCGCTGCGATAGTAGTTGGCACGCCAGAAGTTAGTACGATAAGTCTATTGTCAAGGCTTGTTAAAAATTCCCTTGCCTCTTTTGTATAAATTTTTGCATTTTCTTGCATCAGATCAAGCATTTTAAACCTCTCGTAAAAGGTGATGATGCCAAATTTAAAGCTTATAAATTTTTCCTCTTCGCCTATCTCTGAGCTTGCACCGCCGATGTCGATGATGCTAAATTTATCATTTATGCCAAGCTTTTTTAAGGCATTTTGCACGCCTAAAAATGTAAGTTTTGCTTCAGCTTGTCCGTTAATGATATGAAAATTTATGCCAAATTTATCTCTTATCTCGCTAAAAATTTCTTCGCTATTTGATGCCACTCTAAAAGCCTCAGTTGCGACTGCCACGCATTTAAATTTAGTAAAGTCAAATTTGCTTTTAGCCTCCGCTATCGCTTCAAAAAGCCTATTTTTAGCCTCAAAGCCTATCTTGCCACTTTCGTTTAAGCCCCTTGCAGCCCCAACTATCTTTTCATAAATTTGCTCGTTGCTAAAGCCATTTTGCACCTTTTTTATAAGTGCCACGCGAAAGGTGTTTGAGCCAAGATCGATCGCTATAACCAAAATTTATCCTTAATATTTTTGCCAAATTCTAACATATGATAATTTAGTATCATTTAAAGTGAGAAAATTCTAAAAACTTTAATAATTTTCAAGATATAATTTTGCCAAAAACTCTTACAAGGGGGCTTGATTGCTTCGAGATAACTTCTTGGCGTTAGTTATTTTTGCGATTTGCAGCGTTGGATTTTTCGTTTGGGGCTATCAATACATCCCGACAAATAACTACTTTTTATTCTTGATCGCTGGTATGTTTGGTCTTTTTATGGCGTTTAATATCGGTGGAAATGACGTTGCAAACAGCTTTGGTACAAGCGTCGGCGCAAAAACACTCACACTAAAACAAGCTCTCGTCATCGCAGCCATTTTTGAGCTTAGCGGCGCGATATTTGCAGGGTCTGAGGTTACTAATACTATTAGAAACGAGATCGTGAAATTTCCAAGCGATCTAAACCCAATGAAATTTGTCATCATCATGATCTCAGCTCTTCTTAGCTCAGGTCTTTGGCTATTTTACGCGTCCAAAAAAGGTCTGCCAGTCTCGACCACTCACTCGATAGTTGGTGGCATCGTTGGCGCAGGACTTGCTATGGGATTTATGATAAAAGATCCTGAGCCATTTAATATGGTCTCTTGGGGCGAGATCGGCAGGATCGCCGTTAGCTGGGTCATCTCGCCACTGCTTGGCGGCGTGATGTCTTACATTATATTTGGCTATGTAAAAAGCAAAATAATCGAGCCAACGCACGAGTTAAAGACAAATTTAAAAGCGCTAAAAGCTGAGAGAAAAGCCTATAAAGAAAGCTTTATAAAAGCGCTTAAAACAAAGCCAGCTGAGGAGCAAATAGCCACTCTTTCAAAGATCGCAGTTATCGATGAGGACGAGATCGAAACCACTGAATACAGCGAGTACCGCTCAAAAATTCGCATCATGAAAGATAGCGAAAAAGAGATAGATACCTTTAAAGCGATGAAAAAGCACATCCCGATCATTGCTGGATTTGCCGCGATGGTCATCTCATCGATGATGCTTTTTAAAGGGCTTGAGCATATAAATTTAGCCTTTAGTATCATCCAAACAGTCTGGATCATCTTTGTTATCGGAGCTCTGGCGTATCTTGCAAGCCTTGCTATCATCAATGTCATGAGCAAAAACGACAGTGAAAAGAGCATTAATAGAATTTTCTCATGGTTTCAAATTTTTACCGCTTCATCTTTTGCATTTTCACACGGTGCAAACGACATCGCAAACGCAGTTGGACCATTTGCAGCTGTGCTTGACGTGCTAAAAACTGGCTCTATAAATGAAAGCTCGCCGATACCAAGTATCGCAATGGTAACATTTGGCATCTCACTTGTCGTTGGACTTTGGTTTTTAGGCAAAGAGGTGATCACTACTATCGGCTCAAAACTAGCTGAAATTTTACCTACGACTGGCTTTAGCGCGGAGCTTGCCTCAAGTATCGTCATACTTCTAGCTACAAAGCTTGGTATACCAGTTAGCTCGACGCATATCCTAATAGGCGCGGTTTTGGGCATTGGCATCGTAAATAAAAATGCAAACTGGAAAATGGTAAGACCTATCATCCTAGCTTGGCTCATCACGCTTCCAGCAGCTGCTATCTCATCGGCTATATTTTACTTTGCCCTTGCTAAATTTCTAGGCGTTTAGAAAAACACTTTGCTTGTAAATTTAAAATTTGCAAGCAAATTTCATTTAAACTAAAATTTCTAATTTCTACGGATAAAAACTATCAGAAAAATAAAATTTTACTTACATTATTTAATAGATTAATTTATTAAAGATTAATCAATTTAGGCTAAAATACGACCATTTCAACAAAAGGACAGCTATGAAAAAAGATGTAAAAAAAGTTGTTTTAGCATACTCAGGCGGACTTGACACAAGTATTATTTTAAAGTGGCTCCAAGATGAATACAAATGTGAAGTAGTCACATTTACAGCTGACATAGGTCAAGGCGAAGAGCTAGAGCCTGCACGCAAAAAAGCCCTAGCGCTTGGCGTGAAACCTGAAAATATTTTTATAGAAGATTTAAGAGAAGAATTTGTACGTGATTATGTATTTCCAATGTTTAGAGCAAATGCCATCTATGAGGGCGAATATCTACTTGGCACATCGATCGCGCGCCCACTTATAGCAAAACGCCAAAGCGAGATCGCAAGACTTGTTGGCGCTGATGGTGTGAGCCACGGAGCAACAGGCAAAGGCAACGACCAAGTTCGCTTTGAGCTCGGCTACCATGCGCTTGGCGACAATCTAACTATCATCGCCCCATGGCGTGAGTGGGATCTAAACAGCCGTGAAAAGCTCTTAGCATACGCTGAGAAAAACGGCATAGATATCACTAAAAAACCAGGCAAAAGCCCATATTCAATGGACGCAAATTTACTCCACATAAGCTACGAAGGTCTAGTGCTTGAAGACCCAAGCCACGCACCAGAAGATGATATGTGGAGATGGACAGTAAGTCCAAAAGATGCTCCAGATAAGAGTGAGATCATCGAGATAGGCTATGAAAAAGGCGATCCAGTTAGTATAAATGGCAAAAAGATGAGCCCAGCTGAAATTTTAACCGAGCTAAACCGCCTTGGCGCAAAACATGGCATCGGCAGACTTGACATCGTAGAAAACCGCTCAGTTGGTATGAAGAGCCGTGGCTGCTACGAAACTCCTGGTGGCACGATAATGCTAAAAGCTCATAGAGCGATCGAGAGTATCACGCTTGACCGCGGTGCAGCTCACTTAAAAGATGAGATCATGCCAAAATACGCCGAGCTAGTTTACAACGGCTACTGGTGGTCACCTGAGCGAAATATGCTCCAAGCACTCATCGACAAGAGCCAAGAGCACGTAAATGGCTCTGTAAAAGTTGAGCTTTATAAAGGCAATGTGATCATCCTTGGCAGAAGTAGCAAAAATGATAATCTATTTAGCGAGGCATACTGCACGTTTGAAGAAGATAGCGTTTATGACCAAAAAGATGCGGAAGGATTTATCAAACTAAATGCGCTTCGTTTCATCATCGCACGCAAAAATGGGCGAAAATTTGACTAAAAATAAAATTTAAAAGGATAAAAATGAAAGTACTACTAATAAAAGATGTAAAGGCGCTTGGCAAAGCTGGTGAGATAAAAGAGGTAAAAGACGGCTATGGCAATAACTTCTTAATCGGTAAAGGCTTTGCAAAAGCAGCCACTCCAGATGTCCTTCGTCAATACGAAGCAGCTCAAAAGAGAAAGGCTGAAGAGCTAAAATATGAGATCGCAAATTTAGAAAAACTAAAAGAAGAGCTTGCAAAAGTGACAGTCGTAGTCAAGAAAACTCTTGGTGCAAATGGCTCTCTTTTTGGCTCAGTTTCAAAAGAGGAGATCGCAGCAGAGCTTGAAAAGACACACCATTTGGTAGTTGAGAAAAAGGCTATCGACCTAGACACTCATCTAAAAGCTGTTGGTCTTTATGATGTTTCTATAAAGCTTGGTCACTCTATAAATGCGACCTTAAAGGTTGATGTGCAAGGAGAGTAGATGTTTCATGCGACAACCATCTTAGCCTATAAAGGCAAAAATAAAGCGGTCATCGGCGGCGATGGACAGGTGAGCTTTGGTAACACCGTCTTAAAAGGCAATGCCGTAAAAATCCGCAAAATTCACAACGGCAAAGTCCTAGCTGGCTTTGCTGGCAGCACCGCTGATGCGTTTAACCTCTTTGATATGTTTGAGAAAAATTTAGAGCATACAAAGGGGGACTTGCTAAAGGCGGTGATAGAATTTAGCAAAGAGTGGCGCAAAGACAAGTATCTAAGAAAGCTTGAAGCGATGATGCTTGTGCTTGATAGGGATAAAATTTTCTTACTTAGTGGCACTGGTGATGTAGTAGAACCAGAAGATGGCAAGATAGCAGCTATCGGAAGCGGCGGCAACTACGCCCTTTCAGCGGCTCGTGCCCTAGATAAATTTGCTGATATCGACGAAGAGGAGCTAGTCAAAGAGAGCCTCAAGATCGCCGGCGAAATTTGCATCTATACAAATACAAACATCAAAACTTATGTTTTAGAATAAGAGAGAAAATGAACTTAACACCAAGAGAAATTGTTAAATTTTTAGATGACTATGTGATAGGTCAAAAGGACGCCAAAAAGATCATAGCGATCGCACTTCGCAACCGCTACCGCCGTATGAAGCTTGAAAAGAGCTTGCAAGATGACATCATGCCAAAAAATATCTTGATGATCGGCTCAACTGGCGTTGGTAAAACAGAGATCGCAAGGCGTCTTTCAAAGATGATGGGGCTGCCATTTATCAAGGTAGAAGCTAGCAAATACACTGAAGTTGGCTTTGTGGGGCGTGATGTTGAAAGCATGGTAAGAGACCTTGCTATGGCATCGTATAATCTTGTAAAAAACGAGCAAAGCGAGAAAAACCAAGATAAAATCAACGCCTACATCGAAGAAAAGATCGTCTCAAAGCTACTTCCGCCACTGCCAAAAGGTGCTAGCGAAGAGAAGCAAGCAGAGTACGCTAAGAGCTATGACAAGATGCTAAATAGGCTAAGAAACGGCGAACTTGATGAGCTAAGCATCGAGATAGAGGTGCAGCAAAACCCACTTGAAGCTGGCTCAAATGTACCACCTGACATGGCACAGATGCAAGAGAGTTTTATAAAGATAATTGGCATCGGTGGCAAGAACATCAAAAAAGAGATGAAAGTAAAAGACGCCAAAAAAGCTCTTCAAAGCGAGGCAAATGATAAAATTTTAGACCTTGAGAGTGTAAAAACAGAGGCTTTAAGAAGAGCTGAAAACGAGGGTATCATCTTTATAGACGAGATCGATAAGGTTGCTGTTGGCTCAGGTAGCTCAAACAGGCAAGACCCAAGCAAAGAAGGTGTGCAAAGAGACTTGTTGCCTATCGTTGAGGGCTCAAATGTAAATACTAAATTTGGAAATTTAAAGACAGATCACATTTTATTTATCGCAGCTGGTGCCTTTCATATAAGCAAGCCAAGCGATCTCATCCCTGAGCTTCAAGGCCGTTTCCCACTAAGGGTCGAGCTTGATAGTCTTGATGAGGACGCGCTTTATCAAATTTTAACTCAGCCAAAAAATTCGCTTTTAAAACAATATATCGCACTTCTTTCAACTGAAAATGTTGAGCTAGAATTTGACGATGAAGCGATAAAAGAGATAGCTAGGATCGCTCATGCGGCAAATGAAAAGATGGAAGATATCGGTGCAAGACGCCTTCACACGGTGATCGAGCGCGTGATAGAAGATATCAGCTTTGAGGCTAGCGAAAAGAGCGGCGAGAAGATAAATGTGACAAAAGAGCTTGTAAAAGAGCGCCTAAAAGATGTGGTTGAGGATCAAGATCTAGCGAGGTACATACTTTGAAATCGGGCTTTGTTAGCATTATAGGGCGCACAAATGCTGGCAAAAGCTCATTTTTAAATGCCCTATTAAACGAAAAGATCACCATCGTTTCACACAAGCAAAACGCAACTCGCAGAAAGATAAATGGTATCGTGATGAACGGTGAAGATCAGATTATTTTCACCGATACGCCAGGACTACACGAGAGTAACAAGGCGATAAATCAGCTTCTTATAAACCAAGCTATAAAATCGATGGGAGACTGCGATCTCATCGTATTTTTAGCGCCTATTCATGATAGTACGAGCGACTATGAGAAATTCCTAGCTCTAAATCCTGAAAAACCGCACATTTTGGTGCTAACAAAAGTCGATGAGAGCTCAAACACAAAAGTTTTAGAAAAGATAACGCAGTACCAAAAATTTCAAGATAAATTTGCAGCTTTGCTTACTTTTAGCACCAAGCAGCCTACCTATAAAAAGCCGCTTCTTGATGAAATTTGCAAGCTTTTGCCAGAGCATGAGTACTTTTATGATCCAGAATTTCTTACGCCAACAAATGAGAAGGAAATTTTTAGAGAATTTATACTTGAAGCGATCTATGAAAATTTAAGCGATGAGATCCCGTATCTTAGCGATGCGATCATAAAAAGCGTAAAAGAAAAAACAGGCATAACTGAAATTTATGCGAGCATCATCACAGAGCGTGACATCCATAAAAGTATGATCATCGGGAAAAATGGTGAAACTATTAAACGAATAGGAATTTTTGCAAGAAAGTTAATACAAAATTTAACCAACACAAAGGTCTTTTTAAAGCTCGATGTAGTCGTTAAAAAAGGCTGGAGCAAAGAAGAAAAGAGCCTAAATCAGATAATCGGCTATTGATTTTTTATTTTAAAGATATTAAAATACCCAATATAAGCGTTTAGGAAGGTCTTTTGATTCATGATGAATATTAAAAAAAATAGTGAAATTTCTATAGTCGCACTAGATCCGTATGACTATAAAGGATTTCGTTATCACAACAGCAATGTAGAAGCTTTTAACTTTTCAAAAACAGTCAATAAACGCGACTTTTTCATCTCATACATAAAATTTAAAGACTTAAAAACAACAACTATTTTTATCCCTAGAAGCGTTGATAACGACGCCCTATATGAGGAGCTTTATTCAAAGGTCTATGCAGAGCTTTCACTAGATCCTGCACTTGATAATAAGATATTTTTCTCAGAAGGCTCTACAAAAGCTCAAGATAGAATTTTTACTGTTTTTGCTATCACAAATGAAGATATAAATTCGACCTTTAAAGCGGTTGCAAAAAAAGTCCCATATATCGACTATCTTGCGCCTGAGCCTTTGATCTACTCTGCTATTTATAAAAAAGGCTTGCTTCCTAGCACTCAAGCAGACTGCTTTATCGCGCTTAGAAAAGATGAATCATTTTTAAGTATATATTTAGATGGTGATTTTTTTACAGCTAGAGAAATCCGCTATAACCTAAACTACCTTAAAGATAAATTCTTAGAGCAAAGCGGCGATCGCTTGAGTGATGAAAAATTTATCGAAGTTTTGTCTCAAAGAGGACTCGTAAATAAAGATGATGATGGCTTTAACTACGATCTAAACACAGTTTTTGAAGATTATATCTTTTACTTTAACGATATTTTAAACATTATAAATAGCCAAAATGGCATATCTATAAAGAAAATTTACATAGATTGTGACTATGAGATCAAAAATTTTGCAAATTTTATCTCAACCAAACTTGGTTTGGATGCAGAGTATATAAACATAAAAGTTGCGATAAACAACAAAAACTATACTATAAACGAGCGTTATAACGTTATGGCTTTATTTGGTAGATTTTATACCAAAGAGCCATTTTATGAGAATTTTAACCTCTCAAATATGCTCCGTCCAGATCCATTTGTCAAAAGAAAAAGTGGTAAATTTTTGCTCACTTGCGCTGCGGCATTTGCGCTAAGTATGTTATATCCAGCTTACAACTACATAGCTGGTCTTGTTTTAGAAAAAGACAGCGCAAGACTAAATGACGAATATAGCGTCCTAAACGCACAAGAGATGCAGATAAAAGAGACGCTAGCTAAAATTTCAAGAGAACAAGAGGCGGTAAAAGAACAGACTCAAAAAGAGAATGAAAAGCTAAATTTCAGAAAAGGTCTGCTTGCTGAGATCGAAAATAAAAAAGATAATTACGCTATGAAGGGTTTAAATCTTTTTAAAATTACCGATATTTTAAATCTAAACGCAGTTCATATCACAAACATCGTAAATAACGATAGAAATTTGACTATAACTGCAGTTAGCGATAATGAAAAAAGGATAACCCAGTTGATCAAAGATATCAGCAAAGATGAAAAATACTTGGTAAATACTAAAAAAATTCGTTCAGATGACGCTAAGCACGAGTATGAAAGTAATATAAGCATAGAGATTAGACAATGAGACAAGATATTTTAAGCAAAATAGATCAATACTTTGATAGCAAAAAGCCAAACGAAACAAACCTTATTTTTCTTGGCTCAGCGCTTATCATAGCTTATCTTGTTTATATGCTATGCTTTGATCCTGCGCAAAATTTCTTTGATGAAAAGCTTGATAAACATACGAGAATTTCTACAAAGCTAGAAAACACTAGAAACTATCTAGCCTCAGTGAGCTCCCCTGATGGCGATAGAAATTTCAAGATAAATGAAGAAAATAGAAATTTAAGCAATCTAAAACTTCGCTACACGAATATTTTAAAATTTAATACCTATTTTGACTCAAAGCTTAAAGAGCTTTCATTTTTGCTTTTTGACAATCAAAACTGGGCAAACTATATAGATAGCATCGTGCTTTTGGCAAAACAAAATAATATAAAAATTTTAGAGCTTAAAAGCGATATAAAAGAGCCAAATTTCCAAAAGATAGAGCAAATTTTAAATATAGATGTCACTTGCCTTGGGAATTTTAAAGATATGCTTAGCTATATAAACGGACTTGAAGAGTCAAAACTCGTAGTAGATCTTCACAAAATGGATATAAATTCCACTCAAAAAGATCTAGGAGCTAAGCTCTCTATCTCTGTGTGGGGTATGAAGTACTGATGAAAAAATTTGGTTTATTTTTAATTTTAGCTCTAAGTCTATTTGGCAATGAGTTTGAAGGCGAGATGAAAAACTATGATGAAGTTTTTGTTAAGATAAAAGAGCAAAGAAAAGGGCTTAATGGAAGTGAAATTTCTAGCTTACAAGATCCTTTCAAGCTAAATTTGCCAGTTGCTCCAAAAGGCGATCAAAACACTACAAAATACTCTTCTGCAAGGGGGTTTATGCTAAAGGCCATTTTGCTAAATAAAGCAAATATAAATGGTAAGTGGTATAAAGTGGGGGATATGATTGATGATTACAATATCACAAGTGTTCAAGGCAGCAAGGTTATCATCGTAAAAGATGATGAAAAACAAGAACTAACTCTTAAAAATGGAAGTAAAAATGTTGGTATCAAAATTAAGTAAATTTATTATAACTGTGGCGTTAGCTTCATTTTTAGCTACCCCTATGATGGCAAAACCAAGCACATGCTTGAGTAAAAATTTTAGTATGAAGATCACAGACGATATAAGTCTTGGAGATGTTTTAAACCAGCTCTCTGAAATGTGTGATTTTAGTATCGTTGCAAAAGATGCTTATAGCAAAAAAGAGCTTGACGATAAAGTCTTTGGCGTAAATATAAGAAACATGAGCCTAAGCGAGGTCTTTGATCTGCTTTTAAACGAAAAAAATTTAAGCTATGAGTTTTCAAATAATGTCTTAAAAATCTCATCGCTTCAAACGAAAATTTTTAAAATAGACTATATAACCTCTATCCGTGAGGGCACAGCCATTACAAAAGCTTCTGTTGATGCCTCTCCGTCAGAAGTAGGCAGTAGCTCAAGCAGTGATACTAGCTCAAACGACATAAAAAATGAAAATAACTTGATAAGAACAACTGAGAAATTTGACTTTTGGGAGAAGCTTGACGCTGAGCTAAAAGCTATCTTAAATAATAGCAGTGAGCACATCACAGCGCCAGACCCTATCATAAACCAAAATGCCGGACTTATCACGGTTACAGCGACCCCTTCTCAGCTAAAACGCGTTGAAAAATATATAGCTGAGATGCAAAGAAGGCTTAAAAAGCAAGTTATCATCGACGTTTCTATCATCGCAGTTGATCTAAACAATGAGTATAAACAAGGCGTTGATTGGAGTAAATTTGAGCTTGGATTTAACTCATATATAGGCAACCAAGGCTCTAGCACCGGCTCAAGTGTAAGCTGGACAAACAAGGGTAACAGCTTAAGCGATGGCTTTGGGCGCACGTTAAACATCGCTGCAAATTTAAACTTTAGCCTTGATGGTATGATAAATTTCCTTGAAACAAATGGTAAAACAAAGGTTGTTTCAAGTCCAAAAGTAACCACTCTAAATAACCAACAAGCGCTAATCTCTGTGGGTGATAATATAAACTACCGCGTGATGGAAGAGACAGATAATGGTAGCAACAATAACAATAACAACAGGCTTACAACAACTTATAAGCAATACTCTGTATTTATCGGTATCTTGCTAAATTTGCTTCCAGAAGTCTCAGATAACAATAAGATCATGCTTCGCATCAACCCAAGCTTAAGTAGCTTTAAGTATGCAGAAGATGACACAAGATCACAAAATACAGCCATTAGAGAGATCGCCCCTGATACAGTTCAGAAAAAACTCTCAACAGTAGTTCAGGTAAATAGCGGCGATACGATCATACTTGGCGGACTTATCGGACAGACCAAAGATAAGCAAAACACAGCTGTGCCACTTCTAGCTGACATACCTTTGATAGGAAGCGTCTTTAAAAGCACAAGAGATGGCGTAAGAACTACTGAGCTTATCTTTGTCATCACGCCAAGAGTTGTTGATCTTGAAGATCCAAAACCAGTTCAGCAGTCGCTAAAAGATCTAGGATTTTCTAAATCGATCTATGAGTAACGAAAATATTTATACACATATAAAAGATGTTTTTATAGATGAAGACGAGAGTTTAAATTTCGTAAATTTAGACAACTCTATAAGCTGCTACAACAAGATAGTTTTAGCTTTAAAAAAGCCACTAAAGCTTATCTTGTTTTATGGTAAGCCAGGTAGCGGCAAGACCTTTTTGCTAAACAAGATCGCAAATGATCTAAAAGAAGATAAAAGCCTCATCTTTTTTCCACATCCATTTTTTAGCGAGGCGACATTTATCGAGGCACTTTGTGAGCAAATTTATGGAAAAAAGCTTGAAGATATAAACAACTTTGAGAGCTTTATAAAATTTTATTCAAAAGACTTTAGCAGTAAAGATGAAATTTTAAAAAATCAAATGACGGTTATCTTAGATGAGGCACAGCTCTACCCGACTGAGCTTATCGAGAAGATAAGGCTTATGGCTGATACTAGGATGTTTAAATTTCTCTTTACGATACATAAAACTGAAAATGAAGATATTTTGGCGAAAGATTATTTTCAGACTAGAATTTGGGAGAGCATCGAGCTAAGTAGCGCTGATGTAAATGAGATCATCATCTACTTGCAAAGAAAGCTTAGTCAAAAAAACTATGATAAATACCTTAAATTTGACAAAAAAGACTATGAGTGCGCCTACTCATTTTGCGGTGGAAATTTAAGAACGCTAAACAAGATCATGTATAAATTCTATGAAATTTGCGAATACTACGAGCAGTATCAGCCTTCAAAGCTTAGCGGTGATAAGGTAAATATCATGATACTTACCATGGCTGCACTTGATGCGGGGCTAATCGATGCTTGAGCCACAAGAAATTCAAAGACTAGAAAAGCTTTATGAGAGCTACAAGAAAAAAAATGGTGGTTTTTTGCATAAAATTTTTAATGCCAAAAACTCTAAAATTTTAATCATCGAGCTTTTGCTTATCATCATTTTGCTGGCTGCGTTGTTAGTGCTAAGCATAGAGAAAGCTCCAAGTCTTGCAAGTAAAAGCGATAAAGTTTTAGCCAAAAATGCAACTGCTGTAAAAATGGTAGAAAAAAATGAGACAAATGCAAGCGTTCTTAGTGAGCTAAAGCAAAAGAGCGAGGTTGCTAAGGCTAAATTTGAAGAGGGTAAAAAGCAAGATGAGCTAGCTGACAAGATAGCTAAAAAGCTTGAAGAGGTTGTAAAGATAAACGAGACAAACGATACTTCAAAAAATGACCCAAAAAGGCAAAGAAACTCACAAGGTTGGCTTAAGCTAAACATCCCTGATGAAGAGCCACTTAGCGAACAAAATGGCATAAACGGCATAAGCGTGCCACAAGATGAAGTGATAGATCTTGAGTCAAAGCCAGCTAGAAAGCGTGTAAATATACAAGTAACTTCAGCATCAAATGAAGAGAGCGTGCTAAGAGAACAATTTTTAAAGACAAATAATCCAACTATTGCACTTGAGCTTGCGAGATTAAATTTTAGAAATAATAATTTCAAAGAAGCTATAAAGTGGTCGCTTGCTGCGAACGATATAGATAATAGCTTAGAGGAGTCGTGGATCATCTTTGCAAAGTCAAAATATAAGCTAAAACAAAGTGATGATGCCGTAAAAGCTCTAAGGGAGTATAATAAAAACTTAAACAAAGCTTCGATAAATGAGCTTATAAATAAGATAAAAAGTGGAACATTATGAAATTTTTTGCTATTTTTTTGGTTTTTGTTTGTGAAGTTTTTGCTGTTAGCCTAACTGAGATAAGGGATGACTTTAACAGCGCAAACTACGCAAAAGTCTGCAATCAAAAGGTTGAAGACTTTTTAAAAACACAAAATAACGAAGAGCAAATTTCTATGTTTGGCATCGCTTGCATAAAGATGAATGATCTAAACAGGTTAGCAACTCCGATTGATAAGCTAGTAAAGAGCGAAAAATCAAGAGAAAATGCTGCCTATTTTGCTGACATCTTGTTTAAGAAAAAGCTCTTATTTCACGCTATGATAGATGGCGTTGATATAAGCTATATCAGACTTCCAAAGAGTGATTATATACTTTCATTTTTGTTTGATAAATTTGTAAAAAAAGAGTATGTCGAAGAGCTTGGCACATTTATCTTTGAAGAGCCAAATTCTGACACAAGATATGAGATAAGCCCAACAAATGGGCAAATACCAAAGCTAGTGCTTAAAATTTTTAAAAATAACGACCTGAAATCACAAATAGAGTATAGATAATGAAAAATGTAGAAAATGTAATCTTAAAAAATATAGAACAAAATGGCAAACTAAGCACATCAGATATAGAAAAGATAAAGCAGATAAGCGAGCAAGAAGGTAAGGGTCTTGTTAAAATTTTAAGAGATGAAAATTTAATAAACGATGAAGATTTTATGGAAATTTTGTCCGATATTTACAGAAGAGGGCATGTAAATATAGATGAAATTTCAAACGATCTTGAGCTTGATATAAAGGCTTTTGTTAAATTTATAAGCGAGAAATTTAAGGTTTTATACTTTGACCTTGATGATATCGACATCGACTACCGCATCAGCGAGAAGCTAAGCACCGCTCAGCTAAAAACATATAGCGCGATCCCAGTAAAAGAAGACGAGATAAGCGTATATGTCGCTTTTAAAAATCCGTTTGACGTTATTGCTCAAGATAAGGTGCAAAATTTATTTAATAGAAAACTACTAAAAGTTGCCATCGCTCAGCCAACTCAGATAGAAAAATATATAAGCAAGCTAGCACTTAATGAGAGCATAAAAGATGTGATAACAGAGATCAGAAGAGAGCTTTCAAGCTCAGCTAGTCAAGGTCAAAACAGTGAAAACTCTGGAATTTTAAAGCTAATAGAGATCATCTTAAAAACATCTATTCAAAGTAGAGCCAGCGACATCCACATCGAGCCGACCGAGACAAACTGCATCGTAAGAAGCAGGATCGATGGTATGCTAAGCGAGACATTTATATTTGATAAAGATATCTATCCGCCGATGGTTAGCCGTATGAAGCTACTATCAAACATGGACATCGCAGAGCGCCGCCGCCCACAAGATGGTAGATTTTCTGCTCAAATTTTAGACAAAGAGTATGATTTTCGTATCTCGACGCTACCCATCTTAAATGGCGAAAGTATAGTTTTAAGAATTCTTGATAAGTCAAAGGTCATTATAAATTTAGAAGATCTTGGCATGCATCCAGATAATTTCGCTAAATTTAAAAAGAGTATGAAAGCGCCTTATGGCATCATCCTAGTCACTGGTCCAACAGGCTCAGGTAAGACAACGACGCTTTACGGCGCGCTAAATGATATAAAAAGCGTAAAAACTAAGATCATCACAGTTGAAGATCCGGTCGAATACCAGCTAAATATGATCCAACAAGTGCATGTAAATGAAAAGGCTGGACTTACCTTTGTCTCAGCTCTTCGCTCTATCTTGAGGCAAGATCCAGACGTCATAATGATAGGCGAGATCAGGGATCAAGAGACGCTTCGCATAGCGATACAAGCGGCACTTACTGGTCACCTTGTCTTTTCTACGCTTCACACAAATGATGCCATTAGCGCACTTCCTCGTATGATAGATATGGGCATCGAGCCTTATCTAGTAAGTGGCGCGCTCGTTTGTATAGAGGCTCAAAGACTTGTTAGAAAGCTCTGCCCACACTGCAAACAAAAGATCACTCTATCTCAAAAGACATTTGACGAGGTTAAGAAATTTGTCCCTGAAAACTACCAGTTTTATAAAAGTGTCGGATGCCCACAATGCTCACAAACTGGGTATCTAGGACGTGAGATGATAAGTGAAATTTTACCTATTAGTGACCATATAGCAAGTATGGTTGCAAATGGCGCTTCTAAAGATGAGCTTAAAAGCGTAGCCTACGAAGAGGGCTTTATAGATATGTTTCATGATGGCGTCATAAGAGCAGCAAATGGCATAACCACGCTTGAAGAAGTTTATAGGGTTGCTAAGATATGAAATACTTTGAGGTTGAGTACATCCAAAACGGCAAACGCCACAAGATGAGCCTAAGAGCGAATAATAAAAGCGAGATCAAAGACAAAGCAAATGTTACTGGCATGATCGTCAAGATCAAAGAGACGCAAACTTCTAGCATAAATAACTTTGAAAATTTACAAAACGTGATCGCAAAAGCTTTTACTAATCCAAAGGTGAAAATCCCAAATTTAGTAGCCACCATAAGGCAGCTTAGCGTTATGACAAATGCTGGAATTTCTATCCACGATAGCATTAAAGAGGTTGCAAACTCCACCGAGGATAAGCGCCTTAAATTTATATTTCAGACCATAGATGAGGAGCTAAATCAAGGCTCAAGCCTTACAAATAGTATAGAAAATTTTAAAGAAGAGCTTGGCGACGTGACGCTAGCGATGATAAGACTAGGGGAAAGCACTGGTAATATGGCTGACGCGCTTGCAAAGCTTGCCTCTATCTTGCAAGAGGTCTGGGACAATCAGCAAAAATTTAAAAAAGCTATCCGCTATCCGATAACAGTCATCTGCGCGATCATCATAGCCTTTGTCATCCTTATGATACTTGTTGTGCCGCAGTTTAGAGAAATTTTTGAGCAGTTAAATGCAGAGCTACCACTGCCAACTAAAATTTTGCTAAATATCGAATACGTCATGACAAACTACGGCTTTTATATCCTTGGAGCACTTGCATTTATCGGATATTTGCTTAGAAAATACTATCTTGAGAGTGAAGAATTTCAAGATAAGGTCGATAAATACCTTTTGAAAGTCTATCTCATCGGCAAGATCATATTTTATTCGAATATGAGCAGGTTTAACCTCATCTTTACAGAGCTTGTTCGAGCTGGTTTGCCTATAGCAGATGCCCTTGATACGGCTGTGATAACGGTTTCAAACAAGGATATCAAAAAGAAGCTAAGTGGCGTTAAGATACTTGTTGGTAGGGGTGTTAGCCTAACGGAGGCTTTTAGAGATACAAATTTATATGAAAATATGCTCATACAGATGATAAGCGCTGGCGAGCAAAGCGGTAGCTTGGATGATATGACCGGAAAAGTAACTGACTATTACAGGATGAAATTTAACGATATTATTGATAACATCTCAAACTATATAGAGCCTATCTTGCTCGTTTTTATAGCAGGTATGGTGCTTTTACTAGCTCTTGGTATATTTTTGCCGATGTGGGATCTATCAAAAGCCGTTAAAAACTAAAATAATTAAAATCTTAAAGGAGAGAAGATGTCTGAAAACAAAGAACACATGGTCGAAGAGAGCGCCTTTTTGGTCTCAAAGACCGACTTAAAAGGACGTATTACATATTGTAACGAGCCATTTTTAAAGATAGTTGGAGCCAAACAAGCTGAAGTCTTGGGTAAGCCTCACAACATCATAAGACACCCAGATATGCCAAGAGCTGTTTTCAAGCTACTTTGGGAGCGCATAAAAAATAAAGAAGAAATTTTTGCTTATGTTAAAAACAAAAGCTTTGATGGTGGATACTACTGGGTATTTGCAAATATCACAACTTCGCTTGATGTGCAAAATAATCCAGTTGGCTACTACTCAGTTAGACGCAAGCCAAATCCAAAGGCAATTGAGGTGATAGAGCCTATATATCAAAAGTTGTTATCGGTAGAAAAGAGCGGTGGCATGGATGCTTCGATGAAATTTTTAACTGAATTTTTAAAAGAAAAAAATATAAGTTATGATGAATTTGTAAATAACCTACAAAGGCTATAAGATGTTTGGAAAAAAACTTGACTCTATAAATGAAATTTTAAGCGTAGTAGGCTCAGCTAGAAACGGCATATTAGAGCCTAGGATAGTAAATGTAAAAGAAAATGACCCTCTTTATGAAGTAGCACTTGGTATAAATGACTTGCTTGATCAAGTTGAGGCGCTCCAAAGAGAAATTTCAACCTCAATAGACGCTGCTCAAAGCGGACTAACATATAGAAATATCTTTACAGAGGGATTTCGCGGTATATTTAAACAAAATGCCATCTCTATGAGCAACGGCGTAACTGGTATAAAAGATAGTCACAAAAGTAAAGTAAGAGGCCTACTTTCAAAAGAGCTCGACACACTTGGCAATGGCAATGACGGCATAGAAGATGTTAGAAACGATCTAAATGAGAGCATCAAAAACCTAAGCCAAATGGCACACATGGCACAAGATACAGCTAGGATCGCTGAGGATACGACGCAAAGCATAAATGAGCTAAGCGTAAATATGAGTTCACTTGAGGAGCTGATAGAGGGCTCAAGCCACGCTATAAGCACGCTAAATAGCAGAACAGATGACATCACTTCGGTTGTAAATTTGATAAAAGATATAGCTGAGCAGACAAATTTGCTAGCTCTAAACGCAGCTATCGAGGCAGCACGAGCAGGCGAGCATGGACGTGGCTTTGCAGTTGTCGCTGATGAGGTTAGAAAGCTAGCTGAAAATACCCAAAAAGCGACACATGAGATCGGTGTAAATATCCAAACACTTCAGCAAGAAGCCAAAGATATAGATGAAAATTCTAAAAAGATAGATGAAATTTCAAAGATCGCCACAGCAAATGTCGAAAATTTCAAACAAACTTTAGCTAGCTTTAACCAAAATGCAAAAGAGACAGCCCAAAGATCAAAATATGTAGAAGACAAGACCTTTGGCATCATCGCAAAGATAGCTATCATCGTCTATAAAGTGGGTGTTTATTCAGATACGGTAAATGAGCAAGGTTACGGCGACGATATAGCAAAAGACGCAGACGATCTTGTAGCGTGGTATGAAAATGAGTGTGCAAAGAGCTTTAGCCACACTAAAACCTACGAGAAATCACGCCATTTAGTGGATGAATTTAACAAAAACATCAAAGCCATCTTGACAGAAGCTGGCAAGGGCTATAACGAGAAAAATTTAAAACATTTTGTCACTGAGTTTAGAAAGCTCGAAGATCTTAGCAGAGAGATATTTAACTCATACAACGAAATGGTCGCTTCAAAATAACTTCAAATTTGCTAGACTCGCTTTGGGTCTAGCTCCTCTTAGATTGATTTAAATTTTATTTTTATAAATTTTTTCTACATTATCATTTAAAATTATGATAATTAATATTGTTTTTATGCTTGCTTTGTTAAATTTGCGTTTCGCTTTCATTATCAATGATTAAATTTAACAAAAGGATATCCGTGAGTAGATCAAAATTTATCGCCATTTGCCTTAGTGCTTGTGTGGCAAATTCTCTCTATGCAGTAGAGAAAGAGAACAACGAAACTAAGCTAGATGGCGTCGTAGTAAGTGCGAGTGGCTTCTCGCAGCAGATCAAAGAAGCCCCTGCAAGCATCAGTGTGATAAGTGGCGATGAGCTTACAAAAGATAGCTTTACTTCGCTTCACTCTATCGCTCAAAAGGTGCCAGGCGTAAATGTCGTTGGCGGCGAGGACGGGGCAGCCAGTGGTATCTCGATACGCGGTATGGAAAGCTCTCAAACGCTAGTTTTGATAGATGGTAAAAGAGCAAATTCAAGCAGCGCAAATCCAAAGGGCGGAGCAGGGGATATGAACTCAAATTTCATCCCACCAGCCGAGGCGATCGAGCGTATAGAGGTCATCCGTGGCCCTATGAGCTCGCTTTATGGCAGCGACGCAGTTGGAGGCGTTATAAATATCATTACCAAAAAGGACTTTTCAAAATTTAGCGGCAACGTTGGCATCTCAACCACGATAAACGCTCACAAAGGCATAGGAGACGGTAGGCAGGGCGACTTTTATCTAAATTTACCTCTTTATAAAGAGTTTTTTGCGCTTCAGCTTTGGGGCTATAAAAAGCTAAGAGATGAGGATAATTACAAAGGTGGTTATCAAAAGAGCGATAAGAGAAATTTAAGCGCAAAACTTTGGATCACACCAGATGAACACAATAAATTCTTCATCCTTGGCTCAAACGAAAGACACGACTACTCACGCACCGTCGGCAAAACAGCCACTAAAAAGACAAATAAGCTTTTAAACGCTTATGATTATGAGAAAAAGAGCTACGGCGTGGGCTACCTTGGCGAATTTGATAGCCTAAATGCCGATCTTAGCTACATTTACGACCAGACGCAAAGAACGAGCCTTTTTGACAAATTTATACCAGCAAAAGCTAAAAATCACAACTTTAACTCAAAATTTACAACCTTTTTTGGCGCACATACTCTAACTTTTGGCTATGACTTTAGCAAGCAAAATGTCGGCACGACCTTCATCGTCTCAAACGCTTCAAGAAACGGCTTAAAAGATCCAAAGACCTACTCGATGAGCGAGCATGCGGGATTTATCGAAGATGAGTGGCAAATTTTAGATGAGAAGCTGTTTTTAACGCTTGGCTCAAGGCTCACGCACAACGAATTTTTTGGCAACCACCTCTCGCCAAGAGCCTACTTAGTCTATAACGCCACAGATACGCTAAGTTTAAAAGGCGGCGTAGCGACTGGCTATAAAACGCCAAATGTCAATCAAATTTCCCCAGAAGTAGGCACTATTCAAAAGGCTTGGAGTATAGTTGATTTTGGCAACAAGGACCTAAAGCCAGAAAAGAGCACGACCTATGAAGTTGGGGCGTATTATGACAATCAAGCTGATTTTAGAGGCTCGGTAACGCTTTTTAGAAATGAATTTAAAGATAAGATCCTAGACACTGATGGCAGTAAAAGAGTAAATGGAATTCCAGCCTTTGGCACTTGCACAAATGCACCAGACGTTACTTGCCCTGGTTGGGGAACTTACTTTAACATAGAAGGTGCGACCGTTTGGGGCGTAGAGCTAAGTGGCGACTACGACATCCTTTCAAATCTAAATTTAAGCTCAAACTACACCTACAATAAGTCAAAGATAAAAACTGGCAACCCAACGATAAATACGCCAAATGGCCCTATGAAATTTAGCCAAACTGGGCTTAACAGACTTGATGGTAAAAGCCTAACAGCAACGCCAGAGCACACATTTCACGCCACGCTTACATATAAGCCTGTAAAAAGCGTCAAGACATTTTTTGGTGCAAACTACGAGAGCAAGCTAACAAGTGTAAATTTTGGTGCTGGCAACAGCGTAAGAGAGAACACAAAAGACCTACTCACCTTCGATACAGGCGTCAGTTGGGATGCAAACAAGCACCTAACGCTTAGCCTAAATGCCTACAATATCTTTGATAAAGTAAGATACGATGAGGCGCTAGCAGACGACGGCAACTACTACTGGTATCCGCAAGAGGGCAGGAGATTTTGGTTTAAGGTCGCTGCAAAATGGTAAGAGCCTTTAAATTTTTGCTTTTTACGCTTGGTGTGACGCAAATTTTACAAGCAGCTCCGCAACAAACGCCTGAGCCACTTAGCCAAAAAGCTGCTAGTAAATTTGAAATTTCAACCTTTAAAATGAGCGCAAATGATGAAATTTATAAAATTTTCACAGCCAAGCTAAAGGGGCAAAATGAGTTTAAAAATGTGCTTTTCTTGCTTGACGCAAACGCCCAGTTTAACATGCTCTTAAATGAATTTGACGCCACGACTGCCCCACTAATAATAGGCATAGGATATGACACAAACAAAAGCTACGAAGTAGAAAAACGCACAAGAGATCTCACGCCAAAGGCAGAGGGCGAGGAGTTTAGCAAAGGTGGTGGCGCAGATACGTTTTACCACTTTTTAACTAGAAATTTAGTGCCGTTAATTGATGAGAAATTTAACGTGCAGGGTAGTCAAAAAAGCCTTTATGGACACTCTTTTGGCGGGCTTTTTACGCTTTATGCCTTGCTTAAAAACGAGGGCATTTTTACAAATTTCTTTATCGCTTCGCCATCTCTTTGGTGGGGCGAGTCTGAAATTTTAAAGCAAAACGTGAGTGAGGGTAAATTTAAAGAGAAATTAAAAGCCAAATTTGTCTTTCTTAGCGTTGGCGAGCTTGAAAAGAGAAAGGGCAAAACAGACAAAACTGGCATTTTAAAAGCGAGTGATTTGGCTTTGATTTTAAAGCAAAGTGGGGTAAATTCTCACTTTGAACTTTTTAAAAATGAAACCCACGGCAGTGTCATACCTCTAAATTTAAAAGAGCTTTTAAAATATATAAAGGATTAAAAATTTAAGGCTATTTTTGTTAAAATCCGCCACATGAGAGTAGATAAATTTTTAAACGTAGTAAATATCACCAAAAGGCGTGCCGTTAGCGAAGATATGTGTAAAAGTGGCGTTGTGAGCATAAACGGCGTGCAGGCAAAAGCGGCAAAAGACGTAAAGATAGGCGATGTTATCACCATCAAATTTTTAGCTCGTGAGGCGAGATATGAGGTGCTAGCGATCCCAACTACAAAGAGCATACCAAAAAGCGCTCAAAGCGAATACGTAAAAGAGCTTTGATGATTTTTGAGCTTTTAGAAAATGAGCTTGACCAGCTTGTGCGGGTGCTGCCAAAAAGTGGCGTGGTGCTACTAAGTGGCGATCTAGCAAGTGGCAAAACGACGCTTGTAAAGGCGATCATCAAAGCGCACGGCATAGATGAGAGCGTGACGTCGCCGACATTTTCTTTGATGCAAATTTACGGCAAAGATATCTACCACTACGACATTTATCAGATCGGATTTGACGGGATGGCAAAAAACGGCCTTTTTGAAAATTTATTTGAAGAGGGGCTTCATCTGGTAGAGTGGGGCGATGAAAATTTAGAAAAAGCTCTAAAGAAAAACGGCGAGAGCTATACGTTAGTAAAAATTTCTCCTAGCAAAAATGGCAGAAAATACGAGGTTATAAGTGCATAAACTAGAAGTAAAATATCTAAAAAAGACGATAAAAAAAAGTGAGATCATAAAAGGTATATCTTTAGAGGTAAATAGTGGCGAGGTCGTGGGGCTTCTTGGGCCAAATGGCGCTGGAAAGACGACCACTTTTTATATGATCTGCGGGCTCATCTCGCCAACTAGCGGAGATGTTTTTTTAAACGACGAAAAGATCACAAATGTCCCGCTTCACAAAAGAGCGCACCTTGGTATTGGCTATTTGCCGCAAGAGTCAAGCATATTTAAAGAGCTAAGCGTCGAAGAAAATTTACTCCTTGGGGCTGAAATACTAAATCAAAGCAAAGAAGATATCGCCAAAAGAGTAAATGAGATGCTAAATATGCTAAACATCGAGCCTATCCGCCTAAGAAAGGGCGTTAGTCTAAGTGGCGGCGAGCGTAGACGCTGTGAGATCGCTAGAAGTCTCATCATAAAGCCAAAATTTTTGCTGCTTGATGAGCCATTTGCAGGCGTTGATCCTATCGCAGTTAGCGACATCCAAAGCATCGTTAGAGACCTTAAAAAGCTAGGCATAGGCGTTTTGATAACCGACCACAACGTCCGTGAGACACTAGCCATTTGCGACAGAGCCTACGTCATCAAAGATGGCTCTCTACTAGCAAGTGGCAGTGCGAGCGAAGTGGCAAACAACAAGCTCGTTAGAACGCACTATCTTGGCGAAGAATTTAAGCTACTTGAGTAGATGATGCTAAGGCAAAAGCAAACTTTAGCGCCAAAGATCAAACTAAACCAAACGCTAAGAAGCTGGCTTCCTATCCTTCAAAGCGGGCTTGATGAGCTAAAAGAGACGCTTGAGCCTTTTATAAAAGAGAATCCATTTGCCACGATCGAACACAAAAATTTAGAAAAAAACGAAAAAAAGCGAAATTTTTTCGAGCAGGTTAGCAAAAACTCGGTTAGTGAGAACATCGAGGCTTTAAGCATCTATAAAGAAAGCCTCTATGAAAAGCTCGTTAGCCAGATAAATCCACCACTTTTCCCCACGCAAAAGTCCCAAGATATCGCATATAAGATCATTGAATGCTTAGATGATGAGGGATATTTTTCTTATGATGATGAAATTTTTGCGGGCTTTAATGAAAATGAGGTGGAGCGAGTTAGAGCAAGATTTGCCTACCTTGAGCCCTGTGGCGTGGGCGCAAAGGATGTTAAAGAGAGCTTTTTGTTTCAGCTTGGCGAGGCAGAGGCGAGTGATGAGATCATAGAGTGCGCAAAAAAGATCATCTTAAATTTTGAAAATATAGAGAAGCTTAGAAAGCTTAAATTTTATGACGACGCGCTAAAGATCATAAAGAAATTTAAAAACCCCCCAGCCATTGAGTATCTTGAAGATGAAAAAGAGGCGGTGCCTGATATCTTCGTGCTAAGCACAAGTAGTGGCATAAGCGTGCAGATAAATGACGAGTACTATCCTGAAATTTCTATCGACACCGAGGGACTAGACGAGAAAGAGGCCTTTGTAAGCTCGCGCATAAAAGAGGCAAGCGAGCTAATTGACGCCCTTGAGATGAGAAAGGCGACACTTTATAAGATAGGGCTCATGATAGTTGAGTATCAGTACGACTACTTTTTGGGCGGCGACATAAAGCCTATGAAGCTAAAAGACCTAGCTGACGAGCTTGGACGCAACCCTTCAACCATCTCAAGAGCGATCGCGAACAAATATCTAAGCTCTACAAGAGGCACGGTCGCACTTAAAAATTTCTTCGCAACTGGCTTTGACGAGGAGACTTCAAACGCTGCGATAAAGGAATTTTTGCTAGAGCTTATCAAAAATGAAGATCATAAAAAGCCTCTTTCTGATCTCAAAATCCAAGAGCTAATCCAAGCTAAATTTAACATCCAAATAGTTCGCCGAACTATCACCAAATACCGCAAAATCCTAAACATCGGCAGCTCAAGCCAGCGAAAAAAGATCTATCAGATAAACGGCTAACTACCACTCATTTATGGCAAAAAGTGTGGCTTTGCGCATCTGCGTAAAAAGCTCACTGCTAAGCTCATCATACTCTTTGCCTCGTTTTTTATGCTGCGCTAAGCCTGCTGCGTCGTCGTTCCAAGAGCCCATGCCACCAAAGACATCAGCCGCACTTGCCGCAGTAAAAAGGGCTAAATTTAGCTTTGGCATAAGTGGCGCATTTAGGACATTTTGCTCTATATTTTCTGGCTCGTTTAGCGCTTTTAGCCCCTTTCTAAAGCAGTCGCCAAAATTCTCACACTCTATCTCATCTGCAAATTTAGAGATCCTTGTTAGGATATCTTTAAACTCCAAAGTGTTATCGCTAAATTTTTGAATTTCTGGCATGCCATCTAGGCTAAATTCTTTATAGACTATCTCCCAGACATCCCAGCCCTTTTTATCTTCTTTAAAGCTCCAGTGCGGCACAAAGTAGCTCATCTTATCTTTATAAATGCAAAGAATTGACTTGTGGCTTACATTTGAAAAGCCTTGTAGCGAGCGCTCCTCTGAAGAGACCGTCAAATTTGTGGCGTATCTCACGTCGCTTAGTCCAAGCTTTAAGGCGTGCTTAAACCACTCATTTATGCTAGCTTGCTCTCTTTTTTCTGGCTCATCACCTAAGACATAGTCAAAAACTAGGCTTTTTATATATTTTTCGCTTTTGTAGTTTAGCTCTAAATTTGACATTAAGGCTTGCTTTATGGAGGCTACGATAATGCAAGCATTAAAAACTTCACCATTCATTTTTGCTCCTTTTTTTCGCAATTTTAATCAAAAAGGGATAAATTTTCTAAATTTACTTTTTAGCGTTTGCAAGCGAAAACTTCAGTTTTTTATAGTAAAATAGCCAAAAATTTCAAAGAGGCAAAATGGATTTTAATGAGATTGATAAGCTGATAAACACGCTTAAGAAAAACTTGGAAGTTATCGAAAATAACGGCGTTGTCCAGCCTGAAACAAAGATCGATGCGCTCACTTTTAATAAAAATGTCGAAGAGATCAAAAAAAGACTTTACAGCACAACAGACGAGGGCAGTTTTTTTAAAAATGTCTTTAATACTGAAGATTATTACGAAAACATTAGCTCATACCTTGATCAAACAAACAAAAGTTTATATTACAAGATAGAAAAGGCCGGCGTTAGCTTAAAGGCTAATCAAAATTTACAAGAGAGCCTAGCAAATATCTCAAACATCATGCAAGTTTTGGTTGCTGAATATCAGATACAAAACAAACAAAAGAAGAAAAGTATATTCTCAAGAAGTGGCGATACAACGATGATAAGAGGGCTACTTGCCGAGCTAATGGAACTACAAAATAGGATGAATAAAATTTTACATCTCGACTCTCAGATCGTCTCAAACGTCGTTTTGGAAAATTTTAAAACTATCTACACATTTTTTTATAACTGCATAAGGGTTGCCAAACAAAGGGGTGACGAGCTACTTTTGGTTGAGATCGCAGGCATCACAGATAGGATCATTGAGATGATAAGACCTGTGCTTTCAGGCAAGAGCCTAAAGACAAACGAGCTTATCTATCACTACCTCATTTACGAGCTACGAGAGCTAAAAGCCTACGCCATAGGCGAGGACCTAGCCTAAAATTTTATCCACTATCTCTTTTGCCCCATTTGGCAAAAGGATATCTTTTAGAGCTTTGCTGCTTTTGCTTAGATCAAAGCTCTCGATCATTTTTATGACTTCGTCTTTGTCTAAATTTTCGCCATTTTGCAGACAAATTTCAGCTATGCCTTTATCTTTTAGAAATTTAGCGTTATAAAACTGGTGATTGCCAGCAGCATAAGGAAATGGCACAAAGATAGATGGCAGGGCGTTTGCGCAAAGCTCCCAAAGTGAGCTAGCTCCAGCTCGTGATATGGCAAGATCAGCCTCGCTCATCTTCTTTTCTATCTCTTTGCTAAAGTCAAAAATTTCTAAATTTGCCTCGCTAAAGCCAAGCTCATCATATCTTTTTTTAAGCTCATCAAGGGCGTTTTTGCCGCATTGATGAATGATCTTTATCCCTTTTTCTTTAAGATATGGGGCTAAATTTATAGCTAGCTCGTTTATCGCTTTTGCGCCTTGTGAGCCACCTAAAAATAGTATCGTTTTTAGCTCGCTTCTAACTCTTTGGCTTTCAAAAAATTTATTTGCCACTGGGTAAGGGCATGGCGAGAGCTCATCATAAGAGCTAAAAAAGCCTTTTGCATATGGCTTTAAAATTTTATTTAGCTTGCCAGTTACGGCATTTTGCTCATGGATGAAAAGTGATGTTTTTGAGATGATGGCCGCTATCGCTGCTGGCGCTGCTGAGTAGCCTCCCACGCTGATGACTGCTTTAACGCCATTTTCTTTAAAAATTTGCCTGCACTTTAGAGCTAGACTTATGATGTTTGTTAGTGATTTTAGCTTGGCAAGACCTCTTTTATTTACGACACCACTGCTTGGTAAGAAGAATTTTTGTGCAAATTTATCATCATTTTCAAACCAAAATTTATCCTGACCGCTAGTTGAGCCGATAAAAATAGGCTTTATACCTCGTCTATTTAACTCCTCACAAAAGCTTCTAGCGATCGCCAAATGCCCACCAGTGCCGCCACCACAAATAACTATCATAGTTTCGCCTTTTTACTAACCATCAAGACCATGCCGATGCCGATGCATATAGCAAGTACGGAGCTACCGCCATAGCTTAAAAATGGCACAGCTATACCTTTTATCGGCGTGATCGATGTGATGCCGTAGCTATTCATCAAAAATGAAAACGACAAGATAAGACCGATACCAAGTGAGAATAGGTGATAGACCTTGTTTTCGCTCCTAGCTGAAATTCTAAATATCCTATAAAGTAGCGTGATAAAGATCGCTGTGATGCATAAAATGCCAAAAACACCGACCTCTTCAGCTATGCCAGCTAGCACGAAGTCTGTATGCACCTCGCTTAAAAAGCCAAGCTTAAAGATCCCAGCTCCAAGCCCTTCGCCAAAAAACTCGCCGTGTTTAATTGCATTTAGTGAGTGAGAAATTTGATATGGCTCTGGTGCGTCTGCCACTCTAAGCACGTTTGCCACGCTATCTGGCAAGAAAGAGAGAACCATGTTTTGTATCGTGCCCCACCATGACTTTATACGTAAAATTCTGTGCTCAGAGCTAACGATCGCCACTGTCATGACAAAGGCAGCGCCCAAGATACCGATACCAAATAGCCTAACGCTAGCCCCTGCAAAAAGCGCCATCGTCACAAAGGTAAGTGCCAAAACTACAACCTGACCAAGGTCGTTTTGCATAACGGCGATAAGAAAGATAGCGATACCAAAAAGAATGATATAAGGCAAAAGTATCTTTAGCTCAGCCATCAAAGTCCTCTTGCCGTCGCTAAATTTTCTAGTAAAACTCCACGCCAAAAAATAGACAAAACCGACTTTGAAAAACTCAACTGGCGCAAGTGAGAAGCCAGGCAGTCTGATCCAGCGTCTAGCACCTCCAGAGTCAGTAACCATCGAAGCTGGCAAGGCGTGCATGAGCCCCATAGCGATACCGCACGAGATAAGCAGCCCAAAGCCTATCCAAACGAGCGCTTTATCGGGATTTAGCCTAGAGAGCCACCACATGAGAAAAATTCCTATACAACCGACTGCAAACTGGCGGATAAAAAAGTGAAATTCGTCGTAGTTAAAAAATAAAACTGTAAAAACTGGCAAGGATAGTGAAAAAATGATACTTATGGCGATCAAAGTCGCGCAAAGATAGAAAATAACCTTATCAACTGCCAAATTTAGCTCCAACTTTAAAATGAGCCAAAGTATAATAAAAAACGGCTTACAAAGATATTATTTGCTATAATTGCAGGCTTTAAGGATGGGCATGAGGATAGGTATATTTGACTCGGGGCTTGGCGGACTTAGCGTCTTAAACGAAGCTTTAAGCAAGCTTAGTGAGCATGAATTTTTATATTACGCAGACGTGAAAAATGTCCCATACGGACAAAAGAGCAGGGATGAGATCTTAAAATTTAGCTTTGATGCGGTGAAATTTCTTGTTAAAAATGGCGCAAACGCCGTCGTGGTCGCGTGCAACACTGCAACAAGCGTGGCGATAAAAGAGCTTAGAGTAAATTTAAGTGTGCCGATCATCGGCATGGAGCCAGCTGTAAAAAAGGCTCACGATCTAAGCCATGATGATGCTTTAAAAACGCTTGTCATAGCCACTCCAGTCACCGTAAATGGCGCAAAACTAAAAGAGCTAATCACAAATTTAAACGCAAAAGATAAAACCGAACTACTTGCTTTGCCTCGCCTTGTAAATTTTGCTGAAAAGGCTGAGTTTGAGAGTGAAAACGTGAAGTCATATCTAAAAGAAGAGCTAGTTAAATTTGATCTAAGTAAATTTGACTTTTTGGTGCTTGGCTGCACGCATTTTAACTATTTTAAAGATAGCTTAAGAGAAATTTTGCCCCCAAATGTAAGCATAATAGACGGCAACGAAGGGACTATAAAGCGCCTTATAAGCGAGCTTGGACTTAAAATTTCAAATGTAAATTTAACTCCAAATGTAAAATTTTTCTACTCTGGTGAGGAGGTTTGCGAGCAAAACGAGCTAGAGAAAATTTTAAGAAATTTAGCTAGATTAGAAAAAATGAGAGCGATTAGTTAGGCTAATTTTAGCTAGAAATTTGAGCCAAATTTAGCAAAATACACTAAATTTTATGTATTTTTATATGTATTATCTCTTTCTTTGCTTCAATATATAGATAGCACTTATTATCGCAACCATCGCCAAAAGAGCGATCGTAATCGCTAGAAGTGTCTGTTTGTCAGGATTTGTGCCTAGAAAGTAGCCAACTCCAAGCAAAACCGCGCACCAAATCCCAGCGCCAAGTGTGGTAAATAGGCAAAATCTAAAAATGTTCATCTTAGCAAGCCCAGCTGGCAGGCTGATATACTGGCGAATTCCAGGGATTAGGCGTGAGTTAAATGTTGAAATTTCGCCGTGTTTATTAAAAAATGCTTCAAATTTATCCATCTTTTCGTGAGTGATACCTACAAATTTGCCGTATTTTAAGACGATCTCGCGTCCAAAAAAGTAGCAAAGATAGTAGTTAAAAATGGCTCCAAGAAGGCTACCAAGCGTGCCTGAGATAAAAGCAAGCGCTAAGTTCATCTCGCCTTTGTGAGCTAGATATCCAGCTGGTATCATCGCCACTTCGCTTGGAAATGGAAAAAATGAGCTCTCTAAAAACATCATCACAAATATGCCAGCATAGCCCCAGCTACTCACGCTTGATACGATAAAATCAATAATGTCATGTAGCATTTTTACTCCGAAATTTATCTTAAGTGAGGCATTGTAGCAAAGCTTTATTTACTAATAGTAACTAACAAAAGCGATAAATTTTAAAAAAGATAGTTAAAACAAAAAGCTATAAGGTTTAAATTTAAAGGTAAAAGTAGGGCGAAAGCTCGCCCCGTTTTTAAAATGCAGGTATGACCTCGCCTTTGTAGCGAGTGATGATGAAATTTTTAGTATCAGGGCTAAGCACCGCATCAACTAATGCTTTGATCTTAGGATTGTTCTCGTTGCCAGCTCTTGTGACGATGATGTTGGCGTATGGGCTGTTGGCGTCTTCAAGCAAAAGTGCGTCTTTTGCCACGCTCATGCCAAGATCAAGGACGAAATTTGTGCTAATAGCAGCGATATCGACATCATCAAGCGTTCTTGGGATCTGAGCGCCTTCTAGCTCGACAAACTGCAAATTCTTAGGATTTTTAGTTATGTCATTTACAGTTGCAACTTTTACGTTTTTATCGATCTCGATAAGACCAGCTTTTTCTAAAATTCTAAGCGCTCTATTGCCATTTGACGGATCGTAAGCGATCGCTACTTTTGCGCCATCTTTTAGATCTTTTATGTTTTTTATCTTTTTAGAGTAAAAGCCAAGTGGCTCTACGTGCACGCTTGCAACGCTTACAAGATGCAGGCCTCTAGCCTTGTTTTGCTCCTCAAGATATGGCAAATGCTGAAAGAAATTTGCGTCTAAGCTGCCATCTTCTGTGGCGACATTTGGTATCGAATAGTCTGAAATTTCAGAGATAACAAGATCATAGCCCTTATCTTTTAGCTTTGGTTTTACAAATTCTAAAATTTCAGCGTGTGGTACTGGTGAGACTCCAACAGTGATAGTGTGGTCCTTGTCGGCTGCGTGAAGGCTTAGAGCAACTAAAGATGCGGTTAAAAGTTTGATAAATTTCATTGTTTTTCCTTTTTTGATTTGAAGCGACGCTAAAAAGGTAAAAGCTTTTACGTCGCTTTTTATAAATTTAATTAAAACGCTGGGATGATAGCGCCGTTATATTTTGTCTCGATAAATTTCTTAACTTCTGGTGAGTTGATCGCTTTATCAAGAGCCTTTATTTTAGGGCTGTTCTCGTTGCCAGCTTTAACAACTACGTAGTTTACGTATGGGCTATCTTTGCTCTCGATCACAAGCGCGTCTTTTGTTGGATTGAGATTTGCATTTAGCGCGTAGTTTGTGTTGATAACTGCGATAGTAACGTCATCAAGCGTTCTTGGCACTTGAGCAGTCTCGATCTCTTCAAATGTAAGTTTTTTAGGGTTATCAACTATATCAAGCGGAGTTTTTAGTGGGTTGTTGTTTAGCTTGATAAGTCCAGCGCTAGCTATGATGTCAAGTGCGCGGCTCTCGTTTGTTGGGTCATTTGGGATAGAAACAACTGCGCCATCTTTTAGCTCTTTTATGTCTTTGATCTTTTTAGAATAAACTCCCATTGGCTCGAGGTGTACGCCAACTGTTTTTACAAGGTGAGTGCCTTTGTTTTTGTTAAATTCTTCAAGATATGGGATGTGCTGAAAGAAATTTGCGTCAAGGTCGCCGTCCTCTGTCGCAAGGTTTGGCGTGGTGTAGTCGTTAAATTCTTTGATCTCAAGTGTGTAGCCATCTTTTGCCAAAATAGGCTTTACAACCTCTAAAATTTCAGCATGTGGGATAGGTGTAGCACCGACGATTATTGTTTTTGACTTGTCAGCTGCATTTGCGCTAACGCTAAGGCCTAGGGCAACTAAAGAGGTGAGAAGTAGTTTTTTCATTTATTATCCTTTTTTAAAATTTGCCAAGCACCAAAAAAGGATAAATTTAAGCTAGAAGGTTAAATTTCTTTTTAAGCGCTTAAGCTATTTCTAAGCACTTAAAAAGAAATTCTGTGCTTAGAGATTAGTCTTTCGACGACGCGTTTTTTAGTAGGCGGCACATCTGGCACATATCTGATTTCATCTTTTGTCCTTTCAGCTAAAATTAATTTGGCAATTTTAAGGAAAAAAGCTTAAAATCAGATAAAAAATGTGGCCTTATTTTTTTGAAATTTTATAGAGATAGTTGCCCAAAACTTGGAAAATTTGAACCATAATGATAAGAATAACCACGGTGTAGAGCATGATATCTGGGCGAAATCTCTGGTAGCCATAGTTTATAGCAACAGATCCTAGTCCGCCACCGCCAACAGCACCAGCCATCGCTGAAAAGCCGATATTTACGATAAGCGTTAGCGTAAATGCCGAGATGATACCAGGAAGTGCCTCTACAAACATAACGCGAAAGATGATCTGAAATTTAGAGCTACCAAAGCTTTGAGCAGCTTCGATGATACCTTTATCAACCTCTTTTAGAGCATTTTCAATGAGCCTTGCCACAAACGGAGCCGCTCCGATAGTTAGCGGAACGATCGCAGCTGTGGTGCCGATACTTGTGCCTACGATCATTTTTGTGACCGGAAAGAGCACGATAATGAGAATGATAAAGGGAAAACTTCTAAGCACGTTTATAACGATATCAAGCACAAAATAAAGCTGCTTGTTTGGCTTTAGTCCGTCTTTGTCTGAAAGGATGAGCAAAACCGCAGGTATGAGGCCTATGGCAAAGGCGAGCAGGGTAGAGACTATGCTCATATATAGCGTCTCGCCGATAGCTGGCAAAAGTATCCTAGAAAAAACATCTGGAAATTTAGAAAAGTCAATACCAAACATCAAGCAACCTCCCACAAAACGCCACTTTGCTTGATATAGTTAAGCACGTTTTCTTTATCTTTTTCATCTATATTTATGACAAGCGAGCCAAGGACGTTGTCGTTTAGCTTTTCAAGCTTGCCCCAGACTATGTTGAAGTCGATATTTAGGCTTCTTGCCATGTGTGTGATCACGCTGTTTTGAGCCACTTCTTTTGGGAAAAATAGCCTGATATTTGTGCCAGTGCTTGGCAAAATTTCAACTTCACCCAAAAACTCTTTCATCTTCTCATCTGGCTTTAAAAATAGCTCTTCAATGCTTCCAGAGCCTATGATTTTGCCGCCTTCTAGCAAAATCGCGCGTTTTGCGATCGATTTTACTACCTCCATCTCGTGCGTGACGATGACGACGCTGATGTCTAGCTCTTTGTTTATCTTTTCAAGCAGCTCTAAAATTTGATTTGTCGTGTTTGGATCAAGAGCCGAAGTCGCCTCGTCACTTAGTAAAATTTTAGGATTTAAAGCAAGCGCTCTAGCGATGGCGACACGCTGTTTTTGGCCGCCGCTTAGCTCGCTTGGATAGCTCTTTGCCTTGCTTTCAAGACCGACTAAATTTAAAAGCTCTCTCACTCTTTTTTCGGTCTCATCGCTTTTGTAACCCCAAAATTTAAGCGGAGTAGCGACGTTTTCAAAGACATTTTTTCTAGCCATCAAAGCAAAATGCTGAAATATCATCCCAACATCTCGCCTCAAATGTCTTTGCTGCGTCTCATCTAAATTTTTTATCTCTTGATCAAAGACTTTTAAGCTACCGCCTTGATAGCTTTCAAGTCCGTTTATGCACCTTAAAAGCGTTGATTTGCCAGCACCACTGTGTCCCACGATAGCAAAAATTTCGCCCTTTGCAACCTCTAAATTTACATCAAAAAGGATCTGCGTGCCGCCATAAAATTTGGTTAAATTTTCTATTTTTATCACTAAATTTTCCTTATTTTTAACTGCCTAAATTTATAAAATTTCTCGCCTTAGCTCATCAGCGCTCTTTGGCGAAAGAAGTGCTGGGGCTATATCAAATACACTAAATGCGCCACTCTCACCACTTTGTGCCAAGCGATATGCTGCTCTGGCATAGGCTACTAGCACGCTTGCTGTAAATTCTGGATTTGAGTCAAGTTTTAGCGAAAACTCGATCAAGTGTTTGTTCTCGCCATGCTCTCCGCTCACTCCGCTTCGTAGCACAAATCCCCCATGTGGGATACTGCCATGCTCTTTTTTAAGCGTCTCAAGGTCGATAAAATGCACGCTCGTGTCGTAGTCAGCAAAGTAGTTTGGCATCGTTTTTATCTCATGCTCTATACGTACCTTATCAGCGCCGTCCTGCGCCACTACGTAGCAATCACGCAGGTGTTTTTCCCTTGTGGTTAAATTTGGATTTTCCCCAGCGCGAACTCGCTCCAAGGCGCTATCTATGGGCACTGTGTATTGACGAGCGTCTACTACGCCTTTTATCCTGCGTATGGCGTCTGAGTGGCCTTGGCTAACGCCTTTGCCCCAAAATGTGTAACTGCTGCCATTTTCAAGCACGCTCTCGCCAAATAATCTATTTAGCGAAAATAGCCCCGGGTCCCAGCCAACAGCGATGACACCTACATTGCCACCTTTTTTAGCAGCAGCATCCACTGCAGCAAAGTGCTCTGGGATTTTTGCGTGTGTGTCAAAGCTATCGACGACATTAAACTCTTTTGCAAATTCTGGCGTTTGCGTTGGAAGGTCAGTTGCGCTACCGCCACAAAGGACTAAAACGTCAAATTTGCCCTTGTGCGATAAAATTTCATCCACGCTAAAAACTGGCGCACCACACGTTTTTACTTCGCTTGGATCTCTTCGGCTAAAAACCGCCGTAATCTCTAAATCCTTGCTATTTCGCGCCGCAAGCTCAACGCCGCGACCTAAATTTCCATATCCTAAAACTGCTATTTTTATTTTTTCACTCATTTTTGATCCTTTAAATTCTTAAATTTACATGCAAGATAGTGCAGGGCGATAAATTTCATTTTAGTTAGACAATACATTAGCACCCAAGGTAGCGTGACAACAACAAACTGCCAAAGAAACGCCACCCTTCAACTTTTGCCGCAAAACCTACTCGCCAAGAGCCTCAAGCTCTTCGCATACTTTTTTAAATTTAGCCTCAGCGTTCTGCAAAGCCTCTTTGTTTGTCTCTATCACATCTTTTGGCGCATTTGCCACGAAATTTTGGTTATTTAGCATGCCTGAGAGTTTGGCTATCTCTTTTTCAAGCTTTGTCTTTTGAGACCTTAGCCTTGTGATGATACCACTCATATCAAGCCCTTCAAGCGGGACAAATGCCTCTAAATTTTCGCTCACGTCTCTTATTGAGTTTTCTATTTTTTCATCTACAAAGCCGATCTCTTCGCATTTTGCAAGCAGTTTGATATACTCTTTTACCTCGTCAAGGTCTATTTTTTCATTAAATTTAACAAAGGCTTTTGCGATCTTTGAGTTGCCAAGATCGATAGTAGCTTTTGCACGGCGAATAGCGACGATCGCTTCGATAACTAGCTCAAATTTCTTCTCGACCTCTAAATTTCGCTCTTTTACCTCTGGATAGCTCATTACCATTATTGATTTTGCATTTTCAAGTTGTGTGCCGCTAAGCTCTTGAAATAGATACTCTGAGAGAAACGGCATGAAAGGATTTAGCAGTTTCATCGCCTCTTTAAATATACTTCCAAGCTCTTTTACACTCGCTTTATCAGCCTTGCTTAGCTCAATGCCCCAGTCGCAAAACTCATCCCAAAGGAATTTATAAAGTGTGTTTGCAGCGTCATTGAAGCGGTAGGCGTCGATGTTTTCGCGCACCTCTCTCACGCACTCGTTGAAGCGGCTGTTCATATAAATTCCAAGCTTTGTTTCAAGCTTGATATCCTCTAAATTTGGAAATTTGCTCTCATTTAACATGAGGTATTTGCTCGCATTATAAAGCTTGTTGGTGAAATTTCTTACCTGCTTCATCTTGGCGTCACTTAGCTTGATATCACGTCCTTGAACGGCTAGAAGAGTTAGCGTAAAGCGCAAGATATCAGCACTATACTCATTTATGCTATCAAGCGGGTCGATGACATTGCCAAGGCTTTTACTCATCTTTCTGCCAAACTCATCTTTTACAAGCGCGTGTAGGTAGATGTCGTCAAATGGCAGCTTGCCAAGGGAATTTTCACCCTGAAACATCATCCTAGCAACCCAGAAAAACAAAATATCAAAGCCAGTAATGAGAAGGTTGTTTGGATAAAACTCAGCCAAATCGCCTTCAAACCATTTTTCATTTTTTAGCTCATTTTCATTGCCCCAGCCAAGTGTGCTAAATGGCCAAAGACCAGAGCTAAACCACGTATCTAGCACGTCTGGGTCTTGGTGGATGTTTTTACTTTTACATTTTTTGCACTCGCATGGCTCTCCCTCGTCAGCCCACATATAACCGCATTCGTCGCAGTAAAATACTGGAATTTGATGTCCCCACCAAAGCTGGCGTGAGATACACCAGTCTCTTAGCTCTCTCATCCACGCGTTAAAGCTGTTTATCCAGTGTGGCGGGTAAAATTTAGCAAGGCCCTCTGAGACCTTTTGTATCGCTTCGTCTGCGATCTCTTTTTTGACAAACCACTGCTTTGAGATGTATGGCTCGACGACGTTTTTGCAGCGGTAGCAGTAACCTACTTGATTTTCGTAGTCTTCTATCTTTTCAACATTGCCAAGTTTTTCAAGCTCGGCTACTACGATATCTCTAGCCTCAAGCCTCTCAAGACCTGCGAATTTATCACACTTGTCGTTTAAGATGCCCTTTTCGTCAAAGACAGTGATAAACTCAAGGTCGTGCTTTTTGCCAACCTCGTAGTCGTTTTGATCGTGCGCAGGTGTGACCTTAACAAGACCTGTTCCAAACTCCATATCGACGTGCTCGTCTGCGATGATCTCGATCTCTCTATTTATGATAGGTAGCACCACCTTTTTACCGATTAAATTTTTATAGCGCTCGTCGTTTGGATTTACCATTACCGCCGTATCACCAAAGTAGGTCTCTGGACGGGTTGTAGCCACAACAACAAATTCGCTTGGCTTGTCTGCGAAGTAGTATCTCAAATGATAAAGCTTGCCTTTATTTTCTTTGTGCTCGACCTCGATGTCAGAGAGTGCGCCATCGTGCGTACACCAGTTTATCATGTAGTTTTTCTGGACTATTAGCCCTTTGTCATATAAATTTACAAAGGCTTTTTTCACAGCTTTTCTTAAGCCCTCATCCATGGTAAATCTCTGGCGTGACCAAGCTGGAGTGATGCCAAGTTTTCGCATCTGATGAACTATCATGCCGCCGCTTTTTTCTTTCCACTCCCACACTTTTTCTACAAATTTCTCACGTCCAAGCTCTTCTTTTTTGATCCCTTGAGCCAAAAGCTGCTTTTCAACGACGTTTTGAGTGGCGATACCAGCGTGGTCGAGGCCTGGCTGCCAAAGTGTCTTGTAGCCGTCCATTCTTTTATAGCGAGTCATGATATCTTGAAGTGTGAAGGTTAGGGCGTGTCCGATGTGAAGCGAGCCAGTCACGTTTGGAGGTGGCATCATAATGCAAAATTTACGTCCATCTTTTTGGATATCTTTGTTTGCGTCTATCTCGAAATATCCGCGTTCTTCCCAAATTTTATAAAATTTATCTTCTATCTCTTTTGCATTGTAAAATTCTGCCACTTTTGTATCCTCTTTCGTTTAAAAAATGCTTAATGTTATCTAAAATTTGTTTAAAAAAATCTTTGCAAAAGTGGGGAAATATGGGCTTGGGGCGGTTAAACGCCCCGAAGTTTAGATGACTATTTGACGTTAAAGCTTCTCACGGCTAGGTCGTAGTCATTTTGTCTTTCGTTGTACATATTTTCAGTTGTGACTGCACCAAGTGAGCATTTACCACCAAGTCTTACGCGATAAGGTGTGTAAAGCACGGCGTCTTTTTCGTCGCCACTTAGCGTGTAAAAGCTTAACACGCGGTCATCTTTTATGCTTTTATACTCAACTTGCAAGCTGTTTTTTAAGCTCTTGCTAAAGTTGCTTAAATTTTCATTTATCGGCTCAAAGCAACTACTTACGATCTCGTTTATAACGCCATTTTTAACCATTGTTTTTGAGTTTATCACCACTTTTGAATAGATGACGTCATTTACTTTTAGGCTGTCAAGACCCAGCTCTTTGCCTTTTTCATCGACAAAAACGCGGTAGATATCAAGCTCTTTTGGCTCGATCTTATGCTTAATATCAAGCGGCAAGTAAGCGTAGCTTAAGATAGTCGCATAAAGCTTATTTGAGCCTAGTGGAGTGATGCTAAATTCGCCATTTTTTGTAGTAAATGACGTGCTTAAAAGACCATCAAATTCTTTACTTTCGCCGTTATAGCTAAGCTTAAATTTGTTATTTTTCTCGCCGCTATCTTTGCCAAAGTAGGCATTTAGTGCTCTTAGCGTAAATGCACGCTCTTGCGTTGAGCTTAGCTCATTTAAATTTACTATCAAGAAATTTGCAAGGTCGTCTGAGTAGTCGTTTTTCTCAAAGTATTTTGCGTGCAAGTATAAGATAAAGGCGTTATCTCTTACTTTTGAGCTAAAATCAGATGCATTTTCCTCGCTTGTTTTAACATTTTTGATATCTTTTAGCGCAACCTTTGACTCGTCATTTAGGCCGTTTAGCTTTAGAGCTGCTGCCATTAGGTATTTACTTAGTGCTGTTTTATTGTAGGCTTTATCGTCGTAAATTTTATTTAAGATTGACCTATCAGCCATATTTGCACGTGAGCTTACATAAAGGGCGTAAAGTGCCTCAAGATCGTTGTTTGCGTATTTTAAGAGAGAGTTTAGCGCATTTTGTTTGACGCCTTTGCTTACCTCATATCCAGCCTCGCTAAGATCAAGTAGAACATCAGTTGCAAAGATGCTTGCAAATGCATTTGTCTCGCCTAGATCGCTCCAGTAGCCAAAGCTACCATCTGGTTTTTGCATCTTAACTAGCTCATCTATGCCGCTAACGATAAATCTCTTTTGATCCCCTTTTTCAAGCTCATTTTTTGGTTTTAAATTTAAAAGCGCAAGCAGTCTTGAGCTCCTTTGCTCTGCGCATCCGTAAGGATACTCTACTAAATTCTTTGAAGCTGCTAAAAGCACGCTTGAGACCGAGCTTGACGCATCAACACTCACATCGTGATAGCCTTTTGGGAGTGAAATTTTACTCTCTTTGTCAAAGACGCTGCTCTTTGCGTAGGTGCTGATCGTATAAGGGCTAACGACGTCAAGTAAATTTTGAAGCGTTTTTGAGCTATTTTTGTCGCTTATTGTTATATTGTATTCGCCAGCACCTGTTTCAAGGGCTGAAATTTTAAGCACAAACGCCTTGTTTTCAAGCGGCTTTAGGTTGGCTTTTTCTTGCGTTTTGATGTTTAAATTTTTGCTTGTTACGATGTTTATAGTAAGGTTTTTGTCCGTATTTGTTGTATTTATAAGCCTTAAATTTGCGCTTAATTCATCGCCTTTTAAAAGATAAACTAAAGCGCTTGGCTTAATAATCACATCATCTTTTACTTTTATCTCGCTATTTACGGCGTTCATTTCAGTTGCGTCATTTGCCACAGCATCTACTCTAATGGCGCCGTTAAAGCCATTTGGTGTTTTAAATTCGTATGAAATTTCGCCTTTGTCGTCCGCTTGAAGGCTCACTAAATTTGCATAAGTTTTTACATTTTTGCTATCAACTGGGCTTGCATGCTTTGCCATTTTTGCAGCCACTGCCATCGCCGCCATGTCACCACCAAAGCTTAGCGTTTTGCCCTCGACCTTGTAGTTTGTGAGCATATTATAAATGTCGTAGTCAAAGACGCCATCAGGTAAAATTTTGTCAAAAAACTTAAGCGGATCGGCTGGCTTTTGCGATGTGATATCAAGCACGCCAACATCTGTAATAAATAAATTTACATAAGCTTTTGGCTTTGTTTTTAGTGAAATTTTGATATTTTCATCGCTCTTTGCACTTTTTGGCGCTTCTAAGCTAAGCTCTATCTTTCTTGAAGATTTATCGCCGTTTGCATAGACCTTGCCGTAGGTTCTAAACGGAGTTAGCCCAGCGTCAGTCATGCGGTAGATATTTGCACTCACATAAAGACCACTAAAGTCAAAGTCAAGTTTAAATTTAACGTTTGCTGAGTTGTTTTTGATCTTGACGACCTTATAGGCTTTGACACCTGCATCTTCAAGCGTGACAAGTGCGATGCCTTCTTTTATGGCTGAGCTTATGTCTGCGCTTAGCTCGTCGCCTTTTTTATAGACGCTTTTGTTTAGTTTTATCTGAGACTTGCTAAGCTCTTTTGTAGGGGCTAGGGTTGAGTAGTTGTAGCCGCTCACGTCCATATCAAGGCTCGTGCTCGCACCACTTACTAAATTTGTAGCAGTGATGACGTATGAGCCACTTTGCGTAAATTTATAGCTAAACTCGCCACTATTTTTATAAAAGCTATCCACATCTTCAAGTGTTTGGATCCATTTTATATAGCCGTTTGCGTCCCTTTGATACTGCCATGAGACACGTTTTATATCAAATTTTAAATTTGACTTCACTGCCTTTTGGCTTGGCATATCAACGACGACTGTTCTTATCTTTACATCTTCGTTTGGATCAGCAAATGCCGTGCTAGCAGCGATGCCAACCATATCTTTATAAGGATAGAGCGTAAAGCTTTTTGCGTCACTTACATTTTTTCCATCGTCATTTACGTTGAAATTTATGACGCCTTTTATGATAGAAGGTGCGTTTTTAGTGTTAAAGCTAAGATCTATCATTTGGCTTGATTTGCCATCTTTTGAAAGAGTTAGATCATTTTCTATGCTTGGATAAGCAGCCGCTTTTAGGGTGTCGTTTTTAAATTTATACTCTTTAAATTCGCTATTTTTATACTCATCATCAAAGAAGCTAACCTGCATGCTGCCAGCTAGGTCGCTAGCTGCTCCGCCAAAGAGATAGCTACTTGTCAAATTTACCTTTACTAGCTCATTTGAAAAGAATTTATCCGCGTCTATGGCTATGTCATTTTTTATCTTGTTTGGCACGAAGCTCTCGACATAAAATGGCACGCTTGCTATCACCTTGCTAGCGTAGATTATCTGCATGTTAAATCTACCGCTTAGATCGCTTAAAATTTCTTTTTCAAAATTTATCATGCCAACATCATTTGTATTTTGCGTGATCTGGGCGCTACTTTTGCCTTGTGGATCGATAAATTTGATCTTAACTGGCATATTTTTAAGCGGGTTAAAGTCTCTATCTCTTAGATAGATAGCCCCTTTTAAGCTCTCGTTTGGTCTTATGATATTTGAGGCAAAATGCGTGTAAGCATCGATGCTCTCGCTTGGATTTTGACTGATAAGCTTTGCCTCATTTAGAGCTTCGCCATCTTTTATGATGAGGAAATTTTGCTCTTTGCTAAGTGAGACGACGACTGATGAGATCTCTTTGTAGATATCTTTTTTGTTAAATTTAAAGACGCCAACGTCATTTGTCGCGCCAACTGCGATCTCTTCGTTTCTTTTGCCATAAATTTTTACATTTGCGTTTGGCAGCATTGTGTTTTCGCCAAGGCGGTTTGCAAAGACGAAAATTTCATCCTTGCCAAGCTTTGCATTTATGGCGATGTCGCTTAGATAGACGACCTTTGCGACGCTCTTATCTTTGCCGTAGTTTAAGCTTATCTTATAAACTCCGTCTCCTGCTCCTGTAAAGTCAAGCTTGATCTTATTTAGTGAAATTTCGTTTAATGCACCTTCTAGCTTGTAGCTTTTGCTTGCTACTTTTGAGCTAAAATTGCTTAAATCTTCACTATTGTCGTTGAAATTTAAAAAGTATCTAAAATTTTGATCGCTTAACTTTTCAACGCTCACATTTAGCTCAGGTAAATTTGCACTTCTAATGCCGATCTCTCCAACACTTGAGATATAAGGCTCTTCATTTGTGAAATTTGCAAATGGAGTGAAGTTGCTAGCGACCACCTCATAGGTTTTAGCCTCCTTTACGACATTTCTATCGTCTCCAAAGCCTGGCTTTATCGTGATCTCGTAGCTATTTTGCGGTTTAAACTCATCGCTTGTGATATCAATGTAATAATCATACCCCTCAAGCTCAGAATTTGGCGCGCCATTTTCATCGTCACTTTTATATGCCACGTCGCTTATGCTAAAGCTTTTTACGCCTTTTATCTTTATAAATTTCTTTAGATTATTATCATCGCTTAGCCACTCTTTTAGATAAATTCTAAATGCTAAGATGCCGTTATCAAGGCTTGTTGGATAGATTTTAGCTATCTCAAAGCTTTTAGCTTCGGCATTTATATTTACGCTCTCATCGCTTGCTTGCTCACTAAATTTCACCACGCCATCGCCTGCTAGTTTAGCGCCAAATTTACTCTCAAAATTTTCTCCAAACTCAAAAATAGGCTCGCTTATATTTTTATCAAGATCAAGCTCAAAGCTGTTTTGAGAGAGCTGCAAGGCGTTAAAGCTTGCGCTTTTTACGGCTATTTTTTTCACAAGCTCTTCGCTAACTTCGTCATTAAATTTAAGGATAAATTTGCTATCAGTGAGCTTTTCTATCTTCTCAAGCGCAAATTCTTTCGTCTCAAAGCTAGCGCTGCTGCCATTTTCTAACTTACAGATGTATTCAGCACCTGCGTGCATATCTTTTGTAAAAAGCGTAAAGCTTTGAGCGTTAAATTTCACCGTGCCACTTAGTGCTGGCTCGCACGAGATAAGCTTTTTCTCGCTTAGCGTGCCTATGAGATTTTTGCTAACATCATCTTCTAGCCCAAATTCCACGCTTAAAGGCGACTTCACCTCGACATTGCCATTTAGACTTAAAGCATATAAATTTACTGCTCCTAAAAGTGCTAGAAGTAGCGCTTTTTGCTGCATTTTATCTCCTTAGTTTTATTGTTATTTCACTTTGATTTGAGTTTTGATCAAGGCACTTTAAAGTGTGCTCGCCAAGAGTTAAATCTAGCCTTTTTTCACTTGCATTTTCTATCTTAGAAAAGTTCAAATCATCCACTTTTAGGTAAATTTCATCACCTAAAAACGCGTAGCATTTTAGCATAATTTGTGTTACATTTTCATCTGTCACGATCTCTTCGCCGTCATACGGATAGGCAAAAACTGGCTTTTTATCCTTAAAAACTGAAGCACAAGGGCTATTTTTGACCTCGTCTTTGTCTAAAAAGCCATTTTTTATCAAAAACTCAAGCTCTTCGCCCCTTAAACTCTCGCATTTATCTTGCAGTTTAACTCCAACTATCCTATCATCAAGCGCCGTTTTTTTGCATGTTTCATAGCTAAAAGCATCAAGGCAGGTTGGCACTTTTTCGATGCCCTCTGGCTCGCTCATAAACTCTAAATTTTGCCTTTGCGCCGTGATCTTAAACATATCAAAAACGATCTTTGAAACGTCATTTAGCCCAGTTAGCTTGTCAGTTTTTTCGGCGTTAAAGTTGCCCACCCAAACGGCAATCGTGTAGTTTTCATTGACACCTATGGCGTAAAGATCGCGTGAGTTTGCGCTAGTACCAGTTTTAAAGGCGATCTTTGGCGTGTTTTGCGCGTATTGCCAAGCATTTTTTAGATATGACCTTGAAGCTTCGCTCATCATTTTAGCGGTTAGATAGGCGCTTTGAGGCGAGATGAGGGTTATGTTTTTATCTTCATTTTTGTAGTTTTTGCCAGCAAACTCAAGCGGCCTATAAACGCCATTATTTGCGTATATCGTATAAAGATGCGCAAGATCAAGCAGGCTCATCTCAGCACTACCTAAAACTATCGAAGAGCCATAAAACTCCTTGTTTTCATCAACTAAATTTACCTTTTCAAGCAGCTCATAAAGCGAGTTGTCTTTTAGCTTTAAGTCTAAATTTATAACTGGGATATTAAGGCTAAAATTTAGAGCATCTTTTGCGCTTACAAGCCCCAAAAAGTCGTTACTAAAGTTCTTTGGCACATATTCATTGACATAAATTTGCGTATCGATTAGCTGTGAGCTTGGCGTGATAAGCCCGCTATCAAGGGCTAGCGAGTAGATAAAAGGCTTTAGCGTGCTGCCGGTGTTTCGCTTCATATTTAGGGCTGAGTTTTTGCCGTCGCGTGCGCGCTCATCGTGAGAGCCGATAAAGGCAACAACGCTCATTTTTTTATTATCGATGACCACGGCTGCGGCGTTATTTGCGTTTTTAGCCTTTAGCGAAAACATCGCGTCTTTTAAAATTTTAAGCATATCTTTTTGTAAATTTAGATCCAAGCTCGCCTTTGAAATTTGGTTTTTAAAAGCGACATTTGCGTAGTCGCTAGCATTTACGACAGCTCTTATCCTTACATTTTTAAATGGCTCAGCTTGAGCTCTTTTAAATGCGCTAAGATCAATTAAATTTGCCTTATAAAGCATCTTTATGACCCTGTTTTTTAGGGCATTTATGTTTGATACGCGGTCAAGTCTATTTTTATTTGGATTTTTTGGTATTGTGCTTAAAAGTGCGGCCTGAGCGTAGCTAAGCTCATTTAGCTCTTTGCCAAAGTAAAAGAAGCTTGCCGCCTTTGCTCCCTCGATATTGCCGCCATATGGGGCTAAATTTAGGTATAAATTTAAAATTTCATCCTTGCTAAAGTGAAGTTCAAGCTGAAATGCTCTAAAAATTTCTCTTATCTTATTTTTATAGCTCCTATCACTTGGCTCAAGCATCCTGGCTACTTGCATCGTGATAGTGCTAGCCCCTATGCGGTTGTCACTTCTTAGGTTGTGGAAAAATGCTCTAAAAATGGAGGCAAAATTTACGCCAAAATGGTAGTAAAAGTATCTATCCTCAAAGAGAACGACGCATTGTTTTAGCGAGTTTGGGAAGCTTTGCTCGTGAAATCTCCAAATTCCATCGCTACTAAGCTTCATATTTATGATCTCGCCATTTTTATCAAGCAAAATTTTGGCTTCGTCTTTTTTGAGTGCATCTAAATTTAGTGGATAAATTTGATCAAGTATCAAAAAAATAGCGACCATTAGAGCCAAAAATAGGGCAAGAAATTTTATAAATTTAAACTTTTTCATCGGCGTGATTATAGCTGTTAAAGTTTAAGTAGCTATAATTAGACCTTTTTAAAAAAGAGGAAACAATGCCCTTATCTAGGTTAAACAAAGAACAATACACCGCCGCAACTGCGCCATTTGGACACAATCTCATCATCGCTTCAGCTGGCACTGGCAAGACTAGCACGATTGTCGCTCGCATCGCTCATCTTTTAAATTTAGGCGTAAAGCCAGAGAAAATTTTGCTTCTAACATTTACCAACAAAGCAGCCAGCGAAATGATAGAGCGCTTAAATAGGTATTTTGACAAACAAATCACCTCCAAAATCACCGCAGGCACTTTCCACTCGGTCTCATTTTCGCTTTTAAAAAGCCTTGATAAAGGCGTCACGCTAAAGCAGCCAAGCGAGCTAAAGACGCTTTTAAAAAGTCTTGTTGAGAGGCGTAAATTTTACCACTTAAGCGACGTCAAACCTTATGGCGGGGCATATCTATACGATCTTTATTCGTTATTTCAAAACAGCGAGCAAGGCACTACTTTTGGCAAATGGATAAGCGATAAGAGCGAAGAGCAGGGCGTTTATGCTGAAATTTATGAAGATGTGCTAGAGGAGTTTGAGGCTGAGAAGGCTAAATTTTCTTACGCTGACTTTAACGACCTTCTTATAAAAATGCGTGATGAGCTAAAAAAGGGGGCAAATTTAGCTTATGATGAAATTTTGATCGACGAGTATCAAGACACAAACACGCTTCAAGGCAGTCTCATAGACGCATTTAAGACAAAGAGCCTCTTTTGCGTGGGCGATTTTGACCAGAGCATCTACGCATTTAACGGTGCAAATATCGAGATCATTGGCTCATTTAAAGATCGCTTCCCAAACGCAAATATCTACGCTTTAAATGTAAATTACCGCTCAAGTTCAAGCATACTAGCTCTCGCAAATAAGGTGATAAACAACAACCCAAGGCTTTATGAAAAGCACCTCACAGTTAGCCGAGAGGGAAATTTCAAGCCGCCAAGGCTGCTTGTCTATAACGAGCTTTTTGATCAGTATCAAAATATCGCCGATATCATCTCGTTTTCGCCATTTAATAGAGAAAATATCGCCATAATTTTTAGAAATAACTCATCAGCTGACGGCATCGAGGTCGCGCTAAAAGAGCGAGGTATCGGTTCAAAGCGAAAGGGCGGGGTGAGCTTTTTTGAGAGCCGTGAGATCAAAGCACTCATCGACATCATGGGAATTTATGTCAATCCAAAAGATATAATGGCATTTATCCACATCTGCGAATACGCAAAAGGCGTTGGCAGCGCAGTTAGCAAGGAAATTTTTGACGCACTACTTAAGCTTGGACATGGAAATTTGATAAAAGGGATAGTTGAGCCAGATGAGAGCGTAAATATCTCATCAAACAAAAGGCGAAACTACCAGCTAGGCCTTTTTGACGACCTTGACGAATTTGCCGAGGTTTCAAGGTTTTCTAAGCTTGGCTTTAGCGATAAATTTCTAGGGCACCCTGTGCTAAAACTACAAAAGCTAAGCGAGAGTGGGGCGCAGTTTTTATATGAAATTTACAACTTTTTAAGAGGCATGAGAAATATCTCAAAGCCAGCCACGATGATAAATGAGATAAAAACTAGCAAAATTTACTCGTTAATCGTCGAAAACATCAGCACAAAAAGGGCAACTCTAAAAAATGGCAATGTTGATCTAGCGCTCAAAGAAGAGGTCAAAGAGCGTATAATGGCAAAGAGCGTGGTGCTAAGCGAGCTAGCTAAAAAGTATCAAGATATCAGTAAATTTTATAACTTCTTAGCCCTTGGCAGCAACGAGATGAGCGAAGGGCAGGGCGTTAGCTTGCTTAGCGTGCATGCGAGCAAGGGGCTTGAGTTTGACCAAGTTTTTATAGTAGATCTCGCGCAAAACCGCTTTCCAAATTTAAAGCTAATGAGCATGGGCGGCAGCTTAGAAGAAGAAAGAAGGCTCTTTTACGTAGCAGTAACAAGGGCTAAAGACGAGCTATATCTAAGCTATGCAAAATACGACAAGATAAAGAAGGTGACTTATCAGCCAAGCAGGTTTTTGATAGAGGCTGGCATGGCACAAGAGGAAGCATAAAGAGTATTTACTCTTACGGAGTAGAATTTACCAATTTTTTACAAAGAGAAGTGATGAAAAAATCTAAAATTTTAATAATCCTACTTATTTTAGGCGTCGGTGGATACTTTGCCTACGATAAATTTTTTAAGGCAAAAGATGAAAAGGTGGAGTTTATCACCAAAAAGGCAAAGAAGGGCTCATTTAGCAAAAAAGTCGATGCGACTGGAGAAATTTTCGCCACAGAGCTAATCGACGTGGGAGCTCAGGTGAGCGGTCAGATAAAAAAGCTCTACGTTAAGCTTGGAGATCAGGTAAAAAAGGGCGATATGATCGCAAGTATCGATAGTTCGACCCAGCAAAATAGCATCGACAATAAAGAGGCACAGCTTGCTATCTACAAAGCCCAGCTTGAAAGCGCAAAAGTAGCTCTAAATATCGCAAAAACGCAGTTTGATAGAGAAAATGCACTTTTTGCCAAAAATGCCACTTCAAAGCAAGAATTTGAAAGCGCAAAAAACACTTTTAGCGCAAACAGCGCAAAGATAAAGGAGCTTGAAGCGCAGATCAAGCAGACAAATATCGAGCTAAGCACTGCTAAGATAAATTTAGGCTATACAAAGATCACCGCACCAAGGGACGGCACCGTTGTAAGCGTGCAGGTTGAAGAGGGTCAAACTGTAAATGCCAACCAAACTACGCCAACTATCGTAAATATCGCCGATCTTAGCCATGTGAAGATGAAGATGCAAATAGCAGAGGGCGACATCACCAAGATAAAAGTCGGCACGCCAGTTGAATACTCGATCCTCTCTGAGCCAACGAAGAAATTTCAAACGACTGTTAGCTCGATCGACCCAGGGCTCACCACACTAAGTGATGGCAGCTACGGCTCAAGCAGTAGCAGTAAGTCTTCATACTCAAGTAGCTCTAGCAGCAGCTCGGCGGTCTATTACTACGCGCAAAGTATCGTTGATAACAAAGATGGAATTTTAAGGATAGGCATGACCACGCAAAACGAGCTTTTAATAGCAAATGTTGAGGACGCCATCATCGTGCCAAGCATCGGCATCAAAAAAGATGAAAACGGCACTTTTGTCTATGTGCTAAAAGATGGCAAGCCCGTAAAAACATCGGTCAAAACTGGCATAAAAGATAACCTCGATACGCAGATAATTAGCGGTATAAATGAAGGCGACGAGATCATCACATCTCAAGGCTCATCAAGCGAGATCGCCAAGATGATCGCAAAAGAACATAAGAAGTTTTAAGTGATAAGTCTAAAAAATATCACCAAAAGCTTTAAGCTAGGCGAAAATGATATAGAGATCTTGCATGGCATAAATTTAGAGATAAAAAAGGGCGAGTTTATAGCCATCATCGGTCAGTCTGGCTCTGGCAAATCAACCCTGATGAACATTCTTGGCTGCTTAGATAGCCCAAGTGGTGGAGAGTATTTGCTGGACGGCAAAGATATATCAAAATTTGACAGCGACGCCCTTGCCAAGCTTAGAAGGGATAAATTTGGCTTTATATTTCAAAGATACAACCTTCTTAGCACGATGAACGCCCTTGAAAACGTAGCGCTGCCAAGCATCTACGCAGGTGCAAACAAGAGCGAGCGAGAGAAAAGAGGGATGGAAATTTTAGACTCTCTTGGTCTTAGCGAAAAAGCGAAAAATTTACCAAACAAACTTTCAGGCGGACAGCAGCAAAGGGTCTCCATAGCAAGGGCGCTGATGAATGGTGGCGAGATCATTTTAGCAGACGAGCCAACTGGCGCGCTTGATAGCAAAAGTGGTCTAAGAGTGATGGAAATTTTAGTTGATCTTTATAAAAAAGGTCACACCATCATCATCGTCACGCATGACCCAAAGATCGCCGAGTATGCTAGCCGTGTGATCGAGATAAAAGATGGCAACATCGTAAGTGACAATGTCAAAAATAGCAAAATTTACGAGGCCACAAAGCAAACTCAGCCAGAAAAGAGCAAATTTACCTACTATAAAGACCAGCTCATAGAGAGCTTTAAAATGTCGGTAAATGCGATGCTAGCTCACAAACTAAGGTCGCTTTTAACCATGCTTGGCATTATTATCGGCATAACCGCAGTCATTAGCGTCGTGGCCCTTGGCAAAGGCTCGCAGGAGCAAATTTTAGCTGGCATCAGAAAGATCGGCACAAACACGATCGATATCATGCAAGGCAAAGGCTTTGGCGATATGCTCTCAGGCAAGGTGAAAACGCTCTCCATAAGCGACGCAAACATGCTTGCTAAGCAGTCCTTTTTAGACTCTGTCACGCCAAATACAAGCACTTCAGGCGTGCTAACCTATGAAAATATCTCGCTAAGTGCGAGCCTAAAAGGTGGTGGAGTAGGGAGCTTTGACGTAAATGGGCTAAAGCTAGAAGAGGGCAGAATTTACGATGAAGACGAGGTTTTAAACTCTGATTCAGTCGCTCTAATCGATCAAAACACAAAAAATAGTATCTTTAAAAATGATGATCCTATCGGCAAGATCATACTTTTTAACAAAAAGCCACTTCGCATTATCGGCGTTTTGCAAAAGGATGATTTTAAGATTGGCGATGCTAGCACGCTTAAAATTTACGCCCCTTACACGACTGTGCTAAACAAGATCACTGGGGATAAATTTATAAGCTCGATCACAGCTAAAGTAAATGAAGGTGTCAATGCGCAAATCGCCGAAAAGAGCCTAAGCGAGCTTTTAGAGATCAAGCACGGCAAAAAGGACTTTTTTACAAGAAATTCTGACAGTATCAAGCAAACGATCGAAGAGACCATATCCACAATGCGCCTTCTCATCTCAAGCATAGCCGTCGTTTCGCTCGTAGTTGGGGGCATAGGCGTTATGAACATCATGCTAGTCTCAGTCACCGAGCGCACCAAGGAGATCGGTATCAAAATGGCAATCGGAGCCAGACAGAGCAACATCTTGCAGCAGTTTTTGATAGAAGCGGTGCTACTTTGCCTTATCGGCGGAGCCATCGGCATCGTCCTATCCTACGCTATCGGCTACATCTTTAACAACTTCTTAAACGGCTTTAGCATGATCTTTTCAAACGGCTCGATCGTGCTTGCACTTGTCACATCGATGGCGATTGGCATCATCTTTGGCTACATGCCTGCTAAAAATGCCTCAAAACTAAATCCAATAGATGCGCTTTCAAGGGAGTAATATGAAATTTCTAAGCCTAGCTTTAGTGCTCGTTTTAAGCGGTTGCGCTGTTAAAAATATAGATGAAAACTATAAGCAAATTTTACTTGAAGATAACGCCAGCCGTGAGCTAAATTTAGACACTTCTTGGTGGAAGCAGTATGAGCAAAGCTACCTTGATGAGCTTGTAGCGCTTGCGCTTAAAAACAACACCGACCTTGCAAAAGCTGCGATAAATGTAAATAAAGCGCTCGCTCAAGCTGGCGTTTTGCAGGCAAATTTAATCCCAAGCTTTAACGCTGGCATCGAGGCAACAAGTAGCAAAAACATAAAAGAGGGCGGCGCTTCTAGTGGAAGCTTTGGCTCAAGCATAGGGCTTAGCTACGAGCTTGATCTTTGGCAAAAGCTAGCAAATAGCAAAGATGCAGCGATGTTTGAGGCAAGGGCAACTAAATTTGATCTGGAAGCTAGTAAACTAAGCGTGATAAACTCCGTGGCAGACGCTTATTTTCAAATTTTATATCTAAACGAGAGCGTCAAAACTTATGAACAAATTTTAGAAATTTACAACAAGCTAAATGAGATAGTTGGGCTTAAATTTAAGCTTGGCAAAGAGGAGGCGCTAAGCCTAAAACAGATAAACTCGCAGCTCTTAAGCGCTCAAAATAAGATAGAAAGTGCCAAAAAAGAGCTTGTGAGTGCTAAAAAAACGCTTAGGATTTTGCTAAATGAGAGGCCAGAATTTGAGCTTAAATTTGAAGGTCTCACGCTAAGTCCCGTTAAAAGAGTGGGCGTTGATCTAGATGTGCCAACAAGCACCATAGCAAACCGCCCGGACCTAAGAGCGGCCATTTACCGCATAGAAGAGGGCATCTTAAACTACAAAGCGAGCCAAAAAGAGTTTTATCCAAGCATCACGCTAGGAGCTAGCCTCAAAAGTAGCACCGACAAAAAAGAGGAAGCCTTTAGCCTTAAATTTCTAAATGGCAACATCGCTTTGAATTTACCATTTTTAAACTACCACAAGCTAAAGTCAAATTTAAAGGTTAGCGAGGCAAATTTCGAGCTTGCAAAGCTAAACTACATAAGCACTCTAAATAGCGCATTAAACGAGATAGACGCATTTTACAAAGGCTACCTAAACGACGAAGCACTACTTGCTAACTACCAAGAGCAGATAAAAAACTACGAGGAGATTTCAAAAATTTACGAGCTAAAATACTCTTACGGAAAGGTTGAGCTAAAGCAGTTTTTAGAGGCTAAAAATAGCGAGCTAGAGGCCAAAATAGGGCTACTAAAAGCAAAATACACGCTTTTACAAGACGAGCTAAATATCTACAAAGCCATGGCAGGCAAATTTAATAGGTAAATTTATGAGCTTGGCTTGGGACTACGAGGCAAACGCATGCAGCAAAGACGCCAAATTTAGTGCTAAATTTGAAGGTTGCGAGGTCGCTATGGGCGCTCCAACCCTTGGCGAGCTAAGGCTTTTTGCAAATAGCGAGCATTATATAAATTTAAAAAATAAGCTTTCAAACCACGAAAAAACATCATCAGTGGATCAAAATTTAGTTAAAGATGGCAGCACCCATCAAATTTTACTTAGCGAGAGAGCAACTGCTTGTTTTTTATTTTCAGACGACTCTAAATTTCTAGCTTTTTCTGAATGGACGGCAGATAAAATGCAGATCATAAAAGTAGTACGCCTAGCTGATATGAGAATAAAAACCGCCGGAAAGCCAAAAAGAGTAGTGGAATTTCTCTCATTTGATGATGGCGTACTTGAAATTTTAGACTCACCGATCTTTATGCCCAAAAACTACACACTAGATATCCGCACGCTTTTTGACGATAAAATTTAACTCACGCACTTTAGCTTGAAAAATAGTTTTTATGCGTGTTTTCATAGTAAATTTAACTGCAAGCTCTTAAATTTAACACGCAAGATCGCTCAACTTTAAAAATTTAACGCAAATTTTGGTTTTAGAGTTATTAATAGCAAATTTAACTCCTTTCTCAAAATTTTAACGTGCAATTTCAATATTTGGCACTCAAAAACAAATATCACGCATTTATTCTATTTTATGCTACTCTTAAATTTAGCACGTATAAGATTGCCTTATCGGCTTTTAAAAAACACTCGCTTTGGATTAAATTTACATCAAAAAACGCCAGCTTGAGCGAGCGTTATACTTAACATTTATTCATCGCTTTTGCAAGGTCGGTGCACTGCATTTAAAAGCAAGAACCACAACTCCAAAGATAGCTCTTGCTCACATTTTCAAAATAGGGTAGATCAAATTTTAAGTTACGTATAAAATAGATGCAAATTTCACAATTTTTGAAAAGTGTAAAATTTAACTAATTTTCTTACAAATATTTTTACGCCAAATTTAATGGATAAATTTAGATCACACAAAAGATAAAATCCAAAATAAGCCTATAAATCAATATTTAAATTCATCTAAAAGAAAAAATAAGAAAACTAAAATAACAATTTGAAAATTACAGTTTTCAATACAAAATATATAAAATACTTTGCGTTTTACCTTTTGTCATATTTTAGCATTGCAATTATGGTTGATTTTAAATTTGCTTTTATGCTTGGTAATTTGAACTTGAATAGTTAAATTTTCAAAACTGGAGCAATAAATTTTAAAATTTGAGTAGAAATTTTTTTTGGTTCAAAAGCAAAACTTGCATTTGAAAATTAAATAAGTAGATATCCTTTGTGCCTATCAAATCACAATAAATGAATTTGCGTTTTTTCTAAAACTTATCTCTGATGTTTCTTTGGATGGTCAAAAAACAAAGCTTTTGCACTGCCCTCTTTTAGCTCTTTAAATTTACACTCAAACTCTATGCAAAAAATGCCTGAAGTTGGGATATTATCAATCGACGAGTCACTTAGATATTCGCAAATTTCAGTCACACTTGGATTGTGCGTGATGATGAAAATTTCATCTAAATTTTCATCTAAATTTCTTACAAACCCCAAAAGATCTTCAAAGCTTATGTCGTAAAGCTCATCTTTTATCTCTATGGATTTTTCTTTAAATTTTAAAGTTTTGGCGATAATTTTTGCTGTTTGCTCGCTTCTTTTAGCGCTACTTGAAAAGATAGCTCTTGGCATCACATCATACATTTTTAGCCTGCTAGCCATAAATTTAGCGTCCTCTTTTCCTTTTGGGCTAAGCTCTCTTGAAGCGTCTTTTGCGCCGTCTTTGTTCTCATCAACTGCTTTTGCGTGCCTTATGAAATAAATTTTGCTCATGATCTCTCCTTTGAGAAATTCTTTATCCAGCTAAGCTCTTCCTCGCTAAAACCTGCCTTTAAGCGGTCCTTTTCGTTGATCTCTCTGATGCTTTTAAATGAATTTGGATATAAATTTAAGATGATGTCAAAGTAGCTTTTCTCATCGACGCCCTCTTTTTTGCAGGCAAATTTAAACCACTTATCTCCCTTATAAACGTGAGAGACTTCCTCTTTTAAGATGACTTTTAGGCACTCTATAAGCTCTTCTTGCCCGCCCTCAGCTTCTAGCCTTTTGATAATGTGAGCGTTTGCATCAAGCCCGTTTGCCTCCATATATCTTGGCAGTAACGCCATGCGGCTAGTAAGTCTATCTGAAGTCTTTTGAAGTGCGATAAATAGGCCATCATGCACGCTTAGCTCGCCGTATCTGCCGCCCTGCTTTGTGAGTAAATTTTCTATCATACAAAAGTGCCTGATCTCATCCTCAGCCACCTCCAGCCAGTCCTCGTAAAACTCTCTTGGCAGCCCTCTAAATCTATAACAAGCATCAAGCGCGATGTCAATGGCGCTAAATTCGATGTGAGCGACTGAGTGGATGAAATTTAGGTTTTTATCTTTTGGCTTTGCCTTTTTGTTTAGCTCTTTCATACTAACGACGTCGCAAAATTTAGCGTAACATGGGGTAGTTAGCTCATTTGGCGCAGAAATTTCATCAAAACAAATATCCAAATTTGATCTAAATTTCTCGTAAAATAGCTCAAATTTTAAAAATTTAAGCCCCACGTCGCCTTCGTTTAAAATGTCCCAGATCTCATCAAAAAATCTCATCTGCTCTCTTTAAGTAAAATTTAGCATACAAACAGCCGACAGTCCAGCCTATAAAGTGCGCGTACCATGCGACATTTATGCCCATAAGTAGCGGCAAAAAGCTCATGGCAACAACTATGGCAAAGTAGCCAAACCACGACTTTTTGTCTGAGTAAAGCACTGAGGTCGCCAGCATGCCAAATAGCATACACAAAGCCCCGCTTGCACCGACTAAATTTATAAATTTCTCATTTTCAAATGCAAAATATATATAAATAAAGCTTAAAATTTGCGTCAAAACGCCGCCAACGATATAAAAAATGACAAATTTTTTCGTGCCAAGATATAGCTCGCTTATCGTGCCAACTTGATATAAAAAGATCATATTCATGAGCAAGTGAGCTGTGCCTGCGTGCATAAAGATAGATGTGAGGGGCTGAAATATATAGAGTTTTTCTAAAAAATAGACGTTTAAACCAAGCGCAAGCCATAGCTCACGCGAGTGCAAAAATGTGAAAGTAAAAAATGCAACTAAATTTAAAAGGATAAGCGCAAATGTAGCTGGGCTACTTAGCTTTGCCATATCCAGCAAATCTGTTTGCTGCTAAGCAGCTAGCGTTTGAGCACCTTACAACGTAGCTATTTATCTCTTTATCGCCCTTTAGATGCGTGTTTTTTTGTTTTAAATTCATATAGCTGTGGATGATCCTGCCGCCAGAGTTGTGGATAAATTTCACCGTCTCGTCTGGAAGTATGGCAGTTACGATGCCAACGTGAGTGACGTTTTTCTTGTCTTTATTTTTTTGTATGCCTTTGCCAAGAGTGTTTGAAAAGAAGATGAGATCGCCTTTTTTTGGATTTTTATGAGTGATCAAATTTTGGCTTTCATAGAAGTTGTAGATGGCTTTTGACTTTCTGCCACCCTTGCTGTAGTAGTTATTGATGGTTTTTTCATCAAAATACATATTTTTATATTTTGCATTTACGATAGATACAAAGCCTGAGCAGTCGCCCCCCGCTCTAGTATTTAAGTATTTTTTAAAAAATGAACCAAATTCTTTATCAGCTCTGCCGTCATCTTCGTCTAAAAGCTCACTTGAAGTTTGCCTGCTAAAGTCATTGTTTGAAGAGGCGGTTTGATTGTAGTCATTTTGTGGGATTTTAGGCTCATTTGAGGTGAAAGAACAACCTGTAAAAAGCGCAATACAAAGTGCAAAAAATATTCTTTTATTTATTAAACTTAACATATTTTTATCCAAAATAATTAATTTTCGTAATTTTAACTCTTAAATGTAAATAAAGCGAAAATAGCGCCCTGTTTTCTTTACTCTAAGTTTAAAAACAATATAATCGGCAAAAAATATATTTTCTTAAGGCAAAAAATAATGATGCACTATCTAAAAATAGAAGGCAATGCCAAATTAAGCGGCGAAGTAAAGATAAGCGGAGCCAAAAATGCCGCCCTACCTATCATCGCCCTAACCCTACTTGCTAAAAATAAGATAAATTTAACAAATATCCCAAATGTCGCTGACATAAAGACGCTTTGCCAGTTGCTTGTTAATCTTGGAGCAAAGTGCGAATTTAAAGATGAAAACTCACTAAGTATCGACACAAGCAGTGTAAATTCGACCACAGCAAACTACGACATCGTTAGAAAGATGCGCGCTTCTATCTTGACGCTTGGTCCGCTTCTAGCGCGCTTTGGACACTGCGAAGTGAGCCTACCTGGTGGCTGTGCGATTGGACAAAGACCAATAGATCTGCACCTAAGCGCACTTGAGAAAATGGGCGCAAATATCGAGATAAAGCAAGGTTACGTTGTCGCAACCGCGCCAAATGGTCTAAAAGGCGCAAAGATCGTTTTTGACAAGATCACCGTAACTGGCAGCGAAAACATCATCATGGCAGCAGCACTAGCACACGGCACGACAGAGCTTTTTAACGTCGCGCTTGAGCCTGAAGTGGTGCAAATTTGTGAAATTTTAGCAAGAAGTGGCGTAAAGATCGAAGGCATAGGCACGAGCGAGCTAAAGATCACTGGCAGCGGTCAAAAACTACTTGAAATTTGTGATATCGAGGTCATCCCTGATAGGATCGAGGCTGGCACGTACCTTTGCGCTGGAGCTATCACAAATAGCAAAATTTCAGTCACAAGAGCAAATGCTGCGCACATGACAGCCATTTTAAATAAATTTGAAGAGATGGGCTTTGGCATCGAGATCGATGGCGATAAGATCACGATTTTGCCGGCAAATGAGATAAAACCAGTCGAGATAAGAACGACTGAGTATCCAGGCTTTCCAACCGATATGCAGGCTCAGTTTATGGCGCTTTGTCTTGCAGCAAATGGCGTTAGCACGATAGATGAGAGGCTTTTTGAGAACCGATTTATGCACGTTAGTGAGCTAGCTAGAATGGGCGCTGATATCCGCTTAAATGGTCACATCGCAAGCGTTTATGCTCCTGCAAATTTAAATGCAGCTGATGTCATGGCGACTGACCTTAGAGCAAGCTCAGCGCTGATACTAGCCGCTCTCATCGCAAATGGCGAGAGCTTGGTGCATAGAATTTACCACCTTGATAGAGGTTATGAGAGGCTTGAGGAGAAATTTAAAAGCCTTGGGGCAAAAATAGTTAGGCTTGAGGAGTAAAAATGTTAGTAAATGACGCACTTGAAGCTTTAAAAGCTAAATTTAAACCAAAAAATGAGAGCGAAATTTTACCCATCAGCGAGGCTCTTGGCAAAACCTTAGCAAATGACGTGATAGCGGTCAAAGACCTGCCCTGCTTTGATAACTCAGCGCTTGATGGATTTGCTATTAAATTTGATGAAAAAGATGAGCCATATAAGATCATTGCAAGTGCCTTTGCAGGCGATAAAGAGCAGCTAGCTATCGGCAAAAACGAGTGTGTGAAGATAATGACAGGTGCAAAGATGCCAAAGGGCGCTGACACGGTCATGAGATTTGAAGACTGCGTCGTTGAGGGCGAGTTTGTAAAAGCGCCAGCCAAGCTTAAAAAAGGCGAGGCTTACCGCTTTAAAGGCGAAGAGACAAAGGTTGGTGAGATTTTACTAAAGAGTGGCGAAATTTTAAACACAAGAAGCGTGATGATGCTAGCAGCTCAGGGCATAAGCTTTATAGATGTGAAAAAGCAGCCTAGTGTTGGAATTTACTCAAGCGGCAACGAAATCATCGAGCCTTGGCAAAGAGCTAGCGAGGATGAAATTTACAATGCAAACGCACTTGGCATCACCGCACTTTTAAGCTCAATCGGTCAAAAAAGCTCATATCTTGGCATCATAAAAGATGAGCTAAGTGCTGTAAAGCAGGCATTTTTAAACGCTGCAAACTACGATATCGTTATCTGCTCTGGTGGAGCCAGCGCTGGTGAGGCTGACTTTATGAAGATAGCCCTAAGCGAGCTTGGATACAACGAAATTTTCTCACACCTTGACATAAGACCTGGCAGACCTTGCAAGGCTTATGAAAAAGATGGCAGGCTTGTTTTTATCTTGCCTGGCAATCCTATGGCTGCTTATCTTTGCACGATGATGCTTGTTTTGCCACTTCTAAAAAGTGAGTGTTTTGTGACACAAAAAGCTATAAATAGCGAAAATTTAAAGGTAAAATCAGGTAGAGCAAATGCGGTTTTTGGCAATATAACTGATGGCAAATTTATAGCAACTGACGGCGGAAAATATGGCTCAGGCATGATAAATCATATATTAAAGAGTGATTTTGTGTTGATAACTAGCCCTGATCAAGGTGAAATTTTACAAAATAGTGAAATTTCACTTATAAAACTTCCATAATCCTTGACAAATGAAAAACAATCTGATAAAATGCGGACTTCATTTTGATTGCGGGAATAGCTCAGGGGTAGAGCACAACCTTGCCAAGGTTGGGGTCGCGAGTTCGAATCTCGTTTCCCGCTCCATCTTTTTTATACTCATTTTTTTACTTTCCACAAAACTTTTTGCAAATGAAGTCAGCATCTATCCGATGTATTGTGTTGTCAATGATCAAATTTCGCTTAGCACTTTTGGCTTTGAAGGCGAAGACAATGAAATTTTAAACCTAGAGGGCAAAAGAGCTGCCAAGATAGATAGTAAAAAACTCTATGAAATTCTAACAGCAAATTTTAAAACATATAATGACAAAAGCGGCGGCAGCGTAGCTTTTGTAAAAAACTGCTCTATCATGGATGAAATTCAGATGCAGTTTCTAAGAGAGATCAGTAACGAGTACCCAGGTATCAGCGTGAGCGATCTTAGCATCAGTCCGCAAAACAAACTCCCTGCAAATTTTAAGGACTTAGTCTTTAAAAATATCTTTCTAAACGATCAAAATAGCCAAAAAGGCGTTTTTAGAGCCTCATTTGAGGACGTTGATCTAAGTTTAAAGAGCCTTTATTTTAAATTTAGCTTTAACGCCAAAATGCCAGTTTTTATCGCCATAAATTCAATGAATACAAACCACATTTTAAGCCTGCTTGATTATCAACCAACAATGATAGAGTTTAGCAAATGGCCACGTGACGCGCTTTTTGGACTTAGCGCCTCAACACTTGTTACAAAAGTGCAAATAAGAAGCGGAGAAATTTTAACCAAACGCCAGTTTAACGCCATAAGCTTAGTAAAAAAAGGTCAAATGCTAAATGCAGTCTTAAGCGAGGGTGGCGTCAAGATAATCGCTGAAGTAAAGGCGCTTGAGGATGGAAATTTAGGCGATATTATAAAGATAAGAACAAAAGAAAATAAAATTTTACAGGCCACAGTTTCAGGCAAAGATGAGGCAGTTATCAGATGAAAAAGGTAGTTTTTGCAGCCACTGGAGCAAGCGGGGCTGGGCTTTTTCTAAAGCTAATAAATGCCGCCAAAGATAGCTGTGAGGCGCACGTCATAGTTAGTAAAAATGCTATGAAAGTTTTGGAGACTGAAGAAAATTTAAAGCTAAATTTAGATGATCTTGGCGTGAAAATTTATGATGATCAAGACCTTAGCGCAGGCCCAGCTTCTGGCTCATTTGGCACGGATGCCATGATCATAGCGCCCTGCTCTACCAACACGCTAGCAAAAGTTGCAAACGGCATAAGTGACACGCTCATCACAAGAGCTGCAAGTGTTGCGCTAAAAGAGAGACAAACTCTAGTTTTGGGCGTTAGAGAGATGCCATTTTCTACGATCGCGCTCTCTCAGATGCAGCTACTCTCATCTCTTGGAGTCATCATCGCTCCTCCAGTTTTAGGCTACTACGCAGGCATAAAGAGCCTTTCTGATATGGAAAATTTCATCATCGGCAAGTGGCTTGATGCCTTAAAAATCGAAAATAATCTTTACAAAAGGTGGCAAATTTGAAAAAATCTTGCATCTATCCAGGGACATTTGACCCTATAACAAACGGCCATTTAGACGTCATCATAAGAGCTACAAAAATTTTTGACAAAGTGATCGTCGCAGTCGCAAAAAGTGATAGCAAACAGCCTATGTTCGCACATGAAAAGCGCATAGAGATGGCAAAAGAGGCAGTTTGTGAGCTAAAAAACGTAAGCGTTCTTGGCTTTGATAACTTACTTGTTGATTTTGCTAAATCTCACGGCATAAACACCGTCATCAGGGGCCTTCGCGCGGTTAGCGACTTCGAGTATGAGCTACAAATCGGCTACGCAAACGCTGCGCTTTGGGACGAATTCGAGACGGTTTATCTTATGCCAAGCTTAAATAACGCTTTCATATCAAGCTCGATCGTCCGTTCAGTCTTGCGCCACGACGGCGACGTGAGCAACCTAGTGCCAGCAAAAATTCTTAAAAATTTAAAGGCGTAAAATGTATGTTTTATTTGAAGGCATTGACGGCGTTGGCAAGAGCACGCAGATAGAAATTTTAGCCTCTAAATTTAGTGATGCCATCGTCACAAAAGAGCCAGGTGGCACGCAGCTTGGTGAAAATTTACGAGAAATTTTACTAAATTCGAGCATAAAAATAGGCAAAAGGGCTGAAATTTTACTCTTTTTGGCTGATAGGGCTGAGCATTTTGAAAAGCTAGTAAAGCCAAATTTAGGTAAGCTCATTTTAAGCGACAGAGGCTTTATCTCTGGCATCGCCTACGCTTTGGCAAATGATGAAAACTTAGATGAAAACGTGCTTTTAGAGCTTAATAAATTTGCACTAAATGATAAATTTGCAGATAAGATAATCTTTTTTGAAGCAAGCCATGAGCTAATAAGCTCGCGCTTAAAAAATAGAGGCACTAGCGATAAGATCGAGGCTCGTGGGCTAGAGTATCTTTTAAAAGTGCAAAGCCTAATGAAGCAAATTCTTATCAAAAATGGCTTTGAAACGCTTTTTATAGACGCATCTAAAAGCATTGAGCTAATTTCAAAAGAGATAGAAAATTTTATAAATTTTAAGTAAAATCACAAAAAAATAAAAAGGATAATGCGATGATAACGGCACTTCGTGGCATGAAAGATATGCTTCCAGCTCGCGCAAAACTTTACGCACAGATAATAAAAACCTGCGAGGAAGTCGCAAAAAACTACGGATATGAGCAAATTTTGACCCCGCACCTCGAGGAGACGGCGCTTTTTAAAAGAAGTGTCGGCGAGAGCAGCGACATCGTAGGCAAAGAGATGTATCAGTTTGAAGACAAAGGCGGTAACGACGTTTGCTTGCGTCCTGAAGGCACGGCTGGCGTGGTTAGAGCATTTATTGAGGCGAAGCTTGATAGGGCAAACGCTATAAAACGCTGCTTTTATCACGGCTCGATGTTTCGCTACGAGCGCCCACAAAAAGGCCGTTTAAGGGAGTTTCACCAGTTTGGCTGTGAGTGCTTTGGCGAAGGCAGCGTCTATGAGGACGCGAGCATTATCTTGATGGTGAGCGAAATTTTTAATAGACTAAATATAAAAACAACCCTAAAGATAAACTCGCTTGGCGACGAGAGCTCGATGAAGTCTTACAAAGAAAAACTTGTTAAATTTTTAGATGAAAACGATGAAAAAATTTGCGAAGACTGCAAAAGACGCAAGCTTTTAAACCCTATCCGCGTGCTTGACTGCAAGGTAGAAAGCTGCCAAGAAATTTACAAAAACGCTCCAGTCATCACTGATAGCCTAAGTAATGAGGCGCAGGCTGATTTTGCAAAGCTGCAAGAAATTTTAACGGCAAATGGCGTTAAATTTGAGATAGACACTAAGCTTGTTCGTGGGTTAGACTATTACTGCAAGACGGCGTTTGAGTTTATCAGCAACGAGATAGGCTCACAAAGTGCAGTAGCAGGTGGTGGCAGATACGACAGGCTCGTTGAATATCTTGGCGGTAGAGCAAGTTATGGCGTTGGCTTTGCGATGGGCGTTGAGAGGATAATGGAAATTTTAGGTGAAGCTGGAGATGAGCGAGACGGAGTTTATCTTTGTGCGCTTGATGCAGCGAATGTTGATTTTATCTATAATCTTGGCTCAAAACTTCGCAAAAAATATCATGTTGAAATTTCTTATGAAGCCAAAAAACTTCAAAAACATCTGCAAAATGCCGACAATAAAAATGCAAAAATTTTCCTTTGTGTGGGCGAAAATGAGATGAAAGAGAATAAAATTTGGTATAAAAATTTAGAAACCAAAGATGAAAAAACGATAAATTTAGATGAGCTTGAAAAGGAGCTGGGATGAATGATTTTGGACTTAGCATTTGGGGCAATTCAAATTTTGTGATAGAAGATGGCAAAGTCTGCATAAATGAAGCTAGCAAGCCAGCGATCATCGACATCGTAAAAGAGATAAGAGACGATGGCTATAGAGGGCCACTACTGCTTCGCTTTCCGCACCTTATCCAAAAGCAGATCGAGCAGATCCACGCAAGCTTTGCAAAGGCAAAGAAAGAATTTGCCTACAAAGGCAGCTTTAACGCCGTTTTCCCGCTTAAGGTCAATCAATATCCAGGCTTTGTAAAAAACCTAGTACGCCTTGGCAAGCCCTACAACTACGGCCTTGAGGCTGGTAGTAAGGCTGAGCTACTTCTAACTATGGCTTATAACAACGACAAAGCGCCTATAACGGTAAATGGCTTTAAAGATAAAGAGATGATAAATATAGGCTTTATCGCCGCTGAAATGGGGCATAATATCACGCTAACGATTGAGGGCTTAAACGAGCTTGAAGCTATAATCGCCATCGCAAAAGAGCGCTTTAAACCAAAGCCAAAGATCGGACTTAGGGTAAGACTGCACTCGACAGGATCAGGACTCTGGGCAAAAAGTGGCGGCATACACTCTAAATTTGGCCTAACATCAACCGAGCTAATAGAAGCTGTAAAGATGCTAAAAAAGGCAAATTTACTTGAAAACTTCACGATGATACACTTTCACATCGGCTCTCAAATAAGCGAGATCCATCCGCTTAAAAAAGCACTCATCGAGGCTGGCAACATCTACGCTGAGCTTAGAAAAATGGGCGCCTCAAATTTAAAAGCGATAAATTTAGGTGGAGGCCTTGCTATCGAGTACTCGCAGTTTAAAGAAGAGAGCAGCAGAAACTATACGCTAAACGAATATGCAAACGACGTTGTTTATATGCTTAAAACCATAAGTGAGCAAAAAAAGGAGATCGAGCCAGATATTTTCATAGAGTCGGGTCGCTATATCGCCGCTTCTCACGCACTTTTGGTCGCTCCTGTGCTTGAGCTATTTTCTCAAGAATACACCGAAGAGAAGCTAAATTTAAAGAAAAATAATCCAAATTTGATAACCGAGCTAGTCGATCTTTACAAGTCAATCAAGCCTTCAAACGCCCTAGAGTACCTGCACGACGCTATCCACCACACCGAGAGCATCCTCACGCTTTTTGATCTAGGCTATGTCGATCTGCAAGATAGGTCAAATGCAGAGGTGCTTTTAAGGCTCATTAGTAAAAAGGCTGTCGTGATGCTTGGCAACAAGAGCAACTCAAGCGATCTAACTAAAATTCAAAAAGAGGTTCAAGAGAGATACCTGCTAAATTTTTCGATCTTTCAAAGCTTGCCAGACTTTTGGGGGCTAAAGCAAAATTTCCCTATCATGCCACTTGACAGGCTCGATGAGCGCCCTACCCTGCCAGCTTCGATCTGGGACATCACCTGCGATAGCGACGGCGAGATCAGCTATGATGACGAGAAAAACCCACTACTTTTGCACGATGTGGATGTGGAGAAGGAGGATTATTTCTTGGGATTTTTCCTAGTTGGCGCATATCAAGAGGTAATCGGCATGAAGCACAACCTCTTTACTCATCCGACAGAAGCTACCGTGGAGATAACAAGTGACGGCTACAAGATCACAAATTTACTAGAGAGCCAGTCGATCCTTGATATCATGGAGGACATGGACTACGATATCTACGAGATCCAAGACACTCTAAATGAACGCTTAGAGAAATCAACTCTGATAAACGAAACACAAAAGAAGCAAATTTTGGGCGAACTTTATCTATTTTTAAATGACAATAGCTACTTAAAGACAATCAACTAAAAAGGACGAAAATGCAACTAGCAAACAGAATGCAAACATTGAGTGAATCAATCACAATCGCGATCAGCACAAAGGCCAAAGATATGAAGGCTGCTGGCATCGACGTGATCTCGCTTTCAGCTGGTGAGCCTGACTTTATGACTCCAAAAAAGATAAGAGAAACTGTAAAAAACGCACTTGATAATGACAGTAAAAGTGGCAAATACACGCCAGTGCCGGGCTTGCCTGAGGTTATAGAGGCCATTAGAGCAAAGCTAAAAAGAGATAACGGACTTGACTACAAAGCAAATCAAATCGTCACAAACATCGGCGCAAAACACTCACTTTTTAATGTATTTCAAGCGCTTATCAACCCAGGCGACGAGGTCATCATCCCCTCTCCATACTGGGTGAGCTACCCTGAGATCGTTAAATTTTGTGGCGGCGTGCCTGTCTTTATCGAGGCGGACGAGAGCACAAATTTCAAGATCACAGCCGAGCAGCTAAAAAAAGCGATCACGCCAAAAACAAAAGTCTTTTCGCTAAATCACCCGACAAACCCAACTGGAGCCGTATATACAAAAGAGGAGATCGCGGCATTTGGCGAGGTTTTAAAGGGTACTGACATCATCATCACAAGCGATGAAATTTATGAAAAAGTGATCTACGGCAAGAAATTTCACGCAGTAGCTTCAGTAAGCGAGGATCTTTTTAAAAGAACGGTCACGATAAACGGCCTAAGCAAGTGCGGCGCGATGCCTGGCTGGAGATTTGGCTATATAGCAAGCTCGATGGACTGGCTAATTGCTGGCATCAAAAAGCTTCAAAGCCAAAGCACAAGCAACATTAGCTCGATCGTGCAAATAGGCGCTATCCCGTCACTTCTTGGCGAAACTGACGAAGACATCGAAAATATGAGAAAAGAGTACGAAAAAAGACGCGACGTGGCAGTTGAAATGATAAATGCTATCCCTGGGCTAAGTGTAGTTAAGCCTGATGGAGCGTTTTATCTATTTGTAAAATGTAAAGAGGTAGATAGCGACTCACTTAGATTTTGCAAAAAAATGCTTGAAGAGGCAAATGTAGCGACCGTGCCAGGTGTGGGCTTTGGTATGGAGGGATACTTTAGAATTTCCTTTGCAACCGACATCGAGAGCATAAAAAGAGCGATTGAGAGGATTGCAAATTTTGTAAAAAGCTACAAAATTTAATGATCAAATTTAGAGTAAATGGCAAAATTTTCGAGCTTGAAAACGATATAAATGTTTATGATTTTTTGGCTCAAAATGGCTATGAGCTTAAATTTATAGCCCTTGAGCGAGACGGAGAAATTTTGCCAAAAAAGCTTTGGAGTGAGAGTTTTATGAGCGAGGGCAAAGCTTATGAGATCGTCACTTTAGTTGGCGGTGGATGAGGAGAAAATGATAGAGATAGTATTAAATGGCGCAAAATTTAAGGTGCCAGTAAAGAGCCTTGGCGAGCTAAAAGAGCTTGCACTTGGCGATAAAGAGAGTGAAATTTATAAATTTTTAGAGAAATTTAACGCGACAAAGGCAGATATTTTTATCGTTGATGGCTTTGCTATAAAAGAAGATAGCGAGCTAAAAGATGGCTCAAACGTCGTATTTATAAGGCGTGGCGTGATGCCTGAGCGTGAAGTTTTACGCGCGATGATCGCCTCACGAAACAGCCCTGAGCTAAATTTAGCCCTAAGTAAAGCCGTGATCGGCGTGGCTGGACTTGGCGGTCTTGGCTCAAATATCGCGCTAAGCCTAGCTAGAGTTGGCGTAAAAAAGCTAGTGCTTGCCGATTTTGACGTCGTTGAGCCAAGCAATCTAAACCGCCAGCAGTATTTCGTCCGCCACATCGGCTTAAAAAAGACGCAGGCGCTTAAAGAGCTGATAAATGACGTCAATCCCTTTGTCGAGGTCGAAACTCACGATATATTTTTAGATGAAAAAAACGTGGCTAGCGTCTTTGGCGAGTGTGAAATTTTATGTGAAGCCTTTGACAACGTCGCTGGTAAGGCAATGATACTAAACGAAGCTGGGGCAAGCTTAAAAGATAAAAAGATCATCGGCGCCTCTGGCATGGCAGGATACTTTAGCTCAAATCTCATAAAAACCATAAAATTTGCCAAAAATGTCTATCTTTGCGGCGACCTCACAAATGAGGCGAAGATCGGTCAAGGGCTAATGGCACCGCGCGTCGCAGTCTGCGCAAACCACGAGGCAAATTTGGCCATTAGACTGCTTATGGGCTTGGAGGCGTAAGTGAAAAGTGATAGTTTGATCCTTGGCGGCAAGGAGTTTCAAAGCCGATTTATCCTTGGCTCTGGCAAGTACTCGCACGAACTCATCGACTCAGCCGTAAACGAGGCTGGCGCACAGATCCTAACCCTTGCTCTTAGGCGCATAAACGAGAGCAAAGAGCGAAATATACTCGACTTTATCCCAAAAGGCGTGACGCTTTTGCCAAACACAAGTGGCGCTAGAAATGCCAAAGAGGCCGTTCGTATCGCCCAGCTCGCACGTGAGCTTGGATGTGGGGAGCTTGTTAAGATAGAGATCATAACTGACTCTAAATTTCTCTTTCCAGACAATATTGAAACCATAAAAGCTTGCGAAGCCTTGGCAAATGACGGTTTTGTGCCAATGCCTTATATGTTTCCAGATCTAAACGCCGCAAGAGCGATGCTAAGCGCAGGGGCAAGCTGCATAATGCCTCTAGCTGCGCCCATTGGCTCAAACCAAGGGCTAGTTTTTAAAGATATCATTGAAATTTTGATAAACGAGCTTGATACGCAGATCATCGTGGATGCTGGCATAGGCAGGCCATCACAAGCGTGCGAAGCGATGGAGATGGGAGCGGCTGCTATCATGGCAAATACAGCTATTGCCTCATCTAAAAATATCCCGCTCATGGCAAGAGCCTTTAAAGAGGCTATCATCGCTGGTCGCAACGCCTATCTAGCAGGGCTTGGCGCAAAGAGCAAAAGCGCAAATGCTTCATCACCGCTCACTGGATTTTTAGACTGATGAAATTTACAAGAACCGACCACATGCAGCTCCTGCCTCACATGCAGGATGTCGGCAGCGACATTATGGATGAGATTTTAAAAGAGCGAGCAAGCTACAAGCCAGAAATTTACACTGAGGCTGACATAAAAGCAGCTCTAAATGCAAAACACTGCTCGCTTGAAAATTTAAAAGCCCTACTCTCGCCTGCTGCAACGCCATTTTTAGAGCAAATAGCCCAGCTCGCCCGAGCAAAGACAAGGGCAAATTTTGGCTCAAACATTACGCTTTTTACCCCGCTTTACATAGCAAACTACTGCGATAATCTCTGCGTTTATTGCGGTTTTAACGCTAATAACAAGATAAAAAGAGCAAAGCTAAGCGACGAGGAGATCACAAGAGAGCTAAGAGAAATTTCAAAGAGCGGCTTAGAAGAAATTTTGATCCTAACTGGCGAGAGCGAGACCAACTCAAGTGTCGCCTACATCGCAAACGCCTGCGCTTTAGCAAAGAAATTTTTTAAAGTCGTTGGGGTTGAAATTTACCCACTAAACTCTGAAGACTACGCCCTGCTTCATAAAAGTGGCGCAGACTACGTGACCGTCTTTCAAGAGACCTACAATCCCACAAAATACGAGAAAATCCACCTTGGCGGCAATAAAAGGATATTCCCATACCGCTTAAATGCGCAAGAGCGAGCGCTTCTTGGAGGCATGAGAGGGGTTGGCTTTGCAGCACTTCTTGGCATAGATAACTTTAGGCTTGATGCCTTTGCGACGGCACTTCACGCAAGCTTAGTTCAAAAAAAGTATCCGCACGCTGAGATCGCATTTTCATGCCCAAGGCTTCGCCCTATCATCAACAACGACCGCATCAATCCACGCGACGTGGGCGAGCGCGAGCTTTTGCAAGTGATCTGCGCTTATAGAATTTTCATGCCAACAGCTAGCATAACGATCTCAACCAGAGAAAAGGCGAAATTTCGCGACAATGCCGTAAAGATCGCTGCAAATAAGATAAGCGCTGGCGTAAAAGTAAGCATCGGCGCTCACGGCGAAGAGAAAAAGGGCGACGAGCAATTTGAGATAAGCGACGACAGAAGCGTGGATGAGATCAAAGCTATGATAAAAGCAAACGGCTTAGAGCCCTTGATGAGCGAGTATGTCTATGTTTAAAATTCTCTGCGTGGCCGACTTTGAAAGCTATGATGGCGATGACTTTTTAAAGAGGATACAGCTACTTTGCAAGGCTGGCGTGGATGAAATTTTGCTTCGTGCAAAGGGGCTAGACGAGGCTCAATTTTACGACCTTGCTAGGGTTGTGGCTCAAATTTGTGAAAACTACCGCAAGAAATTTATCATTAATCAATTTTTTGACGTAGCTTGCAAGCTAAATAGCGACTTTTGGCTCACTTCGGCACAGCTTGATTTTTTCAAATCCCATGCCGTTTTTTTAGATGAATTTAGAAAAACAGCTAAAATTTACGCCCCAGCTCACGACCTAGAGCAGGCTAAAATGTCAGCCTCTATCGCTGATGTGCTCGTTGCTTCTCATATATTTGCTACCTCTTGTAAGGCGGGTTTAGAGCCAAAAGGGCTAAATTTTATAAGCGAGCTAAAAAGCTTGAACAAAGAAATTTACGCACTTGGCGGACTAGATAGTGGGAACTACAAAGAAGCTATAAAAGCTGGCGCAAACGGCATTTGCTTCATGAGCCTAGCAATGAACAGCGACATAGAGCTTATAAAAAAGATAGCAGAGAGCAAAAACGAGCAAATTTAGCTTTATTGACATAAAATTTTACATATTATTTTATATATAAAAATACATAAAATTAAATTTATAGACTATTCTTAGTCCTCTTATAAGAACCAAGATGAGCTTTACAACAGATCAACCTGTACACCGTCTTGGATCTCGATAAAAACAGTGTGTGTTGATGGTATCAGTCTTCCATTGATGGTTTCTTGACGATCAAAAGTCGCTTTGTAGACTTGATTTACCGCGTCTCCATCGCTTGTGACATCTACTTTGTTATAAGTATCGCCAACAACGCTATGTTTATTATTTAGCGTGGTAATATCTGCTTTTGTGGCTTTTACAAAATCATGTGTAAGCTGCACTAGGTCTTTACTATCGCCTATAACCTTTAGCACGGTATTTACGCTCTCGCTGGCTGCGCTATTGCTCGCATCTCTTGTATTTCTACTATCTACGATGTCAAAGATGCCATTTGGGCTAAATTTTATAGAAACAGCCTGATCTGCGCTGCCAAGTTGTACTTTTTCAAAGTTATTTATCTTTTTAACATTATCTAAATTTGAAAAATCCACATCATCAACCACTATAAGCGTATCTACTCCGCCCTTGCCGTCTATCGCCCTGCCCTTACTATAAACAAAAGCATCATCTAGGTTGCCACCCTTTACATCACCTTCTTGCTTTAGATATACAGGGTCGCCAAAATTTGCCTCGCTATATTTGCTAGTGTTTATCTCGTAAGAATTTGTAGTGCCTATCTTTTTTATAAAATCATTTTGAATGAGCGCTTCAACGTAGTTGTTGCTAAAGAGGCGAGTACCGCTATGCTCTGAACCCACTAAAGCATCTAGTGGATAAGGACCATTTGGCGCACTAGCTTTTGGCATTATGTATAAAGATAAATTCATCTCGCCAGTTCCGTCCATATACTCTAAATCAAATTTATAAAAACCTGCCTTATTAAAAGTATAATCAGTGCTATACCATTGACCATTTTTGCCATATGATACTTCTGTGGATGGTTGTATGAATGTTGTTGCACTTCCAAATTTTAGCGTATTGCCATTTATGGTAAGCTCTGCGTAGTTGTGTAGGTCGGCTGCTCTTACTGAGTATGTACCAGGAGCATTTACATATATCCAACCATCCATTTTCATGACAAGATCAGAGCCAACAGGGTTTGACTCTCCAAGCGTGTAGTTGCCAGGCTTGCCTTTTAGTATGCCATTTGCAAAGCTTATATTTTCTCCTGTGCCAGCAGTCGTATCTACACCGTTTCTAAATTTCTTTGGTGCGTATGGGTTGGATGTGTCATATAAGGCATCGTTTCCGTATCTACCCACTCTTGCTAGATCTTCTGCGTGCATGTTGCCTTGATCACGTAAGGTCTTATAGTGCGTCCCAGAGGCAAACTGCACAACATCATATGTGGTAGAGGCGCTTGGAGAGTAAATTTTGATATAGTCTTTATAGATGGATTTACCACCTCGCTGCGAGTAAACACCGGAGTTGCCACCAACTCTAGCAGTCCATGACGGATCTACATAGTTATAAAACCACATATCAGCATCAAGGCCGCTGTTGCCGATAAAAGTTACCGTGCTAACAGAGACGTTTCCTGCGGTGTCGGCATTTTTTATCATAAAATTTGCTCCGGTGCTGTTTGCTGGCAGGGCAAAATTTTCAGAGTAGCTGTGCGTATCATCAAGAGCTGAGCTTTTATGGACGGAATTTAGTAGATCGTAAAGATCTACTTTGTTTATGGTGTTTTTATTTAGCGTGTTGTTACCGCTAGCATCGGTGCCAACACTACCTGAGATATCTACGCTAGTTACATGCGAAGTTGCCGTTGGAGTGCCGATCGCATCAGGGGTGGCGTCTAGGTCTATATGAACAATTAGGTCATCATCTTTTGTGCCATCACTCTTTAAAACGGTCGCTCTTATGTTTGAATATCTCTCATCTAGCTTTATACCAAGGGCTTCAAAGTCCATATTTACACGCTTATCTACGCCGACAACTAGATCTATATATGTTTGCCCGCTTGGTAAAATTTTGGCATTGCCATGATCATCCTCAAGTGCCAAACGAAGCTTGGTGCCAGGGTCGCGGTCCACGCCAAATACAATGTTTGGCTGTTCGTCGTTAGTAAGTGAGATGTTGTACTCTTTTATAGTTTTGGTCTCATCGTCAAAGTTATTTTTCTGGATAACCTTCTCATAGTCCTCCACTCTAAGATATTTAGCGATATTTACTGCTCCGCCATCTATCTGTGTGGCAAGCTTGACGTCATCTATGTAGCCTAAAATTCCAAAGTCAAAGAGCCTACCGCGAACGCCATCTGTCGTAGTGACCTCGTTTGGTGTCGTGATAGTGGCTCTAACGGGCGTAGAGTGATCGACCGAGATAGGGACATTTGGTATGCTAAATTTGCCATCTACTATAGGAAGTGGCGCCGAGCCGTCGCTTGGCAAGGCGGTTAGTCCATCGTCGCTTATTGTATATTTGACCGTTGTGGTTACAGCTGGTATGGTCGGAGTTGAGATAGTGACGCTTACATTGCTTCCTGGTTTTGCATTGCTAGGCACGTAGATATCAAGGTCGCTTTGGGTTGATGGTGAGCCAGAAGGTGTGGTGATGCTATCTATTAGCCCGTCTCCGTCATTATCCCTTGCAAACTGCACCTTTATGCTGTTATCTACAGTGATCTCGTCTGTGACCGGGTCTGCTTTGTTGCCAGCTTTGTCGGTAAATGTGGTCGTGAAATTTGTCGTAACGCCATAAAGTTTTGTCGTGGTCTCTATGGTGCCATTATTTACACTAATAGCTATGCCATCATCTCTTGTGGCACTATATGCGCCAGATGCGTTTTGAGAAATTTTAATGGTTATCTTATCTGTTTTGCCGTCGCTTCCTGCGATATCTATCTCAAATTTATCGCCATCTCTTGCGTCGTTTGGAATTTTCATCTTTATAGAGGTTTTCACACCATCAGGACTAAAACCGCTCTCTTTACTAGTTAGCACGCCGTCTTTATCGCTATCTTTTGCAAACTGCACATGCGGAGACCTAACAGGTGCGACCGTATCGCTTGAAATTTCACTCACACTTAAAGCTTTTAAAGCTCCAGTCGTGCCATCAATGATCGTCGTGCTTAGCTTTTTTCTGCTTGGATCGGTTGAACTTGTAGGGTCAGTAACTGTGATCTTGCCATTTTGGATAGAGATAGTCTCACTACCTCCATCAAGCGTGGCAGTAAGTCCGTCAGGTGCGATAGTATAGGTCTTTGTGACGCTTGTTGGTGTGCTAGCTGGATCATCGACCTTTATGCGGATCTTGTCGCCAACTGCGGCGTTGTTTGGCACATAGATATCGATAAGCGACGCCGTGCCGCCACTTTTAGCTAGTTCGGCTGCATTTATAATGCCATCTTTATTCTCATCAAGGGTAAAAACGGCGATCGGATCGTTATTATTTGCGATAGTTACCATATCTGTCGCACCTGGGTTGCCCGATTTGCTTATCATTTGGATATTTACATTTGTTGGTGTTGATGATGAAATTTTAACAGCACTTGCCACATTAAAGCCGACATTTCCGCCGCTCTCACTTGTGAGTGGATAGCTCTCGCCACTATCTTTATCAACAAGCGTGCCGCTAGATGTTTTAACAAGCGTCTTTTCATGTAAAGTGCCGTCAGGATCAGTGGTGGTGAGCTTTATCTTGTCGCCTATTTTCATATTTGGTGATAAAACAATCTTCGCATCATCGCTTGGCGTACTGCTGGCTGGACTAAAGCCATTTTCGCTAGCGTCTATCACGCCGTCGCCGTTTAGGTCTTTGCCTAAAACCACCTTTGTAAAGCTAAGAGCTGGCGTAACGGTATCAACGCTTGCGGCTGCCTTTGCTGGAGCTGAGCTGGCACCATTTGCTAGTGTGATGCTAGAGCTTACATTAAACGGGGCATTTGGCGTGATAGCAACGCTTGGGATGATAAATTCTTTTTGATCTGGATTTGTTGCATTTGGCGTGATAGGTAAAATTTCGCTTGGATTGTTTTCATTTATCACGCTTGTGCCTGCAGGATCTACTTTGTAAGAAAGCGTGGTCTTTACGCCGTTATTTACAACTTCTAGCGTCACTTTGTCGCCTGGCCTAAAGTCGTTGTTAAAAGCAACAGCCATGCTTGTGTGATTAGGATCGCCGCCTGCTTCTGCGATATTGATATAGCCGTCACCATCAAGGTCTTTTAAAAGTGCAATGCTAGGCGCTGGTATAGCTGGAGCACTCTCTTTTTGCTCGACCACTACTGGCGCTGCTCCGCTAATAGAACTAACTGGCATTGCTGGCTCGCTTGAGATGATAGCTGGTAGCTCTAGCGTACCGCCATCAAACCAAACTACGTTTGAGATGTGCCCTTGCGTGTCAAAATTTGATCCATTTATGCTTGCTGTGTCGCTACCATGACTTGAGCCGTGAGAGTGGTGGCTAGAGCCTTGAGCGCTTTCGTCGCTGCTTTGGCTACTAGACTCTTCGCTCTCGCCAAAAATCCTTCTCTTGTCCTCTTCTACTTGCGCTTCATTGCCTTGGGCGTCAAATTTTGCATTTGATAGCTCTTTTGTGATGATGATAGTTTGTGGTTCAAGTAGCGTGATAGGTGCAGCATGGTCGAAATTTATAACGATAGTGTCGTTGCTGCTTTGCGTGATGATCTCATCGCCTAAAAATATCTCGTCGCCCTGCTTTAGCAAGATCAACTTTCCGTTTCGTTTTACAAAAACTTTTCCACTTATCTTTGCGACGACACCAACGCTTTGCATCTTTCATCCTTTAAATTTAAAACTAAAACATCCATTTAAAATTTTCATGCGATTATAGCCAAATCAATAATAATGTAAATAAAAAATCTATATAAGAATTTTTGTCATTTCTGGGTTATTTTTAAATTTAAAAACGACTTGATTTTTTATAAATTTACCAAAAAATCGCCGCTAGCTTTTAGCAAGATAAAATTTTAAATTTTTATGAAATTTACCAAGAAGATGTTTTGTCGTTACAAAGTAAATTTTAAAACGATAATGTTATTAAATTTTGCATATTTTTGATAAGTAAAATAGAAATTTGGTATAAATTCTTAAGGAATTCCCACGCCAAAAGACGTGGGATAAATTTACGCTATCTTGCTAGCGTCGATGATATTTAGATCAAGTCCTAGCTCTTCGACAGATAGACCAAGTGCAAGACCTACAAGCTGAGAGAGGTGGATGATAGGTTTTCTAACATCTGAGTGGTTCTCATCTTGATATCTCTCTTGATAGATGTCAAGTTGCATTTGACAAAGTGGGCACGGAGTGACAACTACGTCTGCGCCATTTTGATCAGCGTTATTTACGATCTGGCTTGACATTTTTCTTACTGATTTTCCAGCTGGATAGCTCGCGTGGAAGCCGCAGCAGTCAAGTCTTTTCTCAAATGGCACGATAGTAGCACCAAGCGCACTTACAACAGTTTCAAAGCTCTTTGGATTTACTGAGCTTTCTCTACTATGTAGATCTTTTTCAGGTCTTAGGCTGTGGCAGCCGTAAAATAGCGCTACTTTTAGTCCGCTAAGTGGTTTAACAACCTTTGCTCTTAGCGTATCGACATTTTGGTAAAGCTCCCAAAGAAGGCTTGTTACCTCAGATGTACCATTATATTTCATATTGCCTTCAGCTAAAAATGTATTGATACGATCTTTTGCGCCCTTATCAAGCGTGCTTTTAGCTCTTGTTAGAGTTAGCATACAAGTTGAGCATGTTGTAAGCATCGGCATATTCATCTGCTCTGCAAGCGCTATATTTCTAGCATTTGCCACAAGTGCAGCGATAGGATCGACATCTTGTGCTTGTTGAGCACCACAGCAGCTCCAGCCCTTTATCTCGTGAAGCTTCCAGCCAAGTACTGGAGCGATGGCCTCAAGCGACATCTTAGCCTCTTTAGCTGCTTGAGTGAGTACGCATCCTGGGAAAAAAGCGAATTCATTTTGCATAATTACTCCTTACTAGCAGCTTTGCGAGCCGCATTTATCATTTTTACTAGATCGTCATGACCTTCTATGTCTTCTTCGCCAAATACATGAAGCGGATTCATCTTGCCAGCAAGCATTAAGTTTGCAGCGATGTCTAGTTTGCCCATATTTTTGATAACACCTTCTGAACGAAGTGCAAGTCTAACCTCATTTAGTCTGCCTGAGCCATCAACTAGATCAGTTAAGAATGCCTCAGCGTGATCTGGTCCCATGCCCTCGTTAAAGCCTTTTTGTATAGCCATGATACGAAGATCGGTTATGTCACCACATGCGCTTATGCCTTTTGGACAGCGGTCAGCGCACTCTTGGCATTTTACACACATCCAAAGGCCATTATCGATTACAGTTTTTAGGTGAGCATCTGGTTTTAGGTTACGTGAGTCAAATGCAGACCTATAAGCATGTACAAATACAAACGGCTCCATATAATCACTCGCATCTGCTTCAAGTTTATTGCACTCGCTAGCACAGGCTCCGCAAAGTATGCAGTCCCATTCAAGTGCTACTTTGTCGTACTCTTTTTGGCTTTGCTTACAGCCTTTTGCAGCGCTAAATTCTGGCTTAGCAGTGATGCTTGGTTTGATCTTGCGTAAATTTTCTATACTTGGCTCCCAATCCACCATAAGGTCTGAGATAACCTTGAAATTTCCAAGTGGTGAAATTCTAATAGTATCTGGGTTGTCATACTCAGCCAAAAGCTCGTTCATCTTTGTGTCGCAAGCTAGATATGAGTGACCATTTACTCTAACAGCGCACGCACCGCATATCGCTGAGCGACAAGATGCTGTGAAATTTAATGTCGCATCCTTTTTTTGTTTGATGTCAAAAAGCACTGTTAAAAGAGTTTTGCCTTTGACCTCTTCATTTGTTAGCTCATAAGTTGATTCATATTTTTTAGTTCCGTCAAAACGGTCGATAATAATTTTCATCCTAGCTCCTTACTCTGGCTTCTTGCCGTCAAGTGAAAATATGCCTGTCACAACGTCTTTGTAGCTAAGTTCAAGCTTGCCGTCTTTTAGTGTGACTATGCTGTGTTTTAAGAAATTTACATCATCTCTTTTTGGATAGTCCTCTCTTGTGTGAGCACCACGGCTCTCAAGACGATTTTGCGCTGCAAGACATGCTGCACGAGAAAGAAGTATAAGGTTGCCAAGCTCGACATAGTCAGTAAATGCTGTGTTCATGACTGGGTTTTGATTTGGCACTTTAAGGGTGTCATATTTTGCTTGGATAGCTTCTAGATTTTTAGAAAGTTGATCAAGTTTTGCACCAGTTCTAAAGATACCCATTAGATCCCAGTTGTTTTTACCAAGCTCTTCACGAAGTGCGTACATATCATTTACGCCACCCTCGCCTGTTGCTATAGCTTTAAATTTATCTTGCCACATTTTTGCTAGCTCAGAAGTTTTCTTACCGCTTGCAAATTTTGCATTTTGAGCGTAAGCACCAGCACCTTTGCCAGCTAGATCGCCAGTTACAACTGCGTCAGTTAGGCTGTTGCCACCAAGGCGGTTTGCACCGTGGATAGATACGCATGAAGCCTCGCCACCTACATAAATTCCAGGGATTTTTGTGCTCATATCATCAAATTTAGCTACCTCTATACCACCCATTGAGTAGTGAGCTGTTGGGCGGATAGGCACTGGTTGCTCGATAAGGTCGATGTCTTGGAAAAGCATAGCAGTGTGGCGAATTTTTGGAAGCTTTTTCATGATAGTATCTTTGCCAAGGTGACGAACATCGCAAAGCACATAAGCGCTCATACCCTCGCCAAAGCCTCTACCCTCGCGAATTTCTGTCTCGATCGCACGAGCGACGACGTCACGAGGAGCTAGCTCCATCTTTTCGTGATAGTTTTTCATAAAGCGCTCGCCCTTATTGTTTAGCAAGTATCCACCCTCGCCACGAGCAGCTTCTGTGATTAGTGTGCCGCCATTTTGAACGCCAGTTGGGTGAAACTGAAGCATCTCAGGGTCTTCAAAACCAAGACCTACTTTAAGCGCAGCAGCGATGCCATCGCCTGTTGCTATAAATGGAACTGATGTGCGGTTGTAGAAAATTCTAGTGTATCCGCCAGTTGCGATGACTAGAGATTTGCAAAGAACTGGGTAAATTTGACCATCTTGGATGTTGCGAAGAACGACGCCTTCTACTTTGCCATCCTCAAGACCGATCTCAAGTAGCTCGTGATCCATTAGAAATTTAACGCCAGCTGTGATAGCGTCGTCAAGACAGGCGTGCATCAAAACATGGCCGGTTTTATCAGCTGCGTAGTTACAGCGTTTTTTGCTAGCGCCACCCATGAAACGAAATGCCACGTCGCCATTATCTTTACGAGAAAAGAGCATGCCGTTGTAGTCTAGCTCGTGGATGACTGCGCCTGCTGCCTCGCAAAATTTCACAACTGCATCTTGATCAGCAAGATAAGCTGCGCCTTTTACGGTGTCATAGGCGTGAAGCTTGAAGCTGTCGCCGTTACTAAAGTCAGTAACGCCGTTTATACCGCCCTCTGCCATACAGGTCGCGTTACGTGATGGCATCATCTTTGTAGCGACAACGACGGTTGAGTTTGGATATTGCTTGCGAACGGCTGTTGCTGCACGAAGTCCAGCACCGCCAGAGCCGATTATTAGCACATCAACAGATGGCAAGCCATTTTCATTGCCCTTTGGCAACTCGCCAGCAAAAACATTGGTCGCACCAGCTGTTGTAGCTAGCGCACCTACGCTGATACAGGCGCTTTGTAGAAATTCTCTTCTGGTAAATTTTTCACTCATTGATAACTTCCTATTTTAATAAGTTTATTAGCGTTAAAACGCACCGCCAGTTCATTTCTTAATATTTTTTAAAATAAGTAGATTAATTAAAAAATTAATGATGTAACTTTACATAAAATTTACTTAAAAGAAACATAAGAATTTATTTTAGGTTGTATAGTGAGATTTGATAGCTAAAATCATTTGACAAAAGACCATTTTATCGTATTTGTGGCTACTACTTATAAATTTATTATTTTGATAAAGATAAAAATAATATTATCTTGCAATATATATTAATGAAAATAGATAAAATGTTATAAAATAGCCAATTTTACGTATCTTTGAGGATATTTCTTAAAATTAAATAAATAGTTAAAACTAATAAATTTAAATGAGATAAAAATCGTATGATTATCAAAAATCATATAAATTTGCAAATTTTTGATAGCTAGAAAGTAAAATGATAGATAGCCCCGTAGTGTCTGACTGAAAAGATCCAGTTTAAATTTAGATCAAATATCTCAATGTCATCAAGTGACGGATACCAGATATCGCTAAAAAATTTAGAAAGGTCATCAAAATGCAAAATATCAATGCTCTCAAATTTATTAAAATTTATGCAAATTTCATTTGGTGTAGCGATGTTAAGCTTGCCAAAAACAGCCTTGAGATCAAAATTTTCTTCGTCCGCATTAAAGCCATCAAGCCTGCTAAATTTATCTATCTTAAAAAACTCATCTATATCATCTAGGCTAAATTTATGAAGTAAATTCTCTCTTATCTTTATGCACTCATCGTTTGACAAGCTCCTAACGATCGGTATCTCAAAGCCATGTTCTTTGCGGAAATTTTCTAGTTTTATCTGATCCATTTTGGGAGGTTTTGGCTAAATTTAAATTTAGCCAAATTTTCTATTTTAAAAGCTCTTTTGCGTATTTTAGGCCTAGCTCGTAAGCTTTGGCATTTGCCTCTTTGACCTTAGCTGGCACGCTTGCTAGCATCTCTTCACGCACTAAATTTTCATCCATGCACCTACTCATCGCCACAGCCACACCAAGAGCCACGACGCTTTGAGTGATGACGTTACCAACCTCGTCTTTTGCGATAGAGATGATAGGAATTTCATAAATTTTCCAGCGCTTTTTATCCTCATCGCTTACTTTTACCAAATTTGGCTCGACAACGATCGCACCGCCCTCTTTCACGCCGCTTTTAAAGGCGTTGTAGCTTATCTGCGCGGTAGCAAGCATAAAGTCTATCTCGCCCTCGTTTGCGTAAGGATATAAAATTTCTTTCTCATCAAGTATGATATCGACCTTCGTTGGGCCGCCACGCACCTGAGATGTGTAGGTAGATGCCTTGACGCCGTATCCGCCTGCTTTTATCTTGGCAGCTGAGAGGATCTCGCCTGCTAGTATGACGCCCTGCCCGCCAACACCGACAAATCTTAGTTGTGACTTCATGCTAGCTCCTCAAAATTTATCGCTTCATTGCTCATTGCAGCCTTTCTTACCTTGTCGTAAGCTTTGGTGTATTCGATCTTTTCTTCATCTTTGTGAAGCACACCAAGTGGGAAAATGCCCTTTTTCTCTTCGTCGCTTAACATGTCAAATTTGACCTTGCTCGTCGTGCGGCCTTTTATCCACTCTAAATTTTTCACCGCCTCACCCATTTTGTTTTTACGACCTAAATTTATATGGCAGTTTGAAAATACATCAAAAAAGCTGTATCCATCGTGGTTAAAGCCCTCTACAAAGAGCTTTGTAAGCTTCTCTGGCTCGATGACGCTTCCACGTGCGACAAAACTAGCACCTGCGGCAGTTGCGAGCTTACAGGCGTCAAAGCTAGGATCGATGTTGCCATACTGCGCTGTGACCGTCCACATGCCCTTTGGCGTGGTTGGGCTGGTTTGTGAGTTGGTTAGCGCATAGATGAAGTTGTTGATTAAGATGTGATTTAGCCCGATATTTCGGCGGCATCCATGTATCGTGTGGTTGCCTCCGATCGCTAGTCCGTCGCCGTCGCCAGTTACTACGATGACGTGCTTGTCTGGGTTTGCCATCTTTACGCCAGTCGCGTAAGCTACGGCTCTGCCGTGAGTTGTGTGGATGGTGTTGCAGTCAAGATATCCGCTAAAACGCCCAGAGCAGCCTATGCCTGAGACCACGCAAACGTCGTTCATGTCCCAGCCCATGGTGTCGATAGCGCGGATAAGCGCCTTTAGTATGACGCCGTCGCCGCAGCCCCAGCACCAAAGAGTAGGCATTTTATCTGTTCGTAAATATTTATCGTAATTAAAAGCCATAAATTTCTCCTATCTTCGCCTCGATCTCGCTTGGGCTTATCGGTCTGCCGTTTGCTTTTAGCAGTTTTGCAAAGTCATCTCTTAAGATGATCTTTGAAATTTCGCCGCTATACTGGCCTAAATTTAGCTCGCAGACTAAAATTTTCTTAAATTTATTTGATATCTCTTTTAGCTTTTTAGCTGGAGCTGGAAAAAGTGTGAGCGGCTTAAATAGCCCTACTTTTAGCCCTTTTTCACGTAAATTTAATATCGCTTGCTTAGCTGAGAGAGCGACACTTCCAAAGGCGATGATACAAATTTGCGCGTCATCAAGCATAAACTCTTCAAATTTCTCGCACTCATCAGTGTGTAAATTTATCTTATCAAATAGTCTATTCATCGAGTTTTCAACGATCTTGCCATCTTCAGTTGGAAAGCCAGTAGCGCCGTGATGAAGCCCTGTTATATGGTAATGATAGCCTTTAAAGAAAGGATTTAGCGTGGCTGGCTCATCTGGTGCAGCCTCGTATGGTTTATACTCTTTTGGCTCGCCGCTAAATTCTCTTCTTTTATAAATTTCTAGCTCGCTAATCTCTGGCAGGCGCACCCTTGCTTGCATGTGACCTATCGTCTCGTCAAGTAGCAGCATAACCGGCGTCATAAACCTAGCTGCGAGGTTAAAGGCACGCACCGTTTGCGTATAGCACTCCTCTAGGCTACTAGGCGCTAGCACTATCATATTTACATCGCCGTGAGTTGGGTTTTTAGCCTGCAAGATATCGCCTTGTGCGACACGTGTTGGTAGGCCAGTTGAAGGGCCGCCGCGCATTACATTTACGATGACAAGCGGTATCTCAGCGATAAAACCAAGGCCTATTTGCTCAGCCTTTAGTGAAATTCCTGGACCAGAACTTGCAGTCATCGCTTTAGCGCCACTCGCACTTGCACCAAGAGCTACGGAAATGCCAGCTATCTCATCTTCCATCTGTATAAATGTACCGCCGTTTTTTGGCAAAAGCACGCTTAGCTCGTGGGCGATCTCGCTGCTTGGAGTGATAGGATATCCGCCAAAGAAGTTACAGCCACACTCGACGGCAGCCCTTGCTACTAGGGCATTTCCAGTTGATACTACCTCTCTCATGCGCTCTCTCCAAGCTTGGCAAATTTATTTGCCTTTACAGCCGCAGCTCGCTCTTTGCTCTCAGGCGTTAGCTTTGCAAATTTAAAGCCTTTATCAGCCACATAAATGGCAAAATCAGGACAGTGAAGCTCACAGTCACGGCATCCTATGCATGAGTCAGCATAGACCACCTCTATCATCTTGCCAAGCACCGCCTTTGGCTCAAGCCTCATGCCTAGCACGCCTGCTGGGCAGTAGCTCACGCAGACATCACAGGCCTTACACCTGCTCTCATCGACCCAAACTGGGACATTTTCTTTTACGATCATATATCTTCCTACTCTAAGTTTTCTTTTAAAAATTTGATATTTTTTCTAATTTCAGCTTCACTTTTGTTTAGTTGCTCTTGCTCGTCTTCATCTAAATTTAGCTCTAAAATTTCTTTTAAGCCATCGCGTCCGAGCCTTACTAACCTGCCGCAACTTAGCTCATCATCTATTAGCACGCTAGCGCTTATTATCTCATCGCTCTTACCAACGATCATCTCGCACATCTTCACAGCTGCAGCCGCTGGCGCGTAGTAAGCCGAAGTGCCAAGCAGTTTAACGATCTTTGCTCCGCCAGTGCTTGTCTCTTTTTTAAGGATTGCTAGCTCATTTTCATTTAAATTTTCGCTGATATTGCTGGCTGATACGATCATCTCGTCATTGTGAGCCCCGACGATCTTTGCTCTTAGCTTACTGGCGTCCTTATCTTTTAAAAGCGCTAGCTCATATCTGCACCTTGCGCTATCAAGTTCGCCAGCCATGCCGATCACTTTGTTTTTGCTAAAACCGCTAAATTTATGTGCCGTCCAGACCATCACGTCAAGTGGATTAGTGACTACGATTATCACTGCGTTTTTGGCAAATTCAGCTATCTTTTGCGCAGTTTGTTTTACGACAACGGCGTTTTTAAGTAGCAAGTCTTCTCTGGTTTGACCCTCTTTTCTTGGGCTTCCAGCTGTGACTATGACGATGTCACTGCCCTCAATAAGCACAAAATCATCGCCACCACAAACGCTAGTTTTTGCGTTAAACACGCAGCTTGACTGAGCTAGGTCGATCGCCTTTGCACGCGCCACATCGCCAAATATATCCACAAGCGCGATCTCATCGCAAAGCTCTCTCATACAAAGCGCATAAGCTATGCTAGCACCGACGTTTCCAGCTCCAACTACACTTATTTTCATATCTTATCCTATTATTTGATTTAAAATTTCACTTGGTCTCATGACCTCATTAGCTCTTGCTTCATCTAGCAGGTAGTATCCGCCAAATTCCACGCTTGCACCATCTTTTTCTCTGATCTGCTTTAGAATTTCGCTCTCATTTTTCTCTAGCTCGTCTGCTAAATTTTCAAAAATTACGCTTAAAATTCCGCCACTTTTTGCCATCTCTCTCGCCCAAAATAGCGCTAGATAAAAGTGCGACTCTCTGGTATCAAGAGTGGCGTTTGGTGTTTTGTTTTCATCCAAATAGCTAGCAACAGCTCTATTTAGCGCGTCACTTAGCTCTTTTGCCTCTTTTTTTTGCCTAAAAAACGCTAAATGTTCAAGCGAAGCACTAAGCGCCAAAAACTCGCCCAGGCTGTCCCAAAGCAGGTGATTTCTCTCTTTTAGCTCTTTTACAAGCGTCGGAGCCGTCCCACCAGCACCAGTCTCAAACATCGCTCCACCAGCAAGCAATGGCACTACTGAGAGCATTTTTGAGCTGCCACCTAGCTCAAATATCGGGAAAAGATCGGTTAGATAGTCTCTTAAAACATTGCCAGTGACGCCTATGACGTCTTTGCCAGCTCTTATCGCTTCAAGCGATTTTTTAGTTGCTTGCTCGTAGTTTAAAATTTCAAATTTCACGCCAGCCCTAGTAAATTTATCTCTAAATTTTTCAAATTTAGCTATCAAATTTCTATCGTGAGCACGGCTGCTATCTAGCCAAAATATAAGCTCATCTTTTGAAATTTCGCCTCTTTTTAAGGCAAGCTCAAACCACGCATTTATCGCATCTTCTTTAGCCTGCGTCATCCTAAAAATGTCGCCACTTTTAACGCTAAATTTAAAGACGCTCTCGCCTGCCTCATCAAAAACAGCAAATTCTCCGTCCTCTTTTGCGATGAAAGTCTTATCGTGGCTGCCGTACTCCTCGGCCTTTTTAGCCATTAGCCCCACGTTTGCCACGCTGCCGATCTTGCTCACATCAAGCGCGCCATGCTCCTTAAAGTCCGCCACGCAGGCTTCATAAACCCTAGCGTAGGTCCTATCTGGGATCATGCAAAGTGAGAAATTTAGCTCGCCATCCTTATCTTTTACTTTGCCAGAGTTTCTAATGAGCGCTGGCACGGAGGCGTCAATGATAACATCATTTGGCACATCAAAGTTGCTGGCACTTTCATTTAGTGCCCAAATTTTCGCCTTTTTGCTCAAAATTTCATCAAATTTAGCCAAAATTTCATCTTTATTTTTAAGAGTTGAAATTTTAGAAAACATATCTTTTAAGCCGTTTTTTGCCTCAACTCCGTGAGTTTTAAACTCCTCGCCAAATAGCTCAAAAACCTCTTTAAAATAGCTCTTTATCGCATGCGCAAAGATAACCGGGTCACTAACCTTCATCATCGTGCATTTTAGATGCAAACTCAAGGTCAAATTCTCTTTTAGCGCGTTCTCAAAACAGCTTTCATAAAATTTATCCAGTTCATCTGCGCTTAAAAAGGTAGCATCTACGATCTCACCACTTTGAACAGCAAGCTCTTTTAAAAGCTCTTTTTTGCCATCTAAACTTATAAAATTTATATAAAATCTCTCATCTTTTTCTGCGATGATTGAGCGCTCATTTTCATAAAAATCGCCCTTTTGCATGTAGCAAATTTTAGTTTTATTTGCCTTGTCCCAGTCGCCGTTGCTATGTGGATGCTTTTTGGCAAATTCTTTAACCGGCGGCAGAACTCTTCTGTCTGAGTTTCCTTGCCTTAACACTGGATTAACAGCACTTCCAAGCACTTTTGCATATTTTTTAGCAACCTCTTCGTCGTAGTCTGTGATGATCTCGTCTGGATAAAATGGCACGTTTATGCCCTTGCTTCTAAGCTCCTCAATGGCCGCTTTTAGCTGAACGAGCGTGGCTGAGATGTTTGGCAGTTTTATGATATTTGCCTCTTTGTGCGCGGTTAGCTCACCCAAAAGCTCTAGCTCGTCAGCCTTGTTTAGCCCAAGCTCTTTGCTAAAAAGAGATAAAATTCGCCCTGCTAGGCTGATGTCAGCTCTAGTTATGCTAATGCCAGCGCGTGATAAAAAGCTCTTTACGATAGGAAAGAGAGAGTAGCTTGCAAATAGCGGTGCTTCGTCGGTTTTAGTCCAGATAATGTCACTCATTTTAGCCCTTTTGATTTTTTGAAATTTATCACGTTTTTTATTAAAGCTAGTTGTATTTTAGCCCTATTTTGCGATATTTTGATTGTGCTCGCTTAAGGTTTTTGAAAAAATGTGTTTTTTCGCCTTTTTATCAAGCACAAAGTATAAATAATCGCTCTTTGCAGGGTTTATCGCAGCTTTTATCGCACTTATAGAGACGCAGCAGACTGGACTTGGCGGTATGCCGTCGTTTAGATAGGTGTTAAACTCGCTCATGTCGCTTCTTATGCGCTCAGCCGTGATCACATCGTGCGAGTAGATGCCATAGTTTAGCGTGCCATCCATCTGCAGCCTCATGCCCTTATCTAGGCGGTTATAGATGACTGAGGCGACAAGTGGCATCTCAGCGTCGTTTGCGGCCTCTTTTTGGATGATTGAAGCGATGGTTAAAATTTTAAACCACTTTTTCTCGTTGTATTCGCCAAAAATTTTTCTGCTGATCTCGCTTTGCGCCTTTTTGGATGAATTTACAAGGTAATAAGCCAGATGCCTCTCGCTGATGCCAACTGGAATTTTATAAGTATTTGGCATCAAAAAGCCATCAGCGACTGGCGCAAGGGCGTTATACTCGCTATTTAGTTTAACTGCGTCAAGTCCTAGCTGGGCTGCTATCTGGTTTAAAAAAACGATCGTAGTTTCGCCGGGGATGAGCGTGATCTCAGTCATTGCTGCCTTTGCCTTGGCTAATTTTTTTAAAAAATCAATCCTTGAAATTTTATCTTTGCCTATCTCGATCCAGCCAGACTGAGGCGAACCGATGAAGCGCATGGCATACTTGTCGATCGCGCTTAAGTTAAAGTTGCGATTAGCTAAATAAGATATAATCTCGCCCACACTTCCCTTTGGCACAAAGACGACTTTGCTCGTGTTTATGGGGCGTGCCAAATAGACAAATATGCTTAGGACGACGATGAGTACGATATCAAAGAAAATATCTAGGTATGGCTTTTTTATAAAATTTTTTATCATTTTAATTCTTTCGCTTCTTTTGCTTTTAAAATACGGCATAAAAATTAACGATTTCGAGTTTTACGGCGTAAAATTGGAGCAATTATATATAAAGTTAGATAAAAAAATAATTGTAAGAGCAAAGCAGATCAAGCTACCAAGCTTTAAAAAAGACGTGGCGCAAAAAAGTAGCGATGAGAGACTTTTAAACCTTAGTCAAGGCGTGGATTATCTTGAGACCTTTTTTCAAGAAATTTCGCTTGAGAGCGTGCAAATAGGCGATGATTTTAAGATCAAAATTTTATTTTTAGATGATATATTTTTCGTTGATAGCCCTTATCTAAACATCGATATCAAATTTCAAAAAGAGCAGCAAGATGGCATAGACCACTTCATAGTAAAAAATTTAAGTTTTAAAGACTTTAATGTCAGCATTAGCGGCGAAGGCAGTGCAAATTTTGACAAGGATGACTATAAATTTGATGGAAATTTCACCTCTCACGAGCTAAATGGCAAGCTTAGCTTTGCCTTAAAAGATACACTTTTAACCTACAAAGCCTATGACGTCGAAGCTGGCAGCATCAAGGACTTCATCGCTGAGCTTGATAGTCGCATACACCTAAACAGCGAGGTTAAAAACTGGATATATGGCTACATCGTGGCTGATGACTATCACCTAAATGAGATAAATGGCAAGGCTGACCTTAAAAAAAATGATCTTTTCTTAAACGAGCTAAACGCGACTGCAAATGCCAAAAATTTACTTGTTAAATTTGATAAAGGCTTGCCAGCTGTAAATGTCGCTGAGGCAAATATCACGCTTAATAACTCAAAGCTTAAATTTGACCTTACAGCTCCAGTTTATAAAGGCAAAAAGCTTGATGGCTCAAACGTCGCGATAAACAACATTTTTGATGAAAAAAGTGCAAATTTAGAGCTTTTTATAAAGACAAATTCTATTTACGATGAGGCGATAAATGAGATACTAAGAGCTTATAAGATCAACGTGCCAGTTAGGCAGCTAAGCGGCAAAATGGACGCTAGCCTAAAAATTTTGATAAAGCTTGATGAGAAGAGCTTAGAAAATTTTGATGAAAAAAGTGTCATCGCAAATGGCGATTTTAAGATAAGTGATGCGGTTTTAGATATCGCTGGGAGTAAATTTAACGCTAAAAGCGCTCTTGTAAAGCTTGTAAATACTTCTGTGCTAAACATCGATGCAAGCGGCTTTGGGCTTGATTTTTTCAGAGCAAATGCAAAAGCAGATATAAATTTACAAAAAAGCACCGGCGAGATAAAAGGCGTCATAGAAAGCTTTGATCTAAAAGAGAAAAATGATGAAATTTTAGCCTTTAAAAATGAGCCATTTACAGCACTTCTTGACTTTAGCAAGCCAAGCGAGACCACGCTTAGCATTGAGCCTTTTGGACTAAATTTAAGCTTTGGCGATGAGAGCGTGATAGCCACGAAAAATAGCAACTTCATCATGCAAAACTCCCCACTTTTAAAGCAAAATGGCGTGCTTGGCTTTGAAGATATGAGCATAAAAAGCAAGGACTTTGTTAATCTTGAAATTTTGGCAAAAGGGCTTAAATTTGACATGCCGTTTTTGGATAAAAATGGCTCAAAATATGATAGTGACGACTTTTTGATCACAGTCTCAAAAGCTGGCGTAAAGGTGCAAAGTGCGAGCAAGAAACTCGCTTTAAGCATCGCCGAAAAAGGCATAGAAGCTAAGAGCAACGATCTAAATTTGTTAGTGCTTGATGACAACAGCACAAAAGAGCAGAGCACGCCACTTGAGCTCTTTGCAAAAAATGGCGACATCATCTTAAAGGACTTAAACAAAACCTTGCCATTTACTAGCTTTAGCGCCGAGAAAAAAGGCAAAAGCACCTCGCTAAATGGGCTAGCAAAGCAAGGCAGAGTTGGATATTTTAGCGATGAGAAAAGCATAAATTTAGACGCAACTGATATAAGCGGTGAGTTTATCAATGGTCTTTTAGGCACCAAGAGCTTTGAGGGCGGTAAATTTCGCCTAAAAATGCTTGGGGAGAGCTCTAAAAATTTCAAGGCTGAGGTGAGATTTTTTGGCACGTATCTAAAAGACTACATCTTTTATCAAAGACTCTTAAGCTTTTTAAACTCGGTGCCATCGCTTCTTAGCTTTAAAACGCCTGACTTTAACGACAAGGGTTTTACTGTTAAAAACGGTAAAATTTTACTTACTAGAAAGGGCGACGTGATCGAGTTTTTAGCGATTGAGATGATAGGCACGAGCGCAGATATCGGCGGACGTGGCACGATCGATCTAAAGAGCAAAAAGATAAACATCGATCTTGAGCTAAAGATACTAAAAGACGCAAGCGGTATCATCGACAAGATCCCACTTATCAACCAAATCATCCTTGGCAAAGACCGCTCGCTCTCAACCGTCATCGCCATACGTGGCACAACTGAAAAGCCAGAATACTCGACGCAGATCTTGCAAGATGCTCTACTCTCGCCACTAAAGATCATAAGAAACGTTCTGCAGGCTCCGTTTTTGATATTTGAGTAAAAAGCGTTAAGCAAAAAATAATTATTGTTTAGCGTAACCTCGGCGAAGTTCACGGCGGAGCTTATTATCCGCCACTCATTCTAAGTATCTTGCCAGATCTTCATCAAAACAAAACAACGCATCATTAATGAAATCTTCTAACATTTGCGGATCAATGCCTACTAAAGTTTTACCAACACGAGTTGAAATTCTCGGCGTTTGATCGTCATTTAGCTTATAAAGATTTTCAAAATGAAATGCTCGGTTTCGAATTTTAACAGCAAGGTCATATAAAATCTTTACTTTTTAATAGTTTAAAAGTTTATTTTTGCGGTTAAATTTAGAATATTTTTTAAAATCAAGCTTATCAAGATTGACGATATCATTGTGGATTTTGGCTTCATCGATGATTTTTGCCCAAAATCCAAAAGTTTGCTTTGAGACAAAGAGATCATCTAGCTTGAAGTAGCCGCCAAAAGAGCTTAAAATATCTACCTTGTTATTATCCACTAAAGCCTTAAAAGCTAAATTTCTAGTGACAATTTCTAAAGCACCAAGCTTTTAAGACAGCCCACACTAACAAAAAGTTTATTTTATACTCTTACTCGTTTTTATAGCTCTTTAGGCGTTTGATTGAGAAAAATTTAACACTATCCATAAAAAATCAATAAATGCATAAAATTTTACGCATTATAATACGTAAAATTTTACTTCATCTCAAGGCGCATGAGATACATATCTTCGCCGTCAGTTACCTTTAAATTTTGGCTTTTGCACTTTGGACAGGTGAAGTCATTTTCGCTAAGCTCTCCGCCAAATCCACAATCCAAACACTCTACAACAATGCCTTGTAAATTTATGACAAGCTCGGCGTTTTCGCAGATCGTGCCAGCCTTATAAACATCAAAGGCACTCTCCAGATAGTGTGGCTCTACTCCGCTTAAACGACCAACCTTTATCTCGATCTTGCTTATCTCTTTGGCATTTTCTTTGGCGGCATTTTTTTCACAAAGAGTGACTAAATTTTGAACGATACTAAGCTCGTGCATTAGCAGATCCTTGGTAGCAGCTCGCCCTTTGGCGGCTCGAGAAATCTTCTTGATTTATAGGCGTTTTCGATGATGACACGCTCGTTTTTAGCTTCCATTACCTCGCCTATTATCATCGCATTTTTATCAAATTCTCTTAAAATTTTAAGTGCCTCTTCGGCCTGGCTCTCATCGACAGCCATCACAAAAGTGCCCTCATTTGCAAGCTCATAAGGCTCAAATCCAAATAGCTCACAAACGCCCATCACTTCGTCTGCGACCTTGATATTTTCTTCAAAAACCAAGATGTCAAATTTGCTAAATTTAGCCCACTCGTTTAGCACCGCACTTAGTCCGCCCCTAGTCGCATCACGCATAGTTTGTGGCTTTATGCCAGCGCTAAATAGCCTTAAAGCAACCTCTTTTAGGCTTTTGCAGTCACTTTTTAGATCAAGCCCAAGCTCAAATTCCTCTCTTGCTGCTAGCACCACGCCGCCGTGTCTGCCAACATCTCCAGAGATTAAAATTTTTGCCCCTGCTTTTAAATTTTTAAGCTCCACGCCTTCACAAACTATCTCGCCGATGCCTGCTGTGTTTATGAAAATTTTATCGCATTTGCCCTTTGGCACGACCTTCGTATCGCCGCAAACCACGCTCACGCCACTATCTTTGCAAGTTTTTGCAAGCGAATTAAGCACACGCTCGAGCTCCTCTATGCTAAGCCCCTCTTCGATGATGAGCGAGCAGCTTAGGTATTTTGCGCTTGCTCCAACCATCGCAAGGTCGTTTATCGTGCCGCAAGCCGCGATCTTGCCGATGTCACCGCCATTAAAAAAAATGGGAGTTACCACAAAGCTATCGGAGCTAAATGCGATCTTTCCGTTTAAATTTAGTATCGCTGAGTCGTTGCTCTGCCTTAAAATTTCGTTATCAAAAATTTTAAATATCGTCTCGTTTATAAGCGAGTTCATCTCCTCGCCGCCGCCGCCGTGGCTTAGCATTATCTTTTTCATTAAATTCCTTAACCAACTCTTGCGTATTTAAAATATGCCGCACAAGCGCCCTCGCTTGAGACCATGCACGATCCTATCGGATTTTGCGGGTTACAGACCTTGCCAAAGACCTTACAATCAGTCGGCTTAGCTAGCCCTCTTAAAATTTGCCCACAAATGCAAGCCTTGCTCTCGCCAGCGCTCTCTACACTGCAGTCAAACTGCACTCTAGCGTCAAGATAGGCAAACTCGTCTTTTAGCTTCATACCGCTTTGCGCTATCTCGCCAAGACCTCTCCAGACAAAGTCGCATGGCTCAAAGTACTTAGCTATGAGCTCTTTTGCCTTGACGTTGCCCTCTTCTTTGACCGCCCTTGCGTACTCGTTATAGACTTCATAAGTGCCTGCGTTTTGCTGACGGACTAAATTTAGCACACTTGCCATGATATCAAGCGGCTCAAAACCGCTAATGGCAATGGGTCTTTTAAATTCGCTCGCTAATTCTTTGTAGATTTTGCTACCAGTGATCACGCTCACGTGGCTTGGTCCCAAAAATGCGTCTATCCTTACGTTCTCATCGCTCATTATAGCTCTAACTGGCGCTGGGACGGTTACGTGATTTATATGAAAGTATAAATTTTTAATGCCCTCTTGCACCACTTTTTCAACTAAATTTGCACTCATCGGCGTCGTCGTCTCAAAGCCAATGGCAAAAAATATGACCTTTTTGTCTGGATTTTGCTTAGCGATATTTAGCGCATCAAGTGGCGTGTAAAGTGCCCTTATGTCGTGTCCCTCGCCGCGAAGCTTTTGCAAGCTTGTCTTTGAGCCAGGCACTCTTAGCATGTCAGCTAGCGTGCAAAAGATCACATTATCCATGCTGGCAAGCTTACAGGCCTCGTCTATGCGGCTCTTTGGCATCACGCAGACTGGACAGCCTGGGCCGTGGACGAAATTTATATGCTCTCCAACTAAGCTTGGCAGTGCAAATTTCATAATGCTATGCGTGTGGCCACCGCAAATTTCCATGATATTTAGCGGTTTTACGCTCTCTTTTTGTATCAGTTTTGAAAGGGCAAGGATTAAATTTTTATCGCGAAAGTCATTGATAAGATCCATCAAATTTTCCCCGCGTCCATATCCTCAGCGATCTTTTGATAGACCTCCAAGCTCTCAAGCGCAAACTGCGTATCGATCTTTTGCATGGCGTATCCAACGTGGATTAGCACGTATTCGCCAACCTTTACCTCTTCAGAGATGAGATCTAGGCTTACCTTTCTAGTAACGCCCAGAGTCTCGACGGTAGCAACGTTGTTTTCATCTATTTCTATTACTTTTGAAGGGATCGAAAGGCACATTATCTTAGCTCTTTTTTAAATTCCAAATAACTTATCCACTTATCGATGCCCTCGCCTGTTTTGCTATCTACTACAAAGATATCGACCTTTGGATTTAGCTTTCTAGCGTCGTTTTTCACTCGCTCGATATCAAAGTCAAAGTGTGGCGCAAGCGAAGCTTTTGTGATCAAAAGCACGTCAGCAGCCCTAAACATCACTGGATATTTGCTAACCTTATCATCGCCCTCTGGCACTGAAAGAAGCACAGCGTTAAAGTGCGAGCCAACGTCGTAGCTTGCGGGGCAGACTAAATTTCCAACATTTTCTATAAAGACTAGATCAAGCTCATTTAGTGGTAGGCGGTGAAGCCCCTCATGCACCATAAAAGCGTCCAAGTGGCAGGTCTGACCTGTGCTTATCTGGTGAGCTTTTGCGCCAGCTTTTACTATACGGTCGGCATCTTGATTGGTTTCAAGATCGCCCTCGACAACGCCTATTTTAAATTTACCAGCCTTTATCGTAGCCTCTAAAAGCGTAGTCTTGCCAGCGCCTGGGCTACTCATCAAATTTACACAAAGTATCTTTTTCTCATCAAGATGCGCTCTGTTGTGAGCTGCCTCTTTGTCGTTTTCAGATAGAATTTTCTCTATCACATCTATGGTTTTGCTCTCGTTTAGCACAGGGTGCGCGTGAGCCTCGTGGCTATGCTCGTGTGCGTCATGAGCGTGGTCCGTATGCCCATCATGAGTGTGTGGGTGTGAGTGGGTGGTACCATCAGAGTGAGTGTGAGTGTGGGCGTGATTACCCATTGAACAACCGCAATCTTTACACATTTTATTATCCTTTTTTATTAATTTTCAGAGATTTTAACGCTTAAATTTAAAAATAAAATTAAAATTTAAGGGCATTTTATGCAAATGAGATAAATTAACCCGTTTTTTAATCATCCCTTTAAATTTACCTTTGATCTTGCAAGCGAACTGGCTCTTCAAAGCTCTCGTTATCATCTGTGTAGCCATTTTCATCAAATTTTTCATCATTGCTTCTTTTTTTGCCATTTGGTGTGATGATGATATCTTTTAGCCTTGCCCTACCATCATCCATCACCATCAAAACAGCAACAGCATCCACGTCTTGATCCATCATCTCTCGCTCAGTTTGCTTTGCCTTTTTAGTTGGCATGTAAAACTCTTCGATGCCATATTTTACAAATAAATATCCATCAAATTTGCCAGCTAAGAAAAGAACATCTTTTGGCTTAGTAAAGCTAAATTTATCAAAAGCGTAAGTAGCGTTAGCATCTTGCTTTAAAATGGCGTAAATTTCATCATTTTTTGAGATATTTCTATCATATATATATATCTCAACGCCAGTTTTTTCATCAAATTTAGACTGCTGCAGATTTGAAAAATCTGAAAAATCATAGCTCAAGCTCACGTAGTTTCCGCGAAAGAGATCCCTTGGATCGTAAAGATTTACCCTCACTTTTATCTCTTTTCCAAGATAAAGTGGCATGAGCGCGTATGCGAGCATCGCAATTATTAGTAAAATTTGAAAGATTATGGCTAGTATTAGTGATCTTATCTTCATTTTGTACGTCCTTTTTTAGCAGCGACTGCGAGCACGACGAAGGCAAAGACGATAAATAGCGCCGTAGCTCCCAAATAATCGCCTATTAGCTCAAAGTATCTAACCACCGCAACTAAGAATATCATGCATAGTCCAAGCGTTAGCTCGCCATTTTTGATAAGCACGGCAGCAACGATGATGTTTGCTAGCGAGAAGAAGATATTTGCATATCCCACACCCAAACTAAAGACAAATGGCAACGCAAAGAGTATCAAGCCAAGAAACAAGCCACTTTTGTTTTTCTCTTTGAAAAATAGCGCAATGCTAGCGATGCTAAATACAGCAAAAACCTTGCCAAAGCTACTATAAAAAAATGCTTTTGCAAACCAAAATTTATCTTCTTCTAGCTCGTAGATATCGCCATTTGCATAAGCTATCAGGCAAACGATTAAGATGACGATGCCAAGATACTTGCCAAAGCCTTTTACAAGGTGCGCTAGCCTATCTCTAAAGCTAGCTAACGTGCTAAAGAGCGCGACAAGTAAAAGCGAGTATGAGAGCGATAAAGTAGCAGCCATCGGCGCTCTAAACATAAGGTCATAGCCATAAAATTCGTTAAACCCGCTGATCCTAGCGCAGAGCGAAACGATGTAGAAAAATATATCCGCTAGAAGTACAATCGCAAGAAATACTGAGTCGCTTTTATAAAGTGTGTAGGCGCCAAGGGCTATAAAGACGATAAATTCATAAGCAAACTCGCCGCCCATACCCTTTAAAACAAACCAGATCGTCGCAAAAACGAGGCTTTGAGCCACTAGCAAGGCCTTTTTGCTAGCAAAAGAGAGCACAAACGCTCCAACGCTCCAGAGCAAAACTCCGCCACTTGGCTCGTCGCTAATATTATAAATTTGAGCGATAAGCGCTATGGCTGCGCCGTAGCAGAAATTTCCCAAAAAGAGCGTAGCCGTGCCAAGCTTGTCTTTGCCTTTTTTGAGATAATAAACTCCTCCAAAATTTAAAAGAGCAAGCACTCCAAAGATGATGACAAGGCGCCCCATCCTTGGTATCTCCTCCCAGTAAGCTCCAACTAGCGTAAAAAATGCCAGCGCGAAAAAGAGATAAGCAACCAACTTTAAAATAAAGCTAGTCTTTTCGCTATGAGCGTTTAGATCTATTTCATATAAATTTGCTATCTTTAAAGCGGTGGCCTTATCGACCACATCCTCTTTTTGCCAGCGATCTAGCTCTTTGGCTAGAAAATTTCTATTGTAAAAATTCATCTTTCATTCTCTTTAAATGACATTTTTTTGTGGCTAATAATAGCATACAAGCGCCAAAAATGCCAAAACAAAAATAAAGCAAAAAAGAGAGAAACTTAAAAAGCCAAAAAAAACTTGGGCGGGCTTTTGCAAATTTAGCTTTAGCCAATGCCCAAGCAAAAAACGGTCATCAAACTATTTTTACCAAAAAGATACATGGCACGCGCAAAAAAATGCAGCAAAACCCTACTATAAATTTGCAAAAATGGATCACAAAAACTGCTAAAAACTATCAAAAAGACAAAATAAGACAAGCTCCGCAGCCAAGAGCACTGCTAGCTATTTACAAAAATCCTAAATTTAACAGCCAAAAAGGCTTTTAGCTTAAAATTTAGGCACAGCAGCCTTTGTAAGTTTAGAAAACTTAACACCCTTTAAACCTGCGATCTTATCAGCAAAGCGCTCTATCTTCTCCGCTTCGCCCCTTAAAGAGATCGTTTCTAAGCAGTTGTGGTGATCGACATGAACGTGATTTGTACAGATGATCTTCACATCAGAGTCATGCTCGATATCCATTTTTTTATTCACCAAATCGTTGTGATGATGCACATAAATGAGCGTCAAAACCCCAATCAACTCCTCGTTAGCGTCCTTCCAGCTGTCGCTTACGATCTTTTCACGGATCAAATCCCTTGTAAATTCACTCCTAGAAGCGTAGCCTTGTTCGCTAACTTTTCTATCCAGTTCGTCTAGTAATTGACTAGGCAAAGAAACACTAAAACGTATAACACTATCCATTTTTTGCTCCTTTCTCGTTTGATTACCGTTTAAAATAATTATACATCACTTATTAGAAAATGTGGATAAATAATAATAAATTTGCCCTAAATTTACGTTAGAATCGTTACTGCAGAATTTCTTATTGATATAAAATTTCAAATTTGCTTTAGTAAATTTTTTGTAAATAAGCTCAAGCAAAGTCTTATTTTGAAAAACTCCACCACTTAGCAAAATCTCTTTTTTCTCACTTTTAGAAATTTCAAAAATGATATCAGCCATGCCATTTATAAATGCCGTTGCAGCCACTCTTGGCTCATCTTTTAGCGCACTTTTAAAGGCATCTTTAAAGCCGATAACTCCGTCATTTAGGCTAAATTTATAACACGCATCTAAATTTTTATCATAAAGCGCCTCAAGCCTCATACCGCTTTCGCCCTCAAAACTTGAGTGAGAAATGCCACATATTATCGCACCAAATGCGTCAAATATCCTACCAACCGAGCTAGTTTTTACTAAATTTAGCCCCTTTTGCTCCATCATCTTGAAATTTCTAAGCACCTTTTCATCAAAATTTCCTAAAAATTTACGCCCTTCGTCCTCAAGCTCATACTTCAAAATAATAGAATAAGCGATAAGATAGATATTTTTTATGCTATTTTCGCCGCCAAATAGGCTAAATTCATCAAAGTGATAAACTCTCTCGTAACTCTTTTTATCCAGCCTAAAGACCTCGCCACCCCAAATTTTGCCATCATCTCCGTATCCAGTGCCATCAAAGCAAAAGCCAAGATACTCTTTGTCAGGCAAATCATTTTCAAAGATGACACTTAGCAAATGTGCGTAGTGGTGCTGCAGATGAACTAGCTCAAAGCCCTGCTCTTTTGCCCATTTTGTATTTAAAAAATTTGGATGCAGATCAGCTATAACTTTGTCTATTTTTAGATCATAAGTCGTTTCAAAAAGGGTGAAAATATCCTTAAACCTATCAAAAGTCGCCACGTTTTTTAGATCGCCGATATATGGACTAACCATCAAAAGGCCATCTTTGTAGATGCAAAATGAGCTTTTTAGCTCCGCTCCAAGGGCTAAAAATGTCCCTTTTTGCTTGAAATTTGTATGGATGAAATTTGGATTTAGCCCGCGGCTTGTCCTTGTAAAAATCACTTCATCTCCAACGCAAAATGCGATACTATCGTCACTTGGCGAGTAAATTTCTCGGTCGTGATCAAGGTAAAAGTCTATAACCTCACCTAGTTTTTCCCTTAGCTCACTCTCATCCTTTATCACGACTTCGCCTGAGATGTTTGCGCTAGTTGCGATGATGTCGTGCTCTAAATAATCAAAAAGCAAAAGATGTATACCGCTAAATGCGAGCATAACGCCAAGCTTGTTTAAATTTGGAGCGACGCTTTTTGCGATATTTGAGCCGTTTTTTGCCTCCAGTAGGACGATCGGCTTTAAATTTGAGCTAAGAAGCTTCGCCTCTGCGTCTGAAATTTGCGCTATTTTTCTGGCGTTTTGCAAATTTTTACTCATCAGCGCAAAGGGCTTGCTTGGGCGGTGTTTTCTAGCTCTTAGCTCGCAAACTGCGGCTTCATTTGTCGCGTCGCAAACTAGATGAAAGCCACCAAGCCCCTTAATGGCTAAAATTTTACCATCATTTATGAGCCTAGCCGCCTCTTTGGCTGCTTCGTTTTTACTGGCAAGCACTTTGCCAAATTTATCTTTTAAATAGAGCTTTGGCCCGCAGTTTGGGCAAGAGATCGGCTCTGCGTGGTAGCGGCGATTAAGCGGGTCTTTATACTCGCTCTCGCAAAACTCGCACATCTTAAACTCGTTCATCGTCGTATTTACCCTGTCATAGGGCAATGCTTTGATGATGGAAAATCTCGGTCCGCAGTTGGTGCAGTTTATAAATGGGTATTTGTAGCGTGGATTTGTGGGGTCATAAAACTCGCGCAAGCAGTCATCACAAAGTGCGTAATCAGGCAAAATGGGCGCTTGCTTGGTAGCACTTTTTGAAGCGATGATCTCAAGTTTTTCATAAATTTTATCTATCTTAAATTTATGCAGTTCATCGATCCTAGCAAGGGCTGGCAGCTTCTTATAAAGCTCTTTTTCAAAAGCCAAAAAGCTGGCCTCTTCGCCGCTAAAATTTAGCTTCACGCCCTCATCATCGTTGTAAATTTCGCCAACTAGCTTAAATTTGTCCGCTAAAGTATAGACAAAAGGTCTAAAACCAACGCCTTGAACTAAGCCTTTGATCTCATATCTAAAGCTTGATCTCAATGCCAAATCCAGGGTCAAAATTTGTTTTTATATTTGGGTTTAGGTGCTTTTTTATCAAGTTGCTAACTACCTTATTATAAAATAAATCCCCGCTTAAAGTAACATTTTTAATGTTAAATTTATCTCGTTTTTCATAGCTAAAATCGCTCAGAAAATGCGCCAAAGACTCGGTGCAACCAAAGCTGATATTCTTCTCTCCAGCGCCAGCAAGGATAAATGAAATAATACTTTTTACAAACTTAACCCCGTCTAAACCAAAGTCATCTTTCATTTTATAATCTATCCTAACGCCCTTTTGACCGCTAAAATCAGCTGCCATAAGGAGCAAATTCTCCCCTGCTTTTTTAAAGTCACTGCTTAAGCCAAGCAAGCGTCCAGCTATGCAAAATAGCGAGAAAAAGCTAGCATCTGAGCTAAATTTACCGCTTGGCAGGGCGCGCTCTTTGCTAAAGTTTTCAAGTAGTCTTTCGCCGCCATCATCAGCTCTTATGAGCTCATAAATTTCTTCAAAGCTACTAAATTTTGGTAAAAATAGAAGCTGCGTTTTGCTTGATTTTGAAAGCAGGCAAATTTCATCATCGCCAAATTTGCTAAATTTAAGCCCCAAAGCCACTTCGCCCAAATAGCTAAGCTCAAATTTCTCATCTTTTGTATAAAAAAATGGGCTTAAAAGCGCGCTGTTTTCAAGCAAAGCAAGCCTTGAAAGAGCGTTTTTTTGCTCCTTTACAGAAACGCTTAAAAAGCTAAAGCACTCTTTATTTAGCTGCTCGCAAATGGCGTAAAGAAAAAGGTCATTTGGCGCCATTACGTCAAAAAATAGCGGTGCGCCCTCGTGGTTTTGCCTGTAAATGGCTGTCGTTTTTAGCGATAAAAGTGGCTTTTCAAAGCTAGCAAGCGCGATCTGCGACCTATCACCAGCTATAAAAATTTTTGGTAGCTGTTTTAAATTTACAGGCATCAAGAAATTTGCATCAAAATTTACCCCAAGAGAAATTTCATATAAATTTTCATCTTGCTCTACGCAAATGCTCTTACCATTTTTTAATAAATTTAGGCAGGTTTTTAGCTTTTCATTAAAATTATCAAGCGTTATCTCGCCATCAAATTTACTCCAAGCAAGCACGCCACTTTCATTTAAAATAGCCTTGCCATTAGCCAAAAATGCCGCCGCTTGAGATGGGCTAAGCGTGCCAAATTTTATCTTTTTAATTTCACCTGCCATGTCAAGCTCATCTGCCACATCGACCTCGCTATGCTTTATATAAAGGCTATAGGGCAAGATGACGCTTGCTCTGTCTGCTAGGGCACTAAGCTCCTCATTTGAGCCACTTACCTTTAGGTAAATTTGATCATCTTTGCAGCTTATAGAGTGCAAAAGATCTTTAGCCAATACACGTAAAAATGGCGCTAAAAAGGCTGGATCTTTAAAGCAGTCAAATTTAAAAGCAAGTATCATTTTAAACCTTTTTTGGCGTAGTCATTGAGGGTATCATTTAGTGTGAAATTTGCCACCTTTTCGCACTTAAAATCAAGCTCTTTTAAGTGCTCAATAAGCGTTTTTTCAAGGATGTTAGAAGCTTTTATCACTTCATCTGAGAGGCTAAAATTTGATGACTCTATGCGGCTAGGCACGATGCCTAAGATTTTGGTTGTCGGCCTGTCGCCTGCAAGCTCCATTAGATGAAGGGTTTGAAGCATCTCGATCTCGTGAGCTGAGCCGTCCCAGCTGATAAAATTTGGTACGTTTAGAAAGTCGAAAAAATAAACATCGCCCACGCTTGCGCCATTTGCGCTAATGCAATCAACGACGATAAGATAGTCAAATTCGCTTATAATGTGAGTTAGAGCGAGGGCTAAAGTGCCCCCGTCCATTAGAGTGAGCTCGTTTTTAGAGCTTGTAAATTTATAGTTTTTAGCCATCAAATTTACAAAATGAACACCTATGCCCTCATCAGCAAACATAACGTTGCCGATGCCAAGAACTAGCACTCTCATCAATGTTCTTTTACAAATTTATAGCCACTAACGATGGCGTCCATCGCTCCATTTTTGCCTTTAACGGCGTTAAATATCGCCATATAAACGTGAATAGGCACAAATATCATGATGATCCACATGCAAATTCTATGTATCGTTCTAACATTTGCTAGTCCGCCCATAAGCTTTTCAAAGTATCTCGCTGGCTCATATATCGCTCCGCCAAGTCCATTGTGATAAACGTGAGCGTAAAGCACTAGGCCAGTTAGGCAAATGAGCGCTAAGATGACGTAAAAGAAAAAGTATGAGGCAAACTGCAATGGGTTATAAACGCCCCTTAAATGCGGGTGCGGTCCCATAAAGATGTAGTACTTTATCTGCGCTATCCAAACTTTTGGACTTAAAAAGTCAAGCACGCTCATCCACTCTTTTTTGCTGTGTTTATCAAAGACAAATAGATAGAATTTAAAGATAAATACCGCTATTAGCACAAAGCCAGCGACCTGGTGCGCCAAACGCCACTTTGCTTGCATGAAATTTGTAGGCTCGCTCGTGATCTCTGGACTCATAAAGACATAAGAGATGTAGTAGCCACTCACAACCAAAAGCGTGATAGCTATAAATCTAATCCAGTGTGTCAGCCTAACGCCGATGGAGAATTCATATTCGCTGATCCTGTCAGGATTTTTATGTGACATCTTTTCTCCTTATAAATTTGGATTTATCTTATAAGTACTCAAATCATTTCCCTTCGTGTCCATAACATGCACGGCACACGCGATGCAAGGGTCGTAAGAGTGAATTTTTCGTATTATCTCAAGTGGTTTTGAAAGATCAGCGATCTTTAAGCCTATCAAGCACGCCTCGTAGCTGCCCATTTGACCTTTGGCGTCTTTTGGAGAGGCGTTCCAAGTGCTTGGCACGACTGCTTGCCAGTTTGAGATGACACCATCTTTTATGCGGCACCAGTGGCTTAGCGCACCTCTTGGAGCGTTGCCTTTGAAGTGACCTTTGTACTCTTTGCTATTATCTATGACATATTTTGTGCAGGTCTCTTGATCTGTCTTTAAATTTTCGATCAAGGCATTAAATGCGTCCATTGTGTGCTCTGCGACCACTTTTGCTTCAAGCATACGAGTAGCGGTTCTGCCTAGAGTTGAAAAGACTGCGTTTAGTGGCAAGCCACTCTTTGATAAGAACTCATCAACTATCTTTTTAACTCTCTCGTTGCCTTTAGCATAGTTTATGACGATGCTTGCGATCGGTCCTACTTGCATAGGCATGCCGTCATATCTTGGCGCTTTGATCCAGCTATATTTGCCCTTTGTGTCAAAAAGCTTGCTGTGAGCTAGCTTGCCCTCGCCGTCTATGCTCTCGCCATCAACAAGCCCAGTGTAGTTTGCCTCGGTCTCGCCGTCATATGGATGAAGTGCTTTGTCATTTTTATACCAAGCTCTTGTCGCCTCTTCTGTGATCTTGTCCTCGTTGATATCATAGACCTTGCTAAGATCGCCGTTTAAGATGATACCACCTTTAAATAGATGGTCATTTTTGCCGATCAAAAACTCATCGTAGCAGAATAAATTTGATACGCCAACATCGTTTAGAACGCTTGGCTCGTTTGCATAAGCCTTAGCAGCCATCAAGATATCTGGGTAGTAAGCTCTATCGACAAACTCTTTGATCTCGGCAAATTTACTCATATATTCGCCCATTCTGGCTGGATCAAGCAGGTCCATCACGCAGGTCACGCCACCAACTGTTAGGCTTTGTGGGTGTGGATTTTTCGCGCCAAAGATAGCCATCATCTGAGCTGCTGTTCTTTGGATTCTAAGGCACTCTAAATAGTGAGAGAGGACGATTAAATTTTGCTCTGGTGTAAATTTATATGTGCTATGTCCCCAGTATGCGTTGGCAAATGGTCCAAGATTGCCCTTTTTAACAAAGGCTTCAACCCTCTCTTTTACCTCTTTTAGCTTGTCAGCTCCCGTAGCAAATGGCGTGCTTGTGTATTTAAACGCCTCTTCGCTAGCTTTATGCACGTCTGCGCTTAATGCAGAGACGACGTCCGCCCAGTCAAGGCCGTGGAGCTGATAAAAGTGCACGATGTGATCGTGAAGATAGAGGGCTGCGTTCATAAGCGTTCTAGTTAGTTCTGCGTTTAGCGGTGGCTTGATACCAAGTGCATCTTCGACAGCTACAATGCCTGCACGGTAGTGTGAATATGTGCAAACGCCACAAATTCTTTGCATGAAAAAGCCAGCGTCCCTTGGGTCTCTATTTTTTACTATCTGCTCTAAGCCTCTCCAAAGAGTTGAGCCAGAGTAAGCCTCCTTTACAACGTTGTTTTCATCAACTACAACTTCTATTCTTAAATGCCCCTCGATACGTGTTATAGGGTCTATTACTATTCTTTTTTCGCTCATTTTTTCGCCTTATTCTTTATCTTTACTCATACAAGCTAGTGCAGCGTGAGCTGCTATGCCAACGCCAGCAAGTGCTAAAATGCCAATGCCGATCTTATCACTTACATTATCAGCGCCAAGCCCCAAAACAGTGTCAAATAGTCTATCAGCCATCGGCTCTTCAAATGGCCCCATCGTATCCCAGAAGTCTGGCTCAGAGCAGCCTATACAGCCGTGACCTGCTTGAACTGGCCATGATGTGTGTTGATTAAATCTCTCGCGTGAGCAGTTGTTAAATGTATATGGACCTTTACAGCCTACTTTGTATAAGCAGTAGCCATTTTTTGCGCCCTCGTCGCCAAAGCTTTGGACAAATTCGCCTGCGTCAAAGCGGCCACGTCTTTCGCAAAGATCGTGAATTCTTAAGCCGTAAGCCCATTTTGGTCTGTTATAAACATCAAGTGCAGGCAAAGTGCCAAATAGCAAGTAGTGAAGCACGTTGCCAACGATGTTTTTCTCACTTGGAGGGCATCCTGGCACATTTATGACTGGCTTATCAGTCACTTTTGAAAGACCGACAGAATTTGTTGGATTTGGCTTAGCTGCTTGGATACCGCCAAAGCTAGAACAGGTGCCAATAGCAAAGATAGCAGCTGCATTAGCAGAGGCATTTACGGCGTGAGTTTTGCCGCTTGTGCCGTGAGGTCCGACTGTTAAAAAGTGCTCAGTAGCTCCTGTTGGCACGCCACCCTCAACTAGCAAGATATATCTGCCTTTATATTTTTCTATCGCATGCTCTAAATTTTCTTCAGCCTGCCAGCCAGCAGCTGCCATGATAGTTTCGTGGTATTCAAGGCTTATGTAGTCAAATATAAGGCTATCTATACTTGGAGCGTCAGTTCTTAGTAGGCCCTCGCTACAGCCAGTGCATTCTGCCATGTGAAGCCATATCACAGGGAGCCTATCGCTTAGCTCAGCAGCACGAGCAACCATCGGTGTCATCGCGCTTGGCAATGCCATAAAAGCTGTCATCGCACCAGCCCACTTCATAAAATCACGCCTAGTAAAGCCCTTATCTTTTAAAAGCTGCGCAATACTAGTGTCATTTTTCATCTTAGGCAATGCACTAAGTTCGCTTAAGCGTCTATTGATCTTTTGACGCAAGTCATTATTCATATAAGCTCCTTCATTTGAAATTTGTTTATTTTGTATCTTATCTTTTTTAAAGAAGACAAATATTATTTTATTCTATTAATAATTATATTTAAATAAATTTTAAAATAAAATTTTAAACGCCTTGTTATCAATAATCTTAAAATATGTTAAAAAATAATATTTAGTGAGAATTTATCCTATTTTGAGAAATGATATGGCAAAAATTCTATTTTTATGAAAGTAAATATCAATTAAATTTTAATAATTTTTAAAAAATATAATTTAGTGTTTTTAAGAAGAAAGAGCTTTGAAATATAAATTTTTAAAAGCCTAAATGGGTTAAATTTAGGCTTTTAAATTTGCACTAAAATGGCCAGATAGCCTCCATAAGCCTTGTGCCCCAAGGTTTTTTGGTTGATTTGTCTAGCTCGCCCTCGGTTTTATATAAAATTTTGGCATCAGCTATGTATTTTGAGTCGATTTCGTTGTTTTGTGAGATGTCGTAAGGTCTGATGACGCCACTTACTTGCATGATCTGTTTTTCGCCGTTTATAAGTAGCTCGCGGCTGCCCTCGATGAAGTAGTTGCCGTTGTTTAATATCTTGATGATCCTAGCTGAGATGGTTGCGGTAAATTTCTCGCTTCTGTTGCTAGTGCCACTACCTGTAAATTTATTACCGCCACCTGCTTTAAAGCCGATGTCGCCGTATTTGTTTAGATTATCAGCCACGGTTGAGAGCGGTGCAGCTCCAGCTGTGAAAACGCCTCCGCCAAGCGAAATGGTGCTATCTTTGTTGGTGCTTTTGCTGCCACTTGAAATTTGACTTGCGTTTTCTGAGATGACGATGGTTACGATGTCATTTACATTCATCGCCTTTCTGTCTGAAAAAAGAGGATTTTCGCCCTTGCCAAAGAGGCTGCCGGCGTTGCTTTGACCGCTGCCACTATCTTTTGAAGGGAGTTGCTCGACATAAACTGGAGGTTTCATATTGATGTGAGGATCTGCACTTGGGGTGCAACCTGTGTAAAAAATGCCCGCAAATGTGACGAGCCATATCTTTTTATAGTTCATAAAATGCCTTAAAATAAGTATCTTTGTGCTAAGATTAAGCAATTTAAGTTCCCAAAAAGGTCACAAAATGAAAAGTTGTTACATTTTTTCAGACAAAAATCTAGCATATTTGCAGGAAATTATAGCTACAAAATTCAAAAAAGTTGAGATCTTTAAGATAACTCCAGACGAAAATGACAAAAAAAATCTAATAAATTTAAATGAAAAGGAGTTTTTTTTAAAATTTATAGATAAATTTGAAGAGCTAAAGGCCAAAAGCGACTTCGTCATAGTCGTTGGCTGTGAGGGCTTTAGCGTCTTTGGCAAGAGCGAGCTAAATTTAAAGCTAGCTAGAAATTTGAACGCGCCTGTTTTTGACGAAAACGCAAGCGAGCTAAGGGCGCTAAATTTAAACTCAAAGCTTCTAATAACTGATAAATTTGATGAAATTTTAAGCTACAAGCACGAGATCATCACGCCATTTAAATTTCAAAGCTTGCTTCTAAAAAGAGCCAAAGCGGCAAACAAAAGCGTCGTTTTACCTGAAAGTGATGATGAGAGAATTTTAAAAGCAGCTCACATCGTGCTAGAAAAAGGTGCGGCAAATATCATCTTGCTAGGGCTTGAGAGCGAAATTTCAAAAAAAGCAGCCACTTTGTGGCTAAATTTAAGCAAAGCAAAGGTGCTAAACCCAGCACAAAACGAGCTAACAGATGAATTTGCAAAGAAAATTTATGAGCTAAGAAAGCATAAAGGCGTGGACGAAGCCAAAGCAAACGCACTTGCAAAAGATAAAATTTACTTTGCCACGATGCTAATACATGAAGGCATAGCAGACGCGCTTGTAAGTGGCGCTACGATGAGCACGGCTGATACTATCCGCCCTGCCCTTCAGATCATAAAAACAAAGCCAAATGTAAGTGTGGTAAGCGGGGCATTTTTCATGGCGCTTGAAGAGGAAATTTTACTCTTTGCAGACTGCGCCGTCACGCCAAATCCAAGCAGCGATGAGCTAGCTAGCATCACGCTAAGCAGCGCTCAAACGGCAAGTGCCTTTGGTTTTAGCCCAAAGATTGCTATGCTAAGCTACTCTACTGCTGATAGTGGTAGCGGGGCTGACGTGGAGTTTGTAAAAGAGGCTGCCAAAAAGGCGAACGAGCTTGATGCGAATTTAAAGATCGCAGCGCCCATTCAGTTTGACGCGGCGGTTGATCTAAGCGTAGCTAGCAAAAAGATGCCAAATTCCGATGTCGCAGGACAGGCAAATGTATTTATATTTCCAAATTTAAACTGCGGAAACATCTGCTACAAGGCGGTTCAGCGAAGCGCAAATGCCCTAGCTGTGGGCCCAATCCTTCAAGGGCTAAAAAAACCAGTAAATGACTTAAGCCGCGGCTGCCTCGTCGAAGACGTGGTAAATACCATCTTAATAAGCGCGATACAAGCAGGAGAGTGATATGAGAATTTTAGTTTTAAACTCAGGTAGTAGCTCGATAAAATTTCAACTTTTTGAAATGCAGACAAAAACGAGCCTAGCAAGCGGTCTAGTCGAGCAAATCGGCAGCTCTAGCTCAAGGGCGGTGCTAAAGGCAAATGGCGAAGTTTATGAGATAAAACGCTTTATAAAAGACCACCACGACGGACTTGAAGCGATGAACGAACTCTTTACCACCTCGCATACATTGCACGATCTAAGCGAGCTTGACGGCATCGGACACAGGATAGTTCATGGCGGCGAGAGCTTTTTTAGCTCGATGATCGTTGATGAAAGCGTCATCAAAAAGATCGAGGAGATAAGCCCACTTGCCCCACTTCACAACCCAGGGCACCTTGCTGGCATCAAAAACGCGATGAAAGAGAGCAAAAACGTGCCTCACGTGGTCGTTTTTGATACTGTGTTTCATCAAAGCATGCCAGAGTACGCCTACCGCTACGCTCTACCCTACGACGTTTGCAAGACTCATCACATCAGAAAATACGGCTTTCACGGCACTTCGCACAGATATGTCTGTAAGCAAGCGGCAAAAATGCTTGGCATAGAGTTTGATAAATTTAACGCTATCTCGCTTCACTTAGGCAACGGCGCCTCAGCTTGCGCGGTGCAAAATGGCAAAAGCATCGACACTTCAATGGGGCTTAGCCCACTTGAAGGGCTCATAATGGGCACAAGAAGCGGCGACATGGACCCAGCCGTGGTCATCTATCTGCTAAATATCGGCGTTTTAAAGTGGAACGAGATCGATAACTTCTTAAACAAAAAGAGCGGACTTTTTGGAATTTGTGGCTCAAGCGACATGAGAGAGGTCGTAGCCAAAATGCAAAACGACGAGCGCGCAAAGCTTGCGTTTGAGATGTTTTGCTACCGAGTGAAAAAGTATATTGGCTCATACTACGCCATTTTAGGGCGTGTTGATGCGCTCATATTTACTGGAGGTATCGGCGAAAATGCGCCAAATACAAGGCAAAAAATTTGTGATGATCTAAAGCATCTTGGTATCCACATCAACCACGAGCTAAATTTCTCAAACGAGCGAGGCGAGAGGTGCATAGATGAAGAAGGTGCTAAGATAAAAACGCTCATCATCCCAACCAACGAAGAGCTTGAGATCGCCATAGAGACAGCCAGAGTGATAAAAGAGAGAACGCTTTAAGCATGAAATTTCCGCTTGACTGTAAAGAGAGTTTTGATAGCTCATTTATATTTTGGCTCACAAGATATGTCAAATTTAAACTTAGCTCGCTTTCAAACAAGGAGCTAAGAGACCCAAAGGCACTTGCAAGTGTAAATTTCGCCCTAAGCCGCGAGATAAAAAACATAGAGCAGCTTGATGGGCTGGTAAAAAGCGCAAGAAATGCAGGGCTAACTGGCATAAATACCTACTTTAACCCGCTTAAAAAGATATATGAGACGATGAAATTTTATGAGCTTAGCAGTCTAAAGCAGATCGACGAAGAGCTGCTAAGTGAAATTTTAGCCAGCACAACTGGCGGACTAAGTGATGCGAGCAAGAAAAACTACAGAATTTCAGTGATAAATTTCTTTGCATTTTTAGATAAGCAAAACGAAGAGGACGGCAAGGCTCATGTTTTTGATATAAATTTAAAAAACTGGGGCGGCGTTAGTGGCAATAAAGGGCAAAAGCTGCCTGAGTTTATGGGCGAAGAGGAGGTCAAGAAATTTCTTGAGGCGATCGAGGAGAGCGACTTTAAGCAAAACTCAAACCGCAACAAGCTCATCATCAAGGTCATTATCTTTACTGGCATTCGTGTGAGCGAGGCGCTAAATTTAAAGAGAAAAGATATCACCGAAGATGGCGATCTTTTTATCATTAGAATTCGTGGCAAAGGTAACAAATACCGCATCGTAATGATAAAGCGCCACCTAATCGAAGCTCATCTAAACGCAATCGCCATAAACTACATCAACAAAGAGGGCTATCTTTTTATAAATAAAAAAGGCACGAGGCTCACGCAAGCTTATGTTAGCCGTATCGTGGAGCAAATTTTATTTAAAGCAGGTATCAGAAAAGAGAAAAACGGCGCTCACATGCTGCGCCACACCTTTGCAACGATGCTTTATAAAAAGCAAAAAGACCTTGTGCTAGTGCAAGAAGCCCTTGGACATGCAAGCCTAAATACCTCACGAATTTACACACACTTTGATAGTGACAAGCTAAAACTTGCCGCAAAAGTGGCTGAGGACTTGGCAAACTAGCCTAAATTTAGATCAAAATTTATTCATTAATAGCGAGAAAAACATAAATTCTATCGTTTCGTCTTTGCAAGACAAGCTTTGCTCTGCTAAAAATGCTAGAAATTTGAAGATAAAAGACTTGATGAGCTAGCGTAAAAAAGATAGCGATCTTAAATTTACTTTGTCTTTTGGGTGAGGAACTTCATCTTTGATGCGCTTGACATAAACCGCTTTATGACGGGACAAATTTAGCTTAAAGCCCAAGCAATCCAAAGGCAAACGCCTATACACTCTCAACTTTATAACGAGGCAAATTTGGCTTGGAGCGCTAAAACTAGCCATTTTTCTAGCTCACGCCGTTCTTTTTGTAGTCATAACCAGTATGATGCTTGATGCTGCTATAAACACCATTAGACTAATCAGAGTAAATAGTTTTACAGTTGGTATCTTTGGCGTTGTCATAACTATTTGGCTATTGCCGATATTTTATAACCAGCAGTGCTGCAAGAAAGCAAAATTTAGAAAAAAATTTAAAAGCCATAGACGAGCAAGCCAAAAAATTACTTTGCCTCGCGGTATAAATTTAACCCTGCTTATATAAAAAGTGCGTAGTTTTATAACGCAAGATACGGCTTGTCTTTACAACTCTTTTAAATGAGCCACCTTCGTAAAGGTAGCAAAATACTAGGCATTTTGAGGCTATTTTTGCATAGACTGTAAATTAAAATTTAAACAAGGCAAATTTTATAGAGCTAAACGCCAAAACGCCTTGTGGATATGATCTTTTAAAGACCGATGAAGAGCTAGATTGCAAGCTTGCTAGTAAGATAATTTTTGCTGCATTTGACAGCGGGGCTGACTTTTTGCTTGCTAGCAATGAAGCGGAGTTTTATATCTTTGACACGCTAGCAAAAAAGCTTGAGAAGTCTGCCAACAGAAGCTTGCAAGACTTTTACATCCTAAGAGCGAGCGAGCTAATGGCGTTTGAAAATGGCGAGATACCAAGTGGGCTAAAAGAGCATGTTTTGAAGGTTGCTATTATTTAGACTTGCCTAAATTTAACATTGCAAAGCCAAATTTAAAAGCTTTAAATTTTACTTTTTAGCCCCCTCTTTTGGCTCTTCTACCGTCTTATTCGCCTCTTGCTCTTTAAACTCTTCAAAAAGCTCGTCATATCTAGCCTTAGCGTTTTCGTATACGCCATATGGCAAGGTGATATTTAGATCGTCCTTTAGGCTCATCACATCATCGCAGGCGTTTTGATAGCCAAGGTCGCAGCTTTTCATAAAATAGCTCACTCCAAGCTCGATATTTGAGTGCTTTTTTAGATCACTATCCATCTGCTCGTTTATCTCTTCATTTACAAACATATCGCCCAAAGCCTCGCACGAAAGCACATCTTTTTGCTCGCAACCATCGTAAAAAATTTCATACGCAGTTGCGTAGTCTCCGGCGTTTAGTGCCTCATTGCCCCTGTCGTAGTCATCGATGTCAAAGCCTGAGGCTAAGCTTAAGATTAGAGCTAAAAAAACTATCTTTTTCATATAAAACTCGGTGCGTCGTTTGAAAATAGTATAAGATCGCCAGCGTGCGTGTTTTGGGCTAAAATTTCTTGCATTTTGTTCTTGTCCTTTAGGATGATGATCTTTGGCTTTACGATATGTTTTAGCAGAGTTTGGGCGTTTAGCGAGCTTGTGATGATGACTAGGTCGAAAATTTCATTTATCACTTTGGCCAAATTTGCATTTTGCTCCGCATCGCTCTCGACGATGCCAGGCGTTAGCAGCACTTTTCTGCCAGTGTAGGTGCTTACAAGCTCGTAGCTTGCGCTCATGCCTGAGAAATTTCCATTAAAACTATCGTCTATTATCAGCTTGCCGCCAGCCTCGATCTTGCTTAGGCGGTGCTCGACGTTTTTCATCTTAGATAGCGCACTGTCTATCGCTTCATCGCTCATTTTTAGGTATCTTGCGACCTTGATGCAAACGGCTAAATTTGTAGCGTTAAATTTGCCAAGTAGCGGCGAGGCGTAGTTTTTGCCATCAAGCGTAAATGAAATTCCATCTAAATTTGCGTTTATATCTTTTAGGCTCTCATCGTAAATTTCTATATTTTGGCTTGGCTCTTTTTTTGTCGAGCTATGTAAAAATGCCATTTGCAAGCGAACACTTTGCAGTGCTTCAAGCTTTGTCGCGCGGATGTTATCAAGCGTTTTAAAGTACTCAATGTGTTGCGCGCCGATCTCGCCAACGATGACGATTTGTGGATTTAGAAATTTAGTGATCTCTAGGATGTCGCCCTTTAGCCTAGCGCCTGCTTCAGCGATGTAAATTTGCGTTTGCTCGCTTAAATTTTCGTTGATATCTTTGATGATGCCAGCCATTGTATTTACGCTACGAGGCGTTTTGTAGCAGACAAAGCTATCTTTTAAAATTTCAAATAAGAAATTTTTGATACTTGTTTTGCCGTAGCTTGCGGTTATCAAGATGATCTTTAGCTCTTTGTTTGCGCCAAGTTTTTTAAGCGCCTTGTTTTTAAAGCCTTGAAATTTGATCTTTTCTAAAATTTCACTAAAAAATAGGCTCACGACCAAGACAAAAAGTGGCATAGGAGCCAAAAACGCCTTGTGGATGATGAAATTTAAAGCGTAGTTTAAGATGATAGCGCAAGCAAGGATGGCAAAAAAGTGCTTTATCCTGCCAGTAAAGACTAGCTTTTTATCAAGTTTTTTATGCCACAGATAAAGAGCTGGCAAAAGCGCAAAGTAAAAGTAGATAAAAAACCACTTGCCAGTCGTGTAAAATAGCACCAAGGGCACGATGAAGAAAAAGACGTGCCAAGCGGGCTTTGTGAAGTGAAAGAGCACGCGCTCAGGCCTATATGAAAACCACTGAAAGCAAGTGATCACATAAAAAGCAAGCGCAAAGATAAATAAAACTGTGCTTAGACTTAAAAATATACTCATCTTATCTCCTCGATCCCGCTCTCATCGTCATCTAGCACGACATTTTTTGCTTCATTTGGCTCAAAATTTATCCCTTTTTCTATCTCGTCGCTTATAAATTTAGCGTGAAGCAAAAAGAAAAAGTGATCGCCACTAAGCGGGAAAAATGAGCTATTTTTGATAAGTCTATCTATGCTCTCGCCGCTTGTTACGGGCGTTGCCTTGTCATTTTCTCCCCAAAATATAAAAGCCCTGCCCCCAAAATCGGCAAAATGCTTTGTAAAATCCTCATCAACGACGTTTTTTAGGGTTTCATACATCACTCTGCTCATACCGCTCACATCTTTTGTGGCAAAGAGTTTGTAAAATTTACCAAAGCCAAATATCTTTAAAATTTTAAAAATTGCTATCTTTGCTCGCACGATAAATGGCTTTTTGACGACTATACCAGCTGAGCTTAAAAGCACTAGATATGGTGGTTTTAGAAGCGTTGCGACCTTGCCGCCAAAGCTGTGTCCTGCGATGATCTCTGGTTTTATTTGTAGCTCATCACAGAAATTTGCAACGATTTTTGCGTAGTCGCTTGTCCTTAAAGGCTTAAAAATAGAGCTTTTACCAAAGCCTGGCATGTCGATATAGACGTGGCAAAAATCATTTAGATATGCGCCAAAAGCCTTTTTCATTATCTCTTTGTTTGCGCCCCAGCCGTGCAAAAAGAGCACTATTTTTTTGCATTTTGGATTTACTACTTCGTAGCTGATCTCGTACTCGTCTGAGCCGTATTTTACTGCCCTACTCGCCATTTTCGTCTCTTTTTTTAGCAGTGTAAATGCTCTCAAGCACGCTTACAGCCTCACAAAGGCGCTCATACTCTTCCATATTTAAAAGGACTGCTTCAAATTTGTTGTTTTTAACGATGACAGCGCGCTTTAGCTCGCTAGCTCCCACGCGTGAAAGCACTGAGCTAAAATTTCTAACCACCTCAGTCGCTGTATAAATTTCATCTTTTGTAAAAGTTACCATTTTCACTCTTTATGTAAAATTTTACGTAAAATATCACAAACTACTTTATATATCGCTAAATAGCCTAGAGCTTGCCGCTGCCTTTTACCGAAGTGATAGAGTTTATAAATTTATAATCAATCTTTATCTCACGCTCTTTTGGAAGTGAGTTTGCAAGGGCATTTAGCGTGCTCTCAAAGTCCTCAAACAGATAGTTTGCAAGACTACCTGGGTTTGGATTGATCTCGTTTAGATAGACTTCGCCATCTATCACAAAAAAGTCGCATCTAATGATCGCTCCGTCAAATCCACAATCATAAATTTTAGAAAAGTTAAATTTAAGCTTTTGCTTTAGCTCTTCAGAAATTTCTGCCTCTTTTACCTTATTTTCATTTGAAAAACTTAGATATTTTTGCTCGTAGTCAAGAAATTCTTTCTTTTTTGGCTCTTCGACGATAGAAAATTTGATCTTTCCATCGATCTTGCAGCCTGCTAAGTTATACTCTTTGACACCTTTTATAAAGGGCTCTACTAAAACATCTTTGTCAAATTCAAACGCCACGTCTTTTGCGTAGGCAAGCTCACTATCATCATGCACGACACTCACACCGATGCTGCTGCCTAGTCTTGCTGGCTTTAATATAATAGGATAGTGAAATTTTGGCTCACTTTGACGAGTTAGCATCTCATAGTCAAGCGCCTTTACACCAGCCTTTTGTGCTAGAAATTTAGTAAGCTCTTTGTTGTAGCTAAGCGCGCTTGCTTCAAGCCTTGGACCTATGTACTTTATGCCGTAAAAGTCAAAAAGTGCCGCTATCTTGCCATCTTCGCCGTCCATGCCGTGGATCAAATTTATAATGACATCGCATTCAACTTTGTTTGCGCCAAAAAGTGAGTGCGCGTAAAAACCACCCTTTGCTAAAGATAGCTTCTTTGAGTTTTTGTATTTGCCAGAGCTAAAGAAATTTGCTCTCATATCTTTTTGCTCTATCAAGTAAAAGTCCCTACCTGCATCGCAAAATATAAATTTTAGCTCCTGTTTTAGGACGTTTTTTAAAACTATCGCGCTTACTATGCTTATCTCATGCTCAAAACTTTTTGCCCCAAATATCACGCCTAAATTCATCTTTTTTATCCTTATCCTAGTTTTTTAAGTGCCTCTTTTATAAGATCGCTCGTGTTTTCACTCTTACAATCAGGCAAAATTTTCACTATCTTCTCACGCTTAAAGCCAAGTGCCTCAAGTGCTAAAAGCGCCTCATTTTGATAGCTTGGCACGCTCTCGTCGCTTATAAGTTTTGCGTCACTTAGCTCGGCTATTATGCGCCTAGCCGTCTTTGGTCCGATACCTGGCACGCTTTTAAAAGTGTCCGCATCGCCGCTTATTATGGCGTTTGTAAATGCCTGCGAGCTAAGGCTAGAGCAAACTGCCATTGCTGTGCTAGCGCCTATGCCATTTAGCTTGATAAGCATCTCAAACATCTTTTGCTCATTTGCGTCTAAAAAGCCGTAGAGTAAATTTGCGTCTTCTCTTATGATCTGCGTTATGGCAAGCTCGGTTTTTTCGCCTTTACTAAGTTTTGCTGAGCAAAAAAGCGAGATGAAAATTCCATAACTTACGCCGCTATTTGTCTTAAGCACGGCAAATGCAGGCTCTTTTTTCGTAACGACGCCTTCGATTGCTTTTATCATCATTTAACCTTTTGTTCCATAAAATTTATATCCGCGTAGTCTTCAAGTTTGTTTGACTTTTTGATCTTGTACTCGACCTCGCCGCCGTTATCAAATTTATCTAGCGTGATGACGTGAGCGGTCTCGTTTTGTTTTGAGACGTAGGTGACGTTTTGTGGAGGATCGACGATGACAAATCTTATCTCATTTAGCTCAATCCAGTTGCCTCTGTTTATCACCTTGGCTGAGAATATGCCATTTTGCATCATCTCAAGCTCATCTTTTAGATCAGAAAGCAGCTCTTTTTTCTCTTTGAAAATTCTAAGCAAGGTGTTGTACTCATTAACGAGCCCTTGATACTCTTTTAGCTTTTTCATAAATGTAACTGGCGGTATCACCTTGGCCTTTGATAGCTCCTCGATCTTAGCTTTTATCGTATATATCGAGTCTTTGTTCTCGTTGATGACATTTTTCTTGCTCTCTATATTTTTAAGAAGTGTTGAGAGTTCAAGCTTGGTGCTCTCTATCTTGCTTAACTGATCTTGCGTAGCCTCCGCACTCTCAGGCATCTTGCTAGCGTCAATGATAAATTTATTATCAGTGCCTTTTAGATATCTAACGTCGATTAGGTGCGAGGCTGTGATGGTGCAGTTTGAGCCAAGCGTGTCTATCTGGATGTTTTGAGCTGTTATCGAGCCACCAACTACGCTATTTATCTTCACTCTTTTTGCTATGACAGTGCCACCTTCTAGCCTATCTATCTCTACGCTTTCAGCCTCGACCTTGCCGATGTGGATAGAAATTTTGGCGTGTTTGGCGTAAATTTTAGCCTTTTGGTGAGTTTGACCGCCGATATTTACATCGTTTGCCTTGACCATCGCATTTGCGCCGACATTTCCCTTTACTTCGATCTCATCAGCCTCAACGATGATGCCAGTGCCGATAGCGTCTTTGATCGTATCAGTCTCACGAACTACTAATGTGACGTTTGTGTCGGTACCTGCTTGGATAGAGCCAGTTGTTTTAAAATTTGCTTCATTTATCTCTATGCGCTCTTCGATGTCAAAAGAGCCGTTTTTCTCGACCACGTAGCCTGCTTTTTTAGCGATATATTTCACGCTTTCGTCGTTTTCTACGCGCTCGATATTTTCGCTTATGCTTATCTCTTTTTCGCTCTCTTCTTTTGGCCTTGCAACCTCTATAAGCTTGCCTCTTACGTCGCGTCCATTTGCGCCCTCGTGTGACTTTTTCTCCTCCATTATCACTTCATCTTTTGCCACGCCAAAGACAAAGCCCCTATCAGCGTAATCAACCTTGTCCTCGTCTTTTAACCCATCAAGCTTATCTTTGTAGTAGTAGATGATCTTAGCATCGATCGCTTTTTTAGGGTTGATGCCCTGGGTTAAATTTAGCGTGTAGTCCTTGTCAAGCTCGCCTTTTACGTGGATTATCGAGGCGATTTGCTTTAGCTCCTCTTTTAGCTTGCCGATCCTTATGCCTATTAAAATTTGAGCCTTCATAAGCTGTTTGGCGATGTATTCATAAAGCTTATCTTCGTAGTGCTGCTCGTATTCGCACTCTTTGCTCGCTCTAACCTTTGCGATGACCTTTGTGATGGTTGAATTTACGCCGATATCGATCTTTGGCAGCTTTGGCGTGGCATTTAGCCTCACGTCAAAAAACTCCACGTCATAGACCTGCTCGATCTCTAGCGTCTCGTCGAGATAAAATGTGTTGTCATCAAAAAAGCTTAAATTTTCTTCAGGGACAAAGACTGGCTCGACGTTGTCTTTATTTTTGTAGTAGGTTAAGATATTTGAGAGCTTGAAGTCTATAAATTCTACCGGCACGCTATATTGTTTGCTTAGCTCTTTAAGCGATAGATAAGGTGTTGAAGTTTGAATTTGCGTTGGCGGTAAAAATCTCTCGTTTTCTTGCACGTTCTCGCTCAAATTTGATCCATTTCACATAAAATTTTGGCTCTTATTATCTCTAAAACTTTATTAAATTTGGGTTATGTAAGCTTTAAAGCATCTTTTGTTACTATTGCGTTTTTAAATTTACTAGGTGGGCGATGTTTATAAAAGGCTTTTTTTCAAACTCAGTTGGCATCATGACTTCAAGGATTTTAGGGCTTATAAGAGATCTTTTAACGGCTTCTATCCTTGGTGCTGGCATATTTAGCGACCTCTTTTTTATAGCATTTAAGATACCAAATTTATTTCGCCGTATCTTTGGCGAGGGTGCCTTTACACAGGCATTTTTGCCAAATTTTGCAAATAGCAAGAAAAAAGCGATCTTTCAAGCTGAAATTTTCATCAAATTTCTACTTTTTATAGGCGTTTTGACGCTTCTTGTAAATTTATTTACGCCTTACTTTATAAAGATCATCGCAAGCGGTTTAAGCGAGCAAAACATAACCGATGCAGTGCCGCTCGTGCGTATAAATTTCTACTATCTAGCCCTTGTCTATATCGTCACTTTCATGGGTGCGCTGCTTCAGTATAAAGGGCACTTTGCCACGACTGCGTTTTCTACTGCACTGCTAAATTTAGCCATGATCGCTTCACTACTTTTAGCTCGCGGCAAGAGCGAGAGCGTGGTCGCACTTTATCTTAGCTTTGGCGTCGTTGCAGGCGGCATCTTGCAGGTTTTGGTGCATCTAATCGCTATGAAATTTAACGCCTTAAATAAAATTTTCTGGGGCGGTTTAAGCGGATACTTTAAAGGCAAAAGAGCGCAGAGTAAAGGCTTTTTTATAAATTTCTACCACGGCTTACTTGGCTCAAGTGCGATGCAGATAAGCGCATTTATGGATACTTGGCTAGCTAGCTTTTTGGTAAGTGGCTCGATAAGCTACCTCTTTTATGCTAATAGAATTTTTCAGCTCCCACTCGCCATCTTTGCGATTGCACTCTCACAAGCACTCTTTCCAAAGATCACCAGACTTTTAAAGCAAAAAGACGAAGAAAATGCCCTAGTTTGGACAAAAAAGAGCTTTTACCTGCTTCTTTGCGCCCTGCTAGCAGCCACGATCACGGGCGTCGTGCTAAGTGAGTTTATCATCTGGCTATTGTTTGAGAGAGGAAATTTCGTAAGGGCAAACACCATTGAATGCGCCAAGGTGCTAAGTGCCTATTTAGTGGGGCTTACGCCATTTGGTCTGGCTAAAATTTTCTCACTTTGGCTCTATGCAAATATGAAGCAAAAAGAGGCAGCTAAAATTTCTATCATCTGCCTTGTGATAAATTTGATCCTAGCGGTCATTTTGATGCAGAAATTTGGAGCTGCTGGCCTTGCATTTGCAAGCTCGCTCGGGGGATTTTTGCAGCTTATTTTATACATTAGAGCCTTTGGAGCTAAGCGATTTTTAGCTATAATCGAGCCTAAATTTATAGCTGCCATCGCTATTTTGGCGGTTTTGCTCTATTTTGGTTTAACATTTTTAAAGGATATATTTAATGCGAATTTTTGATACTTCTAAAAGAGAAAAGGTTGAGTTTAGCCCTATTAAAGAAGGTGAAGCGAGCATCTATCTGTGCGGTCCAACGGTCTATGACGACGCGCATTTGGGACACGCAAAGTCAGCCGTTAGCTTTGATCTTTTAAGAAGAGTCTTAAAAGCACTTGGCTACAAGGTCAAATTTGCAAGAAACTACACCGATATCGATGATAAAATTTTAAATAAAATGGCGCAAACTGGCCAAAGCCTAAAAGAGATCACAAACAAATATATAGCGCATTATGAGAGCGACATGGGCGCTTTAAACGTGCTTGATCCAGACTTTAAACCAAAGGCTACGCAGTGCTTGGAGGCGATCATTAGCTACATCAAAGTGCTTATGGATAGAGGTGTGGCGTATAAGACGAGCGATGGAATTTACTTTGATACGAGCAAGGATAGTGGATATTTTAGCATCAGTGGCAAGGATAATAACACCGATCTTATCGCGCGCGTGGCTAGTTTTGGCGAGAAAAGAGATGAAAAAGACTTCGTGCTTTGGAAATTTGACGAAAAATGGTACGAGAGCCCATTTGGCAAGGGTCGCCCTGGCTGGCACACTGAGTGTGTGGCGATGATAAGGGAGTTTTTAAGCGATAAAGAAAATGATAAATTTGAGATCGACATCCACGCTGGTGGCATCGACCTACTCTTTCCGCACCACGAAAATGAGGCAAGCCAGTGCAGATGTGCCTATCATAAAAATTTAAGCAAATACTGGATGCACAATGGCTTTATAAAAGTAAATAACGAAAAGATGAGCAAGAGCCTAAATAACAGCTTTTTTGTAAAGGACGCCCTAAAAAACGTTCATGGCGAAGTGCTTAGATATTATTTGCTTACGAGCCATTACAGAGCGCATTTTAACTATTCAGACGAAGATCTAGTGGCTTCAAAAAAGAGGCTTGATAAAATTTACCGCCTCAAAAAAAGGGTTGATGGCGTGCAAGCTGGCATAGCAAATGAGAGCTTTAAAAGTGAGCTACTTGAAGCACTAAGTGATGATCTAAACGCTTCAAAGGCGCTTGCAAGCGTCGATGAGTTTGTAAAAACAGCAAATGAAAGACTTGACAACAACCCAAAAGATAAAGCCTATAAGGCCGAAGTGGTGGCAAATTTAGAGCTTATAAGTGAAATTTTAGGCATTGCTATCACAAACTATGTGGAGTACTTTCAGTTTGGTGTAAGTGACGAGCAAAAAGAGCATATCCAAAAACTTCTTGACGAGCGCGCAGCAGCTAAAAAAGAGAGAAATTTCGCAAGGGCTGATGAGATAAGAGATGAGCTAGCAAAGATGAATATCTCTATCATGGATACGCCAAATGGCGCAGTTTGGGAGAGAAATAATGAATAATTTTGGCTTAAAAGATGTGCTAAAGCGCTTTGGTCCATATTTTAAAGACTATATCCCACACTTTATTTTTGCCATCATCGGCATGGGGCTTGCCAGTGGTGGAACGGCGGTAAGTGCCTATCTAGTCGAGCCAGTACTTAATAAAATTTTCGTTGAGAAAAACGAAAAGTTGCTCTACATCTTGCCTTGCGCCATCATCGCAATCTATGTTATAAAAAACATCGGAACCTTCATGCAGGCCTATTTTACGGCATACATCGGGCAAGATACGATTAGAAGATTTCGCGAAAAGATGGTTGCAAACCTTTTAAATTTAGATATGGATTTTTTCAATGAATTTAGAACCGGCGAGCTAATCAGTAGAACAACAAACGACATCGACCGCATAAGATCGATAGTATCAAGCATGATCCCTGAACTTACGAGGGAATTTATAACTATTATAGGGCTTCTTTGCGTCGTCATCTATCAAAGTCCAAAGCTGGCGTTTTTCGCCCTTGTAGTCATGCCAGTAGCGATCTATCCGATCTCGCGCCTTGCTAAAAGGATGAAAAAAATTTCAAAGCAGTCGCAAGAAAAAACATCAGACATCACCTCTGCGCTTAGTGAAATTTTTACAAATATCGAGATAATCAAAGCAAATAACGCCCAAAAATACGAGCATTCACGCTTTGTTGATGAAAATAATAAATTTTTTAGGCTAAATTTAAAAAGCGTCAAGATCGAACAGCTAGTAAGCCCGCTAATGGAGACCATAGGCTCAATAGGCGTGGCAGCAGTCATAATAATAGGCGGCAAAGACGTCATCGACGGGCATATAAATATGGGCGCATTCTTTTCATTTTTAACAGCACTTTTCATGCTCTACACCCCGCTAAAACGCATCGTAAATATCTACAACAAGATGCAAGACGCCATCGCAGCAAGCGAGAGGACGTTTTTCTTGATGGATAAAGTAAGCCAGATAAAAGACGGCCAAAAAGAGCTAAACGAAGAGATAAATTTGATCAAATTTAACGATGTCCGCCTAAGCTACGGCGACAAAGAGGTCTTAAAAGGGATAAATTTAGAGGCAAACAAGTCAGAATTTATAGCCCTTGTTGGCTCAAGCGGCGGCGGAAAAAGCTCGCTTATGAATTTGCTTATGAGATTTTACGACGTAAATGGCGGAGAAATTTTGATAAACGGCATAAATTTAAAAGATATTAAAATTCACTCACTTCGCCAAAATATCGGACTTGTAACACAGCGCGTCTATATCTTTAACGACACAATTGCCAAAAACGTAGCTTACGGCAGAGAATTTAACGAAGATGCCGTGATAAACGCACTAAAACTAGCCAATGCCTATGAGTTTGTAAGCAAGCTAGATAACGGCATAAACACTATCTTAAATGAATTTGGCACCAACCTCTCAGGCGGCCAAAGACAGCGCATCGCCATAGCTAGAGCGCTTTATCAAAACCCACAAATCCTAATCTTTGACGAGGCTACTTCAGCGCTTGATAACGAGAGCGAAAAAGAGATCACAAAAGCGATAAATAATCTAAGAAGCAAAAAGATCATCTTTGTCATCGCTCACCGCTTAAGTACGGTTGAAAATGCCGATAAGATCGCAGTTTTGAGTGATGGCAAGATCATTGATAGCGGAAGCGACGAGGAGCTTAGCAAGAGAAATGAAATTTATGCAAGGCTTAAGGGCAAAGCCTTAGTTTAAGGCGATTTTTGCTAAGATTTGCAGAAATTTTAGGCATTTTAAAGAGGTTAAAATGAGCTTAAACTACAATACTTTAAAATCTATATTTTTCAAATTTGATCCTGAAACTGCCCACAAGATCGCTGAAGTAGCGATGGTTGGGGCAAATAAAATCTTCCCTGGCTCACTAAGCTTTTTGGCGCACAAATGCGTGGTCGATGACAATGCGCTAAAACAAAATTTATTCTCAAGCACCTACCACAACCCAGTTGGCATAGCTGGTGGCTTTGATAAAAACGCCACGATGTTTGAGGCGCTAACGGCTCTTGGATTTGGGCATTTGGAATTTGGCACATTTACGCCAAAACCGCAGCCTGGCAACGATAAACCAAGGCTTTTTAGGCTCATAGACGAAGAGAGCATTCAAAATGCGATGGGCTTTAACAACGATGGCTGTGAAGCTATCAAAAATAGAGTTAAAAATATCTATCCTTTTACCATACCAGTTTGGGCAAACATCGGTAAAAACAAGGTTACACCAAACGAAGATGCGATAAAAGACTATGAAATTTTAGTAAGAGAATTTAGTGAAATTTGCGATACATTTGTCATAAATGTCTCATCGCCAAACACGCCAAATTTAAGAGCGCTTCAAGATGAAAGCTTCATAAAAGAGCTTTTTAGCGTCATTTTGCCACTTACTAAAAAGCCGATCATCTTTAAAATAGCTCCTGATATGAGCCACGAAGATGCGATCAAGCTTTGTAGCTGTGCGGTAGAAAACGGCGCTAGTGGCGTGCTCGTTTCAAATACAAGCGTTGATTATTCGCTCTCTCACTCGACAAATTTAAAGGATTTTGGCGGACTAAGCGGCAAGGTGATCGCCAAAAAGTCAAAAGAGATTTTTAAAGCCGTGGCAGACGAGCTTTATGGCAAGACGACGCTTATCGCGTGTGGCGGCATAGATAGCGGTGCAGAGGCTTATGAGCGCATAAAAATGGGAGCAAATTTAGTTCAAATTTTTACAAGCTTTATCTTTAAAGGGCCGATGATTGCAAGAGATATAAATTTAGAAATTTTAGAGCTTTTAAAAAGAGATGGCTTTGCCTCTATCAGCGAAGCAGTCGGCGCAAATGTTAAAAAATAGAGGGCAAGAGATTGATAAAATTTAATAAATTTAAACTAGAAAATGGACTTGAAATTTATCACGTGCCAGTAAATCCTGGCTCAAAAGTGATAAGCGTCGATGTTTTTTATAAAGTTGGCTCCAGAAACGAAGTGATGGGCAAAAGCGGCATCGCTCACATGCTAGAGCATCTAAATTTCAAATCAACCAAAAATTTACGAGCTGGGGAATTTGATGAGATCGTAAAGGGCTTTGGCGGCGTAAATAACGCAAGTACGGGCTTTGACTACACTCACTACTTCATAAAAGCCTCAAATGAAAATTTAGACAAAACGCTTGGTCTTTTTGCCGAGCTTATGAAAAATTTAAGCCTAAAAGATAAAGAATTTCAGCCAGAGCGCGAGGTGGTGCACGAAGAGCGCAGGTGGCGAACAGACAACAACCCTATGGGATATCTCTACTTTAGGCTCTATAACCACGCATTTATCTACCACCCATACCACTGGACGCCAATAGGCTTCATAAAAGATATCGAAAACTGGAAGATCGCTGATATAAAAGAATTTCACGCCACATATTATCAGCCAAAAAATGCCATTTTAATGATAAGTGGCGACATCGGCAAGGACGAGGCGTTTAAGCTGGCTAAGAAAAACTTTAGCAGCATAAAAAACAAAAGAGCCATACCAAAACTGCACTGCAAAGAGCCTGAGCAAGACGGCGCAAAAAGGGCTATCATCTACAAAGATAGCCAAACGCAAATGCTAGCTATCGCTTATAAAATTCCAGACTTCAGGCATGCTGATCAAGTGGGGCTAAATGCGATAAGCGAATATCTAGCCACTGGCAAAAGCTCCATTTTGCAGCAACGCCTTGTCGATGAGCTAATGCTTGTAAATCAAATTTACGCTTACAATATGAGCTGCGTTGATGAAAATTTATTTATATTTTTAGCAGTTTGTAACCCAGATGTCGAGGCTAGCGCGGTTGAGGCTGAAATTTTAAAGATCATAGATGATCTAAAGAGAAAGCCAATAGACAAAGAGGATGTTTTAAGAGTTAAAAATTTGATAAAAACTGATTTTATCTACTCATTTGAGAGCGCGAGCAAGGTGGCAAATTTATATGGCTCATACCTTGCTAGAGGCGATATAAAGCCACTTTACGAGCTTGAAAAAAACATAGATAAGATAGATGCCAAGCTTTTAAAAGAGATAGCAAATAGATATTTCAATGAAAAAACTAGCACGACAATAATCTTAAAAAAGGAATAGACGTGAAAAATTCGCTTCAAGGTGCGATGACAGCACTAATTACGCCATTTAAAAATCAAAAATTAGACGAAGCCAGTTTTGAAAAACTGATAAAAAGACAGATAAAACACGGCATAGACGTCGTTGTACCAGTTGGAACTACTGGTGAGAGCGCGACTCTAACTCATGATGAGCATAGAATTTGCATCGAGATCGCAGTAGATGCATGTAAAGGCACAAACGTCAAGGTGCTCGCTGGAGCTGGTAGCAATGCCACTCACGAGGCCATAGGTATCGCTAAATTTGCCCAAGCTCACGGCGCTCACGGCATCCTATCAGTCGCTCCTTACTACAACAAACCAACTCAAGAAGGGCTTTACGAGCACTACAAGGCCATCGCAAATAGCATAGAAATTCCAGTACTTCTTTACAACGTCCCAGGCAGAGTTGGCGTAGATATCTTGCCAGCGACCGTTTTTAGACTTTTTAAAGATTGTAAAAATATTTACGGCATCAAAGAAGCAACAGGAAGTATCGATAGATGTGTCGATCTGCTAGCTCACGAGCCTGATTTAGTAGTCATCAGCGGCGAAGATGCTATAAACTACCCTATCCTCTCAAATGGCGGAAAGGGCGTCATCTCAGTCACTGCAAACCTCTTACCAGATCAAATTTCACAGCTTACTCATCTTGCGATGAACGAAGAGTACAAAAAAGCAAAACTGATAAATGACAACCTCTACACGATCAATAAAACGCTCTTTTGCGAAAGCAACCCGATACCGATCAAAGCGGCGATGTATCTATCAGGGCTCATCGACTCTTTGGATTACCGCTTGCCACTTTGCAAACCGAGCAAAGAAAATTTCAAAAAGATAGAAGAAGTTATTAAAAATTACGAAATAAAGGGATTTTAATGAAGGACACACTAAACGAATTTAAAGGTAAAACGCTAGTCATCAGCGGCGGCACTAGAGGCATCGGCAGAGCCATAGTCGAAGAATTTGCAAAAGCTGGCGTAAATATCGCTTTTACCTACAACTCAAACGAGGAGCTTGCCAAAGAGCAGGCAAAAGAGCTTGAGGCTACCTACAAGATAAAAGCTAGAGCCTACGCGCTAAATATCCTTGAGCCAGAGACTTATAAGGAGCTATTTTTAAAGATAGATGAGGACTTTGACAGGGTTGATTTTTTCATCTCAAACGCTATCATCTCAGGTCGCGCGGTGGCTGGCGGATACACTAAATTTATGAAGCTAAAACCAAGAGGCATAAACAACATCTTTACAGCAACCGTAAATGCCTTTGTCGTGGGCGCGCAAGAGGCTGCAAAACGCATGGAAAAAGTGGGTGGCGGCAGTATTATTAGCCTAAGCTCAACTGGGAATTTAGTCTATATCGAAAACTACGCAGGTCACGGCACAGCAAAAGCAGCCGTTGAAGCGATGGCAAGATACGCTGCGACTGAGCTTGGCGAGAAAAACATCCGCGTAAATGTCGTAAGCGGCGGCCCTATCGAGACAGACGCGCTAAGAGCCTTTACAAACTACGAAGAGGTGCGCGATATGACCGCAAAGCTTAGCCCGCTAAACCGCATGGGACAGCCTACTGATCTAGCTGGAGCATGTCTGTTTTTATGCTCATCTAAGGCTAGCTGGGTGACTGGACATACATTTATAATAGATGGTGGCACGACTTTTAAATGAGAGTGAAATTTCTAGGCATAAAGGCATATTTGTGAGCTTAAATTTACCAAATTCACTGGCATTTTTTAGGATATTACTAGCTCCGCTTATGTTTTTTATGCTCGTAAATGCACCAGAAATTTTTACGCAAATTCATATAAGTTGGATAAACTACTTCGCAGCTCTCATCTTTGTGATCGCCTCGGTGACTGACTTTTTTGACGGCTACATCGCAAGGTGCTGGGATCAAAAGACCAAGCTTGGCGCTATCCTTGACCCACTAGCTGATAAGATGCTGATCTTGGCTGCATTTTTAGGCCTTATGATGCTTGGCAGAGCGAGTGCTTGGGCTGTTTATCTTATCTTGATAAGAGAGTTTTTTATAACTGGATTTCGTGTCGTAATGGCAAGTGACGGCGTAGAGGTCGCTGCTTCGATGGCTGGCAAGGTTAAAACCGTTTCGCAGATGTTTGCGGTTGGATTTTTACTGATGAGCTGGCCTGGTGGCGAACTTTTGCTATGGATAGCTGTCGCACTCACGCTTTATTCTGGGTTTGAATACATCTTTGCCTACGTAAAAGCAATGAAAAAGAGTTAAATTTGAGCTGCGACCTGCAAGAGATTATTTTAGAACGCACTGCAAATTTAGAGCCAGCACTGCAAAAACAAGCGAAAAAACTAAATCAAAAGATCATCAATACTTGCTTTTATCATAATGCTAAAAATTTAGAAAAGATCGGCAGCGTGATCGGTCCCGAGCTAAATGAATTTTTATTAAGCTGCGCTTTAGAATACGACAAAACCCATGCGGATAAATTTGATACGTTTGATAACGACGTAGAGACTTTGCGTGGCATTTGGAGCGCGATGAGCTTTTCAAAAAGCCCTGAAATTTTAGACTATCTAAGCACGCAGGTCACTCGCTCGGTACCGCACCGCTCGTTTGCGCACAGATATATCTTTGAAATTTTACGCTTGCAAGAAAAAGCCGGCCGCACACATCCACTACTTGCAAAGCTTTATGACTATTATGATGGTTTGCAAGCAAAACTGCCTATATATGAGCTTTTGCGCCGTATAGGCGTGAGCCCTGCTGATCCTTATGATTTTGACATCTCGCTAAATGCTGTAAATTTTGGCTACTGGTTTAGTAATCAAGGCTTAAGCGATGAGGAGCTAGCCAGTAAATTTCACTTAGAAATTCGCCTTTTTGCGCCATTTGTATATGACCACACATTTGAGATAGGGCTTAGAAACGACGCTGTGCCAAGGGCTAGAATAAATTTTAACGATGATGGCATGAGCTTTTTGCAAGAGCTGCCAAAAGATATTTTGCCCTGCCCTGATATTTTAAATTTAAAGCCATTTGTTGATCAAATAAAGTCACGTTTTGATCTGAAATTTGACCTAAACGATAAAGATAAAACTTATTTTAGTCTCAGCAAAGGGCTAAATAGAGCCAAAATGCTCTCTTGGCTAAAAGAAATTTTCGCCTAGATAACAAGGCAAATTTGAAAGTAAATTTATAAACTTTGGCTAAAATCTCATCAATTTTTCAAAAAAAGGTAAGTTTTGAAAGGCATTCTCTTCACGCTAGCCCTGCTTTGCCTTGGGCTTTATGCGTATTCGTTTTATTTTTTAGTGACCGTTTTAGCCATTAGTTTTCTCATATTTTTCCACGAGCTTGGCCACTTTTTAGCAGCAAGAATGCTCGGCGTCAAAGTAAATACCTTTAGCATCGGCTTTGGCGAGAAAATTTACACCAAAAATGTTGGCGGCACCGACTACTGCCTAAGCGCGATCCCGCTTGGCGGATACGTGCAGCTAAAAGGGCAAGACGACACCGACCCAAAAGCCAAAAACTACGACGCTGACAGCTACAACGTGCTAAGTCCTATAAAGCGCATTTACATCCTCTTTGCAGGGCCATTTTTTAACTTTATCTTGGCATTTTTCATATACATTTTGCTTGGATTTATCGGCGTTGAAAGACTTGCGCCAATAGTTGGATATATAGTTGAAGATTCAGCAGCTGCGAGCGCTGGCATAGCAATAAACGATAAAATTTTAGAGATAAATGGCGTAAAAATAAACGAGTGGAACGAGATCAGCAAAAACGTAAAGCTTGAACCTAGCGCCATTTTGATAGATCGCAACGGCTCGCAAATGACTATAAATTTAACACCAAAGATAGGCGAGACGATAAATCCTTTTAATGAAAAGATAAAGCAACCACTAATTGGCATCAAATCAAACGGCGAAGTGGTGAAAATTTATCACACAGGTTTAGAGAGCCTAAAATTTGCCTTTGACGAGACGGTCGAGGCTTCAAAGCTCATCTTTAAAAGCTTTGAAAAGCTAGTCGTTGGAGATGTACCACTAAAAGAGGTCGGAGGCATCGTTCAGATCGCCGATGTCACTTCAAAGGCCGCTAAGATCAGCCTTAGCGTGCTTCTAACCATCGTGGCGCTCATCTCTGTAAATTTAGGCGTGTTAAACCTCTTTCCTATCCCTGCGCTTGATGGCGGGCACATTTTATTTAACATTTATGAACTAATTTTTAGACGCGAGATAAATGAGCGAGTGCTTGTTGCGCTTACCTACTGCGGCTGGGCGCTACTGCTTGGCATCATGGTGCTCGCGACCTTTAATGACATTATGAGATTAAGCGGAGGTTTATGATGATAGCTTTAAAAGATCTACTTGAAAAGATAGAAAATTTAAGCAAAGATGTGACGCTGATAGCCGTTAGCAAAAATGTGACATGCACTGAAGTAAGGGAGCTTTACGCACAAGGGCAAAGAAATTTTGGCGAAAACAGGGTCCAAGAGCTAGCCAAAAAAGAGCTTGAGCTGCAAAATTTCACTGACATCAAATGGCACATGATCGGCCGTTTGCAAAATAACAAAATCAATCAAATGATAAGCCTAAAGCCAGTACTTTGGCAAAGCTGTGATAGCTTCGAAAGAGCCCTAGAGGTCGATAAAAGGCTCAGCTATAAGCTAGATACTTTGCTTCAGATAAACTCGGCCGATGAAGATACAAAGCAAGGTGTGAGCGTCACAAATGCAGCTGAAATTTATGAGCGCATCCAAAGCGAGTGCAAAAATATAAATTTAAAAGGCGTGATGAGCATCGGAGCGCATGTGGATGAGCCAAAAGAGGTGCAAAAGAGCTTTGAGCTAACATATAAAATTTACGAGAGCCTAAAGCCAAAAGGCGCAACTATCTGCTCGATGGGCATGAGTAGCGACTTCGAGCTAGCGATAAAATGTGGCTCAAATATGATCCGCCTTGGGACGATGCTATATCTATAAATTTGTCCCTCTTGGGGCAAATTTACATTTCTACTCCTTTTTAAATTTTAATCTAAGTTATATGATTTTATAATGCAGTTAAATAAATTTTTAACGATAAAGGAGTAAATGTGTTTAAAAATTTTATTCTAACTGCTGTTGCGATCTTGTTTATCTCGGGTTGCGGTAGAGCTGAAAAGATAGCTAGGATCGAGCAAAAATGCGCAAATAATGAAGTTGCATATTGTTTGAAATTAGGCAAAATTTACAGCAGACGAGATGTAAATAAGGGTACAATGTACTATCAAAAAGCTTGCGATCTAGGCGATAAAAGGGGTTGCTATAGACTTGCAGTTTTACTAAACTCAAAATCAATCAACTCAAAAAAAGACAATGAAACGATCGTAAAATCACTAACCAAATCATGCGATCTTGGCACGCCAAAAGCTTGCTTTGAGCTTGGCGAATACTATGAAGATGACCCAAAAATGCAAGGCAAAGCAAATGAGCTGTTTGCAAAATCATGTGAGCAAAGATTTGGTCTTGCTTGCTATAAGTTAGCTGACTTTTACGGCGAGAAAAACGATGCAGCCACTCAAAAAGGCTACCTAGAGCTAGCGTGCAAATACCGCTATAAAGTAGCTTGCGAAGAAGTAGGCGAAAATGAATAACATTTTTTTGTGGGGAGGGCATATCTCCCCCGCACTCTTTTAATATCAAATTTGCTGGAACACCTTTTGCTTTAAACTATACAAAAAGCTAGGAGGCAAACCATGAATGATATTAGCATCTTAAGCACAAATGTAAATTCATACACCAAACAACAACACAAACAAAATAGGTCTTTAAATTTTAGTGATATTTTTAACCAAAAAACCAAAGAAAAGATTAGCGAGCCAAGCCAAGAGCCAGCTAAATTTACTTATACTACTTCTTCACAAAATAGCCTCGCCTCTTTAAATTTTTATAACCTTCAAGCTTATGGCTACACAGTGGATAAGGCAGGCTTTATGGGAGCTGATTTTAATAAAGCTGCAGGTTTGCCGCAGGACTTTAAAATCCACAAAAGCACGCTTGATGAGCTTAGTAGATTTGCCGAACATAACCATGTGCTAAATCGCATCAAGAGCAAGGACGAGCAGATAAA
>NZ_CABPUX010000001.1:0-1902 GCF_902460715.1 Campylobacter concisus | reverse complement strand
GTGCGTTTATCATCTAATATCCTTTAAATTTAAGCCATCTTATTTAAAATTTGCTTCTTGTCTATCTTTTGCATAAGCTCTAAGACGTCTATACCTCTTTTTTCTTTGAAATTTAAAAGCTCTCTTGCATAGAGAAATTTTTGATCTTTATTTATATCATAGGTCTCATACTTCTTCTTAACCTGCATAGGTTTAAATTTCTTCTCACTTTGCTCTTTGGCTAAATTTGCATTGTATTCTTGTTCTTCTTTGATTATCTGCTTTCTTTGTTCTTCAACATCCTTTGTAGCTTTCTCTCTTGCTTTGGCAAATAATGTTTTAAATTCATCTATGCTTAGGTCGGTTCTATCTAAAAGACTAAGCGACTCCTTGTTTTCATTTGGATAAAGAGAAGACATGCTATCCATAAAAGCTCTTAGGTCAGCCTCCTCTTCTTTTGTGCCAAGACCTATTAGTTTGCCCATCATGGTTGGCTTGCCATCAACAGAGTTTTCCTTTAATATATCAGAATACATTATAAGAACTTGATCTTTTGCTTCTTCTAAAGTTTTTGGCTGTTTCATCGACATGGCGTTGCGATCTTGTTCGGTATTGTAACGCTTAGAAAGCATATTATCTATTTTGCTTATCGTTTTTGCAACCCAATTATCTTCATTTTCGTCTATGTCAATAATCTCTTTTATGCTCTTTCCAACTGGACCATACCATAAAGCTTCTATTTTGGCCTTTTCATCATCTTTGGTATCTTTAGGGATATTTTCTTTTTGGATAGTGTTATCTTGTATTGGTGTATTGCTAAGTCCGTTTATGCTAGTTATCACTTCAAGTTCCCCTTACGCCTTTATATCAACATCTTTTTTTATGCCAAGCATATCTACTAGATATTTTCCAGCTGGGTTTTCATTTAGCTCTTTTACTAAATTTAAAGGTGGCATGCTAAATTTTAAAAAGCTATCCATAAAGTCTTTGCTCTTCTTGCCATCTTTGTCTATCTCACCAAAGAGTAGCTTTAGCATTTTTAGATTACGCTCCATCATCTTTTTAAATGATAGCTCGTCTTCTTCATATCCCCTACGCCTATCTTCAGGAGTGCTGACAAAGCCACTTTGTAAGTCGATATAGACAAAGTCTCTTTTAGACCTGATGTAGTCTTGCATATATTTAGGCATGCCAGCTATATCGTTATCAGTAGCATTTATAAAGCCAGGTCCAAATTTCATCTCGCCCATAAGTTCAAACAACTCAAAAGCCCTATTAAATTCTTTACTATCTATGCTCTTATCATAGCCTTCTCTTTTGCCTTGTGCTGTTGTCTCGCCCTCTCTTACATCAAGGTTGTTGTTTATAACGGCTGCTATAAGTCCGCCTTTAGTTATTGAGCCGTCTTTATTAGTGTATTTCTCTCCATGCGGATCCATAAATATACCAATGACCGTGTTTTCTTTGCCACCATTGTTGTTGTTAAAGATATCTGTTGTTGGCTTTAGTGGCTGCCTACCATCTCCGCCATCAAAGCTTGGATTGAAAAAGAGCGTGCTTATCATCTGCTTATTTGACTCTTTGCCGTTAAAATCAGCCGCAGCCGAGCCAAATTCATGAATGGAGTTATGGATTTTGGTTACTTGCATACTTTGACGATCATAAGAAAAGCCTTGAGGGAAATTTCTTATCTCATCTAAGCTAAAGCTATCTTTTGAATTTAGCGTGTCTTCGCCAACTACTTGTGAGAGGATTTTGTAGGCATTATTTACGGTTTTTAGTATATCGATGCTGTCAAAAACCCTTTGCATATAGTCAGGCTGCGTCGCTATCCTGACTAATGACTCCAGCGTGCTTGAGTGAATTTTATAATCACTTGGTATGCCAGCTTGTTTATTAAACTCATCTGTAAAGTAACCATCC